>CAVQVK010000082.1:0-13182 GCA_963717035.1 uncultured Acidimicrobiaceae bacterium | reverse complement strand
TGCTGCCTCCGCTCCGATGTCGGTGCCGGCCGAGACGGAAGCCGACCAGACGCCCCCGACGAGGATCGGGGCTCGTGTTTTTGCGGCCGCACTGGCCGCCGATGCACCTCCACCGTGCACCAACAACGTTGCCGCCCCGAGCACCACGACGGCCAGCGCATGCACATGTCCTGCGCCATGATTTGATCATTGATCCCCCTTTTGTTCCTGCGTTGATGTAGTCATTTGTCGTAATTCGATTGGGGGCTCGAAACTTCCTTGGTCTGCACCCCAGACCGGATCGGGCCCTTCCCGTCGGTCCCCAGATAGGCAGCCCGGACCTTGGGATCGGATCGGACGTCATCGGGTGTCCCCTGGGTCAGCACCTGCCCGAGGTCGAGGACGACGACGTGATGGCACTGGCGCATGAGGAAGTCCATGTCGTGTTCGACCAAGATGACCCCACAGTCGTGAACCTCCGAGATGGCGGCGATGCGCTCGCCCAGACGTCCGGCCTCGGTGGAATCGAGTCCCGACGTCGGCTCATCGAGCAACAGGACCTTCGGGTGGTCCACCGTGGCCCGGGCCAGCTCGACCATGCGGCCGAGCCCGATGGGGAGCGATCCGGCCGGCTGGTCGGCCAGTCGGCGAGGCCGCACTGCTCGAGAGCATCCATCGCTTGTTGCCGTCGGGCTCTGCTCCGGCTGGTGCGAGTGGGAAAGGCGACCATGTCGGCGAGAAAACCGCCACCTCCCCCTTTCCGGTCGAGGGCCGCGGTCACGTTGTCGAGGACCAGAGCCAGCCGAACATCTGCAAGACCTGATAGGTGCGGTGGATGCCGGCCCGAGAACGGCGCATCGCACTCCAGCCGGTGATGTCACGACCGTCGAGCAGCCCTTCCCCCGCTGGGGGACGCGGAGGCCGGAGATGACGTCGAACAGGGTCGTGTTTCCCGGCCCCGTTGGGTCCGATCAGCCCGCACACCTGGCCGGGGGCAACGGTGAGGGAGACGTTGCCGATGGCCATGATCCCGCCGAAGCGGACCTGGACATCCTCCACGGCCAAGAGGGCATGACCGTTCAACTGTGCTCCCGGGTTGGTCGAGGTCCGGTGCTCGGCTGGCCCACCTGTCGTGCCACCGGGTCGGGGTCGTCCCCTCCGTCTTCGTTCCTGGTGCTCGAGCCCCGCTCATGACGCCCCTGCTCCCAGGTAGGTGGTAGCCAGCTCGTCGGCGTCGACCTCGGTACTGGGGCCGACCCAGACGATCCGGCCGAGTGCCATGAAGGCGGCGACGTCGGCCAGGGCCAGGATCTCGGTAGCTCGTTCTTCGACCAAGAGGATGGTCGTTCCCTCGTCTCGGAGGTCCGACAGCGTACGACACACCGATTCGGCGGCCAGCGGGGCCAGGCCGAGCGTGGGCTCGTCGGCGATGAACACGTCGGGCGGACGGACCAGGGCCGATGCCAGTGACAGCATCTGTTGCTCACCGCCGCTGAGCGATCCCGCTGTCTGCTTGCGCCGGGTTCCGAGTACTGGGAAGTGCTCGAAGGCTTGGGTGCGCTCGTCATCGCTCGACAGCCACACGGCCAGGTTCTCCTCGACGCTCAGTCCGGGAAAGATCCCCCTGCCCTCGGGAGCGGTCATCAGACCGTGCTCGGCTCGCCGGAACGCGGGCCATGCAGTGACGTCGACCCCGTGTCGGAGGATGCGCCCACCGGTGGGCACCAGCAATCCCGCGGCCACCCGGCACAACGTTGTCTTCCCCGCTCCGTTGGCCCCGAGCAGGGCCACGATCGTTCCCCGGTTTCACCTCCAGGCTCGTCGAGTGCAGCACCTCGACGGGTCCATAGCCGGCGCTGATGTTCTCGAGAGCCAGCGCCGCCTCTTCGGGCCCGGATGCGCTTGCCCCGACGCCGGACTCCCAGTCCGCCGCGGCCAGGACAGAACCGGGCTCGGAAGCTGCCTCGTGGCCGACAGCCCGCGAAATGAAGAGGGGTCGAATTCGTCGGGAACGAGGCTGCGGTCGCCACCATTTCCGTTCGATCGTGCCTCGGCCAGTTCGGGGGCCGCCGGAGTGGCGGGCCCCACTCGGACCGAGTCGGCCCGGGCCGCCCCGGCCTCTCGGGCTCCAGCCACTCCTCTCGAGAACTGGGCGAGGATCCCATCGGGTTCCCGGGCGAGCCCGATGGCCCCGAGGCCGAACAGCACGGGCAAGAAGTACGGCGACTGGGTGGCCGCATGCACGGTGGCGTTCCAGTTGGTGATCTCGCCGAAGAGGGCGGTCCCCAGCGAGAAGGACAGACCAGCCAGAAGGGCTGCCCCCGAACGACGGATCCCCCAGGTGACCACCACGGCCAACCACACCAGACCGACGATGGTGGGCGCACTGGTGTTGCCGAAGGGGCTGGAGGTCACCGTGAACAGGCTCCCTCCGAGGCCGGCGATGGCCGCGGCCAGCCCGAAGATCAGGACCTTGATGCGATCCGGGGACAGACCTGCCGTCTGGGCCCCGGTCTCGGTGCTGCGGACGGCGAACATGGTGCGACCCGAGGCCGTCCGCTGGAGGTTGTAGATGACCAGGGCACCGAGGCCGAAGATGGCGAGGACCAGCATGGAAAAGGCCCGGGGGCTGGCGAAGTTGAGGAACGAGCCGATGGAGGGCGGGTTGACGCTGTAGCCCGAGGACCCGCCGCTGACCGCGTTGATGTTGAAGAAGATCAGCTCACCGGTGAAGCCCAGGGCCAAGGTGGCCAGGGCCAACAGCAACGTCCCCAGCCGGCGGACGACAAAGGCGATGGCCATGCCGACCACAGCCATGCCCAGCGCCGAGGCGACCAGGGCGATGCCGAAGTTGAGATGGCCGTGGCTCATGAGGACCGGGATGTTTCCGAACTGGTGGGTGACCAGATAGCCGGTGATGAAGCCACCGCCGGTCACGAAGGTGGCCTGGGCCAGGCTGACCATGCCCCCGAACCCGGTCACGACGATGAAGGACAGAAAGATCACGGCGTAGACCAGGCCCTGGGCGATCAACCCGGCCCAGAAGTCGTTGGCCCCGAGCGTCGTGTAGAGGATCAGCGCGGCGATGGCGATGACCCAGGGCGCTCGACGGCGCAGGAGAGACATACCGTCGCGGTGGTCGGGTCGGGGCTCTTCGGCGATGGGGTTGCGGGTCCGGCGCCGGGTCAGGCTGCCGAGGACGATGAGGCCGACCACGGCCAGGATGAACGGCACCGAGCTGAGCAGGCCGGGCAACTGGGCCACCGAGGAGGCAGAAAGCTGTTGGCATAGCCGGCGACCAGGTTCTGGATGACCCCGAGCAGGATCCCGCCGGCGAAGACCAACGGCAACGACCGCAGGCCGGCGACAACCACGGCGGCGAGGGATCCCAGCACGACCAGGGTGAAGGTTTGGGGTCGAGCCCGAAGAGCGGCACGATCAGCACCCCGACCAGGCCGGCCAGCATCGAGATCAGGACCCAGGCCACCGTGGAGACCCGGGCCGGGCTGATCCCCCGCAGCTGGGCCAGCTCGCCCCGGTCGACGTCGGCCCGCATGAACCCGAGCCGGGTATGGCGCAACAAGAACCACAGGCCGGCGGCCGAGACGATGGAGGCGGCCAGGATGGCGATCTGGTCGGTGCTGATGATGACCCCGGTGAACAGGTGGAAGTAGTTGGCCGGGGTGGGGCCGAGACCCGGAGCGGTGGCCACGCTCTGGTTGGTCGGGAGGTTGGCCCCCCCGATGTTGGCCAGGCCGACGATCCACAGGGCCAGGTTGGGCAAGGCGACAACGAGGCCGATGGTCCCGACGATCCGGGTGTAGACCGGGGCCGAAGCCAGGCGACGGAGCAAGATCCTTTCCAGCACGAAGCCCATGAGCGGGGCAAAGACCAACACGCAGATGACCCCGACCACGCGATAGCCAGATGCTGGCCGGTATGGAGCTGGAAGTAGAGGTAGGCGGTGGCAAAGGCGATGGCCCCGTAACCGAAGTTGAACACCCCGGTGGACTGATAGCCGAGCACCAGACCGGTGCCGACGATGGCGTAAGGGCCCCCGAGACCGCCCCGGGAACGAGCAACGACAACAGCTTGGTCACGAGGATCGATCAACCGGCTCGACGTGCCCGAGTGAAATTATTGGGGAGGAAAAATAGGGAAGTAAAAGAGGTGGGGGGGGGTGGTAGACGGGGGGATGGGTCGTGAAGAGGGAGGAAAGGTGATTTTTCTGCTCTTGTTCCTCGTGCTCATCAGGTGACGGCACCGTCGATCTTCAGTTTGATGATCTCTTCTTCCGTGCGGCCCATCTCACGGAGCAGGTCGTCGGTGTGCTCGGCGAACTGGGGGGCACGGGTGACCGTCGGAGGGCTTTCGTCGAACTGCACCGGGCTGGCCACCAGCTCACGCTGATTGCCCTCGGCGTCGACGACGGGGACGATGTACTGGTTGGCTCGCACCTGGGGGTCCTTGCCCACCTCCAGGGCATTGTTGTTCGGTGCCCACTGGCCCTCGAGGGTCTGGAGCTCGTCGAGCCAGTAGGCATAGGGCTTGGACGCGAAGGCATCGGCGATGAGCTGGCCCGCCTCGGCCGCCCTGGCCATGAGTTTCTCGGCGCTGTCGAAGCGTTCGTCTTCGATGAGGTCCTCCCGATCGAGGTGGCGGCACAGGTCGGCCCAGTAGCGCCCGGGCTGCAGCATGGTCAGGTTGATCCAGCGGCCGTCGGACGTTTTGAAGTTCCCGATGGTCGGGTTGAAGGTGTTGCGCACTGCCCGAACGGAGTGGGGCCACCGGTGGCACATCGCCGGTCAGCAGCGCGTTGTTGACCGAGAGGGCGGTGGCCCACGCCCCGAGAGCCAACAGCGACACGTCGACCACCGAAGGGATGCCGGTCCGGTCCCGGGCGAACAGAGCGGCGGCGATGCCCCCGGCGATGGTCATGCCACCCATGGAGTCCCCGTACGCCCCTGCCGGCATGCCAATGACCCGAGGCGAGTCCGGCGGCGTCGAGCCCATAGCGCTGCCCGACCGCGACCAGAAGGTGCTGCTGTCATAGCCACCTTTTCCGGCTTCGGGGCCCCGAGGACCGTGAGCGCTCCCCCGTACGTAGATGATGTTCGGGTTGGCCTGGCGGAGGTCCTCGACCTCGATGCCCAGCCGGGTGCGAGCCGACGGCAAGAAGTTGGTCAAGAACACGTCGCTGTCCTTGGCCAGCTCCAACAGCACCTGGCGGGCGGCCGGGTTCTCGAGGGCCAAGCCGATGCTCCGCTTGCCCCGGTTGGGGTGCTCCATGAGCGGCTGGAAGGAGCCCTGGGCGACACCGCCGGTCCCGATCTGCAGACCACGCTGGGCATCGCCGGTCACCGCGTGCTCCACCTTGATGACGTCGGCCCCCCAGTCGGCCAGGACGGCGCCGGCGGCCGGCGTGAAGGTGAACTGGGCCACTTCGAGGACCCGAACCCCTGACATCGGTTGCATCAAATCTCCCCCCTTGGACAGTCCACGCAACGACCTATGGCTGCTCGACCCTCGCTCGCCCAATCCGTGACCCCGGGATGAGGCTGAGCCCTCGCTCAATGTTGACCGACTGGTCGGACGACAATGTGGACTATAACCATCAGAGCGTCCTGTGGCAAGGCCACCCGACCGGTCGGTCACCAACTAGAGTCGCAGCAAGCTGGCCCGGCGGTGGTCGGCCGATGGTGCCGACGCCAGGCTGCAGCGAGAGCATCAGACTGTCGCCTTCGCTCGACGAGCAGGGCCAGAAAGGAACGACCAGCCATGCCTTACCGCGACTACGAGTACTTAGAACTCGAGATGACATCCCCAGGGGTGCTCTGCGTCACCTTGAATCGGCCCGAGCGACTCAACGCCGTCACCGAAACGGGCTTTGCCGAGCTGTTGCGAATCTGGGGCGAGATCGATGCCGATCCGGAAGTGAACGTTGCCGTGATCACCGGGGCGGGCGAAGCATTCTGTGCCGGAGGTGACGTAAGTGCGGACCAAGATCTCGCCCCAGCCGAGCGCTACCACCGTCAGAACGAACGGAACACGGCGGCGGTCTGGTCGCTTGTCAATATGCGCAAGCCTCTCGTCTCCGCCATCAATGGCGTGGCCGTCGGTGCCGGGTTGCGCCTTGCCCTTTTGGCCGACATCAGCGTGATCTCGGAGGATGCCCGGCTGATTGATGGCCATCGTCGGCTCGGCGTCACCGCCGGAGACCACGCTGCCATCATCTGGCCGCTCCTCTGCGGTATGGCCAAGGCCAAGTACTACCTGATGCGCCAGGTTCCCGTTAGCGGTGCCGAGGCCGAGCGCATCGGGCTCGTCAGCCTCTGTGTTCCGCCGACCGAGTTGCTCAGCACCGCTCTCGATATCGCTCAGGATCTTGCTCACGGGCCACAATGGTCCTTACGAGGGACGAAGAGGGTGCTCAACCACTGGATGCGGGTGGCATCGCCGGCCTTCGAACACTCGGCCACGCTCGAGGCCTTTGATTTTCTGCACGAAGACGCCGAAGAAGGGGTAACGGCATTCATGGAGAAACGGCCGCCGGCCTACCCGTCTGCGCAACTGGCGACCGATGTCGACCTGTAGGGCGAACGTCTCGACGGCACGAACACTTCTTGAAGCGTTACTGGTGCCCCTCAGCCGAACTGGCGGCATCCACCGCCGATTCCCGGTCGGTACTCCCTCCAACCCGGGTCGCCCGTCCAAGCGAATCGCTCCACGCTCCGATGACCTTGTCGCGAATCGCACGGTGTTCCGGCTCGTCGGGCACGGAAAATCCGCCGCGACCGGAGTTGCCGAGGTCGTCGAAGAGATAGGGCAGGTCGCTGGCGTGGCAGGCGCCGAGGTCGGGCCCGTACGGCTCGCCGGCGAATTGGGCGAGATACGCCCGGCCTCCGGCCGCCGCCTGACCGGTCACCAGCTTCTCGGCCGGCCACCGGTAGATGAAGTCGGTGAGGAACGCCGACCGGAGACGGGCCAGGTCTGCTTCAGGAAGCCGATGGCGGTAACCGGCCAGGAGAGCACCGGCATCGTCGACTCCAGCACGCCGCATCTCATCGAGGAGGGCGTCCTCGTCGCGAGGCGCGAATCCGTCCCCTTGGAGGGCTTCGAACAGTCGGACCTCTTCCGTGGTCGTCGTGACCAGCAGAGGCAGGTGAACCACGTCGCCGCGCTCGACCGCGGCCTGGGGATCTTCGGTCACCACGGCACCGTCTCGTACGACACCCCACGATCGACCGCCCGGAAGGTTCCGCAGGCCGACGTCACTGTCGATCACTTCCGTTTGGGCCTCGATGATCTGCTGTCCACGAACGCCCCGGAGCTCCTCGACGCCGGAGACGTCCAGCTTCGAGAACAGGTCGGCGCCGATCGACGAAGCGATACCTGCGGTGAAGACGCGTCCCGTGCTCCCGCTCTGCAGGATCGCCCGATCAAAGAGAGGGCTCGCTCCTCGAACGCCCAGTAATGCCCCGATGCAGAACGCGCCGGCAAACTCTCCCATCACGGTGACGTTCCCCTCGTCGCCGCCGAACGCGCTGATCGACCGTCGCACCCATTGCAAGGCAGCAAGCTGGTCTTGCACTCCAAGATTGGCGACCCCTGGCGACGGCGGGAACCCCAGTGCTCCGACCCTGTAGTTGGCGGCAACGACAACCACATCCGCTTGCCGCGAAAATGCGGCCGCATCCGTCATGGGCGGTGACGCCGATCCGATCTCGAATCCGCCGCCGTAGATCCACACCACCACCGGACGACGACCCGCTGATGAGGGGGTCCACACGTTGAGATAGAGACAGTCTTCGCTGCCGTCATTGAGGTAACCCTGCAGGGGCGGAGCCGCGAACCTGGTCGAATCGCGGACTCCTGACCACGCCTCCACCGGCTGGGGCGGACGAAGCCGGTTCTCCCCCACCGGTGGAGCGGCGAACGGATGCCGGCAAAGAGTGCCCCACCGTCAGGCCTGCCCACGCCTCGCAGTTGGCCGGCCGGGGTGGCCACGAGGAGCGGGTCAATCATCGGGGATCTCCATATCCAAGAGACATGAACCGAGGCATTTGCCATGGGCGTCAAGGTTGAGCGAACTGGTCACGCCGCCATCGAGTGCGTCGTGCAGGACGAACTTGAGGGCATACAGCTGAGGTAGCTCGAACCGTTCGATGTCCGAGCAACCGAGATCGGCAAAATGGGCGTCGACCCGCTCGGAGGTGACCAGCCGGCACAGGGTCGCATAGTCCTGCGGTCGGCGGGCCACCACGGTGATGTCGGAAATGTCACCCTTGTCCCCGGACCTCGCATGGGCCACGTCGAAAAGCAACACGTCACACCACCGTCCACTCGACCGTCGGTCGAACCAGGTCACGAGCCAGGTACTTCGAACGTACGGCGATCTGTTCGAACACCTGTCGTCTCGCCCCACCGCCACCCGCCGGACCATTGAGATAGAGGCCGGTTACCTCGCGTCCGACCCGTTCCGCCTCTACGGCGCTCATGACCCGCGCCGCCACTCGAAGTCGCACCTCGTTCGGTTCGTCCCCCGCCTTGCCGCCACGATGAACAGCGTCCTGGCCGATCATGTCGAATCGAAGATCGATCGGACGGATGCCGATCGTGTCAAGTCGTGTCTTCACAATGTCGGTCGCCAGCCTCGCTCGGGCGAGGCATCCCCTTCCGGCATAGGAGATCTCGCCCTCGCCGACCCATCCTCCCAGGTATCCAACGGAGACCTTCAACAGGTCCGGAGCAGGTTCGCCGGTAGCCCCGCGCATGGCCACTCGATCCAGTCCGATCTGTTCGAACGTGATGTTCGAGAAGTCGGCGACGACATCGGGGTTGATGTACCGACTCGGGTCGTGAACCTCGTACAGCAGCTGCTCGGTGCACGTTCGAACACTCACCTGCCCCCCTGTATGCGGCAACTTGGTGAGTACAACCGATCCGTCACTGGCTACTTCGGCCAGGGGAAACCCCAGGTTGGCCAGCCCGGGGACGTCCTGTACGCCGGGCTCGGCGAAGTAGCCGCCGCACAGCTGTCCGGCGCATTCGAGCAGGTGCCCGAGGGCAACGGCCGTGGCCATCCGGTCCCAATCGGTGGTGGACCACCCTGCGCGTGCACCAGGGGGCCGACGAACAAGGAAGCGTCAGCGACCCGACCGGTGACGATCACGTCGGCGCCGTCATCGAGTGCGGCCACGATCGAGTCCGAACCGAGATAGACGTTGGCCGAACCGTGTCGGGATCGCGGACTTGGCCAGAGACATCGTCCCCCAACACCGCGGCGATGCGAAGTGGGACAGGCCGGATCGGCGCGCCACATCGGCCACGACCTCGCACGCGGCCACGGGGTTTGCTGCGCCGCTGTTGGTAATGATCCGCACCCCATTGGCCACACACGTGGCCAGGACCACGTTCATTCTCTCGGCCAGAAGAGGGTCGTATCCCTTCGCGGGATCCCTTCGCCGTTCGAGCTGGGCGAGCGCAATGGTGCGCTCGCCCAGGCATTCGAACACCAGGAAATCGAGCTCTCCCCGATCGGCGAGGTCAGCTGCGGGTTCGATGCGATCCTCGGCGAAGCCCGCCCCCACACCGATCCGAACTGTGGGCACCGACCAATCATGCGCCTGGCTAGCTGATCCGTCCAATATCAATCCCTGATCGATCTATGCTCTCGCAACATGGATCGTCTGGGCCGCTTGGAGGTGTTCCGTGCCGTCGCAGACTCCTCCTCCTTCACCGGTGCCGCTGGTGCTTTGCACCTCAGTCAGCCTGCGGTCAGTCGCACCGTCCGGGACCTCGAGCGTCTCTTCGGTGCGCCCCTCTTCGAGCGAACGACACGATCGGTCGTCCTCACCCCCAGGGCAAGGAGCTGCTCAACATCACGGAGGATCTGTTGAGCCGCTGGACGGGGCGATGGGTCGGTTCGCCGCCTATTGCCAAGGTGATCGGGGATCGATCGTGATCGCCGCCCTTCCGTCCGTCGCTGCCGGCCTGTTGCCTTCCGTACTGGCTGAGTTTCTCGCTGCCTACCCCGCAATTCGCGTCGAGATCCTGGACGTGGCCACAACGGAGGCCACGCTGTACGTTCGCACCGGCCGGGCCGACGTGGCCCTGGTCGAGGAATCCAGAGCGGATGACCTCGTTGTCCAGCCCCTGCACAGCGATCGTCTTATGGCCGTCCTTCCCGAACACCACCCACTGGCGGAGCATCGAAGTCTCCGCTGGTCCGAACTAGCCGATGAACCCTTCATTGCCATGAGCCGTGACAGCAGCGTGCGGCGCCTCACGGATCTGGCGTTCTCAAAGGCCGGGTCGGCGCCGACCACACTCATCGAGGGGCGAAACGTGGCCACCGCAGGTGGGATGATCAAAGCTGGTCTGGGCGTCAGCGCCATGCCCGAGCTGGTGAGGCCCCTGCTGGCGTTCGCCCCTCTGGCCTACCGTGAACTTCGTGATCCTTCTATTTCCCGAAACATCGCCGCGCTCACACGGCCGGATATGCCAGCATCGCCACCGGCTCGTCGCTTCCTCGACGCCCTCTCTGCGCACATGGTCGCCTGGCCGTCGTCACTTGACTGACTTTTCCCGAGGGTTACCATAAGTAGATGGGCCCTTCGAGCAGCGAACCCTTCGGTTTCACGGCGGACATCAAGGGGCTCTTCCGTCAACATGACCAGCAATCGATGGGCTCACACTTCGATCTGTGGTCCTACGACGACGTGCGGGCCCACGCCGCTGCCATCCTGGAACAGCTAGCGAACGGTACGATGCCGTGCGATGGCGCTTGGCCACCCGAGCAGGTGCAGACCTTCCGGCGCTGGGTCGAATCCGGCATGGCACCGTAGGCTGCCCAATCCGGCATGGCACCGTAGGCTGCCCAATCCGGCATGGCACCGTAGGCTCTGAGTCATGCGTTGGCGATCACTTCATCAGCAAAGCGTTTGATCCACTCGACGACGAGGCCCTTGTCGATCCGGTCGGCGTGCAGGCCCGGACCGCTGGCCAGTACCCGCGTGACCCCGACCTCTTCACACTGACGAATGCTCCCGAGGTCAGTCCCGAGACTGCTCGTAACTTCGAAAGGCAGACGAGCGCGGTCGGCATCGACGCGCGCTCGGTACACGATCGCCAGCCACTCCTTCAACTGTTCGATGGTCCTCGCTCCGATCTCGATCCAACCGTCGCCCAGCCGGCCGGCTCGACGTAGTGCTGGTCCCGACGTGCCCCCGATCTCGATCGGTATGGACGGCTTCTGAACGGGTTTCGGTTCGAACCGGACCGGTCCAAAGTCGAAGTACTCACCGTGATGCTCGATGACCTCCTCACTCCACAACCTCCGGATGACGTGAACGGCCTCATCCGTGCGCGGGCCACGGTCGCCGAACGATTGTCCTACGGTGGCGAACTCCTCTTCGAGCCAACCGACACCGATGCCCAACGTCACTCGACCGCCCGAGAGGCGGTCAACAGTCAGCACCGAGCGTGCCGTGGGAATGGGATGGCGGAGCGGCAACACGAACACGTTGCTGGCCACTCGGATGCTCGTGGTGACCGTGGCGATCCCGCCGAAGACGACCCACGGGTCATACAGCGCCGTCGTGGGAGAGATCGGCGGGTCACCGCCGGGCGTGTAGGGGTACGTCGAGGGCAGCGTGGCCGGTAGCACCAGGTGCTCGGGCAACCACACTGATTCGAAGCCATGTTGCTCAGCGGCACAGGCGACCTCTGGGTAGTGTCGCGGGCTCAATCCTCGCAACGGCAAACCGAACTTCATCACACCCCCAGTGGAGCGGCCGCTCCGCCAGTCACGTTGTTCTCGGTCGGAATCGATTCTGTTGAATCTGGTTGAAAGGCAGATCCGAGCTCGGCTGAGGTTCGCGGGGGTAGCCCGATGAGCCGATCCCCAACCACGTTGCGCTGCATCTCATTGGTTCCGCCGGCGATCGATCGGGCCCTGCTCCCCAGGTACTCCAGAGCCCACTCGCCACCGCGTTCATCGGATTCCGGCCAGAGAACACCACGCTCGCCGGCAATCTGCATTGCCGTCTCCGCGTTGCGTTGGTGCTTGTCGGCCCGGTAGAGCTTCAACAGCACGCTGGCCGGAGGGGGCATGAGACCAGACTGGATGGCGGCTGCCACCCTCCGAGCGAAGTACCCTTCCACCGATCCGGTTACGTAGGCGCCAGCAATCGCTTGTCGCACGTCTGGATCGTCGGTCACTGCCCTTTGGCGAGCCAGTCTGAGGAGATCGCCAACGACGTCGCGGGCGACCCACCCACGGCTCGCCGCTCGAAGGTCATGAGCGTCGTGGCGACAGACCAACCCTCGTTGATGGCGCCGACAACGTTGTCGACCGGAACGGGGACGTCGTCGAAGAAGACCTCACAGAAGTCGGCTTCGCCGGTTATCTGTTTGATTGGTCTGACGGTCACTCCGGTGGCATCGAAAGGAACGATGAGCATCGTGAGACCCCGGTGCTTGGGGGCATCGGGGTCAGTTCGAACGAGGCACAAACCGAATTGGGAGTAGTGAGCTCCGGTGCTCCACACCTTTTGGCCGTGAACGATGAAGAGATCACCATCTCGAGTCGCACGGGGTGATCACGCCGGCCAGATCCGATCCTCCCGTTGGTTCGGAGAGCAACTGGACCCACCACTCGTCCCCTCGGATGAGAGGTGGCAGATATTTCTCCTTTTGGAGAGGGGTTCCGCACGCCTCGAGGGTCGGCCCGATGATCGCCAAGGTCGGTACCCGCAGAATCGTCGGCATCTCGTAGGCGGCGGACTCCTCGTCGAAGATCTGCTGGTACCGGATCCCCAGTCCCTGACCCCCGTACTCCTTTGGAAAGTTAAGAGCGGCGAACCCCCGGCCGCCAGTTGAGATTGCAACTCCTTGGCCCGGGATACCTCGCCAGCCTCAGTGGTGGGATCCCGGCTGGGATGGGCGTCCTGGTTCCGAAGAGACATGTTGGTCGCAAGCCACTCCCGGGCTGCCAGGCGAAATGCCTGTTCATCGGGCCATACTTCGCTGTCGCCGTTTCGAAGCGTCGTGGGTTCCCCATGATCGACTCGCTCGGTCGGATCGTCCTTCGTCGATGCCCCTGCAGGAAGGTCACGTTTGATCATCTTCGGTTGTGCGGCAATGAGCGCGTAGACCCGCTCTCGATGCCACGCCGGCGTACCCAGGAGGGCCTCATTCGAC
>CAVQVK010000081.1:0-12996 GCA_963717035.1 uncultured Acidimicrobiaceae bacterium | reverse complement strand
GAGCCCGATGATGGCGAGATGCGCCGGGTGGTCGACGAGGCGGTGGCGGAGCGGTCGCCTGGACCGCAGCGTCGCCTTCGTCACCGAGGCGGCCTGACGGCCTCCCTCAGGGAACGGTGGCCGTGGTGACGGCCTCCTTCGAACGGCTGGTGGCCGAAGACGGTCGATCATGATGGTCCGACGATCACGACGACGGTCTCATCGTTCGGGACCTCGCCGACCAGGCCCAGGCGCCGTGCTGCAACTGGACGGGCAGCGATCAGACCGCAGCGAGTGGATGTTCATCTATCCAGATCGGCTCGCTCGAAGAGGAGCCTCACCTGCTGGCCAACCATCTCGAGGCCCAGGGCCGCCGTCGACTGGTGCTCGTGCAGGACCAGTCGCGCATCGGCGCCCGCTACGGGCATTTTTCGAGGACGCGGTCATGCGCCTGGGCCTGCAGATCACGGCGAAGTCCCTCATCTCGCCGGTCACCACGACCTGACCGCCCCCGTCGACGACCTTCGCCGGCAGGAGACCTACGCCCTCGGGACCCGGGGGCTCGGCCTCTCCGCGGGCGCGCTGGTTGGGCCCTGCCGCCGCCGACTTGGCACCCCCGGGTGGTGGCCAACTCCGCGTCGACGTCCGGCTACGCCTACCGGATTGGGTGGCGGACCGGGAAGGCTGGACGTACGTCGACGCCTGGTCCGAGCAGACCCTGGCTCCGCAGCTGCTCGTCGCCTGCAAGGACGGCGACGCTGTGTTCCTGATGACCGTGGCCTCGGGCGACGACATGGGCCGGCTGCCGGTGGAGGCCCGCCTGGGCCGAGATCCTCACCCGGTCCGGTGGGAAGAGCCACTCGAGCGGGCGAAGTGCCTGCCGGCGACGCTGGGCACTTCGGGGACGACGATGGGGTCGGGCAGTGGGACCGCGCCGCGTCGAAAGGCGGATCCTCGTCCTGCGTCGGCGGGAGAACGGCCACTCCGTGGTCGGTGGACCCGCCACCGGAGAGCGCCGGCCGAGCGTCCGGCCGAGCCTCCGGCGGCTGCCCGCGCCGAGCCTCCGGGCTGCGGCCTGCGGCCTGAGCCTCCGGCCGGCGGTGCCGAATCCGCAAGCGGCGGTGCCGAGCCCACGAGACGGTTCAGGTCGCCGCCCATCACCAGCTCCACGTCCTTGCCGGGCAGACCCTCGAGGTCATCCACGAACCGTGATGGGGTCGGACATGCCCTCGGGGTGGGGATAGTCCGAACCGAAGAGCACGCGGTCAGCGCCGAGCAGCTCGATCAGCCCCTTGGGGTCCTCCTCGTGGAACGGGTGCACGTAGATGTTCCGCTTGAAGACCTCGACCGGGTGCTCGTCGAAGGAGTTCGGGCTGGAGACCCAGGCGTGCTCCATGTCGGCCAGTAGCGGGCGCACCCAGTTGCTCCCGTTCTCGACCGGCGTGAAACGCAAGGTCGGGAAGCGCGAGCACAGACCGTGACCGACGAGCGAGGCCACCGTGTCGATGATGGGACGGCCCTGGTGGCCGGTGATGGCCTGGAAACCCGACACGCCCTTGAACGGCAGCATCTCACCGTCGCGCACGCCCTCCCACTCGTTGGTGTAGCGCTGGTAGCCGCTGTCCGAGGAGTGCATGCCCACGAGGATGTCGGCCTCGGCCACCTTGGCCCAGAACGGGTCGAACTCCGGCAAAGCCATCGACCTCGGGCCCATGAAGCCCGGGCATGGGCGCCGGGCGGATCCAGGACGATCCGGGCCCCCCGATCGAGCACCCACTCCAGCTCCTTGATGGCCTCTTCCATGATGCACATGGTGATCACCGGGACCGGAAAGATCCGGTCCTCGTAGTTGAAGGTCCAGTGCTCAAGCATCCATTGGTTCAGGGCGTGGACGACGGCAGGGTGGCCGGCGGATTGTCCCGGAGGCGCTCCTCGAGCAGGCTGGCCAGCGCGGCCACATGAGGGCCCGGTCCAGGCCGAGCTCGTCCATCAACTTCAGGCGCGGCCCAGGGTCCTTGAACCCGGGCAGGGCGCGGATCCCTTTGCCCAGGATCTCCCGGCGGGACTTGCCCTCGGGGTTCCCGACCTTGAAGAATTCCTCTTGGGCCCCCGGCGCGGCCACCACCTCGAAGGTGGGGTTGGGGATGTAATCGCTGATGCGGTTGTTCATCCGCGATCTTGGTGCGCCCGTTCACTTCGACGTACTTGATGAGGCCCTCGTACTCGGAGGGCAGGTACTGGGTGAAGGCGTCCGGCGTCTCGTACATGTGGTTGTCGGCATCGAACACCGGGAAGTCGAGATCTCGTGACGGCATGAAAGCACCCCTCCTTGTTTCGTCCGCCACCACTTCGTCTTGTGCTCGTTGGAACAGCTCGTGTGCTCGTCTGAACGACAGCGGTCGGGCGGAGCGGTCACAGTTGTTTTCCCTACTGTATCAGTGCGCGGCGCCATGTACCGAAGCCGAGCTCCCGGCAGGATGCCCTCGAGATGCTGGTACCGAACGGCGAACGGCCCCCTCGTAGCCCTCGTGCTCGATGGCCGAGCCGACGATCTCGATCTCGAAGGGCCCGGCGAACCCGGCGGCGAGGGCGGCGGTCGTCATGGGACCGATGGGGATCTCGCCGTCGCCCGGCACCAAGCGCTCGAGAACCGGTCCGGCAAGGCCAGGTCGGCGATCTGGAACACGGCAAAGCGCGACGCACCGGCGGCCGACAGAGCCGGTCGAGATTGTCTCCCACCACAGCATGCGCGGTGTCGGGCATCAACCAGAGGTCCAGATCGGCGGCCGAAGGCCAGCCGCGTCACGCAGGGTGTGCACGAACCCGACGTGGGCGAACTGGGGGCGGGTGGGCTCGAGGGCGATGCCGGACGCCGTGGCGTCGGGCGGCGGCCACGATGGGCTCGATGGCCCGGGAGAACTGTTCGGCAGACCGCTCGTAGGCTTGACCTCGCCCGATCCGCCCGCGGTGGGCACGGTGCCCTCCCAGACCGTGCGCCGATCTCGACGGCCATGACCATCGGCCTCTTCGACTTTGGCCCACCCCGACTGGTCGGTGAGATCGAAGGCGGCGCCGGGGAGGACGCAATCGACCTGGAGCTCGCGACCGACGATCTTGGCGATGGCCTCCTGGAGGCCGGCTTCGATCAGCTTCGGCAGGAAGAGCGAGACCCGATGAATGTCCAATCGTTGGTAGAGCTCGAGGTCCTGCCGCAGCGTCCAACTTCGGCTGGACAGTGAGCCACCGAGATCCGGGGGTCCCATCGTCTCGCTCGTCGCTCGTGCCTCGGGCCATGCCTCAGCCCGCCTCAGCGGGCCAGCAGCGGGCGGACCCGATCGGCCAGAGCCACGCAGAAACCGACGGGATCGGCCAAGGGCAAGCCCAGTTCGGGCAGTCGAAGTACTCCACGCTGAACAGTCCCTCGTAACCGAGGGCTTCGAACCCCCCGATCACGCCGGCGAAGTCCACGTCCCCCTTCTCGTCCGGGTGGACCTGGGGATGGCCCGGTCGGGCCTGACGCAGCTGGACGTGTCCGGCCAGTCGGCCACCTCAAGGGGGTCGTAACCGCAGAAGGCCGCCCACCCGGTGTCGAGGGTGATCCGGAGACCGGGAACTTCCTGGCACATCCCCCGGATGGCGGCGGCGCTGTCGAGCACCGAGCGGGACCAGGCTCGACCCGGAGGTCGGGCTGGCTGCCGGAGGAGGGCGACGCACTCGTCCCACGTGCACCCTTGGGGCAGCCGGCAGGTACAGCCCGTCTGCGGGACCGGCCCGTTGCGGTCCCCGACGGTTATAGCCAGCGTCTCCTCGACACCCTCGGGCAATCGGTCCGTTGGCGATGTCGAGGTGGTCGAAGCCGAGGGCCGGGCCCGACCGGCCGCCTCGGGCAGCGGGCAGTCGAGGCCGAAGGCGACGCTGACGATGCCGAGTCCGTAGCCGGCTGACGTCCTCATCGGTCGGACGTCGCTTGCGCTCGTTGGACGGCGCCTCGCTCCGTCGGATGACGCCAGGGCCCATTCCACCAGGACGCGTCGCTGGATCTGGCGGGTCGCCCCCGTGCGCGGAATGGCATCGACCTCCGACGAGCCGTCGGGGATGCTTGGACGCGGCCAGCCGTCCCTCGCAGTGGCGCCGCAACGCGGCCAGGTCCAACGAGCGGCCCGGCTGCGCAGCACGACGAACGCGGTGACGAGCTCACCCCAGTCCTCGTCCGGCACCCCGGCAACCGCCGGCATCGACGACGCCGGGAACGGTCAACAACACGTCGTCGACCTCCACCGGGGCCACCGTCTCGCCTCCGGTCCGGATGACCTCTCTGGCCCGACCCACGATGGAGTAGAACCCCTCGTCGTCCCGCTCGGCCAGGTCGCCGGTGTGGAACCAGCCGTCGACCAGCGCCGCCGCTGTTGCCTCGGGGTCTCGGAAGTACCCGTTCATGAGCACCGGGTTCCGGACCAACAGCTCGCCGTCGTCGGCCAGACGGACCTCACAGCCCAGTGCCGCGTGGTCCCACCGAGCCGGGCTTGCGGTGGACGTCCTCGGGCCACAGCCGGCAGACGCTACCGGCCTCGGTCGATCCGTAGGTGATCGAGGTCTCGCTCCCGGGGAACGCCTCGGCGATCGCCGACAGAGAGCTCGGGCGTGGTCGAGGAGGTGCCGGTATCGCAGTACCGAAGGCACGACAGGTCATAAGGCGTGCGATCGGCCTCGAGGATCCGTCGCCACACCGCGGGGATGGCGTACAGCCGCACGGCCCTTCGCTCGTGGACGGCAGCGAGCAGGGCTTCGGCCTCCCGCCCGCTCGACGTAGATGACCTCGTCGGCCGAGTTCCATACGATCATCGGTCCGTACCAGCCGGCCATGTGGAACTGCGGGAACATGCACACCACCGGGCCCGACGGCCACATGGAGGCGTCCCCCAGGATGCGGAGCCGGGAGGCTCGATGGGACAGCTCGACGCCCTTGGGTCGACCCGACGATCCGCTGGTGAAGAAGATGACATGGGGATCGTTCTCGTCGATGTGGGGCGGAGAATGCCGGTGGTGACGCGCTCGGCCAACAGGGCGTCGAGGGCCACGTGCCCGGTGTGGGCACCGTCGCCGACCACCAGCGCCGGATCGGCCTGGTCGAGGAGCTGACCTGCTTCCTCGGGGGTGAAGTGGGGGTTCATGGGCACGCACATCGCTCCCAGGCGGGCGAGGGCGAACCAGAGGGCGATGGCGTCGAGGGAGGTGCTCCCCCACCAGACCACCCGGTCGCCCCGTCCGATCCGGCGGTTCGAGAGCGCCCGGACGAGCTGCTCGGTGGACGAATCGAGCCTGGGCGTAGGTGATCCGCCGGTCGCCCATCGAAGCGGCCACGCGCCCGGGGGCCGGCCGGCGGTCACCCGGACGACATCGCCGATTTGCAGCTGGTCCACCGATCCCCCCTCCGGGCCTTGGCGGGCCCACTCAGTCCTTCAGCTCGATGAACGTCTCGTGGTACGACGTCGAAACGATTGGAAAACCTTTGTTCTCCAGAGCCATCGTCTACACTTCGCCGGCGTGACGAAGAAAAAGACGGCTGCCGTCGGTGTCGTAGATCCTACGGTCTCCCGTACGGCTTCTCCAGGTAACGGAAGAACAGCAGAAGGCGGTTACCCCGACAGTGCCCGCGAGGTGGAGCTGTTGGTCTCCGCCACGTTGGCGGTTGCCGCCCGCCGGGGCACCATCGAGCCCTCTGTGCGCGAGATCCTCGAGGAGGCCGGGCTCTCGACCAAGGCGTTCTACCGCCACTTCCGCTCCAAGGACGATCTCTTGCTGGTCACGCTGGAGGAGGGCTGTCGAGTTCTGGCCGAGTACCTCGAGCATCGGATGAGCACCGCTTCCGATCCGCTGGACAAGGTCGGCGCCTGGATCGACGGGTTCGTGCGCCAAGCGGTCAACCCATCGGCCGCTCGACGGACCCTTCCTTGGACGCTCGGCGCCGCTCGGCTGGCCACCATCTTCCCCGAGGAGTTCGATCAGAACCAGGCCCGCATCGTCGCCCCGCTTCAGCGCGAGATAGCCAACGCCGTCAAGGACGGCTCAGGCCAGACCCCCGATCCCGCCCGCGACGCCCGGCTCATCTACGGCTACACCATGGACACCGTTCGCTACAACCTCATCAACGACACGGTCCCCAATGCCCGTACCGTCCGTCATCTCATCGACTTTGCCCACCGCGCCCTGGAAGCAAACGGCAAGGGTTAGCTGTAGCCCACGTGCCGCCCCCGGGCGGAGTCAGAGTCCCAGGCCCCGTCCGATGATCTCCTTCATGATCTCGGTGGTACCCCCGTAGATGGAGGTGATCCGGGCATCGGCATAGGCCCGGGAAATGGGGAACTCCCGCATGTAGCCGTACCCGCCGTGGAGCTGGAGCCCGCGATCGGCCGTTCGCAACTGCAGCTCGGTGGACCACCACTTGGCCATGGCCGCCCGTTCGGCGGTGAGCTCGCCTCGGCCCAGCTCGGCGACACAGGTGTCGATGAACGACTCGGCCACCTCGATCTGGGTGGCCAGCTCGGCCAAGACGAACCGGGTGTTCTGGAACGAGCCGATGGTTTGGCCGAAGGCCGTGCGCTGCCCGCAGTAGTCGACGGTCAGCGCGAAGGCATGCCGGGCGGCGGCCACCGCAGAGACGGCCAGGGACAGGCGCTCCTGGGGCAAGTTGGCCACCAGTTGGTTGAACCCCTCCCCCTCGGCACCCAAGAGGTTCTCGGCGGGGACAGCGACGTCGTCGAAGAAGAGCTCGGCCGTGTCCTGGGAGTGCATGCCCAGCTTCTCCAGGTTGCGGCCCCGCTCGAACCCCTCCATTCCCCGCTCCAGGACGAGGAGGCTCATGCCCCGGTGACGCTGGCTCGGGTCGGTCTTCACCGCGGTGACGACCATATCGGCGTTGATCCCGTTGGTGATGAACGTCTTCGACCCGTTCACCAGGTAGACCTCACCGTGGCGAATGGCCGTGGTCGACATCGAAGCCAGGTCGCTCCCTATCCCCGGCTCGGTCATGGCGATGGCCGTGATGAGCTCACCCGAAGCGATGCCGGGCAACCAACGCCGGCGCTGCTCGTCGGTGCCATAGGCGAGGAAGTAGGGCAGGACGATGTCATTGTGCAAGGCCACGCCCAGGCCTACCCCGTTGCAGCCGGCCAGATGGATCTCCTCGTTGACGACGACGTTGTAGCGAAAGTCGTCCACCCCACCACCGCCCAGGTGTTCGGGCACGGCCATACCCAACAGCCCCAACTCGCCGGCGTGGGCGAAGAGGGCCCGGTCGATGATGCCGTCGGTCTCCCACTTCTCGAAGTGGGGCACGATCTCGTTGGCCACGAACCGGCGCGCCACCATGCGGAACTGCTCGTGATCGTCGGTGAAGAGCGGACGGGTCACGCCGGCCATTCTTAGCACCTGACATGCTCGAGCAACCTCACCAGCCGACATGGACAGGTTGTGGACCTCGACCCCGCGGTAGCGCACGGATCCGCTCGGCCGGTTCCTCCGCCCCGACGCGTGAGCAACCAGTGCGTCGATCAGTCGACCAGTGGGTTCAACCAGCCCGGCGACGTCGACGTGACCCCGCGGGCGATGCTCGAGCCGACATAGTTCCGTTGCGCCTCGATGGTGCCCGCCCCGATGCACAAGCCGCGGATGTCCCGGTAGGCCCGCTCCACCGGGTACTCACGGCTGTAGCCGTAGCCCCCATGTAGCTGGATGGCCTCGTCGCACACGAACTTCGCCGCCTGGTTGGCCGCCGTCTTGGCCATGGCTGTCTCCAAGGCCGGGGGGGTACCTCCGGGCCCAGCCAGTCGCACCGCCCGAGCCAGGAGCAGCCGCGCCCCCTCGAGGGCGATGGCCATGTCGGCCAGCTTCCATTGGAGCCCCTGCAGGGAGGCGATGGGCTTACCGGCGATCACTCGATCGTTCATGTAACGGGTGGCATGCTCGAGCGCGCCCTGGGCCGCACCGACACACATGGCCGCATTGCCGCACCGCTCGTGGTTGAGATGCGAGAGCAAGACCTTGAACGCCTCCGTAGAAGACGGGTCTCCGGCCAGCAACACGTCGTCCTCGCTCACGGCTACGTCGTCAAGGGCAATCTCGGACTCGGTGGCCGCGTGGATGCCCATCGATCGGTGCCTTCCGGCCACGGAGACACCGTCACGGTCCATGGGGACGATGACCGCGCCAATGCCCTTGGCTCCATCCCCACCGGGCCACCGGCACCACACCAACACGCCGGCAGCGGCATGACCGAGGGTGGAGAAATTCTTGTACCCGTTCAGACGCCAACGACCGGGGCCGTCCTCGGTCAATGCCGTCCGCATCGCCTGCACGGCCGAGCCTGCGTCAGGCTCGGTGATACCGATGCTCACGATCGCCTCGCCGTTGGCCACGGCCGGCAACCATCGATCCTGCAACGCCGGGCCTCCGAGGTGCTCGATCCCCCGAGCCGGACCGTTGAAGGCCAGCTGGCAACAGATGGCCGTTGAGACATCGTGGCGGGCCACTTCCTCCAAGACGATGGACCCCTCGACATCGCCGTACCCGAGTCCGCCCCACTGCTCCCCGATGGTCACCCGGAACAGATCGGCGCCGGCCAAGGCCTTGATCGCTTCGGTGGGCACTTCGCCGGTCTCGTCCCCGTGGGCGGCCCGGGGCCCGACCTCTCGCGCCGCGACCTCGTGGGCCAGCATGCGCAGGGCGCTCTGGTCCTCGTCCTCGGCCATCGGGTCGACCCCGTGGGCACCGGCCATCAGTCACGCCTTTCGAACGATCACCCGACGGGCGAAAACGACTGTTTGGCCAATAGTATCGTCAGGTTGCCCGGATTGGCCGGAGCCAGCCTTGATCGGAGGGGTAGATGTTGCTGCAAGGACGCGTCGCCGTGGTGACGGGTGCCGGTCGGGGCATCGGGCGCGAGTTCGCCCTGGCGCTCGCCCGTGACGGCGCGGCCGTGGTGGTCAACGACATCGGCGTCGGCCTGCGGGGCGACGAGACCGGAGAGGACCCGGCAGCCGAGGTGTGCGCCGAGATCGAAGCCGCGGGTGGACGGGCGGTCCCCGCCTACGATTCCGTCTCCGACTACGAGGCTGCCGGTCGGATCGTCCAGACGGCCATCGACAACTTCGGCCAGATCGACATCCTGGTCAACAACGCCGGAATCGTCCGCGACCGCACCCTGGTGAAGATGGGGCCAGACGACTTCGACGCCGTCATCGCCACCCACCTGAAGGGCACGTTCAACTGCACCCAGCACGCCGTCGGCCCCATGAAAGAAGCGGGCTACGGGCGCATCATCAACATCACCTCGTCGGCCGGTCTCCGCGGCAACTTCGGCCAGACCAACTACGCCGCGGCCAAGGCCGGGGTCATGGGCATGACCTTCGTGTGGGCGCTGGAGCTCGGACGCTCGGGCATCACAGCAAACGCCATGGCCCCGGCCGGGGCCACCCGGATGACGGCCAACCTCTACTCAGAGGGCGAGGAACCGCCGGCCACGTTGGACCCGTCCCTCAACGCCCCCATGGTCGTATACCTGGCCTCCGAGCGAGCGGCGGGGGTGAACGGCCAGGTGTTCGGGCGCTCCGATTGGGCGTTCACGCTCTTTCAGCATCCCAAGCAGATCGCCTGGATGAGCCGGGAGGGTGGGTGGGACGCCGAGAGCCTGGCCGACGAGTTCGACGCCATGTTGGGCCAGCATCTCCAGCCGGTCGGCATGGTCATGCCCGGGGGCCTCAGTCAGGACACGGCCCGGTCCTGAACGGGCCGGCGACGACGTCACCCGATTGAGGCGCACGCCAACACCTCTTGAAGCGTCCTCCGGGGCCCTCAGCCGAACTGGCGGAATCCACCGCCGACTCCCGGTCGGTACTCCCCCCAACCAGGTTCGCCCGTCCAAGCGAATTGGCCCCACGCTCCGATGACCTCGTCGCGAATTGCACGGTGTACCGGCTCGTCCGGCACGGAAAAGCCGCTGCGGCCGGAGTTGCCGAGGTCGTCGAAGAGATAGGGCAGGTCGCTGGCGTGGCAGGCGCCGAGCTCGGGCCCGAATGGCTCGCCGGCGAATTGCGCGAGATACGCCCGGCCTCCGGCCGCCGCCTGACCGGCCACCAGCTTCTCGGCCGGCCACCGGTAGATGAAGTCGGTGAGGAACGCCGACCGGAGACGGGCCAGGTGTGCCACAGGAAGCCGATCGCGGTAACTAGCCAGGAGGGCACCGGCATCGTCGACTCCAGCAAGCCGCATCTCATCGAGGAGGCCGTCCTCGTTCCGAGGTGCGAATCCGTCCCCTTCGAGTGCTTCGAACAGTCGAACCTCCTCTTTTGTCGTCGTGACCAGTAGGGGAAGGTGAACCACATCGCCACGCTCGACCGCGGCCTGGGGATCTTCGCTCACCACGGCACCGTCTCGTACGACACCCCAGGACCGACCGCCCGGAAGATTCCGCAGGCCGACGTCACTGTCGATCACGTCCGATTGAGCCTCGATGATCTGCTGTCCCCGAACACTCCGGAGCTCCTCGACGCCGGAGACGTCCAGCTTCGAAAACAGGTCGGCGGCGATCGACGAAGCGGTATCTGCGGTGAAGATGCGTCCGGTGCTCCCACTCTGCAGGATCGCCCGGTGAAAGAGACGGCTCGCTCCCCGAACGCTCAGTAACGCCCCGATGCAGAACGCCCCGGCAGACTCTCCCATCACGGTGACGTTCTCCTCGTCGCCGCCGAATGCGCCGATCGACTGTCGCACCCATTGCAAGACAGCCAGCTGGTCTTGCAATCCGAGATTAGCGACCCCCGGCGCGCAGAGGAATCCCAATGCTCCGACCCGGTAGTTGGCGGCAACGACAACCACATCCGCTCGTCGCGAGAATGCGGCCGCATCGGTCATGGGCGGTGACGCCGATCCAATCTCGAATCCCCCACCGTAGATCCACACAACCACCGGACGACGGCCCGCAGATGAGGGCGTCCACACATTGAGGTAGAGACAGTCTTCGCTGCCGTCGTTGAGGTAACTCTGCAGGGGCGGAGCCGCGAACCTGGTCGAATCGAGGACTCCTGACCACGCCTCGAGGGGCTGGGGCGGACGAAGCCGGTTCTCCCCCACCGGCGGAGCGGCGAACGGGATCCCGGCGAAGAGTGCCCCACCGTCAGGCCTCTCCAAGCCTCGCAGTCGGCCGGCCGGGATGGACACGAGGAGCGGGTCACTCATCGGGGATCTCCATCATCGGTCCCAAGGGTTAGCATGAAGGGATGGGCCCCTCGAGCGGCGAATCCCTGGGTTTCACGGCGGACATCAAGGATCTCTTTCGTGAGCATGACCAGCAATCGATGGGCTCGCACTTCGATCTGTGGTCCTACGACGACGTGCGGGCCCATGCTGCTGCCATCCTGGAACAGCTAGCGAACGGTACGATGCCGTGCGATGGCGCTTGGCCACCCGAGCGAGTGCAGACCTTCCGGCGCTGGGTTGAATCCGGCATGGCTCCGTAGGCTCCAAGTCGTTCGTTGGCTGTCGATTCATCAGCAAGCGTCGTGGGCTCAACCCTCGTAGCGGCAAACTGACCTTCATCACACCCCAGTGGAGCGGCACCTGCGCTGATCACGTTGTTCTCGGTCGGAATCGATTCTGTTGAATCTGGTTGAAGGGCACATCCGAGCTCGGCTGAGGTTCGCGGGGTAGCCCGATGAGCCGATCTCCAACCACATTGCGCTGCATCTCATTGGTTCCACCGGCGATCGATCTGGCCCTGCTCCCCAAGTACTCCAGCGCCCACTCGTCACCGCGTTCATTGGATTGGGGCCAGAGAACACCACGCTCGCCGGCAATTTGCATTGCCGTCTCCGCGTTGCGTTGGTGCTTGTCGGCCCGGTAGAGCTTCAACAGCGCGCTGGCCGGAGGGGGCATGAGACCAGACTGGATGGCAGCCGCCACCCTCCGAGCGAAATACCCTTCCACCGATCCGGTTACGTAGGCGCCGAGCGATGGCTTGCCGCACGTCGGGTCGTCGGTCAGTCCCCTCTGGCGAGCCAGTCTGAGGAGATCAGCAACGACATCGCGAGGCCGACCCACTCCCGCAGCCCGCCGTTCAAAGGTCATGAGCGTCGTGGCCACAGACCAACCCTCGTTGATGGCACCGACGACGTTGTCTACTGGAACGGGGACGTCGTCGAAGAAGACCTCACAGAAATCGGCTTCGCCGGTTATCTGTTTGATCGGTCTGACGGTCACTCCGGTGGCATCGAAAGGAACGATGAGCATCGTGAGACCCCGGTGTTTAGGGGCATCGGGGTCAGTTCGAACGAGGCACAAGCCGAAATGGGAGTAGTGAGCTCCGGTGCTCCACACCTTCTGGCCCTGAACGATAAAGAGATCACCATCTCGAGTCGCGTGGGTGATTACCCCGGCCAGATCCGAGCCTCCCGTCGGTTCGGAGAGCAACTGAACCCACCACTCGTCCCCTCGGATGAGCGGTGGCAGGTACCTCTCCTTTTGGCCGGGAGTTCCGCACGCCTCGAGGGTTGGCCCGATGATCGCCAAGGTCGGTACCCGCAGAATCGTCGGCATCTCGTAGGCGGCGGATTCCTCGTCGAAGATCTGCTGGTACCGGATCCCCAGTCCCTGACCCCCGTACTCCTTTGGAAAGGTAAGAGCGGCGAACCCCCCACCGCTCAGTTGAGATTGCAGCTCCTTGGCCCGGGATACCTCGCCAGACTCATCGGTGGGATCCCGGCTGGGATGGTCGTCTCGGTTCCGAAGAGACATGTTGGCCGCAAGCCACTCCCGGGCTGCCAGGCGAAACGCCTGTTCATCAGGCCATTCCTCGCTGCCACTCTTTCGAAACGTCGTCGTTTCCCCATCATCGACTCGCTCGGTCGGATCGTGCTTCCTGGTTGCCTCTACGGGTAGGTCACCTTTGATCACCTTCGGTGCGGCAATGAGCGTGTAGACCTGCTCTCGATGCCACGCCGGCGTACCCAGGAGAGCCTCATTCGC
>CAVQVK010000080.1:0-42128 GCA_963717035.1 uncultured Acidimicrobiaceae bacterium | reverse complement strand
CTTGATCCGGCGCAGGTACAGATGGAGATCGTGTTCCCAGGTGAACCCGAAGCCACCATGGATCTGCAGGGCCTCTTGGACGACGCTTGTGCAGGCCTCGGCCACGTAGCTCTTGGCCGTGCTGGCCAGGAGTGTGACCGATGCGTCCCCTCCCATCTCTCGTGCTACCGAGGCCGCGGTGGCTTTCGCCGCTTCGAGCAAGACCATCATGTCGGCCAGACGATGTTTGATGGCTTGGTACGAACCGATGGGCCGCCCGAACGACCGACGATCCTTCGCGCACTCGACGGTCATCTCGAAGATCGCTGCAGTTGCTCCGACCGTCTCTGCACACTGCAGGGCGACGGACCGATCGAACCGACGGGCAATGGATGCTTCCCAGCTCCCCTGACGGCCAACGAGAGCGGTGGCCGGGATGTGGACAGCATCCAAATTGAGTTGGCCGAACCGGCGTGTGCCATCCAGCGAAACATACGGGTTGAGGGACAGGCCGGCGACCGCTCTGGGCACCAGGAAATCGGCCAGCGAGCCGTCAGGCGAGCCGTCACCAGGATCTGGTCGGCCACCTGAGCGTCCTGAACCATATCCTTGGTCCCGTGCAACACGTATCCGGAAGGTTCGCGTTGAACCTCCAGGGCCATGTCGGCGGCATCCCAGCTTCCGCCTTCCGCGAACGCCCAAGACGCAACCTGCTTGCCCGCCAGTAGGTCGTCGAGCACGACCTTTCTGTCTTCGCATTGTTCGCTCTCAGCGATGCTCTGCGCGACCAGGAGCGTCGGAATATATGGTCCGGGCTGCAAGGTTCGACCCATTACTTCACACACGAGGGCCGCATCCGCGACACCGTCCTCCCCGACGTGGCTTCCTCCCCGCCCCTCGGGAACGAGAAGGCCAAACAGCCCCATGGCCCCATAGCTGGCCCAGAGCTTTCGATCGAACCCGACGGGATCATCGGCCAGCAGACGGATCTTCGACACCGGACTTTGTCGCTCGAGAACGTCGCCACGGTGTCAGCCAGAAGTCCCTGTTCCTCGGTGAGCTCGATGTCCATCGTGGTCCTCGTGATTTTGTGGGCCCAGCCGCCGGGATTTCCGGTGGACTGGTCGATGCGCTCGGCCAACAGTTCGGCGAACTGGCCATAGCGAACTTTGAACGATGCCGTCCACGGGATTTCGGCTTCGGTGAGGAACACGAAACGCTGGGAACCTTGAACGTGGAGAGCCGAGCCCGGAGCGCTTGGCGGAGCTCGTCTTCCGTCACCGAATAACCATCTTCGAGAACGATTGCCGCTACGACTACTTGGCCTCGAACGGGATCAGGAAGTCCGAGTACGTAGGCCTCCCGTACGGCATCCAGTTGTCGAAGGGCGGCGGCGACCTCGCTGGGGGCGACATTGGCCCCCGAGGTCTTGATCATGTCGTTGAGACGGCCCAAGAAGTGCAGACGGGGGCCATCGACTCTCGCTCGATCTCCGGTGTGGAACCAACCGTCGGTGTCGAAGACTTATCACGAGCGGCCTTGTGGAGTCCCGGGGTCGAAGCGCCTCGGATGCAGACCTCCCCTACCTCTCCATCCTTTACCACCCGGCCGGCCGTGTCCACCACGCGCAGCTCGACTCCGGTTGCAGGACCTCGAGGGCCGGGGTCGGCGCTCGCCTCGGAGGCGGGGGCCGGGCTGGCCGGGTCAGGCCGACCCCACCAGTAGCCGCCAAAGGTCTCGGTCATGCCGAGACCGATGAGCAAGGCGTCGTCAGAATCGGTCTCCCGGGCCCCATCAGGAACAGCAGTTTCGGATCGGCGTCCAGCAATGACGAACGATCCCTGGTGGCGAAGTCGGGGTGCTCGACGAGAGCCTTGATGTGATGGGGGTAGAGGACGGCCCGCTCGATCCGTTCTTCCTCGATGAGGGCCAGGACCTCGCCGGCGACAAATCGATCGGTGCAGATCTGAGTCCCTCCGCCGTCAAGCACCACGAAGAGGCTCATGGCGAGGCCGCCCACCCAGAAAAACGGTGCCGCGGTATACGAGCGGATACCGTCAGTCACGCCTAACCACTCTCGGAGATAGTGGGTCTTCTCCATGATTGTGCGGTGGCTGTGGGAACGCCCTTGGGCATGGCGGTCGACCCGGACGTATAGATCATGATGGCGTCGTCGTCCGGGAATATCTCACTCTCCACCTCGGCCAGATGTCGTTCGTCGAAGCCTGGGTGGGTCGCTCCTTCCGACAGCCAGCCGATGTCCTCGGACCAGGTCGGTCCGTCAGCCGACTCGTCGACCGAGACCACCCAGCGAAGGTGGGGGGCGGTCCTGATGGCGAAAGGAGGTGCCCCTACACCCGACAACTCGGGTAGGGCCCTGGCCATTCGGGCCAGCTGGTCGTCGCCCAGGAACATGGGGTGGACGAGGACTCCTTGTAGGTCGGCGTGACGAACAACGGTGGCTAGCTCGGCGTCCGAGAAGAAGGTGCTCAACGGAACGGCCACGGCCCCGCAACGGGCGATGGCAGCGAACATCACCATCCAGGCCGGCCCATTGCCCAGCCACAGTCCGATACGCGTCCCCTTCCCACGCCGCGGGCCATGAGGCCCCGGGCCAGCCGGCGGGATGTGCGGTCGAGCTCCCGGTAGGTAAGGCGGCCACCGCTCCCGACCACCGCCTCGTGGTCCCTGTGAGTCTCAGCCAGGCCCCGAACCCACTCCGCCACCGTGACGGCGCTCTTCGGGCCCGGACGTGGTTGGACTGCCGGAGTCGGGGTGGTCGGCGAGACTGATGGTTCGGTCCACCCACTCCCCCCGCCGGCGAAACACCGTCTCGAAGAACCATCAGCTCGGGGCGAGAAGCGACCGCAGGTTGTCACGCATGATGCGCCGGACATCGGCATCGGAAAACTGGTCCAGCGCTTTGGCGAACAGGGTCGGATCAGGTAGGCCGTCGGAATGGGGAAAGTCCGATCCGGCCAGTACCCGCTCAACGGGAACGTACTCGGTGAGATCGTGGATGGCCTCCTCCCAATAGGGAACCACCCACACGCACCGTTCAAAGGCACCGACAGGTTCCTCGGGAAACGAGCCCGGATAGCGCTGGTATTCGACTTTGAAACGCTCGACGATCCAGTGCACCCAGTCCGATCCGTTCTCGACCGAGAGCAGGCGCAATCGGGGGAACCTGGTCACCGCGCCCTGGACAACCATGGCCGTGAAGAAATCCATCGTCGCTCGGGCATGAGTTGCGATCGACGCAAAAGGTCCTTGGGGCCGGTGCGGCGCGAACTCATAGACTCCAGTCCAGTCACCCGAGTACCGGTGGTAGCCGGTAGCCGACAAATGGCCACAGACCAGAACTTGAGCCTCCTGACAGCGGGCCCAGAAGGGGTCGAACATCGGATCCGCGGGGGAGCGCATGCCCATCCGGGTGGGAACGGGCGATGGCCGCACCATGATCGCTCGGCAGCCACGTTCGAGCGCCCACTCGAGCATCCTGACCGCCTCGTCGACATCGGCGAGGGAGATGACGGGTGTCGCAAAGAGCCGGTCTTGGTACGCAAACCCCCACTCCTCCTCGAGCCAACGGTTGAACGACCACAAGAGGTCCATCGTCAGGCCGACGTCGTTCCCGGTCGCCTCTTCGATGCCGGAGACCATGGTGGGAAAGACGAGTGACGCCTCGACTCCCTGCTCGTCCATCCGAGCGACCCGCGGCTCACGCTGTTGGTACTCAGGCCTATCGGCTAGTGGCTCGAACTGATACGCCGCGTTCTTATGGTCGATCATTGACTTCTCGCCCTTGAACACCTCAAGCAAGCAGCCGGCGACGGCGATGGGGTCGAAGGTCGGGTTGGGCAGATAGTCGAAGAGCTTGCCCGCCAGGATCACGTGGCGGTGACCACGGTCGTCCGTCGTCCAGTAGAAGTCCCGCCGGCGATGGTCAGGGAGGTGTCGGGTGAACGCGTCCCGGGTCTCATACAGATGGTTGTCCGCGTCGTACATGCGGTAATCGATGGTCATATCGAGATCCTCTTGCCGAGTGTCGGGTCGTCTGCCGGGCAACTCATGGGGCATCCACCTCAACCAGGCCATTCACTAATTCGGTCGCGGCCCCAACAAATTGTCGTTCTGTTCGGCGGTGACTCAAAATTACCACACCTACGTCCGACCGGTCGGTCGATCACGCCGCCTCTCACGGCCGACATCACGACCGACTAGTCGGACGACTCATAAGATAACGGCTGTGAATGGGGCTAACAAGAGAGAATCGACCTCAGGGCTTGCCGTTGGGCCTGGCGGATCCGCCTCTGTAAAGCCTGGTCGGCGGACCGGCTGCCGACATGGCACACTGACCGCTCCCGACCGGAACCAACGTCGGTTGTCGTACTGTGAGCAGGTGAATCGGAGGTGTCGGTGATGGTCAAGGGTGACGAAGAGCCATCGCCAGGAAGAGGTCGGTACTCGGGCAATCGGACCGAAGACATCTTGGCCGCCGCCGTGGCCGTGTTCGCAGAGAACGGATACCGGGCCACTTCGATGAACGATCTGGCTCGAGCGGCGGGTATCAGCAAGCCGGGTCTGTACCACTACGTGGCCTCCAAGGAACAACTGTTAGTTCTTCTGTATCAGTCGGAGTTGGAACAGCACTTGGTGGAAGAGCGCGCCGTGATCGCCTCCAGTGCGTCGGCTACGGAATCGTTACGGCGGATACTGGCCCAACGGGCAACGTATTCATGCAGGCAGCAGAAACTGCAAAGGATATTTACTGAGGAAGAGGCCGAAGTTCCCGCCGAACTGATGGGGGTAATACGTCAGCAGCGACACGAGCGCGAAGATTTTCTGGTCAACGTGGTCGAGGATGGCGTTGCGTCGGGCGAATTTCGATTGACGGCAACTCCCAGGATTGCCGTCCGGTCAATGGTCGGCGCCGTGAACTTCTGCTACAAGTGGTTCGATCCCTCAGGCCCAAAAGATGCCGACCAAATTGGTTCCGAGGTGGCTGACTTTCTGGTCTCGGCTCTGGTCCCGCCCGATACGGAGAATCCGTAGCCGCTGAGGACTGGCGCTCGAGGGACAGCGGTCGACTATGACCTGCCCAGCAAGGACTCGAGCGCACCCGGACCCGGCACCGCCCGAACGTCCCGAGCTCCGATGGGCTCCCCACATGTCGTGCAGGTCAGCACCGCATCGGAGATCTCACCGCAGCCCTTGTGTACCAACTGGAGCGGAGGGCCCTCCGGTGCCGCGTACTTGTCGCCCCACTGCCGCATGGTGGTGACCACCGGCCACAAGTCCCGGCCCTTGTCCGTGAGTCGGTAGTCATGGCGGGGAGGATGGTCGTTGTACGGGACTTTTACCAGAACTCCGGCCTCGACCAGCGTGGCCAGGCGTTGGTTCAACACGTTGCGCGAGATCCCCAAGCGCTCTTGGAATTGATCGAAGCGGGTCACCCCAAGGAAGGCGTCACGCAGGATCAGCATCGACCACCACTCGCCCACCACCTCGAGGCATTGGGCCACCGAGCAGTGCATGTCGGCAAAACTCTTTCGCTCCACGCCTGGCAAACTAGTGGGTTGCGTGATAGAACGCAATCGATTACCGTCAGTTCCATGTTGGAACTGACCACCACGTGCAAGCCGGTGCAAGGAGGATCATCGTGACCACGCCAGCCACCACCCCGGGAGCGCCGACCCTGAAGTCCGACTCCCTCGACCAGGGCAGCGCCTTCGTTGCCGCTGCCAGTCTCGTCGTGGACGAGGTCGCCGAATCCCGGGTCACCGGGCACATCGACCTCGGACCGGAGCACCACACGCCGTGGGGCATCGTCCACGGCGGCGTCTACACCAGCGCCGTCGAGAGCGCGGCCAGCATCGGAGCCAGCACCGCGGTGAAGGACCGCGGGATGGTCGCCGTCGGGCTCACCAACACCACCCACTTCCTGCGGTCGGTCACCTCCGGCCGGGTCCATGTGGAGGCCAATGCCCTCAACCAGGGCCGAACCCAACAGCTGTGGCAGGTCGACGTCAAGAACCAGTCCGGGAAGCTCGTCGCCCACGGCGAGGTGCGACTTCAGAACGTGACCGGTGAACTATGAACATCGCCGCATCAACCGCACTCGTCTCGGGGGCCAATCGTGGGCTCGGCCGTCATCTGGCGAATGAGCTCCTGGCCCGGGGAGCGACCGTCTATGCCGGCGCCCGCAATCCCGACGCCGTCGATCTGCCCGGGGCGAAACCGCTGGCACTGGACATCACCGATCCTGCATCGGTGGCGGCCGCCGCCGACATCGCCGGTGACGTCACCCTCCTGATCAACAACGCTGGGTCATCCACCGGCTCGGACCTCCTCACCGGCGACCTGGACAAGATCCGCTTGGAGATGGACACCCACTTCTTCGGGACGCTCTCGGTCATCCGAGCCTTCGCCCCGAGGATGGCCGCCAACGGCGGAGGCTCGATCCTCGACATACTCTCCGCTCTCTCCTGGGTTAGCTTCCCAACCGTCGGCGCCTACTGCGCGGCAAAGTCCGCCGAATGGTCGATGACCAACGCGCTCCGCATCCAGCTGGCCGAGCAGAACATTCGGGTCGCCGGCCTCCACGTCGGCTACATGGACACCGACATGGCCTCGTCCGTGACCGCTCCGAAGTCGAACCCGGCAGACATCGCCACGATCGCCATCGACGGCCTCGAACAGGACCTCTACGAGATCGTGGCCGACGACGTCAACCGCCACGTGCAGTCAGGACTGGCCGGCGGTGTTGCCGCGCTGTACCCCGAGCTCCCCTGACCGCCGCCAGCTCGACTACGCGGAGGGCTCGGAGCCGACCACGCTGACGAAGCTCACGCATTCGCCCGGGCCACCGCCCAAGTTGTGGGTCAGACCGAGGGTCCGACCTCCCTCGGTGACGCTCTTGATCTGACGGTCTTCGGGGGCCTGGCGCCGCAACTGGAGCCAGCACTCGAACATCATCCGCAGCCCCGAGGCGCCGATGGGATGCCCGAAGCTCTTCAGCCCGCCATCGGGGTTCACCGGAAGGTCGCCGTCGAGGTCGAACGTCCCGGCCAAGACCTCTTTCCAGGCCGTACCCCGGTCGGCAAAGCCGAGGTCCTCCATCAGCACCAGCTCCGTTGGGGTGAAGCAGTCGTGGACCTCGGCCATGGCCAGCTGGGCGCGGGGGTCGGTCACCCCGGCCTGCCGGTATGCATCCTCGGCCGAGCGCACCACTTCCTCGAAGGTCGTGTAGTCGTAGTCCGGGTCGATGGGCCCGGCGGCGGGACCGGCCACGAAGCTGAGCCCCTTCACGTACAGCGGTGCATCGGTGTAGCGGTGGGCGTCCTCGGCCCGGCACACGATGGCCGCGGCCGAACCGTCGGCCACGCCAGCTGCAGTCGAACACGCCCAGCTCCCCGGCCACCGGGGCGACTTGGAGATGGTCTCGAGCGAGACCTCCTTGCGGAACTGGGCCCGGGATTGCGCGCCCCGTTGAAGTGGTTCTTCCAGGCGATGCGGGTCAGGACGTCTTTCATCTCCTGGGTGTCCACCCCGTACTTGTGGCTGTAGGACGGGGCCAGGAACGAGAAGGTGGCCGGGGCGGTGAGCGAGCCGCCGGTGCCGTCGCCGACCTGATGGATACCGGTGAGACCGGAGTAGCCCGAGTCCTTCAGCTTCTCCACCCCGATCGCCATGGCCACGTCGTATGCGCCCGAGGCCACCGCATAACAGGCGTTGCGGAGGGCCTCCGATCCGGTGGCACAGAAGTTCTCCACCCGGGTGACCGGCTTGTAGTCGAGCTTAGCGGACGGGACAGCGTGAGCCCGGCACTGCCCGACCCCATCGTGCCCAGCCAGAAGGCATCGATGTCGTCGAGCGAGACGCCGGCCGAGGCGATGGCGTCCTTGGCCGCGTCGGTCAGCAGATCGTCGGTGCCCTTGTCCCACCGCTCGCCGAATTGCGTACAGCCCATTCCGACGATGGCCACCCTGTCCCGGATGCCGTTACTGGCCATGACTATGCCTCCTTGGTCGCTGCTGTCCCTGCTTCCTGCTGCGCTGTTCCGGCCGTGCGTTCCGTCGCTCGCCATCCGCGACGCCCCGTCGCTCATCGGACGGGCCTTCCAGAAGTAATTGTGGATGCCGTCCGCGGTGTAGAAGCGTCGGAAGGTCATCTGCACCCTCATGCCGATGTCCACGGCGTCGGGATCGCAGTCGGTGAGCTCGCAGCGGAACCGACCTCCACCGTCGAAGTCGACCACCACCCCCACGGTCGGGGGGGAGAGGCTGAAGGCCAGGTAGTCGATGGTAAAGGTGGCGACCGTCCCTTCCACGTCGGCCAGCCGCTCGGGCTCCATCTGGTCGACCGACTTGCAGCGCAGGCATACCCGGGTGGGGGGAAGATGGCGAAACCCACAGCTCCGGCATTGGCTGGCATTGAATCCGTACTTCCATCCCTCGGAGCGCAACATGTTGGGCGCTGCCGGGTCGACCGGGCTCCGGACGACGCGGTGGCTCTCGGTGCAGCTGGCCCCGCCACGTGAGGAAGGAGGCATAGGAGAGATCGGAGCGCCCTGAGGCCACCTGCTCGGCCACGGTGGCCACGCCGGCCTCACGATGAGCCTCTTGGACTGCGGGGAGACCGTCGGTGGCCCGCCACACGAGGGCGTCCGCTCCGTCGGCCAGTTGCAGGGTGACGACGACCTGACCCGGGGTGGCCCGCTCGAGCACGTCGGCCAGGCCCACCCCCAACTGGGCGGCGCCGAGGTTCCCGACAGCCGCCGAGTGGTCCGGTGCCAACGCCTCTGGGCCGACGCCCAGCGAGGTCTTGATCGCCCGGACGGCACGGGCGTGGAGGCCGCTCACCACGAGGTGGTCGACGTTCTCGGCGGCGATGCCCGCCGACTTCGAGCGCGTCGGCAAAGGCCGCCTGGGCCAGGGGAACGTAGGCCTGCTCGCCGAATCGCTCCTCCCACTGGTGCGAGCTCTGCTCGCCGGGCACGCGCCACCGGTCGAGGAACTCCTCGCTGGCCGAGGCCCGGCCGACCAGCTCGAGAGCAGCCCGATCGGGAACGCAGGTGAAGGCCACTCCGGCGTCTCCCGACTCCCGCTCGTCGGGGCCGCCGGCCAAGCCGGTACGGACCTCGGAGATCACGGCCAGGGTCGGGTGGTCGCGTCCCGCGTCCACTGCCGTCGTCGAGCGCGGCAACGGCGGAACGCACCGAGCCCACCAGGTCGTAGGCCCCGGCGCGCTGGGGCAGACCCAGGGCGGCGTGGATGGTGGTGGCGTTGGTCTTGTCCTGGTAGGAAGGCTCGGGGGTGGAAAAGTACAGCTGCTCGGCCGGAGGAGCTCCGGCGGCCGACTGGGCCCGTCGGGCCGCTTCCACTCCCAGCGTCGTGGTGTCCTCGTCGTAGGAGGCGACAGTCCTCGCCCCCCGCCCCGCCGGTGCGCCGAGAGCCAGCCCGATGGCCTTCCGCTCGAGACGCCAGAACGGGAGGTAGACCCCCCAGGACCCGATTCCCGATGTCATCCACTCCCCTTTTTCGGTCGCTGGCCGGTCGTGCTGACCGGTAACACCGCAGCTCCGATGCTAGGGGAAAACCAGTCGGTTCAGAAAACGCCTGTTCCGGACGACGAGCCCTCCTCACTCGCCTTGACTTCCGGGGAAACTTCGCTTATGTTTTCGTACAGTGCTAAGTATCCGGTGACTCTATGACTGTTCGGTACGGCTGTTCGGTACAGCACGGGAGCGTGGCCACCAACGAATGACGAGACGGCGACCGAGCCATCTCGTCGCAATGTGACACGGGCAACCAACGGGGCCGCTTTCAATCGCGCACCACCCAAGGGTGGGCGCCGGACAGTAGGGGTAGTCGGGTATGACGTCAGCGCAGATCTTACGAACACGGTCCTGGACGGGTGCGGTGCTGGCCGCCGGGTTGCTGGCGGCAGCCGTGGGCTCCTCTGTGACCGACGTGGCGTCCGCGGCGGCAACACCGAGCACCCCCACGTCCTTCCAGTTCACCTACAACGCCACGGGATCGCCCCAGACCTATACCGTCCCCGGAGGAGTCACCGCACTGACCTTCGCCGCCTACGGTGCCCAGGGGAGCGCAGGCTGCTCTTCGGGCGGCCGGGGTGGGTCTGCCCAGACCAACGTCACCGTCACGCCGGGACAGATGTTCACCTTCAGCATCGGCGGCCAGGGTAGTGGAGGCAGCGGCGGCTACAACGGCGGAGGCAACGGCGGAGCCACGGCTGGATCCCCGATCGGCACGTGCGACAACCCGGGTCCGGGCGGCGGCGGCGGAGCAACCGATGTCCGGAGCGGCGGCACCACTCTGGCCGATCGCGTCCTGGTGGCGGGCGGCGGCGGCGGCGGAAGCAACGGTGCTGGTGGAGACGGAGGTGGCCTCACGGGCTCCAACGGCACCAATGCAGCTTCATACCGCCAGCCGGCCGGTGGCGGGAGCCAGATTGCCGGGGGCACGGGCGGACAAGGGTTCCGGGCCACCGGCAACCCCGGTCTGATCGGCCAGGGCGGCAACGGTGGCGGTAGCGGCGCTCCCGGAGCGGGCGGTGGCGGTGGTGGCGGCGGCTACTACGGCGGTGGTGGTGGTGGCGCCGACTACCCCGGTGCAGGTGCCGGCGGCGGATCAGGTTTCGGGCCCGCCGGGACGACATTCGCCAATGGCGTTCAGATCGGCAGTGGGAAGATCGTGGTCAGCTTTACCCCTCAGTACGTGCTGACGGCCACGGTGCAGGCCACCCAGACCTACGGTGGTACGCCGACCTACGCCGTCACCTATAGCGGCTTTGCCGGTGGGGACGGCCCCTCTGCTATCGGCGGCTCCGTCACCTGTTCGTCGGTGAACCCGACCGTGCCCGTGGGGACCCCAGCCGTAACTGGCTGCTCGGGACTCACGTCGACCAAGTACTACATCGTCTACGACGGGCAGCTGACCGTGTCGCCGGCTCCATTGACCGCCACCGTCTCGGGCACTCAAGTGGTTGGCGGTTCGCCGACCTATACCGCCAGCTACAGCGGCTTCGTCAATGGTGACGCTGCCTCGGTGGTTACCGGTACCCTGAGCTGCACCACCAACGCCACCTCGTCCAGCCCCGTGGGCACCTACTCCATCAGCAACTGCAGCGGCCTGAGCTCCCCCAATTACGCCATCACCTACGCCTACGGGAACCTCGCCGTGCAGCGGGCGGCGACCATCACCAGCGCACCGGCCACCACGTTCACGGTCGGCTCGCCCGGGAGCTTCACGGTGACCACCGGACCTGCCTTCCCACCGGCGACCTCCTTGACAGAGCAAGGGACACTGCCGCCAGGAGTGACCTTCATCGACAATACGAACGGGACGGCCAGCCTGACCGGCACTCCGGCGATCGGTACTGGCGCCGCCTATCCCGTCACCATCACCGCTACCAACGGGGTGAATCCCCCGGCTGCCCAGCCGTTCACCCTGACCGTCAACGAGACCCCGACCATCACCAGCGCGAACACCGCGACCTTCACCGTCGGCACGTCCGGGACGCTGCGCATCACCACCGCCCACGACTTCCCGACGGCCACGAACCTGTCCGAGACCGGTGCCCTCCCCGGAGGAGTGACCTTCACCGATAACAAGGACGGCACCGCCACCATTACCGGCACGCCGGCCGTGGGCACGGGCGGTACCTACCCACTGGTGATCACTGCCAGCAACGGGGTCGTCCCGGATGGCACCCAGAACTTCACCCTCGTCGTCAACGAGCCCGTCGCCATCACCAGCGCGGCCGCAACCACCATGAAGGTCGGGACGGACAGTAGCTTCACGGTCACGACGGCTCACGCCTACCCGGTGCCGACCCTGTCCGAGGCGGGTGAACTGCCCGACGGTGTCCAATTTGTCGACCAGAAGAACGGAACGGCCACGCTGTCGGGCGAACCGACCGTCGGCGCCGGTCGTGTCTACACGTTTACCGTAACGGCCGGCAACGGCGTGGGAACGGCCCCCGACTCAGACCTTCACGCTCACCGTCAACGAGGCGGTTCTGTTCACCAGCCCGTCGTCGGCCAGCTTCTCCGTCGGGATCAACAGATCGTTTGCCATCACCACCTCCTCCCGGTTCCCCCGCCCGACAACCCTGATCGAGGTGGGCGCCCTCCCGAACGGGCTGACCTTCACCGACAAAGGCAACGGCACGGCAACCGTGGCCGGTACACCGGCAGCCGGGAGCAAGGGCACCTACCCCGTCACGGTGATCGCCTCCAATGGGATCACACCCGCCGGCCAACAACCCCTCGTCATTACCGTTAACACGGGCGGCCCCGGCAACGATCTCGGCGAGGGGTACTGGATGACCGGTGCCGATGGCGGCGTCTTCAGCTTCGGTGACGCCCAGTTCTTCGGCTCCATGGAGGACAGCCGCTCAATCAACCGATGGTGGGCATGGCCCCCACCCCAGACGGTGGGGGCTACTGGCTGGTTGCTCGCGATGGTGGTGTCTTTGCCTTCGGCGATGCCGGGTTCTTCGGATCGGTTCCCGGCATGGCGACGGTCAACGACATCGTGGCCATGATCCTCGATCCGGCCACCGGCGGGTACTGGGTCATCGGTGCCGACGGACAGACCTACGCATTCAACGCTCCCCCCCTCGGTAATGCCGCGTCGAACACCCCCATCGTCGGCGCCGCGGCGACGTCCACCGGAGACGGCTACTGGCTGGTGGCCGCCGATGGCGGCGTCTTCAGCTTCGGTGACGCCCAGTTCTTCGGCTCCATGGGTGGCCAGCCGCTCAATCAACCGATGGTGGGCATGGCCCCCACCCCAGACGGTGGGGGCTACTGGCTGGTTGCTCGCGATGGTGGTGTCTTTGCCTTCGGCGATGCCGGGTTCGCCGGGTCCATGGGTGGCCAGCCATTGAATCAGCCGATGACGGCCATGGTCTCCAACCGTGACGGTGGGGGCTACTGGCTGGTGGCCGCCGATGGTGGCGTCTTCAGCTTCGGTGGTGTCGGGTTCGCCGGGTCCATGGGTGGCAAGCACCTCAATTCCGCGGTGGTCGGAGCCGTCTCGGGCTGATCGGGGCGGACCGCCGGGGCGGTGCTCAGAACTTCGAGCGTCCGCCGGTCTCGGGCTTCTGGCCTTCGGGGAAGGCGCGGACCATGTTCTCCTGGACGAACGAGGCCACCAGGTTGCCGTCGGGGGCAAAGACGTTGGCTCGGCCGTAGGAGCGGCCGCGGCCGGCGTACGGGCTCTCGTGCGCCAGCAGGTACCACTCCCCGGCGTTGATCGGCTCATGGAAGGTCAGCGTGTGGGTGAGCACGCTGGTCGAGAACTCGACGTGGGACAGCGCCTGCCCGAACCCGGCGTGCGGCCGCATGGCCGTCCCGATGAGGAACCCGTCGGTGGCGTAGGCCAACAGGGCCTGTCCGGTTACCCCGGCCGCATCCGAACCCGGGAAACGACTCCACACGAAGAGCTCGGCGGGGCCGACGGAGTCGGGGTCGGAGATGTCCACCCCGTCGACCACCCGGATCTCCCAGAAGTCCTCGTGGGCCGACAGCGGGGCGTCCTCGGGCACACCGACCTTGGGCTGTCCCGCGCTGTGGCGGATGAGGTCGGGCTCCACCGCGCTCAACAGGATCAGCGAACGGGTGCACAGTCGGTCACCTTGGCGGACGGTCACCGTGGCGCTGCCCAGCGCCCGGCCGACGTGCATGGCCTCGACCTCGATGTCCAGGGGTTGGTCGAGCGCCCCGCCGCGGGCGAACACGGTGTGCACGGACTTCACCTCTTTGGTCGGGTCCACCGTCGCACCGGCCACGATGGTCTGGGCCAGTAACTGACCGCCGAAGACAACGCCTCCGGGACCGGAGCCGAAGTTCTGGGCCCGAAAGCGGCCCTCGCCGACCGGTTCGAGGTCGAGGACCCCCAACAACTCCGAAAGCTCAGCCATGTCTCTCCCTCTCTCAGTGGCGACGTGGCCCGCCCGAAGTCCTCCGACCCCGACGAGCTCCCTTGGCCCCCGGTGGGTAGGGCGCCCCCGACGGGGATCTTGTCACAGGCCACTTCGATCTGTCGCAACGACCTTCCTCTCGATCCCGTCGGGAAAACGGGTAATGTCGCCGCCACCGTCCACCGGGGAGAAGTCCAGTGCCGCTCGATGCCGATGCCGAGAAGCTCCTCGATCTGCTGCGCCAACAGAACGCCCCGGCCATGGAGACGCTCTCGCCTGAACAGGCTCGCGCCACGCTCGGCGGCCGCGGCGGCGCTCTCACCGGACCAAGGTGCACAAGTCGCCTCGGTGGAGAAACGGGCAATCGGTGGCGTCCCCAGCCTGATCGTCACGCCGATCGGAGTCAGGTCGTCCTCCCCGTCCTGGTTTGGTTCCACGGTGGCGGCTGGGTGATCGGCAGCGCCGAGCAATCGCTCCACACGGCGAGGGATCTGGCCGCCGGTGCCGGCTGCGTCGTGGTCGTCCCTGACTACCGGCTGGCCCCAGAGCACCCGTTCCCGGCCGCCTTCGACGACGCGGTGGCCGTCACCCGCGCCGTGGTCGACCAGGCCGACGAGCTGGGCGGTGACCCCTCCCGAGTCGCCGTCGGCGGCGACTCCGCCGGTGGCAACCTGGCCGCCGTCGCCGCCCAGTGGGTCGCGGGTTTGGTCCATCAGCTCCTGGCCTATCCCATCACCGACGCCACCATGACTCGGCCCTCCTACGGCCGCGTGGGGCGCGGCTACTTGCTCACCGCCTCGATGATGCGGTGGTTCGTCGACTGCTACGTCGGCAACGGCGACCCCGACGACCCCCGGATCTCGCCCTTGTTCGCCCCGGACAAGGTGCTCCGCCGAACCTGTCCGGCCCACGTGGTCGTAGCCGGGTACGACCCGCTGTGCGATGAGGACGACGCCTATGCCGGCCGGCTCGCCGAGCTCGGGGTGCCCACGATCGTGTCCCGCTACGACGGCCAGATGCACGGCTTCCTCACCATGGGCGCCGCCCTCCCGACGGGCGCGGCGGCACTGGAAGAGGCCATCGGGCACCTCCGTCTTGCCTTTGCCGCCCTCTCCACGTCCTGACCCGGTGAGCGACTTCGCCGCCCCGGACCCGATGGCGAAAACAGTGATTCCCGTCTACTGTCAGTGACCAGGGGAAGAACGGCAGCAGGGTCCGATGGCCGAGCCGGTGCTCTGATGTACCCCGCTGAGGCTGGCTCCGGCCGGAGGGGGAGGTCGTGCTGTTTCTGCACGAGGTCCACAAGGTGGTCGGGACGAAGGAAGACGAGTTCGAAGCGGCATTCCGGGACGAGTGGATGCCGACCATGGCCGAGAGCGACAACGCCCGGTTGCTCTGGTACACCAACCACGCCCACGGCAGCGGGTTGTCCTACAACGTGGTGACCATCACCGCCGTGGCCGACGGTCGGGCCTGGGAAGACCTGGCCCTCCGGATTCAAAAGGGGGACCTGCAGGCCTGGATGCGGGGAGTCGACACCCTGCGGCACGAGGTGGAAGGAAAGATCCTCGTGCCCGTGCCCTGGTCCCCCATGGAGATCGATCTGGCCACCGTCCCGACTGACGGCGCTAGCCACGAGCTGACCATGTACATGGAGGACACGATGTGGCCCTATGACGGCATGCTCAACGACTACATCGACGCCTGTGGTTCCGTGTACTCCAAGAGCCTGAAGGTGGACCCATCGGAGAGGCTCATCTCCATTCAGCTGGCCCTGCAACCGGCCTTGGGAACCCATGTACGAAGCGAGGTCACCCTCATGCAGAAGATCCACGATGCCGGCCGCCTCCAGCATCTGCTCCTGAGCGAGATCCCACTGGAGATGCGCAAGCCGGGCACCTGGATGCACGATGCTCTGGCCGTTCGCGACCAGTGGGAGTCCAAGTTGCTGCGAACCTCCGCCTGGTCGCCGCTCTACTGATGGCCTGAGAACGAGGAGAGCACGGTGTTGTTCCTGCACGAGGTCCACAAGGTGGTCGGGACCAAGGAAGACGAGTTCGAAGCGGCATTCCGGGACGAGTGGATGCCGACCATGGCCGAGAGCGACTACGCCCGGTTGCTCTGGTACACCAACCACGCCCACGGCAGCGGGTTGTCCTACAACGTGGTGACCATCACCGCCGTCGCCGACGGTCGGGCCTGGGAGGACCTGGCCAATCGGGTGCAAACGGGTGACCTCCAGTCGTGGGCACGCCAGGTGGACCACCTTCGTCACGACGTCTTCGGGAAAATCCTCTTGCCCGTCCACTGGTCACCGATGCAAGGGGTGGACCTCGACGCCGTTCCCACCGACGGAGATACCCATGAGCTCAGCTTGTTCATGGAGGACACCGGCTGGCCCTATGTGGCCATCGACGACTACATCCAGGGCTGGTACGACATCTACTACGCGCCCATGCAACAGCGATCCCCGGAGGACCAGGTGCTCGACATCCAAGCCTGCTTTCAGGTGGCCCATGGCACCCACCAGCGCCGCGAAGCGATGCTGTGGCAGAAGATCCGTCGACCCGAGGCGCTCACCCGGCTCCTGACCACCGAGATGCCGCCCGAGCATCGGGGCCCGGGGTCCTACATGCACGACGCGTTGGCGCTCCGTGACCAGTGGGAATCGAAGCTGTTGCGGACGAGCAGCTGGTCTCCGCTGTACTGAGAGTGGTGTCCATCAACTGGGAACGGGTACCTCGTCGGAGGGACAGGTGAGCAACAGCGCCGTCAACGGCCGCTTCGGACCATCGGGCGGCCCTTTGTCGGAGGCGACGACGGTGGCCCCTACGACGCCGCCGCCGTCGGAGGCGGGAGCAGCACGGCCACGTCGGCCAGCGAGCGCAGGGTGTCGTTGAGATGGGTGCAGGTGCTCACGCCGGTGAATTCGCGCCGGACCCAGGGCCGGAGATCGGCCAGCGGCATTCCCGTCAGCCGATGGGCGCTGGCCAGCGCGCCCGGGCACTCCATCCAGGGCAGAACGTGAGCCTGAGCAGACACATCGACGATCCGACCGGCGGCGCGGTCGACCGTCCCGGTCACCGAGTACTCGTGGACCACGGTCTCTACCGCATCCTCGTCGACGTGGCTGTCGCGGAAGTGCGCATCGAGGCGGTGGTCGCCGCCGGGAACGACGGGTGCCAGGACGTCGAGTCGCCGACGTCGGCGCATCCCGTGGGGGGTCATCGGCGCCATGGCGTGCCAGGACAAGGGATCCTCGGAGGACTCCAGCGACGGGCGCTGGCGGCCCAACGGGGACGGGGATGTTCCCTGTGGCCCGGACCGACACCATCATGGTGGCATCGTGGGCCCACCCGGCACAGAGGTCGTCGCGGGATAGGAACTCGGCCGACATCTCCTTCATCCGCTCGGCCGGGATCTCGTCGAAGGCACCGGACCGCTGCAAGGCATAGCCCGACACGAGGACGGCCCCGGGCAGATCGTCGAGAAGCAGGTACAAGAGCGTGCCCGCCTCCCGCTCCTCGGGAACGACCTCGTCGACCCGGCGTCGGAACCCCGGACCCACCAGTGACGCCGAGCAACGCCGCTGAGGGCGAGGACCTCCGGGTGTCGTCTCGATGGCCGAAGAAGGTGGGTGGCACCGTCGATCCGGGCCCGCAGCACGGCCTCGGCCACGACCACCGCGGTACCGTCCGGCTCGGTGCGGAGGTCCCGGGCCCGGGCGTCGACGACCAGGTCGGCCCGGATGCCGTCCGGGCGGGAGGTGTCGATGCTCGATGTGCGGCGGACGGAACCCGGTTCACGGGCCGGTGTCGAACGGGCGGGTCGCTCGGTCCCGCCGCCTCGGGAAGGACCAGCATCAGGCCACCGGCCGGAGCCGTCGGCCGGGTCGGGCGCCGGTCGAACGACCCTGGCGGGTGGCCACCACGCCGTTCACCACGCTCATCTCGACACCCACGGCATCGGTCACCAGGCGCCGTCCACCCTCGGGCTGATCGTCGACGAAACGGACGCCGGTCGTCCTGATCGCGTCGGGGTCGAACAGGACGAGATCGGCAGCGAGTCCCGGCTGTACCAGACCGCGGTCGGTCAGCCCGAGGAGCCGGGCCTGGTCACCGGTGAGCTTGGCCACGGCCCGCTCCAGCGTCAACGCCTTGCGCTCACGCACCCAATGCTGCAGCGTCCACACCGCGTAGCAACTGTCGGTGTTGGCCAGTATGTGGGCCCCGGCGTCCGAGGCGCCGATCATGGCGGCCGGATGAGCCACCAGGCTGGCCACCTCGTCGTCGTCCCCGTTGCGCATGATCGTAGCCACCTGTGTGTCGAAGTCATCGGCCAGCGCCAGGTCGAGCAGCAGATCGGTCGGAGGGACTCCCCGTTCGGCCGACAGTGAGGCCAAGTCCCTGCCTTCGACCCCGGGCTGGTGTGAATACCGTACCCCCACATGCTCCCACCGCCCGGAGAAGACCGGTGATGACGGCATGGCCGACCCCTCGTGGCGGAGGCGCTCGCGGCCGGCGCGGTCGCCGGCCAGGGCGCGAACACCGTGTGCCCCATCGGAGCGCACCGCGGCCATCAGCGTGGGCAGCGACCGTACGAGCAGGCCCGGGCTGTCGAGCCGGGTCCACAGCTCGAAGGGTCGGGTGGAGATCTGGGGGACCACGGTGATCGCCGGTCGCTGCCCTTCCACGACCAGGTCCATGATGGCGACGGCCCCGCCGGGATCGTCGTGGGAACCGAAGATCGGGCCCACCACCACCGGGCGCCCCGAGGCCCGGGCCAACCGCTGATGCCAGGAAAGGTCGGCCACCCGCTCGGCTCGTCCTTGAAGCAGCGCGGCGTTGGCCATGGTGAACAGACCGGGACCAGGCCCCTGGCCGAGCACGGCGGCCAGGGCCAGCAACTCGTCGTCTCCGCACACCTGGCCGGGCAGTTCGGTGCCGTGGGGCCCGGGATTGCCAATCACCTGGTCGGTGGAGAAACCCAGGGCACCGAGTTCGAGTCCCTGGCGAAGGATGCGCCCCATGGCCTCGATCTCCGCGGCGGAAGCCCGACGGGAATGGGCCCCGGGCACGCCGAGAACAGCGGCCCGCAACGGGACGTGCCCGATCTGAAACGCGTGGTTGATGAGTACGTCGAGCCGGTCGAGCCGGGCACTGTAGGAGGCCAGGTCGTCCCAGTCGAACGGAACCGCCGCCTTGATCGATCGCTCGGGGATCTGCTCGACCGTGCTCAGCGCGGCCACCATGTACTGCTGGGCCTCGTCTCCCAGGACCGGAGCCAAGCCATAGCCGCAGTTGGTGGTCACCACCGTGGTCACCCCGAAGCTCGACGACGGGGTCAGGTCGGCGTCCCAGAAGAGGTTGGCGTCGAGATGGGTGTGCGGGTCGATGAAGCCCGGGGCCAGCACCAGGTCTCGACCGTCCACCTCCTCGAGGCCCCGCCCGGCACGGAGGCCTCCGACCGTGATGATCGAGCCATTGCGCACGGCGACGTCGCCCTCGATCGGCGGTCCCCCGCTCCCGTCCACGATCACGGCGTTGCGGACCACGAGGTCGTACTCGGCGGCAGTGGCCATCGACCCACCTACGCCGGCACGACGCGCCGGGTCGCGGCGAGCAGCCCGGTCATCGTGTTGATGGGCGAGTCGAGGCTCCACTCCGGACCGAGGTGGTCCCCCAGCGCGGCGAGATCGATGCCGTAGAAGGCTGCCGCTCCCTCCACGAAGATGGACCGCTTCTGGTGGTCGGTCAGATCGGTACGATCCCGCAGGATCTCGACGGGATCGGGCCAGGCCCCGTCCTGGTGGGGCCAGTCGCTCGCCCACAGCACCCGATCGGCACCGATGGTCGAGACGGTGAGCCCCAGTCCCACGTCTGCCGGCTCCCCCGAGATGACGCACTGGTCGGAGAACTGCTCGAGCGCGCTCCGTCGGCGATCGCCGGCGACCAGGGCCATCTTGTTGTAAGTCTCGTCGAGCCGCCCCAGCCAGTGCGGAAGCCAACCCACATCCCCCTCGAAGAACCCGACCCGGAGGTCGGGGAACCGCTCGAGCGTCCCGCCGTCGATGATGTGCATCACCGCCATTTGCAGCTGGAACGGTACTCCCATCTGCCACTGGGTCCGGTTGTAGAGGTGACGGATCAACCCCAGGGTCGGACTGGCCGGATTGGAGGCGTGGACCACGGCGGGCAGGCCGGCCTCGACCAACCGGGACCAGATCGGGTCGACATCGGTACTGCCCAGCGACTGGCGAGCGGGGGTCGGGATGGGCGAGAGCATCACCGTCGTGGCGCCGGCGGCGATGGCCCACTCGAGCTCGCCCTGGGCCCATTCTAGATCGACGAGCGGCAGTACGGCCGCCCATCGCAAACGGACCGGGTCAGCGGCAGCGAACTCGCTGATCCATTGGTTGTAGGCGTGAGCCGAAGCGTTGGCGAATCCTTGATCGGGTAGATCGTCGAGGCCCAGCGTCATCGTCGGAAAGAGGACGCTCACGCCAATTCCCTGCTCGTCCATCAGGGCGAGACGCCGGACCGGGTCGCAGACACCCGGGTCCACCTCGGTATCGAGATCGACGTCGAGTCGACCCCCGGCGCTCAAGCTCCCGGGCGTGCACAACGAGCCCAGGCTCCACTCGAAACTGGTCGAGTGACCGTAGAAGGTCACCGTCTCGACGCCATCGGTCGTGGCCCGCCGCCACGCCCTGTCCCGGTACTCGGCCGGGAGGCGCTCCTCCCACAGCGAGAACGGCTCCATGACGTGCCCGTCGGCGTCGATGACCGGCAGCTTCATAGTGCACCCCCTGGCTTACCTGGAAGAACGGGTGGTAACCACACCCGTTTTCGACGCTAGCGGAGACTTCTCGTCGGTGCGACCCTGGCCAGACCGGTCAGGCCGACGGCTCGATGAGAACCTTGCCCGTTGCGCGGCGCTCGGCCAGGTCGGCCAGGGCCTGATCGGCTTGGTCGAGCGGGTACACGGCCGAGACGTGAGGAACCACTCGCCCGCTCACCAGCAACTCGTCGAGCTCGGCCCGATCACGGGCCTCGTCCTCCGGCTGGTTGCGGGCGAGACCTTCCATGGAGAACCCGGTGATCACCACGCCCTTCAACAGCACCAGGTTCAGGGGGATCCGAGGGATCTCCCCGGAGGCGAACCCCACCGAGACGAATCGGCCGCCCCAGCGCATGGCCCGCAAGGCGTCCTCGGCACTCGGGCCGCCGACGGGATCGATCACCATCTGGGCGCCGCCACCGGTGATCTCTTTGATCCGGTCCTTCAATTTCTCGGTGCGGTAGTCGATCATCGCCTCTGCTCCCTTGTCGAGACACAGACCCAGCTTCTCGGGCGTCGAGGCCGCGGCCAGCATCCGGGCACCCAGCACGCTGCCCAGCTCGATGGCGGCGAGGCCGACGCCGCCCGCCGCGCCGAGGACCACCACCCAGTCTCCGGGCGTGACCCGCCCGACACTGCGCAACGCGTGGTAGGCGGTGCGATGGGCGACGCCGGAGGCGGCGGCCGAGCGAAGGTCGACCGCCGGATCAACCGCCTGCACCGAGGAGGCGGGAACGACGATCTGCTCGGCGAAGGCGCCGAACAACGCCGCGCCCATGACCCGGTCCCCGACAGCGATGCCGGCTACGCCGGGGCCGAGGGCGCTGACCGTGCCCGCGAATTCGCTACCCGGGGTGAACGGGGCGGGGACGTGAATCTGGTACTGATCGGCCACCAGCAGCACGTCGGGAAAGTTGACCGCAGCGGCGACGATGTCGACCACGATCTGGCCTTCCGAAGGGGCCGGGCCGGGGATCTCCTCGACCACGAGCGAATCGGGAGCCCCGTACTGGTTGCATCGCACCGCCCGCATGCATCCTCCGTTCAGGAATTGCCGACGACGTGCTCGAGGTACGTGGCCAGCTTTTCCCGGGCCGCCTCTCGCTGCGCGGGGAGATGGGCGGTGGGCCAGAGTCCCGGGGCGGGCTCGTAGTCCTTCAGGACCTCGCGGGCCACGGTGACCTGGTGCACCTCGGTCGGTCCGTCGACCACGCTCATGATGGGCGCCATCATCCACATGTTGCCGAACGGCATCTCGTTGGACACGCCGAGGGCACCGTGGGCATGCATCGACCGCCACACGGCATCGTGGACGACCTTGGGGGTGAGCGCCTTGATGGCGGCGATGTTCTTCCGGGTCCGTTGGTAGTCCTTGTACTGGTCGATCTCCCACGCGGTATAGAGGACCAGCAGCCGGAACTGCTGGAGCTCGGCGTAGGAGTCGGCGATGTCGCCCTGGATGAACTGCTTGCGGGCCAACAAGCTGCCCTGGGTCTCACGGCTCAGCACCCGCTCGCACATGAGATCGAGCGCTCGCTGGCAGGTGGCCACGGATCGCATGGCGTGGTGCACCCGGCCCCCGCCCAGCCGGGTCTGGGCGATGGCGAACGCCTGTCCCTCCCCACCCAGGAGGTTCTCGGCCGGGACGCGGACCTCGTTGTAGTGGATCAGGGCGTGCATGCCCTCGTCCTCGGACTCCCCGGCCAGGCCGACGTGGCGAACCATGTCGACTCCAGGGGTGTCCGTAGGGACCAGGAACATAGACGCACCCTGGTACACGCTGACGTCGGGATCGGTGATGGCCATCACGATCAGGAAGGCGGCGGTGCGGGCGTTCGAGGAGAAGAACTTCCACCCGTTGATCACCCACTGATCGCCGTCACGGACGGCTCGGGTGGTGAACTGCTTGGGGTCAGACCCGGCCTGGGGCTCGGTCATGGAGTAACAGGAGAACACCTCGCCGTTCAACAAGGGCTGGAGGTACTTCTCCTTCTGCTCGTCGGTTCCGTAGTGGGCGATGATCTCGGCGTTCCCCGTGTCGGGGGCCTGGGTCCCGAACACGATGGGCGCCCAACCCGAGACGCCGAGGATCTCGTTCAGTAGGGCCAACTTGAGCTGACCGTAGCCCTTTCCGCCCAACTCGGGACCGAGGTGGGCGGCCCAGAGGTCGTGGTCTCGAACCTCTTGCTTCATGGGGTCCACGATCGGGCGCAGCTCGTCGTCCAAGGGATGGAACTGAAGGTGGGGATAGAGCAAGTCGAGCGGCTCGACCCGATCCTTGACGAACTGGCGGGCCCAGTCCAGCTTTGCTTGGAATTCCGGTTCGGTGGAGAAGTCCCAGGCCATCAGGATCCTTTCGTGGTGGTTTTTCCGCGCCTTCAGGCGAGGTGGATTGTCGGGATCCGGCTCTCGCACACCGAGGCCGGACAGGAACCGCTCGTTGCACTCGCTGATCTCCCGGCGGGCGGCCACGGGGTCGTCAGCGTGGGCTACGTACATGGCCGAGCCGACTCCCAGCGCGGAGAGCAGGTGAGCGAGGGGCTCCACCGGTTGGGGCTCGAGCACGCCTTCGGCCACGGCGTCGCGCAGGTACTCGCCGATCTTCCCGGTTGGACCATCGCCCCGATCGGACCACACGGTCCAGCCGAGCACCGCGGGCCCGTCGACCAGAACGATCTGCCGATAGGCCTGGTTCGTCGACGCCGCATCCAGATAGACCTCGCTGTTGGCCCGGAAGAGCGTCCAGGCATTGGCCTGTCGATCGCCCGACCGCCGCCACAGGGACAGGACGACTTCTGCCTCTACCTCATCGAACACCGCCCGAAAGAGATCCTCTTTGTCCCGAAAATGGTGGTACAGCGCTCCTCGGGTCAGACCGGCTCGCTGTACGACCTCTTCGGTACGGGTCCCTTGGAAGCCGTGTTCGGAAAAGAGCTGACGAGCGGTGTCGAGGAGGGCGCGGCGGGTGTCTTGGACGTGAGCCGCCCGGCGCCCGGTGCCCTCGGCCGGACCGGTTCCCTCTTCGGGAGCCGTCACCATCGGTCTGAGGGGTTGCTCGCTTGATACATGGCGTATCTAACATACATAATGTCTGGACAACACACGTTGACGCAGGTGAGGAACGAGCCCGGGATGCCCGGGATCGGACGAGGGGGCAGGACATGGACGTGCTCGAGGGGAAAGTGGCGCTGGTCACGGGGGCCAGTCGGGGGGTCGGCGCGGCCACGGCGCTGGCGCTGGCCGAGGCGGGATGTGACGTGGCCTGCGCCGCCCGCTCCACCCAGTCCACCCCGCAGCGGACGCCGGGCACCCTCGACGAGACGATCGACCGGATCGAGGCCGTGGGTCGTCGGGGACTGGCCATCCCCACCAACCTGGCCGTGGACGACGACGTGGTGGCCATGGTGGCCAGAACGGTCGACCATTTCGGCCGCCTCGACATCCTGGTCAACAATGCCGCCATCACCTTCATCGGGGATATCGACATCCCCCTCCACCGGTACGACCTCATCATGCAGGTCAACCTGCGGGCGCCGCTCATCGCCATCCGCGAGGCGGCACCGGCCATGGCCGCCACCGGCGACGGCGGGGTCGTGATCAATGTCTCGTCGGTGGCCGCCCTGTACCCACACTCGGGGCTCATGGCCTACGGCATCTCCAAGGTCGGGCTCGAGCGGCTCACCGTTGACGCCGCACTCCAACTGGCCCCATCCAACATCGCCGTCAACTGCTTTCGCATTGACATCGCCGTGGCCTCCGAAGGGTTCGTGGCCAACACGCCCGGGGCCGATCACTCGGACTGGGAGCCCTCGGCCGTGGCCGCCGAGGGCATCGTGTGGATGGTCCGGCAACCCCTCTCCTACTCGGGACGGCGGGAGTCCATGTTCGCCCTCCGCCAGCGCGAGGGAATCATGGCCTCCCGGATTGCTCGGCCGGCCACCGAGGCGCCCCCCGGTCGAGCTGCACAACGGCCTGGTGGCGGCGACCGAGTCGTACTTCGAAGAGCCCTATCCCGACGGGGAAAGTGAAGGAGCCCACAGCCATGGCTAAGAAGACCGCAGCCGAAGAGGCGGCCATCGCCGCTCGGACCGAGGGGCTGGTCGACGAGGAGCGCCTCGGCCTCTGGCTCGACGAGCAGGATCTTCCGGGCCGGGGCCACCCGGTGACCGTGCACTTCATCAGCGGCGGCGCCTCGAACGAGATCTTCCTGGTCAAGCGGGGAGACTTCGAGTCCGTGCTCCGTCGCCCGCCCCGGATCGTCCCCAAGGGTCGGAACGAGACGATGCTCCGTGAGTTCCGGGTACTCGAGGCGTTGAACGGCACCGACGTCCCCCACCCCGAGGCCTACGTGGCCAGCGACGACCCCGACGTCATGGGATCGAGCTTTTACCTCATGAGCCTGGTCGACGGTTGGTCGCCCATGAACATGGACGGATGGCCTGAGCCCTTCGATACCGATCTCTACGCCCGCTACGGGCTGGGGATCCAGCTGGTCGACGGGATCGCCCGCCTGTCCCGGGTCGACTGGAAGGCGCGGGGTCTGGAGGGCTTCGGGAAACCCGACGGGTTCCACGACCGACAGGTGGACCGCTGGCTGGCCCACCTCAACGGCGTTCGAGTTTCGCGACATTCCTGGCCTCGAGGTGACCGCCGAGTGGCTCCGCACGCCACAAGCCCACCCAGTGGGAGCCGGGCATCATCCACGGCGACTACCAGTTCGCCAACGTCATGTTCGGCCACGGCGCGCCGGCCCGGCTGGCCGCGATGGTCGACTGGGAGATGTCGACGGTCGGCGATCCTCTCCTCGATCTGGGATGGGTGATGAACGGCTGGACCGACCCGGGCGAGGACCGGGCCAAGGGGTACGTCGACTCCACGGGCATGCCCAGCCGGGCCCAGATGCTCGAGCACTACGCCGCCGTGAGCGGCCGGCGTCGACGAGATCGACTACTACGTGATCCTGGCCCGGTTCAAGCTGGCCATCGTCCTCGAGGCCGGGTACGCCCGGGTCGTCTCCGGCGAGCCGACAACCCGAGCATGGCTGCCTTCGGGCAGGTCGTGCTGGACACCATGCCGCGCCGCTGCCGAGCTCGCCTCGACCACCCCTCTCGGGAAGTAGGCGGGGTTGCCCCGGTCATCGCCCAACCCTGACGGGGCCTCACCGTGAAGATCGGGATCTCGCTCGGCGTGCTCAGGCCCTGGCTTGGGGGAGCTGACCGTGGAGGCCGACACATTGGGCTACGACTCGGTATGGATGCCCGAGCACATGGTCATTCCGGTGCGCTCGGCCGGCAGCCCGCACGCCGGAGCCGACCACCCGCCCATCCCGGCCGACGTCCCGGTGTTCGACGTCTTTGCCTACCTGGGCTTCCTGGCCGGCCAGACCGAGCACATCCACTTCGGCACCCAGGTCTACAACATCGGCCTGCGCCATCCTTTCATCGTGGCCCGGGCGGTGGCCACCCTGGACGTGGTGTCCAACGGACGGCTGGAGTTCGGCATCGGGGCCAGTTGGCTCCAGGCCGAGTGGGAGGCGGTGGGCCTGGACTTCGCCACCCGCGGGTCGCCGGGTGGACGAGTCCATCGAGGTCTGCCAGCGACTCTGGGGCGAAGAGGTGGTGGAGCACCATGGCGAGTTCTTCGACTTCGGACCGGTGATGTTCGAGCCCAAGCCCACCCAGGCACCCTGGCCACCGCTGCACATCGGCGGCGACGGCCCGGCGGCCCTCCGGGGGCGGCCTGTCGGCGACGGCTGGATCCCCATGAACCACACCCTCGAGCAGATCCCGGCGGCGGCCCCCCGCATCGCCCGGCTGCCGGAGGAGGCGGGGCGGGCCGGCGCGGTCGGAGATCACCCTGGGCGGCGGGGGCCCCGAGGCTTCGACGATCTGAAGCCCTATGCCGACGCCGGGGTGGGCCGGGTCCTGGTCAAGCCGTTCCAGCGGCGGACAGGAGGCCATCGATGGCATCCGACGCTTCGCCGACGAGGTCCTGCCCGACATCCATGACCACCCGGTGGCCGAAGCGACCACCTAGCCCGCACCGGCGTCAAGGCACTGGCCCACCGAGGGGTGGCGTCGACCCCGGCGGCGTCGCGTGGGAGGCTCGGCAGCCAACGACCCCGCCGGTTCCGAGTGAAGCAGTTGCCGGCGTTGCAGAGTGAACAGGAGTGCGAACGAAGGCCCGACGAGCAGGACCACGGCGACGAACAGGACGACAATTGCTTGCAGCGTGGCGTTCGGAGCGCCCGCATCGCCCAGCGTCACTCCGGTGCGGGGCAAGAGCACCGGGTACTGGGCTACCCCCCATCCCCAGATGACGGCGGCCACTCCGAGGGCGGCGATCACGCGTAAGCCCTTGTAGCGGTGGGCGGCGAGCAGTGCGAACACGGCCACCCCACACACGCCGGCCAGAATCACCAGAGGAAGCGCCCGCCCAGTGAGTCGACCGTAGAGCTCGGGGTTCGCGCTGTTTAGCTCGGCCAGCGTGGCCAGCGACAACGCCCCGGCCACGAGGGCGGCAACCTGACCACGCCGGCCGAAGTAGGTCTGGAGCGATCGGTCGGAGCGACGCGCCGCCTCTCCGGTCAAGTAGACAGCCGCCAGGTAGGCGCACGCGCTGACGAACAAGAATCCAGTGAGAATCGCGGTCGGGCTTGTCCAAGCGGTGAGGCTGGCCTGGCTGGCCTGGGCGGGGATGGCGCCGGTGGCAATGGCGCCGATCACCGTGCCCATAAAGAACGGGGTGAGTAGCGACGAGAAGGCGAAGGTGGCGCCGGAGGCACGCTCCAGACCGTGTCGTGAGATCTCTTTTCGGAAGGCGAAGCCCGAGCCTCGCAGGACGATCCCGGCCAGCACGAGCCAGAGGGGCAACGCGGCCACGGTCATGACCGAGGCGAAGGCGTGTGGGACGCGGTCCAGAAGATGACCAGATCGAAGACCAGCCACACGTGGTTCGCCTCCCATACCGGTGTGATGGATTCATCGATCAGCTGGCGCGGTGCCCGCCCTCGCTGGTCTCCTCCGGCCAGAAGGTCCCACAGGCCACCACCGAAATCGGCGCCGCCCAGTACGGCGTACAGCGTCACGGAGGCCAGCAGGATGGCTCCCACGGTCGCCGCCGCCATCACGTCCCTACCTGGCCGACAAGACGATCCTGTGGTCCGTAGGGAACGGCAACCTCCTCGAGATCGGTGCGTCGCCACCGTCGCGACAGCGTTCGCAAGATAGGATGGTCGCCGTCCCCAGCAATGCGTACAACACGATGACAACGGTCAAGCTCGTGACGACGCCGCCGTTGGTTGTGGTCGCGGCGGCAGTGGTCTGGAGCCGATAGACCACCCACGGCTGGCGGCCGACCTCGGTAACGACCCACCCGCTCTCCATGGCCACGATGGCGGCGAGACCACTGACTGCGCCGACCATCCAGAACAGCCGTTGGGGCGGCAGACGGCGGTGTCGCCACCACGCATAGGCCGCCCACAGGCCGGCCAACAAGAGCAGGGTCCCGAGCCCCACCATGGCGTCGAAGCACAGGTGGATAGCCAGGCGACGGGCGGACGGTCTGCGGCAGGGACACTGTCCCAACCGATCACCCTCGTCCCGGGCCCGAAGCCGACCAGGATCGAGTCCAGGTCAGGGATCTTCAGGCCCCCATAGATGTTGCCGCCGGAGAGCACACCGCCGATCCACTCCGGGACATTCGTGGAGGTGTGAGCGACATACTCCATCGAGGCGAACTTCACTGGCTGGTCGTGGGCTATGGCGCGGGCCGCGGTATCGCCGACGAAGATTTGGAACGGAGTGAGCACAGCGGCCGGAACAAAGCCGAGTGCGAAGCCGGTGTAGTGGTAGCGATCGTGGCGGCCGCGCAGGATGCCGGCGGCGTACACCCCGGCGACGAGGAATCCGGTGACCATATAGGCGGCAAGAATCATGTGCGGCATCTCGTAGGGAGCCGCGTGGTTGAAAAACACTTGCCAGGGGTCGACCGAGGCGATGCGGCCACCGCTCTCGGTGAAACCGCCCGGCTGGTTCATCCACGAGTTGACCGCGACCACCGACATAGCGCCGAAGATCCCGCTCAGGGCGATCGGTATCCCGGTCACAAAATGAGTCCAACCGGACAGGCGTCGCCAGCCGTAGAGATAGATAGCGGTAAAGATCGCCTCCAGGAAGAAGAACAGGCCCTCGATACCGAACGGCAGTCCGAGAACGGCCCCGTAGCGCCGCATCAGCCCGGGCCACAACAGGCCCATCTCGAACGAGAGGACCGTCCCCGTTACCGCCCCGACGGCGACGAGCACGGCCATGGCCACGCGACCAGCGCCGAGCGAGCCTCATGGCCGTCTCGTCGTGTCGCCGCAAGCCGATGAACTCGGCCAGGAGCACGATGGTGGGCAACGCGATCCCGAGGCAGGCCAGAATGATGTGGAACCCGAGGGTGGTCGCCATCTGAGCACGTGCGGTACCACCTCGCTGCTGACCTGGGCAGCAGCGAGCAGCGTCACGTCGCCGGCGCCCGCACTGGATCATGCCCCGCCTGGTGGGCTCATACCTCTGTTCATGGGAGGTCCTTGGTGACCGATGCGGCGATCTCTACGTTGAGGTGCTTGGTCACCGGCTGCTCGCTTTGCGAGCTGACATCGGCAATGCCGCAGAGGACGTTCAGTTCCGGCATGTAGCCGGCAGCGCAACCCGGTGGGACTTCGTAGCGGACGGCGCGATAGCCGTAGACCGTCCGCTCGGTTCCGTCTTTGGAGAAGCTCTTGACATCGACGAGATCGAACTCCTCGATTCCGCGGTCGCTCATGTCGCTCGCGGTTCATGAAGATGACCGTCCGTAAGCCCTTGAGGCCGCGGTAGCGGTCGTCGTTCGAGTAGATCGTGGTGTTGAACTGATCGTGCGATCGCACCGTCGCCGAGCACGAGGCGGCCGCCGCCCGGATCGACGTCGTCAGGGAGCGGGGCGAGCGAGAATTCGGCCCGGCCCGAGGGCGTCTGGAAGATCCGTCGCGTGCCGCCTGGCGAATGCGGAAGCCGTGTGGGTGTCGGCTCCGGCGTTGAAGTCCTCGAAGCCATCGAGCACACGAGCCATCGTGTCCCGAATGCGGTCGTAGTCGTCGGCGTAGTCCTCCCACGGTGTCGTGCTGGCGGGCAGCGTGGCGCGGGCCATGCCCGGCGAGGATCGAACACTCCGAGCGCAGCTCCGGGGAGGCGGGCTCCTTCATCCCGAACGGATATGTGCACCATCGACATCGCGTCCTCGACGGTGATCCCCTGCTCGCCCGCCGCCTGGTGGTCCTTCTCGGTGCGACCAAGGCACGGGCAGGATCAGCGCCCGCTTCCCGTGCACGACGTGGCTGCGGTTGAGCTTGGTGCTGACCTGCACGGTCAGCTCGCAGTTGCGCAGCGCCTCGAAGGTGTAGGGAATGTCCGGGGCGGCCAGGGCGAAATTGCCGCCCAGGGCGACGAAGACCTTGATGTCGCCTCGATGCATCGCCTCGATGGTGGCGACCGTTCCCAGTCCATGCTCGCGGGGTGGATCGAAGCCGCAGACCTCTCGCGAGCCGGTCGAGGAACGCCGAGCTCGGGACGGTGGTCGATGCCGCAGGTGCGGTTGCCCTGCACGTTGCTGTGGCCGCGGACGGGGCACGGCCCCGCACCCTCCCGGCCGATATTGCCCCGCAGCAGCAGCACGTTGACGATCTCCCGCACCGTGTCGACGCCGTGTTCGTGCTGGGTGACGCCCAGACACCAAGCGATGATCACGCGCTGGGACTTCATGTAGGAATCGGCGAGCTTCCGGATGTCCGGCTCGGTGATGCCCGGAGTCAGTGACCAGCTTCGACCACGGCGTCGACGCGCACGAGCTCGCGGTACTCCTCGAATCCGTGCGTGTAGCGCTCGATGAACTCTCGGTCGAGCGACCTCGGGATCCCGCTCCGCCGCCTCCAGCACCGCCTTGGCGACGCCGCGCATCAAGGCCAAGTCGCCGCCGATCCTCACCTGCACGTTCATCGTCCCGATCCGCGTGGTGCGGAAGGTGGCCATGTCGACGAACTCGTGCGGCACGATCGTTCGCCTCGAGGCAGCTTCGATGAGCGGGTTGATGTGGACGAGCTGCGCACCTCGCCGGTCCGCCTCAGCCAGCCATGTGAGCATGCGCGGAGCGTTTGTGGCCGCGTTGTCGCCCATCAGCCAGATCCCGTCCGCCGCTCCCAGTCGTGCAGGTCGACGGTGCCCTTTCCGGTTCCGATCGCCGCCGTCATCGCCAGGCCGCTTGCCTCGTGACACATGTTCGAGCAATCCGGCAGGTTGTTCGTGCCGAATTCGCGGACCCACAGCTGGTAGAGGAAGGTCGCCTCGTTGCTGAGCCGCCCGGAGGTGTAGAAGGTTGCCTGGTTTGGACTGTCCAGACCTCGCAGCGTGTCGCCAACCAGCGCGAATGCGTCCGCCCAGGAGATCGGCTCGTACCTGTCGGTCACCGGGTCGTAGCTCAGCGGCTCGGCAATGCGCCCTGCGTTCTCCAGGTCGTAGTCGCTCCATCCGGCCAACTCGCTCACCGTGTGGGCGGCGAAGAACCGCGGTCAGCCTTCGCGTCGGCGAGCTCCCAGGTGACGTGCTTGACACCGTTCTCGCAGATGTCGAGATGGAGACCGTCCGGATCGTCCGGCCACGCGCAGCCTGGACAGTCGAAGCCGCCGTTCTCCTGGTTCATCACGAAGATGGCCCGGAAGCCCTCGATCGGCTCCCCCGCCCGCTCGAGCACGTGGGCCACGCTCCGCGCCGCACCCCATCCGGCGGCCGGATGGTGGTATTCGTGCCGCGAGTAGCCGCCCGCTATCGGCCCACGGCCAAGCGCTTGTTCCCCCGGTACTGCGCCGAGCATCCGCCGCTCCGCGTCCGGTGTCTCATCCGACGTCGAGGACACCTCTGCTCCCTTCCCGTCTAGAACCTCACCCGGTCGGCAACAATCCTCCTTGTGCTACCTGCGCAATCGGCGGTCCCGACGGCCCCCGCCTCGGTAAACCGGCCGGCTTTGTGCTGTCACCGCTCATGACAAAGCGGGCGAACCCGGTACACAGCGTGCTGCAGACAGCGTCCATAGCGCTCCTCCACCTCGCCTGTCACGATACGCCGGGAACAGCGACAATGGAAGAGGGTCGGCCGAACTGACACCGGGTTGGACCTACCAGCGGTGGCTCGATCAGGCCGACGATGCCGACTGCGATAGTGCCGATTGAATGGCCCGCAGCTCCCGGCTGTCCATCGGGGATCTGGCCGCGGCCAGAACCTCGGGGGCCACGCCGTAAAGTCCCGCCGCATTGCGCCAGAGGATCTTCTCTTTCACCGCGGTGGTCAACGGCGAGTAGCCATGCTCGACCTGCAGCCGCTCGGGTATCTGGAACGACCAGAACGCGTCGATCAGCGACTGGGGTGAGCCGTACCAGATGCTGTCCGTGCCCCAGAGCACCCGGTCCTCCCCCACACCCTGAATCAACTTCCCCAAGATGTGCGCAGCCTCCTCCGGTCGTCTCAGGGCCAGATACCAGGTGCTCCCGATCTCGGCATAGACGTTGCTCCCCGGCTTCACCCGGGATTCCTCGAGGCTGGCGATGAGCCGGTTGACCCCCCGTCCACGAGTCGACTCCTCGTACGATCCCTCCTGCCCGTCGGGGTCGACCATAGCCCGAGTGGTAGACGACGAACACGAGGTAGAGGGGATCGTTTGTACTTCCACCTGTTTGCGCTGCGGCCAAAACTATAGCTGCAGGTACAACGGCGATCAAAATGGCGGCTCGGCGGAGGCGTTTGTTTGGTGTCTTCTTTTGATGCATGTCAGTTCTTCTGCTCAGCGCAGCGTATACAGGTAGGCGGCGATGTCGTGCGCTTGCCCATCCGACAGGCCAAGGTCAGGCATGGCGGTTTTCGGCTCGACGGCAGCGGGATTTTGGATCCAACGCATTAGATTAGCGGGGGAATTTGGTAGCTCACCGCAATCATTGTTCTTCGGACAAAAACGTGAGCGGCGGGCCCACCACACCCTGAGCGGCGCGAATGCCAGGGATGGTATGGCACGAGCCGCATCCGTAGCCTCGATGAGCTGCTTGCCATGCACGGATCTCCACTCACGGCCACGTGTAAGCTCGCGTCACTTTTCCTCCAGTGCAACCGGTGAAAGCGAGGGCAGAGGCGATGATCAGTAAAAGAGCATGCGAGCGTGACGCTACGTCACCTCGCCCTCACGCAGAGATTGAGTATGAAGAGCGGTATGGTGAGCCATAGGAGGCCGAAGCCCATGTGAAGCTAACGAATACTCCGATAGCGCCATAAACTCTGGCCGCCCTCGACCTTCCGCCTCGCGTAAGGGCTCGGGCAGCTCGATAATTGCGCCAATTGCGGTACGAGGTAACACCGGCCAGAACGGCCATGCCAATCAGCAGGACTGCGGCCGGCAATAGAGAATGCCCAGCGCCGGCCGCGCGCGTCCGCCCCGAGGTCTTATCCTGGACGCAAGCCCACCATGTTATCAGTACGTAGCCGAAACCCAGGCAGACCCAGCTGCGGCCGACCGGCGAAGCCGAACCACAGTCTTGCGGTGATACACGGTCCGGGCGGATTTTGTCACTTGACTAACCATGGGCAATAAATTGGGATTAGATACAGAATCAGCACGATGAAAATCCAAACGAAATCGACGAAATGCCAGTACAACGCGACCGTTTGGTAGGGGCGGAAGGGCGATTGCAATGCCGGCGCATACCGCGGCAGAATCAACACATATGCCAACATCAGCAACCCTAAGATCAGGTGCGCGGCATGGAAGGTCGTGATCGTATAAAAGATCGATCCGTACGAGTTACTAAAAGGCGTAAGAGTTTTCCAATGATCGCTATACTCAAAGCCCTGCAGAGCAAGGAAGACCAGGCCAATAACGATCGTCAGCGCGAGCGCCCACCGTCCACTGGAATATCGCCGCAGTTTGACCTGTTTCTCGCCCCAGCGGAGTACCACGCTGCTGGTCAGCAGCACCGCTAGCATGATCAAGGCCAACATCATTTTAGGAGGCTTGTCGACGGCCCAACGATTCTTGTTGTTGCCGAGGTAAAGGTAACTGACAAACAAACAGGCGAACAGCGAGATTCCGTGGCGATCACGCACCACATTGCATACAGACCGCGCTTCTCTTCGAGAGGCAGATCGCGTGCCCATACCTCTCGACCGCCAAGCTGCATAACTGAACTCATTACACGGACTCCCCAGCGTGCGGCCACAACCAGTAACAACCCAGTACAAAGGTCGCAATGAATCCAGCGAGCGCGATCCACATCATTTGGAATACGAGTCCGAAGAAGAACGCAAACATGGTAATTGCCACCATGAGCGGAGTAAGTGTGTCCTTGGGAATCGTCGCGATGGAACAAGGCTCCGCATCAAGCCAGGTAGTGGTAAGCGTTAGACGCCTTCCCGCCAGCACGCGATCATCCTCGGGATCGTTTTCTTCGTCGTACTCGTCCCACAGAGGATGTCGCGAGACAACCGTCGGAATGTGAACCGTAGCGTAGGGCTTCGGCGGCGATGCGGTTTCCCATTCGAGGCCATCGGAATTCCAAGGATTGTTACCGGCAGGCTGCCCGGAGCGCATGCTGACGAACAAATTAACGATGCTGATCAGAATGCCGATTCCGAGAACGAATGCGCCGGTCGTCACGACCATGTTAGTCGTTTCCAGGCCCAGGCCCTGCTGGTAAGTGAAGATTCGGCGCGGCATGCCCAGCAGCCCCAAAATATGCATCGGAAAGAACCCCAGATTGAAGCCGATGAACATAACCCAGAAGCTCCACTTACCCAGAGCCTCGTTCAGCTTACGGCCCATCATCTTAGGCAGCCAGTAATAGAAACCCGCAAAAACAGGAAACACATTCGAACCAATCAGGACATAGTGAATATGGGCCACGACATAGTACGTATTATGTACCTGCCAATCCACCGGAATGATACCTGTGAATACACCGCTCAATCCACCGATAACTAACAGAGCGACCGAGCCGAGCGCAAAATACATCGACGTGGTCAGCACCGGCCGCCCGGTCCACACCGTTGCGACCCAGGCAAATACTTGGACAGCTGTGAAGATTGAAATCGTCATGCTGCCGGCGCTAAAAAAGCTCATCGCCATTTCGGACATTCCGACAGTGAACATGTGGTGAAGCCACACGCTAAAACCCACCAGGCCGGTAAGGATCGTCGCGATCGCGATATAGGGATAGCCGACGATGGGCCTGCGGGAGAACACAGGAATGATCAGCGAGATCATGCCGGTTGCCGGCAAGAAGATGACGTAGACCCACGGGTGTCCGAAGAACCAGAAGAGCTGTTGCCAAAGAATGGGATCGCCACCGTTAACCACGCCGTAGAAGTGAGTTCCCCACCGGCGGTCGAGTTCGAGGAAAACGCAGGCCACCGTGAGAGAGGGGAGAGCGAAGAGAATGAGGACCGATATGGTCAGAGTGCTGTAGAGGAACAGCGGCATCTTGCTAATCGCCATGCCCGGCGCTCGCAGTCTCAGAATCGTGACGATGGAATTAACGGCGCCGCCCGTGGTCGAGATGGTTAGAAAAATAAGCGAGAGCGCATAGAAGTCCATGCCGCGGCTCGGCGAGTACTGGGTTCCCGTGTACGGGAAATACGCGAACCAACCAGCATGTGGCGCCTGCCCAATTAGCGGCCCAACATATAAGAAGACGCCCGAGAGCAGAAACGACCAGTAAGTAAAGGCGTTTAATCGCGGAAACGCCATATCTCTCGCACCGATCATCAACGGCATCAGATATACGGCGAAGCCGGTAAGAATCGGCGATGCGTACCAGAAGATCATCGTGACGCCATGCATCGTGAAGATCTGGTCGTACACTTCAGGCGAAAGTAGCGCTTGATCGGCTCGTGAAAGCTGCAGGCGCATCAGCAGCGCTTCCAAGCCGCCGATCATCAAAAACACAAAGGCCGTGACGAGATACCGGATGCCTAGTTCTTTATGATCAACCGTCGCAAACCAGCCCCGCAGAGTCTTGGGCGTCTCCCAAAGTTCGGTGAGCCTGCCCTCAACAGTCGCAGCGCTCATCGCTGTTCTGCCGCGGCCAAGTGCTTCGATGCATCGTTTGGATGCAGAATCTGCCGTTCTGGAAACGCCAACAGTCTTTGTTTGTTTACCATGAGTCTTTGATCGGAGGCGCTCAGCGATCACTAACTACGCATAACAGTATGTTTTTTTAGTCGCTCTAATTAGACAACAGAACAGCAGGAACAATCTTCTGGGCAAACTACTTGGATGAGTTTACCGGGCAGCTTACAGTGTTATTCTGGTTTGAACTTGAAGGCGCTATAAGGCAATGTTCGTGTGCTCTTACCTTTGTTATAAGTGGGCGATTCATTGATGTGCGAGGCGGTAATGTAGATCGATCCGTCCGGTCCCTCACTAAAGGTATCGGGCCATTGCAGGCGAGGATCCCTAAGGACTGTCTGCATTTGCCGGTCTGGCGTCAAGCGCGATACACCCTCAGCCTGGAGATTGCTGAGATAAATGTTTTGCTTGGAATCCATCCAGATTCCATCCACTGGAAACGTCTGGGCATAGGTCTCGACGTGCGGCGTCCCGTGCGCATCACGCAGCGCATCCGTCTTCACTCGATACAAAGTGTTCGATGCGATCGATTGGTAATAAAGGTATTGCCCGTCAGGCGATAACGCAATCGCATCCGAGTGGAAGGCCGGCGTTTCATTCGTAGGCCCTACCACCGGCTTGCCGTCGATTACAATCTTCACGCTCTTATTCGGCATCACGGAAGGATCGCCATCTAGAGTGCGATGAGATGCACCGGTTGTAAGATCGACGACAATAATGCCGCCGAGTCCACTGTCGGTGATGTAGGCAACCCTGCGCTGATCATCAAAGCGGACGTCGTTTAGATAGGTGTTGGTCTTCGCAACGCCGGGTCCGATGGCAATACTGCGGACAACTTTGTTAGTATTCAGATCGACTTGGACCAGCTTCGGTCCTCCCGGCACGATGCTCATCAGCATCGGAGCTGCAGCGTCAAGCACCCAGAGCGAATTTTGATCGGTTACAACGCTTTGTACGCAGACAAAGTGCCTCGAGGCGGATTTAGGATCGAGATCCCATCGATTCCAATCTTGATCAGGGTAAGGCTTCGCGGACCCATCCGGCATTACCTCGATGACGGCGTTGAGATACTCGGGAGACCACCGTGGAAAGTTAATGAATAGTCTTCCCGTTTTTGAAACGCTAATACCGGTAAGTTGAAAATCTTTGTTGTGATAAACCTCGATAAGTTGCGGGGCGGCTCCGTGCGCTCCGACGGCAATCGTCCCGAGTAACAGCGAAATGCCGACAAGACCCCAAAGTGAGCGCATTGTGTCTCATTCCTTCCTTTGATAACTAAGCTATTGTCTGCATGTTTAAACCTACTCGTCGGCTGAGATAAATACTTAGCTTGATTGATGTGATGGATGTCCGAGTACCGCTGGGCGGCGACCGAGGCAGATCAACCGACCTGGACCCAGAACTCGCCAGTCCAGGGCTTATCGGGTTTGATGTATCGGAGATCTTGATACAGGCCGTCAGCTGCGAGGTGCAGCGCGTCGGTCGGGGCGGTCATGGGTTCAAAGCAGATGAAGTTTCGATGGAAGGGTGCGTAGACCACGGCTACAGGAAATTCGGGACCCATGGCGACTTGAATAGTGCGTCGTCCGTCGGAGACGCTGAAGACGGCGTCGCCGGAAGCATTTCTTTCGAGGCCAGAGAAGACGTCATCGAGCGGAAAGCCCTTGAGCGCAGTCGGCCCGTGGAAGGACGCGGCCTGGGTTTCGCCGGTCGGAATATATTTATCGGAGAGCAGCATATGAGTGCTGACCGGGAGTTCGACCTTCCAATCGTCCCGACCGCTACCGGGAATCTCAAAGTAAGGATGGAAGCCGATGCAGAGCGGGATGTCCTCTATCGATTGGTTGGTGATGGTGAGACGAACGGTGAGGCGCCCACCGGCGAGCCGATGATACCAATCGAGCTGCTGGGCGAAGGGAAACTGGGCCATCCATTGCGGATGCTTGGTGAAATCGAGAACGCTGTGCGCCTCTGCGAAATTGGCATTGGCGTGAACGTCGACCACAGTCCAGGGAACAAACGCGAGCAGACCGTGAATGGCGAGACGATTCTGGTCGAATTGCAGGTTGCCCAGTTTGCGATTGAGCGTATATTCGGAACCGTGGACGGTGTAGGTATCGGAGCTGAGGCGGTTGGCCCAGGGCGCGAGCAACGGTATGCCAAAAAGCTCATGCTTGCCTTGCATCTGCGCGGGGCTGGCATAGGGCGAATACACCCAATTGAGACCGCGGTGCAGAAGTTCAAAGACGATGTTGCCGTGGGAGGGCACGATCGCGGCGGAAAGATCATGATCGGTATCGGACAGCTCAACCACCGGCACGCCATCCCGAGTGGTTTGGCGCGCCGAATAACCGCTCAATGCTTCACCGCGCCGGCGTGCTCGAGATCGGCTTGGACCGCGGCTTCGAAATCACCAAAGTCGCCCTTGGCATCGAAGGGCGCTTCGAAGACATTCGAAACCACTCGCGCGTTGGGAAACATGGACGGAATCAGTTTTCGCTGACGTACGCGTGCACCAATTCGAGCGTATTGCGGATGCGGCAGTAAGTCACTTCCGACAGACTGGTCTTACCGACAGTGGGTGCTATCTTTTCGAGGGATTCGCGATCGCTGGGGAAGTGGATGGGAGTGCGAATACAAGCGGGCGTCGACGCAGTCAGAGAATTGATATAGGTGGGATTCCAATCAACGTCGGCCACAAGGCGGTCGTGGACTACGTCGGCCATGCCGAGGCCAACGGCGCTGTGATACGACAGTTCGCTGATGCCGCGTACATAGATACGATGGATGAACGGCAGCTCGGGATATGGATTGTACTGCCCGTTGACGCTGCGGTTGATGACCTTGGTGTCCATGCCGGCGCCGCTGATGTTCTTGCCGAGCTCGTCGACAATCAAGATGTCGATTTCCGGCGCAGGCAATTTAGGGGACCACGACTTCACTTGACTCAGTAGCGCTTCTTCTTCAGCCATCATGGCGGCGCAGCCGGTCGAGGACGTAACGGCGACAAGACCGGCCGTTTCGTGATGGCCGGCTTCGAGGATGGCCAAACCACCAAGCACCTTGTTCGTCTCAAAAATCTTTGCGCCGACGCTGCGGATGACGGCCTCGAGGCCCATGCGATAGGCGAAGGTGTGATATTGCCGTGCGCCGGCGAACTTACCCAGTCCGATCGCCATCATTTTGAACCAGGCCGCTTTCGAGCGCTCCGGAGAAATCGGTGTGCGGCTTTATTCGCGCCACGAGAAATACGCCATCCGCTTCATAGGCGTTGCGATCCATGTAGGTTTCGATGCCTTCGGGTGTTTTGCCGGTGGGCATGACTTCGAGCGAGCTCATGACCGGGACGCCCATAGTGGCTTCGTGGATGCCGTAATGAGCGAGTACGTCCGCCTGTCCCTCAGCCGTTGCTGCGCCGTGACTGCCCATGGCGGGAAAGATAAATGGCTGCGCGCCCTGATCTTTCCAAAAACCGACAACGGCTTTGACGATGGTTGCGATGTTGGCGATACCGCGGCTGCCGACACCGATCGCAATACGTCCACCCTTGGGCACCCGCGCGGCAAAGTCGGAGGCGGACAATTCATTTCGGACATGATCCGGAATGTTTGGAATCGCACGATCCGGATAGGACTGCTCAATCAGCGCAAATCCAGGCAGTTTCATGCTCTAGAATAGCTCTCAGGTGAGCATGAACGGTTTGGTTACGCTATCTGAGATTCGGCGACAACCGGAGTTGTGGCGGACGACGCTGGATCTTGTCGCGCATCGCCCGATCGGCAAGGCGCCGATGATCACGGGCGCAGGCACATCGGCTTACGCGGCGGCAGCAATCGCAGCGGCGTGGCGCGGTGCGCGTTCCATGGCGGCTACCGATCTCTTGATCGATGGCAATTCGCCGTTGAAGCAAGGGGATCTGCTGATCTCCTTGTCGCGATCCGGTAACAGTTCCGAAAGTGTGGCCACGATCGAGAAGATTCGCCGCGAAAATCCAGGCGTTGAGCAGTTAGTGATTACCTGCAACCCGAACGGGCGAATGGCGGCGATGAAAGACGTGGATTGCATTCTGTTGGACCCACGCACGAACGATCAAAGTTTGGTGATGACGAGTTCGTTCTCTAACTTGGTGTTGGCAGGACTGGGACTCAGCGGAGCGGGGGCCATTTTCGATTCATCCGGCGAGATTGCGAAGCGAGCCGCAAATGCGATGGGGGAATTGGAGACGAAAGCTGAACAGATCTCGCGCAAGAAAGTAGAGCGGGTTTGCGTGCTGGCATCGCCGCCGCTGTATGCGTTGGCGCGCGAGGCTTCGCTGAAGATTCTAGAGATGACTGCGGGACGGATTGTGCCGATGGCCGAAACGTTTCTTGGCTTGCGGCATGGGCCGATGAGCTTTCTCGATCGAGAAACGCTGGTGGTCTGTTTCATGTCGGGTGATGCTTTGGTCGGCCGGTACGAGCGTGATCTGCTGGGCGAACTGCGATCAAAGAAGCTGGGCCGCATTGTGGCGATAACGCCGGTGGAATTGGATTCTGCGCTTTGTGATGAATTGGTTCCATCGCTTGCGTCAGAGCTGCCTGACGCCCTGCGTACACCGTTTGACGTGGTGTTTCCGCAACTGCTGGCGTACTGGTTAACGAAGGCGATAGGCGCGGATCCCGACAACCCGAGCCCCAATGACGTGATTACGCGAGTGGTCGAGGGAGTACGAATTTATGAAAGCTAAATTCTGCTAATGGCAAAGGCGCTCTTATTACATAGCGGAGGACCGACGCTGGTGATCAATGCCAGTCTTCTGGGCGTAGTTGAGCAGGCGCAGCGGTATCCGCAGATCACGGCAGTAATGGGCGCTCGCTTCGGTCTAGATGGACTGTTGAATGAAGATTTCGTCGACTTGGTCTCGGTTGGGCGTGGTGAATTGGAGGAGATTGCGCGAACGCCATCGTCAGCGCTTGGGTCTTCGCGACGCGACCCAGCCAATGAAGACGTCGAGCAGATTTTGGCGATTTTGCGTAAGCGCGACATCCGTTATCTCCTTTACAACGGTGGGAACGGATCGATGGGGGCGGCAAATCGGTTGGCCTCGGCGGCCCGTCATGCTTCCTTCGATATTGAAGTTGTCGGTATACCTAAAACGATCGATAACGACATCGTGAGTACGGACCATACTCCTGGCTTTGCGTCTACGGCGCGGTTTTTTGCTTGTGCCGTACGCGATATTGGGGCGGACAATCGCGCTCTTCGCGGCCAAGTGGAATTTGTCGAGGTGCTGGGGCGAAATGCGGGATGGATTGTGGCGGCTACGATGCTGGCACGGCATGCTCCGGAGGATCCGCCCCACCTGGTTTATCTTCCGGAGGAGCGGCTGCATTTAGATCAATTGATGGCCGATATAGAGGACGTGTTCAGCCGATACGACCGATGCGTCGTGGCGGTTTGCGAAGGCCAACTCGACAATCATGGACAGCCGTTTGGCGCAGACGTCCGGCATGGATCGCGTGGGAGTTTGGCAATGAACCTGGGGCATCGGCTGGCAATGCTGACGGCGCAGCATCTCGAATTGAAAACGCGTAGCGAGAAGCCGGGATTGTTAGGTAGATCGTGTTCAGCGCCGGTGCAAAGAGATTGGGAAGAGGCAAGGATTTGCGGACGAGCGGCGGTGAAAGCGGCAATCGATGGCCATGGTGGACATATGGTCACGCTGGTTCGCGAGCAAGCAATGAATATAGCGTTACCACCGGGCTGGCGGCGCTAGAACAAGTTGCTGGAGTGGAGCGAGTGGTGCCGCTTGAATGGCGGAGACTAATGTGCTTACGGACGGATTTGCGGCATACTTGCAACCACTGATTGGTCCGATTCAGAAGTTTGCGAATTTTTAGATCGTGATGCCGAGCAAGATCTCGACTTGATTGAGATTGGTGGGCGGCCCGTAAACCGCGGTAGCGGTGTCCGCAGCCCAGCGGATGTAGCGAACCTGAGGAGATATTTTGACTTTCCAAGCGCCTGTCTCCAAGCCAACGCCAATGACGAAACCGTGATTTGAGGGCGATGTACCATTCAGGTTGCTGGCAATTCGAAACGAGGGACCCGCTTCGATGATGGGCTTCAACAGGGGGATGCAACGACCCGATGCGGTCGCGATCGTCTACGAGGACGCGCAGCTGAGCTATGGC
>CAVQVK010000079.1:0-118720 GCA_963717035.1 uncultured Acidimicrobiaceae bacterium | reverse complement strand
TCGTCGCATCGCGGCGAACATACGGGTCTTGACGGTTCCCAGCGGGACACCGGTCAGCTGGGCGATCTCTCGCTGGCATACTCCTGCCCAGGCGAGCGCCAGCGCGTGCCGTTGCGGCTCTCCCCCCCCCCCCCCCCCCCCCCCCCCCCCCCCCCCCCCCCCCCCCCCCCCCCCCCCCCCCCCAGCTGGTCCGGAGTGACGAGAGTGTCTACACCGGCGCGCCTCGCCTTGCCAAGTGAGCGTGCGGGGCAGAATCCCAAGAACGGCCAAGAGAAGACAGGCCGCGAGCCCGCGCGGCGATTCCAGGAACGAACAGAAAGTTGCACCGGGATTGGCAGCCCGAGAGCGGCGGATGGGCTGGGCACGACGGCGGCTGTCGCGCGAGCCGTGCAGGAGATGAAAGCCGCTGAGGCGACGCAGGAGCCGGCACGGCCCTCACGAGAGGCGCCGCGGCGTAAGAGGGCCGATTGGAAAGCGGCGTGCGAGGCGAGGGAGAAAGAGGCGCGGGAGGGGGGGAGGGGCTATGGTGGGTTGATTGTGGATCAGATATGGGAGGTGTGGAGCATGATCTCGATGACCGCGCATCCGCTGAGCGGACAAGACCCTCTCACGCTCGGTCACGAATTCTCCGGCGTAGTAGTCGAATGCGCGTCCGGCGCCTACGCTGTCGGTAGTCGCGCTACCCGCGATGCGTGTTGGCGATGCAACCATTGCTCCCAATGCATCGCCGGCGACTACCATCTTTGCCGCTACGGCGGCTCGATCGGCTTGCATTCAGACGGGGCCTTCGCCCGTTTCGTGGTCGTGCCGGACTACTGTGTCGTGCCCTTGCCCGACGGCGTATCTGATGAGGCCGGCGCGTTCGACGGAGCCGTTCGCTGTCGCGCTCCACGGCCTCGAGCGGGGTGACGCATCTGCCGGCGATGACGTCGCGGTGCTCGGGTTCGGTCCGATCGGCGCCGCTGCGGCCATGATCGCCCGTGCAGTCGGATGCCGGGTGCATGTCGTCGAGCGTGACGAGCGACGCGCGAGCGTTGCCTCTCAACTCGGCTTCGCCTTGATCGATGCAGGTGACGGGCTGCCGCGCCGCGTGCGCGCAGCGTTAGGAAACGGTGGCGCCGACGTCGTGGTGGAGTCAACGGGCAGCGCTACGCTGCTACCAGAGGCGGTGGATGCCGCGAGGCGCGGCGGGCGGATCGTCCAGTTGGGGATGGGAGGGCAACCGGCGACCGTCGTGACTGAGCGCTTAGTCCTGTTCGAGCGGGCGCTGATCGGAAGCCTCGGTTACCGTCATCATCTTCCGCGGATCGTCCGGATGGTCGACGAGCGACTTACGATCCCGTTGTTCTGGTCGGAGCCGTCGTTCCGTTGGCCGAGGCGGGGGCTACGATCCGTCGTATGGCGGCGGGTGTGGGTGGGTTTGTGAAGGTGTTGGTGGATCTGCGTGGTTGAGCGTGCGGGTGGTGGGTCTGGGTCGGTGGGGGCTGCGCGTGGTGGTGGTGGTCGGGATGGTGGTGGTCGGCCTCGTTCTCGGACGCGGTATGAGGCGCGTCAGGCTGAGGTGGTTGATGTTGCGGCGCGGGTGTTTGCGGAGCGTGGGTTTCATGCGACGTCGATTGATGATTTGGTGGAAGCGACGGGGTTGCAGCGGGGTGGGCTTTACCATTACATGGATGGGAAGAAGGATTTACTGATTCGGATCCATGAGCGGTTTATCAATCCGTTGTTGGCGGAGGCGGAGCGTATCGTGGCTGTGGGTGAGCCTCCTGATGTGACGTTGGAGCGTTTGGCGGGGGCGTTGATGGGTGATATCGCCATGTTTAATAATCAGGTGACGGTGTTTCTTCATGAGTGGCGGGTCATTGAGAACGATCCTGAGTGGGTGGAGGTGCGTAGGTCGCGTAAGCGGTTCGAGGCGCTGGTTGAGGGGGTGCTGGTCGCTGGCCAGAAGCAGGGGATGTTTTCGTTCAAAAGCAGCAAGATCGCGTTACTTGCGTTTCGGACGACGAATTACAGCTATCAGTGGTATTCCGGCCGAACGGCCAGGTTGCTCCGAGCGATATCGCGGCCCAGTTCTGCGGCATCTTCCTCTACGGCATACGCACGCACTAGCCGACCTCCACTCGCGGGTCCGGTCCTTTCGCTCGGGCTACTTCTCTTGACAGCTTACCGACTAGTTGGTCTAATGAGGTGCGATGGGGGTCAATCTGACGTGTACGCTCGCACATCACGCTGACCGATACGGTGATCGGGTCGCGCTATGCGGTGAGCGCGAGCGGCTCACGTGGTCGGAACTTCTCGCTCGCACGCGGTCGACCGCGGGCGTCCTGGCCTCCGCCGGCGTTGGTCCTGGTGACGTCGTTGCGGTACTTCTGCACAACGGACTGTGTTTCATCGAGTTGATGTACGCATGCTCGCATCTCGGGGCAACGTTCATGCCGTTGAACTGGCGGCTCGCTGGTCCTCAGCACGCGAGCAACTCGGGGTGAAGATCCCCCACAACATTCAGGGCGTGCTGTCGAGCGGCTCGGCGTCCTTGGGGCAGCCGGGCGTCCTGCGTGCCGTGATCGGGGGCGGTCTCTACCTGGCCGTGCTCGGGCTGCTGGCACTGGGACTGGCCACCATCATCCGGCACACCGCCGGCGCCATCTCGACCTTTGCGGGAGTGGTGCTGGTCCTGCCCCTCATCGTCCAGGCGTTGCCCACGTCGATCAGCAACGCCGTGGCCCGCTACCTGCCAGCCAACATCGGCGTCGTCATGTTCTCCACCCATGGCGCGCCCGACCGCGTCGGGCCGGCTTTCAGTCCGTGGACGGGCTTCGCCCTGCTGGCTGTACACCGTGGTGATCCTGGGGATCGGCTGCTGGGTCCTTGTGCGCCGCGATGCCTGAGCGCCGGTTGCCCCAAACCGTGCAAGCCCCATCGGCTGCAACGCCATAAACGCCGATTACTGCTCCCTAGGTGCCTACAGCGTCTCGAGCTTCCTTGGCTTCCTTATATTTGCGGTGCTGTTCAAGGATGTGCTCATACGAAGCGCCCGTAGTCGGTACATCCGGGTGGCAGTGCCGGCACAAGATATACGGAGTGCCGTCTAGCGGGTGGCGGCCAATTCTCCAACACCCCTTGGTGTGGCAATTGACCTTACGGACACCGGTGTATACCCCGATTCCTACCGCAGTGATGAGGGTCGCTTCACCGAGGTCGGAGCCGAAGCCCGACCAGAAGTTGTAGTAGAGGTCCGGCCCTCCGTGAAGTGTGCCGGTGTGAAGCGCTACCCAATGTCGTACGACATCGAAGAATGCAATGAGGAAGGCAAATTCCCACCACGAGAAGAAGGAGGGAAAGGACGAGTCTCCAATCTCCTCGATTGGCCGCTTCGCCCGTTTTCGGAGTCGACACCCAGCCCACTGCCGCTTCGAGCATTGGGCAACGGAGTTGAGCCTGAGGTCATCTCGGTCGCAGCGGAGGGATCGGGCATCGTCTCGCCAGTCTACGAGGCAGTGGGTTGGGTGAGAGTCACCGAGTCGTGAGAATGGCACAAAGGATAAACGTCACAAAGGCGGTTCAATGGGGTCCATCCTCCGGTGTTCATCTTGTCGATCCACCCGAAGGGACGGAGCCAACGAGGGGATCTCGACATGATTATCGGCGAACACTTTCAGAACCGCCGTGACCGTGCGAACCGGTTGTGGTCGTGATATCCCGTGGTCGGGGGTGCCGCCGGGTGGGTGTCCTGCCCAACGATCGTTGAGCGGACGCTCACGTACCGTGGGCCCGGATCTCTCTCTTCGGTTTGTTCAGCTCGGCGAGCGGTGCGGTCTTCGAGCTGACCAGTTCTTCGCCCAGGCATCGAGAGGTTCCAGCGCACTACCGAGCGATGCCCCGAGGTCGGTCAACACATAGGCGTCGACGCCGCCTCCCTCGATGAGTTGGGCGTCGGAAAGCTCTCGGAGACGCTGGTAGAGCACGCTCGACGACATCTGGTCGCAACGGCTCTGAAGTGTTCTTGCCCCGAGGGGGCCGAGGCGTAGCTCCCAAAGGATCCGAAGGGCCCACCGCCGGCCCAGCAGGTCCATCGCTGCCATGATCGGCCGGCCCGTCGAAGACCCCCGGACGGGCGACCCGGGCTGAGGTGTTCGTTTCGCCATGAGCTCCCTTGCCGTTTCGATTTCCGAAGGCTACCGTGCAATCCACCTGTTTCGATAACAGAAACGTGAGGTCACGATGGCTCGCATCGATCCCCTCCAACCGCCCTATACCCCCGAGGTCGCCCAACGGCTCGAGGCGATGATGCCACCAGATGTTCCCCCGATCTTGCTGTTCCGTACGTTGGTCCGGAACCTCCCGATGGCGACGGCGATGGGCGCCTGGGGCAGTTACGAGCTGAGCAAGAGGCTCTCGCTTTCAATGCGCCACCGAGAGATCGTCATCGACCGCACGTGCGCACGCTGCGGCTGCGAGTACGAGTGGGGCGTTCATGTGGCGTTCTTCGCCGAGCGCGTCGGACTGTCAAGAGAACTGATCACGTCGATCACATCCGGGGTCCCATCGGACGACTGTTGGACCGAAGAGTCCGACCAGCTCCTCATGGAGGCGGTCGATGCGCTCCACGACCACTCGCGCATCGAGGATGGTCTTTGGGGCCGGCTGACAGTTCGCTTCGATGACTCAGAACTCCTCGATCTCTTGCTTCTCTGTGGTTGGTACCACGCCATCAGTTTCGCAGCCAACAGCACCCAGTTGGCGCTCGAGGAAGGCGCTCCTCGCTTCATGGACTTCGACTATTCACGCTGAGGGCGTTGAACGATCGGGTTGACCCCTAGGCTGGCCAGCCGGCCCACTCCCCCGCTCCGTGTGCGCCTGTTCTCTGAAGCAATTCACCAGAAGGCGCCCGCAATGATGTCGATCTGGTAGATCCCATTCGTGTAGAGGGTGACACCGGCACGGTACCGGTACCGACCAAAGGAGCGACCCGAGATGAAGCAGTACCTACTGAGCGTGTACCAACCCGACGGGCCTCCCCCGGCTTCGGTAAAGCTGGACGAGATCGCCCGAGACCTGAATGCCTTGCAGGACGAGATGAAGGGGGCCGGCGTCTGGGTGTTTTCCGGCGGCCTGTTCCCGCCGACGACGGCCACCGTGGTGCGGCTCCAGGGCGAGGAGATGCTCACCACCGACGGCCCCTACGTCGAGGGGAAGGAACATCTGGGCGGCTTCACCATCATCAAGGCGCCCGACCTCGATGCCGCCCTCGAGTGGGGACGCAAAGCCGCCCGGGCCACCACCCTCCCGATCGAGGTGCTTCCCTTCCGGGGCGAGGCCGACTAGCGGATGCCGGAGTTGCCGGACCTGGGTGCGCCCGAAATCGGACGGGTCTTCCGCCAGGAGTACGGGCGGGCGGTGGCAGTGCTGGCCCGCGTCTTCGGTGACATCGACGTCGCCGAAGACGCGGTTCAGGACGCCTTCACTGTGGCCATTGAGCGGTGGCCCACTACCGGGTTGCCCCCCAGCCCGGCGGGGTGGATCATCACCACCGCCCGCAACCGGGCCGTCGACCGCGTCCGCCGGGAGTCGTCCCGGCACGAACGTCACGTCCGGGCGGACCGATTGCAGGCAGCCGGTGAACCGGCCGATCGGGACGACGAGTTGGATGAGGAGAGCATTGTGCGCGATGACCAACTGCGCCTGATCTTCACCTGCTGCCACCCCGCCATCGCCACCAGCGCTCAGGTCGCGCTCACCCTCCGCCTCCTCGGGGGGCTCACCACCGCCGAGATCGCTCGGGCGTTTCTGGTGTCCGAGCCGACCATGGCCCAACGCATGGTCCGGGCGAAGGGCAAGATCCGCGACGCGGGGATTCCGTTGCGGGTACCGAACGAAGCTGACCTGCCCGACCGGCTCCGGTCGGTTCTGGCCGTCATCTACCTGGTCTTCAACGAGGGGCATACCGCCAGCGCCGGCGATCGGCTCACCCGTGAGGACCTCGGCGCCCAGGCGATCCGCCTCGGGCGTCTCCTCGCCGAGCTCATGCCCGACGAGCCCGAGGTCATGGGGCTGCTTGCCCTCATGCTCCTCCTCGAGTCCCGTCGTGCCGCCCGGACCGCCTCCGACGGCGACCTGGTGCTCTTGGCCGATCAGGACCGGGGGCTTTGGCACCCCGGACTGGTCGCCGAGGGCCAGGCCATCGTCCGGCGCTGCCTCCGACGGGGCCAACCCGGCCCCTACCAGCTGCAAGCCGCGATCAACGCCGTGCACAGTGCTGCGCCTGGGCCAGCGGCCACCGACTGGGGGCAGATCGTCCAGCTGTACGACCAGCTCCTGGCGATCTCCCCGAGCCCGGTGGTGGCGCTCAACCGAGCAGTGGCAGTGGCCGAGGTCGAGTCACCGGAAGCTGCGCTCACGTTGGTCGACCGGCTCGACCTCCACGCTTACTACCTGTTCCACGCCATCCGCGCCGATCTGCTTCGTCGCCTGGGCCGCAGCGCCGAAGCCGACATGGCCTACCAGGAGGCGATCGACCGAACCGGCAATGCCGTTGAACGCGGCTTCCTGATGCGCCGGCGGGCATCGCTCGGCTAGGCATGAGCGTGGACGGTAGCGCCCGGCCCTGCCGGGTGAGGACGTCCGACGCAGAATGCAGGAGGTTCCCCGACCGGGCACGCTGGGGGCAGTTTGGCGACGGCGACGGCCTCTCGGCTGACTGATCGGCTAGGCGGACATGTCCGATGCGACCCAGCGGGCGAACACTTCTATCTTCTCGGTCGGCCAGGCCCCGTCACAGGGCATGGACCCGTTACGCAGCCGTTCGAGGATGGCGTCGGCGTGCTCTTTGACGTCGACGTAGGCCCAAAGGTCGAAGGCGAACTTCATCGACTGACGGTCACGCCCGCGAAACAGCGGCTTGACGTGCTTCTCGAAACGTACGGGTTCGTCGGCGGCGGGGAGCGGGACGGCCTCCTCATCGTCGGTGGCAGGGGGCGCGAGGGCCGAGACCCGGGAACCCGGGGGCCCGGCCGCGGTGTGCCAGTCCCAGTGGGGCATAGCCATGTGCTCGGGGGGCCGGGCGCCGGACTGGGAGTTCTCGACGGCCAACCGAGAGCCCCACTCGATGTAGCTACCGAAGGTGGAGCGCCACTCCGCGTCGTTGGGTAGCCCTGCTTCTTGAGCGGACTGAAGGAGGAGGGAGACCCAGCGGGCTCGCTTCTCCTCAGTCAGGCCCTTGCCCACGTGCTGGGAGAGCATGCGGGTGTAGCCGCCGTACTCCTCGCTGTAGCAGGTCGGACCACCGAAGACCTCCCCGAGCCACTTGGCCACCCGCTGGGGATGATCGGCGGACATGTCGGCGAACAGGGGAGCAAGCAGCGGGTCGGCGGGCACGTACTTCTCGTAGAAGATCCGGGTCATCCGAGTGAGGGCGGGCAGACCCCCGCACCACTCGAACACGCTCGGCTCGTGATCGGGAGGAGGCACCGGGTCGTGGAACTCGACGTAGTAGTGCATGCCGGAACAGAACGGCTTGTTCTGGGACTGACCACAGCGGCACAGGGCGTAGTGCTCGCGGGAGGCTCCCTGGTTGCGGTCCTCGTCGCTTCCGTCGGCATTGAGGAGGGCGATCCCACCGGTGATCCGATAGGGGCCATCTTTGGAGACCTCGATCGTGGGCTCGCGGTGATCGTGATAGTCGACCTGGTCTCGGGCCTCTTGTCCGTCGATGGCGTAACTGAGCGCGCCCGAAGGGCAGTCTCGAACGGCCCGGATGATCTCGTCCATGCGTCCCCCGCTCGGGGTGACAAAGGCTTCCCCGGCCGTGTGGAACACCGTGGCCAGTCGATCGGTGCAGTAGCCCGAGTGCTGGCAGATGCCTCGGTTGTCCAGGATGGTCACCTGCTGGCCGACGTAGGTGTCTCGCTGGTCGGCCACCCGCTTGGGATCCTTGGCTGAGGTGAAGTCGATCCGGGCGTGAGTGCCGTCGCAGAGCGGCTTGATGGCCGACTCGCCGCAGCGGCACAGCGCCATCTGGGGACGAGCAGGGATCGTCTCTCCCAGCCAGTTCGTCACCGTGTCCACGTTGGTGACCAAGTAGGGGCCGTTGAGCGAGGTCTGCAGCGTCGGTGGCAGCCCGGACTGGAGCTCGCGAAGCTCGGCCACGAGCACGTTCGTTCCGTCGGGGCCGTCAGCAGGAGACGATCGACAAACCAGGTCTTGGAGAGCGGCCGCCGCTTCGTGGACCTGGGTCGGGATGCCCGGGCGCATCCTTAGTCGGGTTACGCCCTTGGTCAGGTCCCACAGCACCGCCCCAAACGGAGATCCTTCGTGCTGGGGCGGCTCGATCGACGACTCGGACCCGGGCGGGACATCCGGCGGGGACTGGCCGAGCAGCTGAAGGGCCTCGGCGAGCGGTCGAATTACCGAAGCGACCAGTCGATCCTCGACGAAATCCGGCCGGTCGCTTCCAGGCTCAGAAAGGCCCTCGATTGGGCTGGTCGCCTCGGATGCCCTCCCTACGAGCGCTGCTGGCCTGAACGAGCATGGCACGGACGTCGTCGCCGATACCACTGTCGGCCGGGCCGGCGGGGACTGGGGGCACATCGTGTGTGTTCATGGGTGTCTCCTTCGAGAAGAGGTGGTGGGCAGGCGTCCGCCGACAGCCCGCCATACCAGAGCGGCAGTCCGCTCTGGCCATAGCCGAGGGGGCGGCGTGCCGGCCAGGGCGCGCCCGTACCAGCACCCGGTGCACATGGTCACGGCGACATCCAGGTCGGCGTCGGCGTCGATCACCCCCGACCGCTGCGCCTCCTCCAAGATGGCTCGAAGCCGGTGGCGACGAGGGGCGACGACCCTGGCGCGGTAGCGAGTGAGGACATCGGCTTCGGTGGCGTCTTGGAGCATGGTGCCGACCAGCGACAGTCGGCCGGGCCGTGACACCCCCCGCTGAAAGTCCGTCAGCTCGGCCACCAAGGCGGCGAAAGGATCGCCACTGGCCTCGTCGGTGAGAGCCTCACGGCCATCCCCAATGCCTGCGACTACCGCTGCGGCCAGGCCCGCCTTGTTCGGCCACCGCCGGTACAGCGCCTGACGGGTCGTGCCCGCTTCTTCGGCCACGGCTGCGAGCGACATGGCCTCGTAGCCCGACAGAGCGAGGTGGCGTCCAGCGACGGCCAGAACCCGCTCATCGATGGCGGCGTCACGAGCCCTGCCGGGTCGCTTCGCCACACCAGCGTTGCTCGAGCCATTACCATCCACCTCTGTACCGTATCACAATGGCCTATCGATGCCTTGGCAAATGCCGCCATATGGAGCCGCTCTCCGAGCTCGCGCTCCTCGGCCGTGGTTCTCCTCGCACTTGGACAGGCACGCTCCCGCCTGGGCCGCCGTCGTGGACTTGGTCCGGGGTCCACGAGCGCTCAGTTATTAATGCTCTGAAGGTTCCCGGGCGGACAATGCCGTCGATTCGGATCGATCGCCATAGCTCGCTGCGGCTCTTGAGTCGGCGTTCAAGATCGTTTGCCTCGACTTCGAGGATGTTCACCGGGTTACCGAGCGCCCGGGCCACAGCCTGGTTCAAGGTGACAATGGACTCAGCCCATGCCGAGTCGGAATCCTCGATGTCAGGTGGCCGAACGATGACGATGTCGAGGTCACTTTCTGCATCGGCTTCACCGCGCGCGAAAGAGCCAAAAACGATTACCAGCTGAGCTTGGGGCTTCTGGAGTGCGGAGCAATCCCCGACTGCTCGGAGAGCGAGATAACGCAGGTCGGTCATGGAACGGACCAGTCGTCCGGCAACGCTCTCGTCAACCAGGCGCCACTCATAAATGAAACGATCATTCCGTTTATGAGGGGGTAAGTCTCCCTGAGTCCACGTGCCAGCCGGGCCTAGGAGAGAAACCCGAGAAGTGGACCATGAGAAGACTGCAGTTGCGCCCGTAGGCGAACCGGCTGCGGGACGGTTTCAGCGCGGGTCTCTCATGGAGATTGACAGGGTCGGGACGACGGAAGTTGACGGATCACGGTTTGGGCGTCAGCAACCGCACGGCGAGCAGCGGTCAATGCCTTGGTTGCCGTTGTGGCGGGGATCAGTTTGGGGTCGTATTCCGCTTGGTTCTTGAGTGGCAGCAACGCGTGAGCTGTTTGGCGCAGCCCTTTGCTTCAGCCGTGCCGGCGGTCTCGACGTGACTCGGTGCGCCTGAGTGCTCGCCTGACCATCGTGCGCCGAGAAGAACACACGCGATGGCGTCGGCGGCAGCCATCCCTGCGTGCACGCACGCTCCGACCGTCGCAGTGTGGTTCTCTCGCTCGTCCGCGTCTTCAGCTGCCTCGAGCCATTCCACCGCCTTGCCCAGGTCTGCCCGGCCGTCGCCGGGTGTGCCGGGGCGAGTGTTGCTGCCCCGTTTGCTCATGGTTTGGTGATGTCCTCGGGATCGGGTCCGACAAGCGAAATGCCGTCCGTCTTGATGTTGCGCCACAGTCTGCCGTCGAGTTTGGGGCGCGGTCTCACGTCGGACAAGGCCACGTCGAGGAGGTTCACCGGGTTGCCAGTGATATGCCCAGCGAGATCGGCCCAGTGGCCAAGGCTTGAAACCCAAAGCTCGTCGCCGGCTCCAGTGCCGTTCGGTCGGACCGTGAGCACATCCACGTCACTCGCCGGTGTGGCCTGTCCACGTGCGAACGATCCGAAGACGACGAGAGCCGTCGGAGTGGGTGCGATATCCATAGCAGCAACCCGGAGCTCATCGAGCACTTCTCGGTGCAGGGTGGCGAGACGCTCAACTAGCCTGCCGGCGGCGTTCGATCGGTCCAACCTGACGAGAGCCGACCGGCCCACGTCCCGGCGTTGGATGACGCCAAGCTTGCCCAGCCGGCCGAGCACTTCACTGGCTTGGGTCTGGCTTACAGCCGCAAGCTTTGCGACCTGGCGCATAGACAGGTCGCCGTGCGTGCGGGCCAGTGCCCCAAGGACTCGGCCCTGGACACCAGGGATCAGAGCTTCCACGGAGTGCACGTAGTCCATGTCCATACTGTATCAGTTTTCCGGACATATGACCGGAAAACTGGATAGGAGCACTTTGTTACCGTACATTGTTAAGTTGAGCGGCGATGCCGGCTCGGTTGAGTATGCATGCCATGAAACTCTCTGGCCGCGGAACCTGCTGCCGGTGCCGGCAGTGTTGCGTCCGGCCCATTCGACCGATCGGCCCGATTCTGACCGCCGACCGGGTCCGCGGCACCGACCGAGCACGGGGGATCAACCCACCGCCGGCACGTGGGCCCGCTCCCTCTGCGGGCCGCACGGGATGAGCACCTCCACCGGGGCGGCCGTCCAAGCCAGCCGGGTGGGCGCCGAGCGGCGGGCGTCGTGAGCGCCGGCGAGGGCGGGGTCCCGCACAGCCACGCCAACGAGGAAGATCCAGACGAGACCACGGAGCAGGTCTGGGAGCGGATGTACACGGAGCGGGGCCAGCGGTGGACGGGCCGCCCCAACCAGCGCCTCGTCGAGGTCGCCGGCGACCTCCCGCCCGGAAGGGCCCTCGATCTCGGCTGCGGGGAGGGCGGCGATGCCGTGTGGCTGGCCCGGCGGGGGTGGGCGGTGACCGCCGTCGACGTCTCCCCCACTGCCCTGGGCCGGCTGACCGCCCAGGCCGAGGCGGAACGCGTTGCCGACCGCATCGACGCCGTCCACATCGACCTGGCCGCTGCGTTCCCGGACGTGCCCGAGGGAGGGTGGGACCTGGTGTCGGCCCAGTTCTTCCAGAGCACCGTCGCCCTGCCCCGCACCGCCATCCTGCGCCGGGCGGCCGCCGCCACCGCCCCCGGCGGACTGCTACTCGTAGCCGAGCACGGCGAAGCACCGGCGTGGTCCAACCACCACGATGTTGTCTTCCCCACCGTCGAGGAAACCATGGCCGAGCTCGCTCTTCCGTCCGGCGACTGGTCGCCGGTACGGGTCGAGCAGTCCACCCGGGAAGCGGAGGGTCCCGACGGCCAGCGCGCCGAGCTCGTCGACAACATCATCGCCCTGCGACGAGTGTGAGCCGTCGCCTGCCGGCGATCAGGCGTTGTGACGACACCTCGGCCAAGAACTAACCGCACGAAGAGAGGACACCCCATGTCTGACGAACAGACCGCGGCTGCGGACGGCAGCGCGGTGCGGGTCGCCCTCTGGCGGGCCATGCACGTCCAGGTGGATCCGCCACCCCATGTGCTCGACGACGAGATCGGCCTAGAGCTGGCCGCCCCCGACGACGGTTGGCGCCGCCGTCCGGACATGGATCCAGCCGGCACCCGCTATTTCAGGGCGGGCATCGTGGCCCGTGCTCGATTCGTGGAGGATCTGGTCGCCGAACAGGCCGACCAAGGCGTCGCTCAATACGTCATCTTGGGAGCCGGTCTGGATACCTTCGCCCAGCGCAGGCCAGAGATCGCCTCCCGCCTGCGGGTGTTCGAGGTCGACCAGCCCGGCCCCCAAGCGTGGAAGCGCAAGCGCCTGATCGAGCTGGGCTTCGGTGTCCCCGAATGGCTGCGGTTGGTTCCAGTTGACTTCGAGGTTGGCGGGTCTTGGTGGGACCAGGTGGTCGCCGCCGGCTTCGATCCCAGGCAGCCGGCAGTCGTCGTGTCCACTGGCGTGTCCATGTACCTCACCAAAGATGCAAACGCGGCCGCCCTACGCGAGATTGCCGGTCTCGCCCCTGCTTCGACTCTCGCAATGACGTTCCTCTTGCCGACCGAACTCTACGACGACGCCCTTCGACCCGGATTCGAGGCAGCCGAAAGGGGTGCGCGGGCAGCCGGAATGCCGTTCATCAGCTTCTATACCCCGGACGAAATGCTGAAACTAGCGCGCCATGCCGGATTCCGAGACGCCCAGCACATTTCCTCATCCATGCTCAACGAGCGCTACTTCGCCGGAAGGACGGATGGACTACAGACCTCTAGGGGAGAGGAGCTACTGGTAGCGACCACGTAGGTCGAAACTCGCCCATCCCCGTTTCGCAATGAGTCGCTCAACGCGACGACATAATGCCGCGACAAGCCCGACACCTATCGGTGGCGATCACCCCACGAACGCTCCATCTGCTGCCTATCGCGAGCGCTGGTTACCGAGGTGGTCCGATCACGACCTGCCCGAAGTCGTCTGCGGCCTTGACCATATCCTCCCGCGACGGCTCTGCACCTGGCTGCCGGGGAGATGTAACAGGTTTGCCCGCCTGCCGGAACATGCCCTCGAAGCCGCCCGGAGTGCACATCATCAGCAGGTCAGCTTCGGGGGAAGTAATGCGGTACGAGTGCGGGACGTTCCTCGGCAGAAACACAATCCCACCCTCCGATAGCTCCATCTCTTCGTCATCGCACCACAACAGCGCGGTGCCCTTGATCAGCATGAAGACCTCGTCCTCATGAAGGTGCTTGTGGTAGGGAGGGGCTTCACCCATGGTCACTCGAAACCGGCCGACCCCAAGTTGACCGTTCGTCGCTGCGGCATCGAGGAGTACCGCAAACGTCCCACCGGCCAGCCACTCAACTGTGGGCTGCTGCTCAGGTTGCGCCAGGTACGCCAAGCTCATCTGCACTCCCCTGTCGTTCGCGTCCACATCCCTAACTCGCCGACTGAGGTCGACTGCCTCTCCGCAGGCTATATCCGGGGTGGGCGTTTAGCGGGCTCGGCGTAAGGCCACGATCGTCCGGCTGTCGGCGGCGGTGGCCACCACCATGGCGGCTGCCCCGATCACGCCCCCGACGGCTCTTTCCCGACGCACGAGCCACAGGCAATAGGCGGCGATCACCAGGTTCAGTCCGGCCCTGGCTGTCATCCACCGCCACCGGTTGCGCCCGGCTAGCACTCCGGGGACCAAGGCGAGGTCCGAGGCTCCGATGGCCCGCAGCGCGCCTGGATGGTCACCGGTGCGCAGCAGACGACCGATCTGCGAGGGAGCGACCAGCAGGGCGATCCCGATGAGCGAGGTGATGATCCCGACGCCTGTCGCCGAGCGCTGCGCACTTTCGAGATCCATCGGTGCGAGCTTCTCACTACGAGCGTCGAGCAAGCAATCGCCGCGATCGGCTTACCTGGCGAGTTCGGCCGGTTCATCCAGCCGTGTCAGCTTCTGCGGGTTCGCAACGCGTAGATCCGAGTGACCCGCCCGTCCTCTACGACGAGGCTCACCGCGGCCAGCTGGCCGTCGATCTCGACCCGGCCCGCAGGCGCGCCGTTGAGCCACACGGTCTTCGTCTCGAACGCGGCCACCACTCGGTTCGCTCGCGCGAGCAACTTCACCACTCGTTCGGCCCCGTAGATCGGAGCCCGAGCAGCGGGCGCAAGGCCGCCACCATCGGCGATCAGGACCACGTCGGGCGCCATGACCTCCATCAGCTCCTGCAACTGCCCGGTTCGCAACGCGGCCAGGAACCGCTCCACAACGGCCTGTTGCTCCGACCGGCTTACCTGCACCCGCGGCCGCCGCGCCGCACATGCTCACGTGCCCGCCGCCCGATCTGCCGCACCGTGGCCGCGGACTTTCCGATGACCTCGCCGATCTCGCCGTACGGCATCTCGAAGACCTCGCGGAGCACGAACACCGCCCGCTCCGTCGGCCCGAGCGTTTCCAGCACGGTCAGCATCGCCATCGAGACGCTCTCCGCGAGTTCGACGTCCTCGGCGACATCAGGGCTGGTCAGCAGCGGTTCCGGCAGCCACTCGCCGACGTATTCCTCGCGGCGGCGCGACACCGTCCGCATCCGGTTGAGCGCTTGCCGGGTGACGACCCGGATGAGGTATGCCCGTGGATCATGCACTTGCCAGTGGTCGACGTCGGCCCACCGCAGCCAGGACTCCTGCAGCACGTCCTCCGCATCGGCCGCAGACCCGAGCATCTCATATGCGACCGTGAACAGCAGGGCGCGATGGGCGACGAACGGATCGTCGGTCATGCCGTCGACGCTACGGCGGAACTCTCAGGACGCGCGGCCAGCGGAATCTCGCACGCAGAGGAGAAGCCCTGCGACTCGATCCCGAGCGTCGCATTGCTCCTGGTTGCGAAGTTGGCAAATCCGATGAACGCGGTTAGCTCGATCATCGCCGCCGGGCCGAGCCGGTCGAGCAAACGGGCGGAAAGCTCGTCGGTGACGGTCGGCGGCGTGTTCGTCATCGCCTCGGCGTACTCCAGCACGTCCCGCTCCAGCGGCGTGAACACCTCCGACTCCCGCCAGCGCGGCACCTGGCTCGCCTTGGCCATGTCCAGGTTCTGGTTCTGCGCCTGGAAGTAGCCGATGTCGAGGCACCAGCTGCAGCCGACCTGTGCCGCGACGGCCATGTGGGCGAACGACTTGAGGCTCTCGTCCGCCGCATCCCACTCGCTCACCTTGCCCCCGAGCTCCAGGGAGGCTTCGGCGACCTTGGGGTTGTGCCACGTCACCTCGATGGGCTCGGGCACGGCACCGAGTTGCTCGATCATGCTTTGCCTCATCTCGGTGCTCAGCTCCGCCTTCGGAACGCGTAGCGCCATGGTGTCCTCCTAGGTTTGCCTGTTTGACATGAAGACACCGCCGGGCCCGCGAACGTGACAGCCCACCATCGCCACCGCAGTGCTGAATGACTGCCAACGGGCCGGGCTTCAAACTGGCCACTAGACGACCGGTTTCCCCCCGTAGGATCAGCAAAGACCAACCAAAGCGGAAAGGCGACCATCATGCCCGAGCGAGACGGATATATCCCTGGAGTGCCCTGCTGGGTAGACACCAACCAGCCCGACCCTCAAGCAGCCCTCCCCTTCTACCGTGACCTGTTCGGTTGGGAGTTCGAGAACATGATGCCCGAAGGATCAGAGGGCAGCTATTTCATCGGCCGGTTACACGGCGGCGACGTCGCTGCGATCGGATCGATCCCCGAGGGCGCGCCGCCAATGGCGACGTGGAACACCTACGTATGGGTGGACAGCGCCGACGAGACGGCGAGTCGGGTCCGACCTGCCGGGGGCGAGGTAGTGATGGAGCCATTCGACGTCATGGGCGCCGGGCGGATGGCCGTTCTCGCCGATCCCGAGGGCGCCACGTTCAACGTCTGGCAGGCAAAGGAGCACAAGGGCGCCACGGTTGTCAACGAGCATGGATCCCTGAACTTCAACGGCCTGGTGACCCGCGACCCTGAGGGCGCCAAGGCGTTCTATGGCGCGGTGTTCGGCTGGGAGGCGCTGGAGTTGCCCGGCAGTGTGATGTGGACGCTGCCGGGCTACGGGGATCACCTCGAGGAGCGCAGCCCGGGCCTTCGCGAGCAGATGGTGCAGATGGGTGCGCCCGACGGCTTCATCGACGTTGTCGCCGCTCTCAATCCGATCGTGGACGACGACACCGAAACGCCGGCGCACTGGAGCGTCACCTTCGCCGCCGACAACGCCGACGCCACGGCGGCAAGAGCGAGCGAGCTCGGCGGCGAGGTCGTCGCCGGTCCGTTCGATGCTCCCTGGACCAGGTTGGCGGTGATCAAGGACCCGCAGGGAGCGACTTTCATCGCCGGGCAATTCGTCGCCGAGAACAAGGACCTCACGGCGTAGCTGAATGAACACTCGAGCGGGGGCCGCGCCGAGCCAGGTGCCGGGAGTATCACAATGCTCATGAGGGTCCGCGGCACCGGCCTGACCAGGAGGGATCTTCGCCCTCAGCCTGCAGTGTCCTGATTACCAGAGGTCACCGTCTGCGTTGTGTTGGCTACCGCTTGCGTAGATTCGCCGAGACGTGTACGGTTTGATTTTGCCTCGATTGCCAGTCACAACGGGGAATGGCGAAGCCCCTTCGGGGGCTTTGTCGCGTTATGAGGGACATCCCGGTCGAACGACAAACGGGCAGGTGAGTGGCACACTTTCGTCGGCGGCCGGAGAACCTGAGGCCTGCCCGATCTCTCAGGACCAGAGGTGAGTTCCAACTGGATCGAGGCTGTCGCCGGAGGGACCGCCACGGCGACACTGGACTCCATCCCTTGACCGGTACGGACCGGGTCGAGACCGGTACCGACCGGAATGAGAGCCAGGCCGCCTGCTGGCAACCAACGGGCGGCCTGGTCTCAATCAGTTGGCGACGAGGGCCATGCCCACCACCGGCTGGTTGAGGGGTTTTCCGCCCTCGGAGCCGTAGAACTGGAGCTTTCCGAAGGTGAAGATCCCACCGTCCGAGGCCACCAGGTAGTAGCCCGTTCCGTCAGCTGTAGCGGTCATGCCCACCACCGGCTTGTTGAGGGGCTTTCCTCCCATGGAGCCGTAGAACTGAGCGCTGCCAAAGGTGAAGATCCCACCGTCTCGGGCTACCTCCCAGTAGCCATGGCCGCCGGGATTGGCGCCCATACCCACCATCGGTTGGTTGAGGGGCTTTCCTCCCATGGAGCCGGCGAACTGGGCGGTGCCGAAGCTGAAGATCCCCCCGTCGGACGCAACCAGGTAGTAGCCCGTGCCGTCAGGGGTCGCGGCCATCCCTACCACCGGCCGATTGAGGGCTTGGCCGGCCATGGAGCCGAAGCTCGGAGCGTTGAAGGCGTAGATCGCCCCGGCGGCCGTCACCACCCAATAGCCCCCGGTGGCCCGGTCGGCAGCAATCCCGACGACATTGTTCACGCCGGTCGGCACGGATCCAAACGCGCCGGCGGACCCGAAGTTGGCGACCCTGCCGTCGCGGTCCACGATCCAGTAGCCCTTGGCGTCGGACGTAGGGGCCATCCCCACCGCGGGCTGGGCGTGCGGGGTGCCTCCGTCAGATCCGTAGAAGGGGGTATTGAAGTTGAAGATGCCGCCGTCGCTGGCCACGAGGTCGTAGCCGTTTACAGCTACGGGGACCACGATCGACAGCGTCTGGGTGGCCGGCACCGACCCGGCGAGCCCCGACGCTGTCGCGGTGAGGACATAGGTCTCGGGCAGCGAGCTGGTGTTGGCCGGGAAGGTAACGGTGGCCACGGCCGACGAGGCCGGACACGGCACCGCGGACTCAGCCGGTGGACGGCAGGAGCAGGAGTGTACGGAATGGAGATCTGAACCCCGACGGCCGGTGCCGACGTGATCGAGCACTGGGTGGCGTTCAACGCGGCCAGGGTCACGCTGACTGGGCCGCCGCTCGACGGCACCGGGGTCGTCGGTCCACTGAACTGGGCGATGGTCGGGTTCGCGGGCGAGGAGGACGCACCCACATAGGCGGTCTGGGAGGCCTCCCGTGCGCCGCTGAGCGGGCTGCCCGGGGCGCCGACGATGAAGTAGCCATCGCCGTATCCCTCGAACTTGAAGCGAATGCCCGTCGTCGGGATCGGACCCGGATAGGTGACCACGATGGACGTCGTCACCGAGTCGGCGGGGCACGCCACAGACGATGGGTACACGAGGCTCGTCCGGGCGGTCGACCACCACGGGGATGCATAGGTGAACTGCGAGATGGTCTGGACCGCCGTGGGGTTCTGGCAAACCACGGGAACGTTGTAGTTGAAGGTGGCCTGGTTGCCCGACACCGAGATCGAGACGAACTGGGGCGGGGCGTTGGTCGCACTGACGTAGAGCGAGCCAGGGATCTGTTCGACAACGCCGACCGGCTCGTACGAGACGAGCGCGGGAGTGGGAATGTAATCGAGCGTATTAGACGTGGTGTTGCCGATGGAGGCCTCACCGGGGGGGAACACGCCACAGGCCTGCTGTCCCAAACTGGCGGAGCCGTTCAGCGGGTAGACGATATCCGTTGAACCGGCCTGGCAATTGGTGATGACCTCGGGGGCGTTGTCCATGGGCGGACCGGGCAGGTCTGCCGCAGGGACGGGGATGACGTCGTAAACATCCGGAGCCGTCGGCCCGGCCGCCCCGAACCCGATGGAGCAATTGGTGCCGCCGAACACGCGTCGGTACACCGCGGTGCACGCGGTCCCGCTCTTGTTGACCTCGCCGCTGGCCACCAGGTTCCACGCGGTACCGTCGCTCACCGCGGTCACGCCGCTCTGAGCCAGGATCTCGAGCGTGGTGAGCGACAACTGGGTCCCGGTCTGCATGACCGGGGCACCGGTCAGCGTGTAGGTGATGGTCGATCCGGCGACGACGGCCGTGGCGTTGGTCGAGTTGATGGTCCCCTGGTTGGTGCCATCAGTGAGCAAGAGGGCGAAGGTGCTCGTGACGGCCGGCGCCTCGTTGAAGGTCACCGTCAGCACATGACCGACACCGAGCGCGGTTCCGACACAGCCGGTGGGAACCGGAGGGCACTCGGCCGTGGCCGTCGAGACCAGCGGTGTCGGCAGTGCTGCGCCACCGGAGATGGCGTATGCGGGCAGGGAGGGCACCGCCACCAGCCCGGCCACCACCACGAAGGCCCCGACGAGCACGGCGGCCAGCCGGCGCGAGCCATGGTTGGCCATGGTGGCGAAGTAACCTGGCTTTGTGCCGTTGACTGTGGTCCTCATTGCTGCCCTCCGGATCCTGGGGTGCCTGCCGTAAACTGGCGCAGGACTTCTCTCTAACCAGGATCTCTGTTGCAGCGGGCGAGCACGTCCCCAAGCAGTACGAACCCTCTAGTTCAATTGGTTGAGAATCGAATGAGCCAGAAACTAGAACGTGTTCATGGAGGCCGGACCGGTCGACCGATGCTTCCGGGGCCCTACTCGCCTCGCAGGTCACCGAGCAGCTCCAACCGGGTGGCCGAGCTCAACTCGGTGCCGGCTGAGCCCTCGGGGTACTGGGGATGGGACACGGCCAGCACAACCGGCCCCTCGGAGAACGCGGCGTATCTCGAGCATCGGTGAACCGGAAGCGGATGTAGTGGACGGCGGAGGTGACGGTCTCCCGGGTCAGGTGCGAGGCGTGTTCCGCCTCAGGGACCGAGGGCACCACATCGGCACTCCCGGGTTGGCCGACGCGGAACTCCACCGCCTGTTCGATCCCCACCAGTTTGGGTAACCACTCCCGCAATTTGGCGTCGTCGGTCAGCTCCAAGAACAGGGTGGCCGACAGCTCGCCGGGTGCCGGGAGCAGCCGGTTGTAGGCGTCGAGCTCCCCTTGGATCTGCTCGTCGCTCAGCATGCGCTCGGCCCGGGCCATCTCTTGGACCTGGAAACGCATGGTCAGGCGGTTCTCGAACGTGGCCGTGATCACCGGCCCGATCGACACCCGGCGGAGCTTCTTCACCGCAATGACCTGGCGCCGGAACTCGTCTCGCTCCCGCTCGTAGGCGCGCTGTTCGGAAATGTCGGCCAACGTCAGTGGCCTGGCTTCGCTCATCGATCGTCCTCCTCGGCTATCCCGTAGGCCCGGGCCATCAGCTGGATGGGATGGACCGGCTTGATCCCCGTCTCTTGCTCGATGGAACCGTTGGCCAAATGGCAGTCCCCACAGACCACCTCGTTGGCCGCCGCCTCCACCTGTTCCTTCAGTGGTTGGGCCACCTTACGGGCCAGCTGGTAGTGCTCGGCCCGGTAGCCCCACGTGCCATCGATGCCCGAGCACTGCTGGACCACGTTGGCCGTGACCCCGGCCACCATGAGCAGGTCCCGGCTCTGCAGCCCGATGTTCTGGGCCTGGAGATGGCAGGGCACGTGGTAGGTGACCTGGTCGGGGACGTCGCCGGCGTCCCGGCCCTCGAAATTGGTGTCGAGCGAGCTATCGGCACCCTTGTGTAGACGCATCAGGTACTCAGCGGGGTCGGCGGTGTGCTCGGCCACCAGCGCAGCGTCGGCAGCCTGACTCGAGTGGGCCAGGTAGAGCGGGTAGTCCTTCCGCACCACGTACGCGCAGGTCGGCTGGGCCACGATGACCTCCTTGCCCCGTCGCACCTCATCGACCAGCACGGCGACGTTCTTCTCCGCCGCCTTTCGGAATTGCTTGATGTTGCCCGAGTGCAACCAAGGCGCCCCACAGCACTGGGCCCCTGACGGCACCGAGCAGGCGACGCTGTTGCGCTCGTACACCTTGACCAGGTCCTTCCCGATGCCCGGGTCCATGTACTCCACGAAGCACGTCGGGAACACCGACACCGAGCCCTGGGTGGTGTCGGTGTCGGTGTGGTGTCGGCGTCGGTGCTGGTGTCGAAAATGGTGGCGGGCCTGGGTCGCCGCTTGAACCAGGTCGTGAACCGCTGGCGGGCGTAGGGAGGCAGCAGCCGCTCGGAGGCCATGCCCACCGTCTTTTCCATCACCTTCCGGGAGAACGAACCGGGCTTGCCGGTGAGGGCGTTCACCACCGGGGCGGCGGCACTGGACACCGTGCCCAACAGATCGGTGCGACCGAGGAACTGGTCGGTCAGCTTCTCTCTCCACCGTCGTGCCCTCCTGCCGGCGTACGGCGTTGGCCCGCATCATGAGGCGGGGGAAGTCGAGCTTCCACTCGTGTGGCGGGACGTAGGGGCACTTCACGAAGCAGAGCTTGCACTGGTAGCACTCGTCGACGACCTCGTCTTGCTCGCCGGCGGTCATGGCGCCGACGTCACCGTCGCGTGGCGTCGATCAATTCGAACAAGGTGGGGAACGACGGGGCACAGGTTGAAGCACAGCCGGCACCCGTGACAGAGGTCGTAGACCCGGCCCAGCTCGGCTCGCAGATCGGGCTCGTCGAAGTAGTGCGGATGGTGCGGGTCGTAGGTGGTGGTCATCGACCCCCTTCGGTCCGCCGGGATGCCGAGCGTACGTGAAGGGCGATCTGGACGCGCCTGCCCTCGCGCCCGTGGGTCAGAGACCGACGCGAGTCCTGGGAACCGGCCGGCGTGGCTCTTCTCGGCCGGGCCAGGGTCTCGAGCCACTCGGCGACCTCCTCGAAGCCCTCGTCACGGGCGGTCTTGGCGAAGCCCGGGTACATCTCGGTGTACTCGTAGGTCTCGCCCTCGATCGCCGACTTCAGGTTGTCCTGGTGGCGCCCGACCGGCACACCGGTCACCGGGTCGCCGGTCTCCCGGAGGAAGTCGAAATGGCCGAACGCGTGACCGGTCTCGCCCTCGGCGACCGAGCGGAACAGCGCCGCAACGTCCGGGTAGCCCTCCACGTCGGCCTTCTGGGCGAAGTACAGGTACCGGCGGTTGGCCTGGCTCTCGCCGGCGAACGCCTCCTTGAGGTTCTCCTCGGTCTTGGATCCCTTGAGTGCAGGCATCTGGTTCCTCTTCCTTGTCCAGACTTGTCTCGGATTGACTTGTTATCGAGCGATGGCTGTGCGGCTGACCGAGGCCGGGTCGCGGCGGCAGGCACTCGGCGCACAAGCCGCGGAAGACGATCTCGGCGCTTCCCACTTTGAACCCCAGCTCCGATCCGTCGGGAAGGTGGATGTCGGGGAAATCGGCGTAGACGTCACGCACCTTGCCACAACGAGCGGCACACCACATGGTGGTGGGCGTGGTCGACGTTGGGGTCGAACCGGGTCATCCCCGTCCCCACGTCGAGTGACGTATCTCCCCCAAGCTCGGCCAGATCGTTCAGCGTCTGGTACACCGTCTTCAACGAAATGGTCTCGACGTCCCGGCGAGCACCGCTTCGAAGACCGCTTCGGCCGAGGGATGGGTGACGTCGCCCTGCAGCACCCGGAAGATGCACTGTCGCTGGGCCGTCACCTTCCGGCCGTTGGCCCGGAACAGCTGGGTGAGCTCGTCTGGCGTCTTCATTGCCCCCTCAGCATATCACCAACCATTGTTTTTTTACAATCGCTTGTAAATACGGTATTCCGGAAGATCCTGAGGAATTGCCGTTGGTGCCTTGTGGCAGGCTTCGGCTATCGTGTCCGCTGCCGTTCCCGACTCCACCGGTCGCACCCCGAGCACTCCCGACCCGTCGATCGGTGCCGCTTCGACCGGGCCGCCGCCCTGTCCCGCCTGGCCGCGAGCATTTCGACGTCCTGGTCGTCGGTGGCGGCATCACCGGCGCCGGCGTCGCCCTCGACGCCGCCAGCCGGGGCCTGCGCACCGCCCTGGTCGAGAAGGACGACTTCGCCTCGGGGACGTCGTCCAAGTCGTCCAAGCTCGTCCACGGCGGACTCCGCTACCTCCAGCAACGCGAGTTCCGCCTGGTCTACGAGAACCTGGCCGAGCGCCAGCGGCTGCTGGACAACGCCCCCCACCTGGTCTCGCCCGCTCCCCTTCCTCATCCCCCTGTTCGGGCGGGACGGGCGTGGTCAACCGCAGGCGTGGCCAAGTCCTACCGCACCGCCTTGTGGCTCTACGACCTGACCGGGGGGATGCGCATCGGGCCAGCGCCACCGGCGCGTCGAGCCGGGCCGAGGCGTTGGCCCACCTGCCGACCCTGCGACACCGATCGGCTGGTGGCCGGCTTCCTCTACTGGGACGCCCGGACCGACGACGCCCGGCTGACCCTGGGGTGCTGCGACCGCGGCGCTCGACCACGGCGCCGTCGCGCCAACCACGCTCGCGTCGTGGCCGACTCGTCAACCGGCGAGCGGCGAGTACGGGCGACGGAAGCCGTCGGGCAGACTCGGCGCCCGGCGGCGACGGCGGCGGACTTCGAGTCCGCGGCCCGGGTGGTCGTCAACGCCGCCGGCGTCTGGGCCGATCAGATCCGCGCCCTCGACGAGGGCGCCGCGACCCGCCGCTCGCATCCGCCCGGCCAAGGGCATCCACCTCACCGTTCCCGCCGAGCCGGCTGCCCGTGCGACATCGCCGCGGTGCTCCCGGTGCCCGAGGACCACCGCTCGATCTTCGTGGTGCCCTGGGGGGAGCCGACAGGTCTACCTGGGCACCACCGACACCGACTACGACGGTCCCGCTCGACGACCCGCCTGCACTGCCCGAGGACGTCGCCTACCTCCTCGGCGCCGTCAACGCCGTCACCACCTCAGCCGCTCGACCCGGGACGACGTCACCGGCGTGTGGGCCGGCCTGCGGCCCCTCTGGCTCCCGGCCGAGGGCGGCACGCCCTGACGAGCGCACCGCCGACCTGTCCCGCCGCACACCGTCGTCACCTCGGCCGACGGCGTGGTCACCGTCACGGGGGGCAAGCTCACCACCTATCGCAAGATGGCCGCCGACACCGTCGATGCCGTCGTCCGCCTCCTGGGCGGAGCGCCCGGGCGGCCGTCGGTGCACCAAGAAGCTCCGACTCCACGGGGCCGACCGGCACGCCGGCGCGCCCACGCCGGCGGTCGGCCGAGCGGCTCGGCGACCAGGCGCCGCCGCGCACCTGGCCGGTCGGTACGGCACCGAGGCCGGCCGGTGTGTGGCCCTGCCGACGGCCGGCCCGAGCTGCTCGAGCCGTTGGTCCCGGTCTGCCCTACCTGGGGGTCGAGGCCGTCTACGCCGTCGCGACGAGATGGCGCGGACGCTCGACGACGTGCTCGACCGCGCCGGACGCGGGCCGTGCTGCACGCGGGCGCAGCCGACCCCCGCCGCCGCCCAGCGGTGGCCCGCTTGCATGGCCCCCGATCTGGGTGGAGCGCCGACCGCGTCGGCCGAGGCCGAGGCCTACGCCGCGGTCCGAGCCGCTTGGCCGGAGCCGGGCCTGCCGGCGCGGCCGCCAGGACTCGGCCCGATCGCCGCCCGACCGACCAGCAGTGTCCGGCGTGACCGGTGCCGATGCGGCCCGGCGCCCGGTGACGCCGATCGACGCCGCGCCGTCCGTCCATCGCCGACCGCCTGGGCGGGGCCACGCTCGGCGGCGTCGCGCCGAGGTCGACGTCGCTCCGACGTCGCCTGCGTCGATGTCTGCGACGAGGTCGAGCGACGACGACGAGTCGCGAGCCGAGGCCGGACGGGACTGGTGGCCGCTGGCCGTCGGGTGGGCCGCCCGGGGACAGGTCCCGGCCCGGCCCGCCGTGATGCGCCCGACCGCGGACACCGCCCAGGTGGCCGCCGTGCTCGCCGCGTGTAACGACGCCGGTGTGCCCGTGACCCCGTCGGCCGGCCGCAGCGGCGTGTGCGGCGGCCGCTCCCCGTCTTCGGCGGGCGTCGCCCTCGACCTGACCGGGCTGGCCGGGATCGTTGACGTCGACGACCACGTCCCTCTCGGCCGACCTGCGCGCCGGCACCTTCGGCCCCGACCTGGAAGCCGAGCTGCGCGACGACCACGGCGTCACCCTCGGCCACTGGCCCCAGTCGATGGACCTCTCCACCGTCGGCGGTTGGCTGGCCTGCCGCGGCGCCGGCCAGTACTCCGACCGCTACGGCAAGATCGAGGACATGGTCATCGGCCTCGAGGTGGTACTGGCCGACGGCGCGCGTCGTCCGCACCGGCGGCCCGGGCCCCGCTCGGCCACCGGCCCCGACCTGAACCAGCTCTTCGTGGGCAGCGAGGGCACCCTCGGGGTCATCACCGAGGCCCGGCTTCCGGGTCCACCCGGTACCGCGGCGAGCGGGCGCCGGCGTTCGGCTTCGCTCCTTCGCGGACGGGCTCGACGCCTGCCGGCGGATCCTGCGGCGCGGGGCCACCCCGGCGGTGCTCCGGCTCTACGACGAGACCGAGTCGGGCCGCTAGTTCGACCAGCCGACGACCAACGTGCTCATCGTCCTCGACGAGGGCGATCCCGGCCTGGTCGACGCCACCCTGGCCGTGGTCGACCACGAGTGCCGGGCGGCGGCGACAGCTCGACGCCACCCTGGTGGACCGCTGGATGGAGCAGCGCAACGACGTCTCCGCCCTGGCCCCCCTGTGGCGCCACGGCATCGTGGTCGACACGGTCGAGGTCTCCGGCCCGTTGGTCGGCGCTGCCCGGCCTCTACCGACGCGTTGCTCGACGCCCTCCACAGCGTGGACGGGACGCTCGCCGCCTCCTCCCACCAGTCCCACGCCTACACCGACGGCGCCTGCCTGTACTTCACCTTCGCCGGACGGCCTGCCGCCGGGCAGCGGGGACCGACCGACGGACGGCCTCGAGTAGAGAGCAGAGGAGGGCCGAGCAGCTACTACCGGCAGGCCTGGGACAAGGTGCACCCCCGGCCACCCTGGCCGCGACGCCGGCGGCCATCAGCCACCATCACGGATCGGCATCAACCGGGCCCGGTTCCTGCCCGACGCTCTGGGCTCGGCTTCGACGTGCTGACCACGGTGAAGCGGCCCTCGACCCCAAGGGGCATCCTCAACCCGGGCAAGCTCGGGCTGCCCAACCCCTTCGGCCCGGGCCTGGCATGAGCTGGGCGGTGAGCTGTCTCGTCGTCGACATCGGCACCTCGGGCGTGCGGGCCGCCATCGTCCGGCCCGAGGGCACCGTGGACCACGTCCACCACCGCGCCGTGCTCCCGGCACGCCGTTCCCCGGACTGGTCGAGTTCGACGCCACCGCCATGGCCGAGGCGGTGCTCGAGGTGGCCCCCCCGGCGCCTGGCCGACGAGGGGGCCCGGTGCAGGCGGTGGGCATCGCCAACCAGCGGGCCTCGACCGTCGTGTGGGACCGAGCCACAGGCATGCCGGTGGCCCGGGCATCGGCTGGCAGGACCTGCGCACGGTAGGGACATGCCTGGAGCTCCAGGCAGACGGCATCCGGCTGGCGCCCAACGCCTCGGCCACCAAGCTGGCCGCCCTCCTCGACATGGCCGATCCCGACCGGTCGCGCGAGCGACGCGGCGAGCTGTGCTTCGGCACGGTGGACACCTGGGTGGCGTGGACGCTTCGCGGTGGGCGACCCTGCACGTCACCGACGCCACCAACGCCGGCGATCACCGGCCTGATCCGCACCGACGCGTCGGGGTGGGACCCGGCCATCCTGGCCGCATTGAGGATCCCGACGGCCATCCTGCCTACCATCGTCCATTCCACCGGCGTAGTCGGCGCAGGCCACCGCCCTGGCCGGGCGCCCCGCTCGATCGCGGGCATCGCCGGCGACCAGCAAGCATCCCTGTTCGGGCAGGGCTGCACCCGGCCGGGACTGGCCAAGGCCACCTTCGGGACCGGCGGCATGCTCGATCTGTGCATCGGCGACCACCCGGCCGCCCTTCAGCCACCGGGGCGGCGGCGGCACCTTCCCCATCGTCACCTGGAGCAGCGCGAGGACGCTGGTCTGGGGAGTCGAGGCGGTGATGCTGTCGGCCGGCTCGTGCGTGGAATGGCTGCGAGACGACCTCGGCATCATCGACACCGCCGAGGACTCGGCCGCGGTGGCCGCCGATGCGAGGACACCGGTGACGTCTGGTTCGTCCCCGCCCTCTTGGGCTTGGGCGCGCCGGTCTGGGACTTCGGGGCCCGGGGCAGCTCCTCGGCATCACCCGGGGCACCGGGCGACCCGAGATGGTGCGGCCGTCCTGGAAGGCGTCGCCGACCGCGGCGCGGACCTGCTCGAGGCGGCCGAGGCCGACTCGCGGCCTGCCCATCGAGACCGCTGCGGGTCGACGGCGGCATGTCGGCCAACGACGTCTTCGTCCAGGCCCTGGCCGACGCCTGCGGCCGCCCCATCGAGATCTCCCCCGTGCTCGAGGCCACCACCCTGGGTGCGGCCTACCTGGCCGGCATGGCCGTCGGCATCTGGTCCGACGAGAACGAGGTGGCCGAGGCCTGGTCCCCCCGACGGGTGGTGGACCCGGGCCTCACCGACGAGGAGCAGGCCGCCCGGCGCGAGCGCTGGCTCCGGGCCCGAGCAGCGGTCCCAGGCACCATCCCCGAGCTCTCCGCCCTCGACTTCTGATCGGCGGCCGCGGCTCGATCCGGCTCTCGATTCAAGGCTCAGGTGTCACACGAGCGGGCGCTGGTTCGTCACAGAGTGCAGGAAGCCAGCAGCGAGCACGCTTGGAAGGAGAACAGCCGCGTCCACATATGGAGGAGGCCTCCGACACCGACAGCGACGAACAGGAGGATGACCGGTGAACGTAACCTTGAACCACACCATCGTCTGGTGCCGTGACAAGTTCGACACGTCGGCACGGTACTTGACCGACACGCTGGGTCTAGAACAGGCCAGGCCGTGGGGGCCGTTCATGGTCGTCGAGCTGGGCAACGGCGTCTCTCTCGACTACCACGACTCCGACGACCCCGAGGATGAGATCGCCTCCCAGCACTACGCCTTCTTGGTGTCAGAGTCAGACTTCGGCGAGATCTTCGGCTGCCTCGAGCGGCCGGCCAGGACTACTGGGCGGATCCCGGGCTCAACCGCCAGGGTCAGATCAACGGCAACGACGGGGGCCGGCGTGAACTTCAAGGACCCGACGGTCACATCCTCGAGATCATCACCCGGCCCTACGGATCGGGCGAACAAGCTCCTCGAGCAGGCGCGGTGGACGGCGCGATCGATCTCGGGGTGGCCGGTTCCGAAGGCGCCACCGGCGGGGCTGCTCGATGAGGCGTTCGACCAGGTTTCGGCCCTTGACTTCGAGATCCCCAATCCGTTCGTCAACCATGCACCCATGGCCTGCGAGGCCTTGTCGGCGCTCGGTTTCGACTCAGCGATCAACGAATGGGTGGAGCACTACGACCCGAGGGTGCATCGGCCGATCCAGCCCGTCACGCCAACATGGGGCCACGAGTTCTCCTGGAAGGACATGGTCGGCGACCTTTGGCTCCTCCCGGAGTGGATGGGCTACTTCGAGCGAGCGATCGACGACGACGGTTGGCGAGACGTCGTGCAGACCTGGGTGCCAAGGCTCATGCCCGGTCAGGTGTCCGCACTCTTCCACGGGGTGATACGCAACCTCGCACGCGGTGCGGGCACTCGATGTAACCGACACCAGATCGAGGCGGGCGGAACTGGCACGGGCTCTGGGGAACTGGGCGTGCTGGTTCGAACCGGGCCAGCCAACCGACGAGAACTTCGTCTCCGGCGACCCGGGGATGGCAACCGCCCAGGCGGCGGCGCGGGCGGCGGGCTGCTATGTGTCACAGCCGAACGTCTTCGCTCTCCACGGGGTGACCGGAGGCATGGCCGTGCACCTGCTCTCCGGGTACCTGGATCCGTTCGACGCGGCATCGGCCCTGTCCCAACTCGAGGCCGAGTATCGCGTGCTCCACCACGACGTCACCCCGGCCCTGATGGGCGACACCGACGGCGAGTGGGACTCGCAGTTCGCCCACAGGGCCGTCGGGCAGCTTTGATCCCCACCAGGTCAAACTGGTCGAAGCTTGCCGGCCGCGGGCTCGACCTCACCGGCGATCCTCACTTCATCGCCGCGGCGCGCGTCGTGACCGACAACCCGTAGATCGGTCGACGTTTTTCGTCGTTCATTGTCACAGGCGGGCGTGCTGGATCGTCTTAAAGAGTCGGAACACAACGCCCGACGCTCATACCGACAAAGGAGGACCGAAATGCTACGGGTAGAGGAGACAACTAACGACAACCCATTCTCCCTCGCCACCGAGGAAGAGGCGCTGCAGCGTACGGCCGAGCAACTGCGCGCCCGTGGCTTCACGGTCGAGGTTCTCGATGATGCCGAGGTGGCCCGAACCCGGATCGCCGAGCTAGTCCCCACCGGGGCATCCGTCTTCACCGGTACCAGCGAGACGCTGCGGATCTCGGGCATCGACGCGGACCTCAACGGCTCAGGACGCTACGACGCCATCAAGCCGCGTACCTACACCATGGATCGGGCCACGCAAGCCAAGGAGATCCGACAGCTCATCTCTTCTCCCGACGTCGTAGTCGGAAGCGTCGCTGCGGTCACCGAGACCGGCTCACTGGTGGCGGGCTCGTCCACCGGCTTCCAGATTCCGGCCTACGCCGCCGGCGCCGGGCAGGTCATCCTCGTCGTTGGCGCCCAGAAGATCGTCCCCGACCTGGACACCGCCATGGAGCGGATGGAGTCGTACGTCCTTCCCCTCGAAGATGCACGGGCATTCGCCGCCTATGGGGCCCACAGCGCGCCGAACAGGGTGCTGGTCTTCAACGGCGAGCCCTTCGGTCGGGTGACTGTCCTGCTACTCCGCGAGGCCATCGGGTACTGACGTGATCGAGCGGCGCGTTCCTAATCAGCCACCATGGCTCGGAAGGAAGTAGACAGATGCGAGTATTCGTTGCCGGACGATCGTGACCGATGGCTTCATCTCCCCCGAACGACGAAAGCGACCTTCGAGGGCTCATGTTCTCGATCGCCTACCACATGACCGGGAGCGTGGCCGAGACCGAGGACCTGGTCCAAGAAGCGTTCTTTCGGCTGGAGCGCGCCCGGCAGAGCGGGGTGGTGGTCGAATCGCCCAAGGCCTACCTGGCGGCGGCGACGACCCGGCTGGCCATCGACCACATGCGCTCGGCCCGGGTTCGCCGAGAGTCCTATGTCGGCACCTGGCTGCCCGAGCCGATCGTCGCCGACCCGCACGAAAGCCCCGAGCACATGGCTGAGCTGTCCGACTCCCTCTCCATGGCCTTCCTGGTATTGCTCGAAAGCCTCTCACCGGTCGAACGGGCGGTGTTCTTGCTGCGCGAGGTGTTCGCCTATGACTATGACGACATCGCCCAGATCGTCGAGCGGAGCGAAGCCAACTGCCGGCAGATCTTCAGGCGGGCGCGCCAGCACCTCGACGCCCACCAACCCCGCTACGAGGCATCGAACGAGCACAGCGAGGCCCTCCTGCAATCCTTTCTGGCCGCGGCCCACGATGGCGACCTCGACCAACTGGTGGACCTGCTGGCGGCGGACGCTGTTGCCTACGGCGACGGGGGCGGCAAGGCGACGGCCATCGTCCAGCCGCTCTATGGACGTGAACAGGTCGCCGCATTCGTCGTCGAAGTCTTCAAACGGGCGACACGGCTTGGGATCACGTTCGAACCCGTCCTCGTCAATGGCGGACCGGGGCTGCTTACCCGCGACCCCGAAGGCAAGATTGGCAGCGTTCTCTCCTTGGACGTCCTCGACGGCGTGATCCAAGCGATGCGCAGCGTTGTCAATCCCGACAAGCTCCAGCACCTCGGCCCCGTCTCCGAGTTCCTTCGTCTTCGACCCGACCAGGAGAATCAGCCGTGAGAGGCCCGTTTCATAGACGTCCGACCGAATGGACCGCTACTGGTAACCGCGTTTGAGGAGGTATTTCGCCCCTGCTTCGAACCCTTCGGGGCTCAGTAGGTCGAACCCGAAGGCGTTGGCCAGCCGGGCCGTGGTGTTGAAGGCGAAGCACACGCCGAGCGCATCTTCAACCTGTTCGGGCGAGGCGCCCGCCGACAGGACCGCCCGCATGTCATCGTCGTCGACTTCTCCCTCACGGGTGAGCTTGGCCAGCATGTGCAGTGTTTGCTTGAGCGGCTCGTCGATGGGGGCGGAGTCGAGCCCCGCGAGCGCCGCCTCCACTTTGTGCGGATCCTGGTACGCGCGGGCAGCGGTGGCGGTGTGGGCGGAGATGCAAAAGGGGCACTCGTTGACCTTCGAGATGTACGCAGCCATGAGCTCTCGATCGGCGACCGACCACGCTGAGGGGCCCCGCATCGCCATCTGCGTGAAGGTCTTCATGGCGTTACCGTAGAAGTCAGGTCGGTAGAAGGTGAGCTTGGCCGCGTCCGGCAGCGGGTGCCCGGAGAACAGGCGAACGATCTTGAACAGCACGCGGGGACCGATGCCGTACCCGTTGTTCAGGATGTCGAGGCGCATCTAGTCGCCCTGCCCGTTCGACCGGGCATGGGCCAGTGCGGTGAGACCTCTTTCGTACTGTCGTGTGGCCGCGCCGACGGCGGAGCAGATCACCAGCTCGAAGATCTGGTCTTCGGTGAACCCGGCCATCCTCGCTCGGTCGATGTCGTCGTCGGTGACATGGCCCGCCCCGGTGGCGACTTCCGCCGCCAGCGTCTCGAGAGGCTCGGGGAGATCGGCATTGTCGAAGGCCCGGACCCTGTCCTCCGGCGATGCCCTGCCGTCACCCGAGACGAGCCGCTTTACCAGGCCTTCATGGATGAGTTTCTTGTCTTGGTGGGCGGCCATCGTTCCTTCCTGACTGTTCGGATTGGGCGTTATCGGACGACGCTGGGCTCGACGGTCGAACCTCAGACGTGAGAGGCGAGGCGTTCTCGACGACCGGCGTCCCAGGTGATCCGTTGTCGCAGCACGGCCTGTTCGGCCGGGTTGACTGTGAGGGCGAGGGCGCGTTCGTCGGCCAGCCGGGCCTCATAGGGGCGGCCGATCGCACGGAGCAGCTCAGCTCGGGTGGCGTGATAGAGGTGGTAGTGATCAAGGGTGTCAGCAAGCGTGTCGACCTCGCTCAGGGCGGCCTGGGCCCCTAGGGTGTAGCGCAACGCGATGGCTCGGTGCAGGCGGGTCAGGGGCGACAGTTCCAGATGGAGAAGCATGTCGTAGAGCAGGACGATCTGTTCCCAGTCGGTGTCGGCCCAGTGGGGCGCCTCGGCGTGGCAGGCGACGATGGCCGCCTGGAGCTGGTAGGGGCCCGGCCGGTGCTGCTCGGCGGTCCGGCGAAGCAGTTGAGTGGCCGCGGCGATCGCGGTGTGGTCCCAGGTGGCGCGGTCTTGATCCTGGAGCAACACGAGGTGGCCCTCGGTGTCGAATCGTGCCCCGGCGCGGGATCGGTGTAGCTGGATCAGCGCCAGCAGCCCCGCGACTTCGGGTTCGGTCGGCATCGAGCGCGTGCAGTTGGGTGGCGAGGAACTCGGCGTCGTCGACGAGGTCTCGCCAATGGGGCTCGTCGACCGTGGAGAGGTACCCCTCGTTCAGCACCAGGTAGATGACGGCGAGCACCTCGCGGAGGCGTCCGTTGAGCTCGTCGGGATCGGGAATGCGGTACGGAATCCGAGCTTCGGCGATCTTGCGCTTGGCTCGGGTGATCCGCTGCGCCACGGTGGTCTCGGGCACCAGGAAGGCGCGCCCAATCTGGGCCGTGGTCAGGCCGCAGACGACGCGCAGGGTGAGGGCGATCTGCGCTGGGCGGGGCAGCGCAGGGTGGCAGCAGGTGAAGATCAGCCGGAGCTGGTCGTCGGTGTCGGGTTGGGCCAGCGGTACTATCTGGGCCAGCTTGTTCCGGTAGTTGGCTTCCCGGCGGGCCAGGTCGCGGGCCCGGTTGCGGGCGACCGTGAACAGCCAGGCGTCGGGACGCTCGGGGATGCCCTCGGTCGGCCATCGGCGCAGGGCGGCCACTACGGCGTCCTGGAGGAGGTCTTCTGCCGTGGCGAAGTCACCGGTGATCCGCACGAGGGCCGCAGCGATGCGCCCGGTGTGTTCCCGCACGACCCGCGCCAGCTCCCATTCGGATGGCGCGCCGGGCCAGCCCGGGTCGTCGGGGTCCTTCACGGCTCGAGCGGGCGTATCTCGACGATGGGACATGCCGGCCAGCTGCGGACCATCCGGAGCGCCTCGTCGAGATCGGCGACTTCGATCTCCGTGTACCCGCTGACCACCTCTTTGCCCTCGACGAAGGGCCCGTCGAGGATGACGGGGTCCGGGCCCGCGTCGAGCCGGACTGTGGTCGCGGTGTGCGCGGGTTGCAGCTTGTTGCCGCCTCGGATCTTGTCAGCGTGCTCGGCGAACCACGTGCCGACCAGCTCGTAGGCTCGGTCCCGGTCGGCCTGGCTCATCTCCTCCAGCTCGCGCTCGAAGCGCTCGGTGTCCACGAACAGCAACACGTATCTCACCGGGTGACCTCCCGCTGCAATTGTGCCATTTCTGATCAGGCTGGTGCCGGTCATCCGGCGATACGTCTCGATGGTCGGGAGGGCTACGAGTCGCCCTGCAGTTCGTTCATCCGTCGCATCATCTCGTCCGGGGCCACGTCCTCGACGTGGCTGGCGACGGTCCATCCGTGGCCGAACGGGTCGATGATGGACCCGTCCCGGTCACCGTAGAACTGGTCTTGCGGCGGGCGTTTCAGTGTCGCGCCGAGCTTGACGGCCCGCTCGATGACCTCATCGACGTTCTCGACGTAGATGTACAGGAACGTCGGGGACCCGTCGAGCCCGGCGGCCGGGGGCGCCTTGGTGCCCATGTACGGGGAAGCGTCTTCGACGATGACGATCGAATCGCCGATCTCGATCTCGGCGTGGGCGACGGTACCGTCCGGCCCGGGGTACCGCATGCGTTCGGTGGCGCCGAACACCTCTGCGTAGAACTCCAGGGCCTGCACGCCCCCGTTCACGACCAACGCGGGGGTCACCCGGCGGTAGCGGTCCGGGATCGGGTTGGGTTTCGTCGGTGACATGGCGTCCTGCTCCTTTTCGGAGGTCGGTGGGGAGAGGCTAAGACCTCCAACACTGAGACGATCGGCGGGACCCCGATTACGACACCAACCGGAGGAAATCCGGATCTTCTGACGAATCCGTGGGCAGATGGGTAGAGGTGGACATCATCGTTTCTCCAGCATGCCCAGGTCGCGCAGGCTCTCGGCGGTCTCGACGATCGTGGTCTCGGCGGGACGGGGTCGCCAGCCCAGCTCGTTGCGGGCGCGGTCGTTATGGATGACCAGAGCGGGCAGCTCATCTCCCGGCGCTTCCTCGGTCGGTACCCGCTCCGCCAGTGAGCCGAGCCGGTGGCGCAGGATCTGGGCCAGCTGCAGGTAGCTGATCGTCGGACCGTCGGCGAGAGCCAGGAAGCGCTTGCCCGCCGCCTCGGGCGTGGCCATTGCCCGGATGTGCAGGTCAGCCACATCGCGCACATCGGCGACGCCGAAGCGCTGGCGCGGCACGACAGGCATCGTCCCATCGAGCATCGCCTTGATCAGCTGCAGCGAGGAACGCTCCTCCGTGGTCAACGTCGGACCGAGAATGAACGTCGGGTTGACCACCACCAGCTCGGTGTTCGCACCCTCGTGCTCGATGAAGTCCCAGGCGGCGCGCTCCGCGAGAGCCTTGGAGCGCGGGTAGGGGTGCAGTCCTGGGGTGTCCGGGTCGGTCCAGTCGGCTTCGGTGTAGTCGCGGATCGGCTTGGGTGAGTATCCGACTGCCGCGAACGATGAGGTCAGCACCACGCGCCGGGCGCCGGCATCACGAGCGGCCCGCAACACGCGGAGTGTGCCATCACGAGCGGGCACGATCAGCTCGTCCGGATCCTCCGGCTGGATCATCGGCGAAGCGACGTGATGGACCTCCTCGCAGTCCGCCGTCGCCGCAGCCCAGCCCTCGTCGGCGGTCAAGTCGGCGGCGACGACCTCCAGGAGGCTGTCGTCCGCATCACCGCGACGCACCGCGGCCCGCACATCGGTCTCGCGCTCCAAGGAGCGAACCGTCGCTCGCACTGGACGACCGTCCCGGAGCAGAGCGGCGATCAGCTGCGTGCCCACATAACCGGACCCGCCGGTAACCAACACCGGGCTCATCGCAGCACCTCTTTCAGGCGGGGAATTATGTCCTGCACTCGCAGATTCGCCTCGGTCTCCGCGTCGACATCACTGCGGTCGCGGGCGTCCCACAACGCCGCCTTCGCTCGCAGATAGTCCAGATGCGTCCCTAGCGTCTCGATCTCAGCCTCGATGCGCACCACGTGACGCAACAGCAGATCGCGCTGCTCACCCGCCGCCTCATGCCCACGCACGCGGTTGGCCTGGTAGGTGCGCATGTCCTCGATCCCGACACCCATGGCCCGCAGGCAAGCCAGTGCCTGCAGCGTGTCGAGGTCCTCCTCGCGGTAGCGGCGGTGTCTGCTGCTGGCATCGCGGGCGACCGGGCCGATCAGCCCGACCTGCTCGTAGTAGCGCAACGTCGGCTCACTCAGCCCGCTGCGCCGGGACACGTCCTGAATAGTGAGAGCTGCCATGCGAGCATGAGAACACACTTCAAGCGCTTGAAGTCAAGGCTCAAGATCGGGCTCTGGGCTCAGGGTGCGGCCAGCAAGCCGTGGATGAGGGCGGTCAGCAGCCGGTGCGACGCGCGGTTCGACGTCGACCAGGGCATGGGAGAGGCGAGGATCGCTGCGATACAGGGCGGCGATCTCAGGACCCGGCGTGGCCATCTGCCAGAACGCGCCCGACAACGAGGTTGCCGCCGCGACAAGGTCGACGCCATCGCGCTCGCTCAGGGTGGGCAGCAGACGACGGACCCCAACCACGATCGCGTCGAGCTCGGTGTGGGTCACGAGCTTGAACGTGCGCACTGCCTCGACCGAGACGTTCCGTTCGAGATTGAGCGGGGCCTGCGCCAATAGGTCGCAAAAGGCGCCTCGGGCCGCGAGCGTCCCGGCGAACACAGCGGCGACGGCGCCCGGACCTGGGTTCGCGAGCATCCCCAGCTCGGCGCGCAGTGCGACCGACCACTCTTGCCATGCCTCCGCCGTCAAACGGAGAAAGATCTCTTCCCGCGTCTCGAAGTAGCGCAGCATCGCCGACTTGTGCATGCCCACCGCTTCGGCGATCTCGGTCAGGGTGACCTGTCGGATCCCCCGTTCGGCCCCCAGCCGGCGGGCGGCATCGAGGATCGCCGCTTCACGCAGGTGCTTCGCCTCGGTGGTGCGCGCCCGCTGGAATCCGAGCCCCTGCACCCCCACAATATAACACAACTGAGTTGCACTAATAAGACAACGGTGTTGTACTAGAGGGTATGGAACAGACCTGGTTCATCACCGGCTCCTCACGTGGCCTCGGCCGCGCCCTTGTCCGCGCCGCCCTCGAAGCCGGCGACCTCGTCGCCGCCACCGCCCGCCGGCCAGCGCAGCTCGACGACCTCATCGCCGAGTACGGCGAGCGCATCCACCCGATCGCCCTGGATGTCACCGACGCGCCAAGCCGCCCGTTCAGCGATCGCCGATGCCCGCCGCCATTTCGGCCGCCTGGACGTGATCGTCAACAACGCCGGCTATGCGAACGTCTCACCCATCGAGACCACCGACGACGAGGACTTCCGCGCCCAGTTCGAGACCAACTTCTGGGGCGTCTATCAACGTCTCCAAGGCGGCGATCCCGGTCCTTCGCGAGCAAGGGCGGCGGCATCGTCATCCAGATCTCATCTGTGGGCGGACGAGTCGGCGGCTCACCCGGGATCGCCTCCTACCAGGCCGCCAAGTTCGCGATCGACGGCTTCAGCCGGGTGCTACGGGCCGAAACCGCTCCGTTCGGCGTCAAGGTCATGGTCGTCGAGCCGAGCGGCTTTCGGACCGACTGGGCCGGCTCCTCGATGACCGTCCACGACATCCCCGAGGCCTACGCCCCGACGGTGGGCGCCATGAACAGCCGCGTCCGGCAGAGCACCGACGGCCCGGCAGGCGACCCGACGCGCGCGCCGCCGAGATCCTCGTACGAGTCGCCAAACGCCGCGACATCCCCGACCACCTCCCTCTCGGGGTGAACGCGGTCGAAGGCTCGATCCGCCTCGACGAGCTACTCCTCGCCGAGGACCGCAGATGGAGCGACGTGAGCCGCTCCGCCGACTTCACCGAGCCGTATCCGATGGAGCTCCCAGCCGACACGCCGACGTAGTTAAGAGGTGGGTTACGGCTGATTCGAGCTCAACTGGACTGACCTCTGAATTTGCCTTGATCGCAAGCATCGGCCGAGTGGCGAGCAGGTCCGTCGATCAGTCACACACGTCGTTTTGGGGGATACAGAGGGCGCCCAAACCGGTGGGCCGTAGTCGCTCGCATTCGAACTTCGCGAACCTTCACACTCAGGTCGCAAATCTCAGCCTGGCGTCGGCCCAGCTGGCGTACAGGCCGATGCGGGCCGATGCGGCTCGATGCGGGCCGATGCGGGCCGATGCGAGCCGATGCGGCTACACCTCCTCGGAATAGCCGGCCGAGCCAGGCACGTTCGTGCTCTCTCGAAATCGTGAATAAGACAGTGAGTCGGCCGCAACGGAGGCGGCTCAAGCCCGCCAGTGCGCCCAGTTGGGTTCATCCCGGACTCTCGACCGTAAAGCCAAGATCCTGGGCGGCAGCCGCCATCCGACGGTCGTACGTGACGACAGCCCGCAGTTCCGCTCCGACCACCTCCGCGGCGGCAAGATGGATCGCATCGAGACTTCGCAACTGGGCGTTCGGGGCCATCGTCGCGGCGCCGTCGAGCACCTCGGTGCCCAGCAGGATCTGATCGAGGCGGGAGAGCTGTCGACGCGCCTGGGCGAGAGCGGCAGGGCCGCCGATAAGGACCGCTCTTACCACCTCGACACGCGCCAGTGCGCTCGTCACGAGCTGGTCGGCACGGTGACGACGCAGGAACCGTCGCAAAGCATCCGACTCCGTCTCCCGTTGAACGAGCTTCACCAACGCGGACGAGTCCAGGTAGAGCCTCATCGCTCCTCGGCGCGCATCGCCGCCAGCCGAGCCGAGGCGTCGATGCCGTAGTCGTTTGGTGCGTCGTCGACCACATCGCCCTCACCGGTTGCGGCGAGAACCTGACCGCTGGCCACGAGGTCCTGCCACCGGTCTTCATGGATGGGAACGAGGAGCGCGATGGGCCGCCCTCGATCGGTCACCTCAATCGTCTCTCCCGTCACAACCCGGGCGAGGTAGCGACTGGCGTGTTGGCGAAGCTCTCTGACCCCGATCCGTTCCATAGTGCTACATTGTAGCACCACTGGGTACTGCGTCGCGGCCCCACCCTTCGCTCAGGAGCGAGCGTGCTCCAGTGCCTCGTCGAAGGAGGCGCCGGCGGCCAAGAGGGCCCGGTAGGCCATGAGCTGGCGGGGCCGGCTGAAGGCCAGCGCTGCACCGAGCCGGTCACCGTGGCGGTACAGGGCCACCAGCTTGCCCTCCTCCACCGAACCGTCCACGATCACCACCTCGTCGTCGGGCGAGGTGCGCCCGAGGACCTGGATCTTGGTGGCGTACTGGTCCGACCAGAAGAACAGCACCGGCTCGTAGGGATCGGTCCGACCGTGGAGGAGGTTGCGGGTGGCGGCCACGCCGCTCTCGGCCGCGTTGGTCCAGTGCTCGACGCGCAACGACTGACCGAGCCCGCGGTGCGTCCATCGAGCGACATCGCCTGCGGCGGCCACGCGTTCGGCGGCGAAGAGGGCCTCGTCGCACACCACGCCGTCGTCGAGGGGCAGACCCGATCCGGCCAGCCAGTCCACCGCCGGCGTCACCCCGATACCCACCACGACCACGTCGGCCGGGAGCACGTCGCCGTCGTCCAGGTGGACCGAGATCGGAGCGGTGCCCGAACCCGGGCCGGATTCCTCGGCCTCCACCCGGTCCACGCCCACACCGGTCCGCAGGGCCACGCCGGCGTCGGTGTGCAGTGCGGCACAGGCCGCGCCCATCTGGTCACCGAGGACCCGACCGAGCGGCGTGGGGAGCGCTTCGACCACGGTGACCTCGAACCCGAGGCCGCGGCAGGTGGCCGCCACCTCGGAGCCGATGAACCCGGCCCCGATCACCACCACGCGGGCCCCTGGACCGGCAGCGTCCAGGTCGGCGATCAGCGCCTCGGCGTTGTCGAGGGTCCGCAGCGTGTGCACGCCGGGCAGGTCTTCGGTGCCGGGCAGGGCGCGGGCGCGGGCTCCGGTGGCGATGATGAGCCCGTCGTAGTGCAGGTCGGTGCCGTCATCGAGCGACACGGTGCGAGCATCGGTGTCGAGCGCGTCGGCTCGGCGCCCGAGCCGGAACTCGATACCCAATGTGTCGAGCTTGTCCGGTGCGTGGTGATGCAGGCGGTCCACGTCCCACTTGCGGGCCAGGAACTGCTTGGACAGCGGCGGTCGGTCGTAGGGGACGTGCTGCTCGTCGCCGATCACGATGACCGGGCCGCTATGCCCTTCGTGACGGACCTCCTCGGCGGCCCGGAGGCCGGCCAGCGAGGCGCCGATGACGACAACGGTCGAGTCGGAGGAAAGGGGCGAGCTCATCGGGGGGCACTCATCAGCGGGACAGTGTACGTCGACGCCGGGTACGAGTGAATGGCCTGGTCGCCGGGGTTTGGCCCCTGGACCAGCTAGCCGCCGAACATGGCCAGCCACTGCTCGGGCGTCCGGGGCCGGAAGACGTAATTCCGCTGGCGGGTGTCGCCCAAGGTGGCCGAGGGATCCGGCGAATAGAAGTGGCCGGGGTAGAGCACGGTGTCGTCGGGAACACGAGCCAGCCGAGTGTGCAACGACTCGAACATGGCGGCCGAGTCGCTGCCGGGCAGGTCGGTCCGACCACAGCCGTCCAGAAAGAGGGTGTCACCCGAGACCAGCATCCCGTCGACCAAGAAGCACTGGCTTCCCGGGGTGTGGCCGGGGGTGTGGACCAGCGTGATGGGGACCTCCCCGACCATGACCACGTCGCCGCCGTCGTGGGCGACCAGATCGCCTTCGGCCACACCCGTGGTACGGGTGATCCACCGGACCTCGGGAGCCTGTACGTGGACGGGGACGGGGGCCGCATCGAGCAGGCGGGCGATCCCCTCGATCCCGAACCCCATCATGTCCCCACCGATATGGTCGGCGTGATAGTGGGTGGCCAGGGCACCGGCACAGGTCATGTCATCGGCGGCCAAGATGCCGAGAAGGTCGTCGACGCCGTAGGCCGGATCGACGATGAGCGCCTCGCCGGTCACCCGGTCACCGATCAGGTAGACGAAATTGACCATCTGGACGGCTATGGGGTCACCGACGGCAAAGTCCCGTCCGGCCAGGAGCTGGCGAAAGTACAAGCGCTCATCGGCCGCGGCCGGTGAGAGACGGTGACGGTCGGTTGGCTGCGATTCAGGCACCCACACACCTTACGGGCCGTCCGGCTTCCCTTCGGGTCACATCCGCCCGGCGTGCATCTTCAGTAGGTCGGCCGAACCGGCGCCGTCAACGGCAATCACTTGCCCGGAGACATAACGGGCAACCGGACTGCTCAGGAAGAGGGCCAGGTAGGCGATATCCGAGCCGTGTCCTTGGATGCCGAGCGGGTTCCGGGGCCGATCTTCGACTCCGGGGACTGCGTCAGCGAAGCGGCGGACCCCTTCGGTGCCGCCGACCGAACCGGGCGCAATGGCGTTGACCCGTATTCCGTACGGCCCCCACTCGACCGCACAGGTCCGGGTGAGCGAATCGACCCCCGCCTTGGCTGCGGCGACATGCGACTGGTAGACGACGCCCTTTTGCTCGAAGGGAGCGCTGATGTTGATGATGCACCCACCATGGTCCTGGAGCCATGCGTCGAACGCGGAACGGGTCACGTTGTACGTCCCGAGCAGGTCGATGTCGACCACAGCTTTGAAACCGTTCGGGGAGATCTTCGACATGGGTGCGGGGAAGTTCCCGGCGGCGTCGTTGACCACGATGTCGAGCCTGCCCTGATCGCCTACGACCTGGTCGATCACGGCGCGCACGGCCAGCGGATCGCGGACGTCGCAGACTCCGAACGAGGCATCCACCCCCTCCGCCCGGAGCTCGTCGACCGCACCTTCGAGTACCTCGCGCTTGCGGCTGGCCATGGTGATGCGAGCACCGTGCGCACCGAGGACCCGGCAGATCTCCTTGCCGATCCCGGTGCCGCCACCGGTGACCAAGGCGACCTGGCCCTCCAGCACGTCCGGGGTGAAGCAACTGGGCACGGCAGTCTCGATCGAATTGGACACGGCATTCCCCCGGCTCTCGCTTGGTATCGACCTCTATACCCCGACCTGTCTACCCCGGCCTCTCTACCAGGCGCGGTCGGCGCTCGCCGGCCTGTCCGGCATTAGGGTGGCCGCTGAGTCGGAGGATGCTCCCAAGGCGGGGGCCTGGGCGGCGAAACCTGGAAGGGGGAAGGTGAGCACGACAACACCGAGCACGGGGACCCACGAGAGCATCGCCGGGATGATCCGGCACTGGGCCACGGTGCAACCCGACGCACCCATGTTGACGGCGGGCGAGCGGGTGGTGACCTGGGGAGAGGTCTACCGGCGGTCCCGCCGTATGGCCCAGGCCCTCAGCGCCACCGGGGTACTGGCGGGTGACCGGGTCGCCATCCTCGATCGCAACGGCATCGAGTTCTTCGAGGTCCTCTTCGGCTGCTCGTTCATCGGCGCCGTCACCGTGGCCGTCAACTGGAGGCTGTCGCCCGCGGAGATGGCGGCGGTCGTCGACGACTCGACGGCATCGGTGTTGTTCTCCGGTCCCGACTACGCACCGGCGATGGAGACCATGGCCTCGGCCCTCCCCGCCGTTGCCCACCGAGTGCCCCTTCCCGAGCTCGACGCCTGGCTCGACGAGCACGCCCCCGACCACGACCCTGCCGATCCCAACCACGCGTCGGAGGGAACCGACGTGGTCATGCAGCTCTACACCTCGGGTACCACCGGACAGCCCAAGGGCGTGATGCTGACCAACGACAACATCACGTGCCTGGTCACCAACGCGTTCAAGGCCTTCGACGTCAACCACGAGACGGTGAGCATGGTGGCCATGCCCCTCTTCCACATCGGCGGCTCGGGATGGGCGATCGTGGGCATGTCCCGAGGGGGGCACTCGGTCATCATCCGAGACCTCGATCCCAACGAGATCCTGCGGGCCATCGAGGGCCATCGGGTCACCGACACGTTCGTGGTCCCCGCCCTGTTGATGTTCCTGTTGGCCACCCCGGAGACGTCGGCCACCGACGTGAGCTCGCTCAAGACCATCTTCTATGGAGCGTCGCCCATCTCCGAAGACGTGCTGACCCGCTCGATGGATGCGCTCGGCTGTGACTTCACCCAGCTCTACGGGCTGACCGAGACCTGCGGGGCCATTACCGCGCTCCCGCCCGAGGACCACGATCCCGAGGGTCCCCGTGCCCACCTCCTCCGCTCGGCGGGCAAGCCCTTCGACCACGTGTCCTTGCGCATCGTCGATCCGGACACCGGGGAGACCGCGCCCGAGGGCGCAGTCGGTGAGCTCTGGACCCGGTCGGACCAGAACATGCTGGGCTACTGGCAAAAGCCCGACGAGACAGCGGCCGTGCTGACCGACGAGGGGTGGTTTCGTACCGGCGACGCCGGTTGGCTCGACCCCGACGGCTACCTGTTCCTCCATGACCGCATCAAGGACATGATCGTCTCGGGGGGCGAGAACATCTATCCCGCCGAGGTGGAGAACGTGGTCTTCGCCCATCCGGACGTGGCCGACGTCGCCGTCATCGGCGTCCCCGACGAGAAGTGGGGCGAGACGGTAAAGGCCATCGTGGTGCGGACGGACGCCGGGCCGGCCACTTCTTCTCGAGGGCCGTCGGCCGAGAGCCCAGAGGCATCGATGCCCGATGCCGAGCTCGAAGGTTCCATTATCGCCTTCACCCGTGATCGCCTGGCCCACTACAAGTGCCCCACCTCGGTCTCCTTCGCCGAGGTCCTCCCCCGTAACGCCACGGGCAAGGTGCTCAAGCGGGAGCTCCGTGAGCCGTTCTGGCGCGGCAGGGAGCGCCACATCCAGTAACGCACGGACAGAGAGCCGGCGCGGCGAGAAGGCTCGGCTCCGGTGGTACCAGGATCGAGCCTGCTCACAGGGTCGATCACCGGGTTGATCACTGGGCGCCGGCGGACAGGGCGCCGGTCTGGGCCGGTACTGCTCCCACGAACCCGTCGAGATTCGGTACCGTTTCGGCATGTCTCCCAGACGGCTGAAGGTTGGAGGGATCGACGACCCGATCTGGGCGCAAGACGCCATCGGGCCGAACGAACCCACAGCGGCGCCGGTTCCCGGTCGCGAAGGCTCAGCGCAGGGCACGGGCGCTCCTGGCCATCAGCGAGTCTCCCGGACCCAAGGAGACTCCCGGGCACCCGAGACGTCACGCGCCACGCCCACCGGAACACAGATCTCGCCAGCCGCCCGGGCAACGCTGGTCCCGAAGCGCGTCCTGATGGCCGACCCCGGTATGGCCGCCGACGACGAGGGGGAATGCGGAGCTGAGGGCTGGCTCGAGACCGACGATAGGGGTGCCGGATTGTCGGCCGCCCTCCGACCGCTCAGCGTCACCTGCGCACGCCCCCGGGGCCATGCGAGCTATCACCGCTCCAAGCCGAAGCGGGCGGTGTTTCGCTCCGGCAAGTCATGGGTGTACCAGTGGGCTGATGCCAGCCCCGGTCGGGACTAACGGAACTCCCGGCGTCAGCTGGCCACGGGTGACCGTCTCCGACCAAAGCTGGCGAGCACGGCCCTGGACAGGAAGCGGACATAGCCGTGCGAGAGGACTTCGCCATGGCACTCGAACAAATCGGTCTCATCCAGTTGACGGTGCAACTTCTTCAACCCTCGATAGGGGATCGTCGGAAGGACATGGTGTTCGAAGTGATACTCCATTCTCGCTCCCACCAGGTGATTCTCGAGCCAACCGGCGCTGCTGGTCCGAGCGATCCAGCGGACGCTTTTCGGGTTGCGCAATCCCGCGTCGAAATGCTCGGTGATCGTCTTCAACCGAAGGATCATCGGATACATGCAAACGATGGGAACCAGCCAGAACACGGCATAGAACAAGATCCCTCTCCAGACTCCCTGAAAGAGGATGAACTGACCGAGGACGACCAGCTGCGTGATGACCTTGCCGATCAGCAGTTGTGGCTTCGTCAACAAGTTGGCGGGCGCACCTGACTCTTGCGAGGTTCCCGAGATCCGAGTGGTAGCCCTCCTGAATGCCGTGACCCCAAAGAGGTCTTGGAGGATGAGGCTCGTCAACGCGCCACGACGAAACGGAACCAGATAGAAGACTCGGTCAGGGTCGCGCTCCTGTCCCAGATAACGGTGATGGAGCCGGTGCGTCGGCCGATATTCCTCAACTGAATTGATCGTCCAAAAGGCGATTCCCCAGTTGCAGATGCGATCGTTCAGAGGGCGCGATTTTGCCAGCAGCCCATGGGAGCCCTCGTGCAGGATCACGCCAAAGGCATTCATCCTCAGTCCCATCAGGAGGACTATCAGGATTCCCGCCGGAACGGCCCAGGCCAAGGCCAGGCGAGGAAGGAAGTTGGCGGCCGCCACCAGAATGACCACCTCGAGCCACAATGTCCCGATCGCCGCGAACGTGTCGGGTAGCGACTGCTCCGACAGAGCCCGGAGCTCCTCTGCACTCACGTTCTGGAGGACCTCGTTCCGCCAGAGCCGCTCGTTGCTGCCTTCTGCCTGTCGTCCGCTTTGGATCGCCATGGTTCGAGGCCTCCCCGCGTGTCACAGTACAGTACGCATCGATCACCGATCAACGGGGTAAAGGATCTGCATATGGAGTCGCGGTCGGACGCCGAGTCAGCGTTTCCTCGAGCCGAGGAATTGCAGGACGAGGACGGGGCTGGGCTGGTTCGCTGCCCGATCTGTGGCTCGGGTCAAACCTGGCTGCACCGGTCCGACGTCGTTGATCTGGAATATTTTGTCGTCCCGCCTCGCCACTTCAACATGCGGAAATGCGGTGGGTGCGGGTCGGAGTTCCTCGACCCCCGCCCACTAGAGTCCGAGCTTCCACCCTTCTATCCCAGCGACTACCACGCCTACAACGAAAACCACGACGGCCTGGCCCGGCTGCTCGTGCAGTTCAGGGCTCGGTCGCGGGCCCGTTCCTACGGGCGATTGATCCAGAACCGTCCAGGTCGCATCTTCGATGTCGGAACCGGCGACTGCCGACACTTCGACGAGCTCCGTCGGCATCTCGACCTGGAGTGCGCCGGAGTGGAAATTCAGCCGGATATCGCGGCCATGGGCCGGGCCCGAGGATACGACGTCCTCGAGGGCACGCTCGAGACGGTTCATCTGACCGACCATGTCGGAAATTACGACATCGTCTCGATGAACCACGTCCTGGAGCACGTCGTCTATCCGCACACCATGCTGCGAGCGCGCACTCGATCTGTTGCGTCCCGGTGGGCATGTCATCGGCCAGCTGCCCACCGTCTCGTCGTGGGAGAACAGGTTGTTCGGGCACAACTGGGGGGGCTACCACTACCCGCGACACCTGCAGATCCCATCCAAGGTCGGGCTATCCGGTCTCCTCGAGGACGTCGGGTTCTCGTCGGTCAAGATCCGGTCTGCACCTCACATCCAGACGACCATCTCACTCCAGAACTCGCTCGTACGGAAGGGTTGGCGCCCGCACATGCGCAACGGCAAGACGCCCATCTACGGCGTTCTTCTCATGGTTGCGCTGCCATTCGAAAGCGCCGCATGGCTGTGCGACGAGGGCGGCATCATCGACTTCCAAGCCCAGAAACCCCCCGTTGACCCGTTCAGTGAAGCAGGCTCTGACAGAGAGTCGGCTGCGACGCGGTTTCCGATTGGGGGGTCACGGCCAGCGCTGAAGGTGAACCTGGTGCGGAGGCGACGTGGATCGGCTCTTCGACCGGCAGCGTCCTCGCCAACCGGTACGCCCCGTTCATGGTCACCTCTAACAAGTGCTTTGGCGCGTTCGTGGTCACCACCACATCCTGAGGCGCACCGGAGTTGAGCACGCTTGCGTAACTGCGAGCGTCGACTCCCCCACCGTGCAGGCCGAATCCCAGGCGAACCCGACCAGGGTCCGTAGTCCCCGTTGCGGTCACGGTCACGACATACTTTCCTGCGGTCACCAGCGAAACCGACTCTGTCTGGCCTGGAGCAAGGCTCCTCGCCGAGATTCGGAACCCGTGTTGATACGCAGGACCCAGCTCGACGGTCATCCACGTGGTGCGGGCGAACTGCTGAGCGGGCACAGTCGAATAGTCCTCTCCGTTGGAGACGTACAGACCATTGCAGTTCCCGATGACGTACAACTGACCAGCCGGGCCCCAGGGGGGCAGTGAGGTCCCTCGCACCACGTTCGACTTCAACGGATGCCCGGTGAGATCGCTCACGGTCTTCTGGGCCTGGACATAATTGAGCACTTGCGTGCCGTTCCACTCCTCATTGGGGACGATGGCCATGCCGAGATTGGCTGCGATGCTGAAGAGGGCGGCCACGACCATGATCACTAGGGCCCCGACCCGCACCGACATCTTCCGCCCTTCGAGCCGGCGGAAGATGTCGGCGACGGCCACCGCGGTCGGCCAGTACCAAAAAGGGTACGAAATCCCCCAGGTACCTCGGTGCGATATAGCCCCACAGCATGAGGGCGGCGCCGGCGGCGCCGGCGGCAAGCAACAACAGACGGGTCTTGGCCACCTTCCCGATCGACTGAGGCCGAAAGGCGGTCACCAGACCCCAAATGCTCAGGACGAACAAGAGCGGCGTCGATGCAGTAAGGCTGTCCGTCCGATAGAGCCGGTCGAAGAGCACCCCACCCAGAGCCCGCGGTGGACTGGCGGGCATGGTGACGAAGGGGAACGCGGATGTGAAGCTCAGCCCGTCGGGCCGAAAAGTAGGTGAGGACGTTGGTCGGCACGAAGATGGTGCCCTCCTCCGCGCCGTGGTTGGCGGCGAGGAACTTGCGCCGGTACGCGTTCACGTGCGTCCAGACCTGGTCGACGTTCGAGACACCGAACAGGACGCCGAACTTGGAGTAGTTGACTGCGCATCCGATCGCCAGCGGCACCAGGCCGGCCCCGAGAACAGGGAAGAACCATCGACGGTCCTCGGCACCTCCGAGCCCGAGGAGGAACCAGACGGCGATGAGCCCGGCGCCGACCACACAGGCCCACCCGGTGGTCGACCGGTCGAGATTGGCGCACAGGATGAGCACGCCACTGGCGATCACTCGACCCCATGACGGTCGCTCGATCACCCCGAGGAGGGCGAAGATACTCCCTACGGTGAGACAGATGCTCCAGGCGATGTCCTCATTGAAGACAAAGGGGGTGGCGGCCAGCAGCATCCAGACCGTGCCGCCCATGATGGTGGCCACCAGGACCCCGAACGCGGTGGCCTCGCCTCTCCCCATGACCGTGTCGCCCCGAACGAGGAACCGGACCCGCCACAGCAGCAGAGAAACGAACAGCCCGGTCAACAGCCACGCCAGGAGCACGTACGTGCCGTGAGGCTGCCGTTGTCCACGCTGTGCGTGAACAGCAAGACGGGCATGTGGACGATCGACGGGAATATGCCGAAGTACGTGTAGGTCCGGCCACCGTGCACGAACCCCTCGATGCCGAGAGATCCGTTGGCCAGCCAGAGATGGCCATGGAACATGGCGCGGGCCTGGAGGTCGTAGAAGTTGTCTTCGAAGTAGGTCGGGCGCAGCAGGTTGACGGGTCCCCACAGTGACCAAAGAATCCAAGTGAACGGCACCGCAGTCAGGGCAATGGCGATCACCGCGGCCCAGGTGAATCGTCGCCGACCGATATCCACTGGCGTGCGCGCCGGGGCATCCGCGGCCGGGTTCGAGACGTCCACCCCGTGCGTGAGGTGTTCGATCGAGTCGCCCGAGGTTCCCTCGAGTGTGGAAACCCGAAGTGAGCCAGCGGGTCCTTCCCCCATGGCGGGAGTGTAGCCAACAGGGGGCGCTTTCAACGGGCGTATCGAGCGGTCCGGCATTCTCGGCGGAGTCCGCCGGTTGCCGCGACCCACAACGTTCTCGAACCGGTGGGGCTAGCCTCTGATTCATGGCGGAAGCCTTGATTCATCCGTGGCGTTTCTGTCGAACGCCCGAGGGTCTGAAGATCGTCCGCTATACGCTCGTGTCCGCCATCTCGGCACTCACCTCGCTGGTCATCCTGACCATTGTCTACGGCGTGTTCCGCCTCTGGAGCGAGGTCTTCAGCGCCTTCTTCGCCAATGTCATGGCGGGTATTCCCTCATACTTCCTCAACCGCCAGTGGGTGTGGAAGAAGTCAGGACGATCCCACCTGTGGAGGGAGATCCTCCCGTTCTGGGTCATGGCCATATCCGGCATCCTCTTCGCCCTGTACACGGCGTCGTTGGCGCACAACTTCGCCGACGCCCATCACCTTCATCATCTCGCTCGGACCGCACTGGTGGTCGGAGCCAATATCGCCGCCTTCGGCATTCTGTGGCTAGTCAAATTTGTTGTCCTCAACCGGCTCTTCTCGGTCATCGCCGACGCCGAGCTTGGAGATGACGCCGAGGGTGGGGCCCACGGCGAGATTGGGGCCGACGCCGAGGTCGAGGCCGAGGCCTGAGTGGCCACCGAGAGCCGCCACCGAGCCGCCTCAGGCCACTCCGAGCAATGTCTGCTCTCTGCCCACGGAGCCGACGAGGGGATAATCTGGCTGTCGGCCAGAGCGATCTTGGGGGGAGGACCGGCAGTGCGGCACACGAGGGTGATCGTGACCACGGCGGCGGGACTACAGGCTCAGGGCCGGTGACCATGGAACCCGGGACCGAGACTCCACTTACCCTCATCGACATCGACCGATACGAGCAGGACATCGAACGCCTGCACGTCGAATACCAGTCGGCCGCGCCGTACCCGCACATCGTCATCGATGACTTCCTCCAGCCCGGTGTGGTGGAGGCCGCCAGTGCCGAGTTTCCGCCTCTGGACCCCGACCGGTGGAACAACTACCTCCACGTAAATGAGCGCAAGTTCAGCAACACGGATCCGAGCACCTGGGGGCCGACCCTGCAGCGCATTCTCGAGGAGCTCAACTCTCCCCGCTTCGTGCGGTTCATCGGCAGCCTTCTCGGCATCGACAACATCATCGCCGACCCATCCCTCGAGGGTGGGGGCCTCCACCAGTCGACGACCGGCGGGTTCCTCAACATCCACTCCGACTACACCGTGCATCCTCACAATCGCAAATGGCAGCGCCGCGCCAACATCCTCCTCTACCTGAACGATGCGTGGAAGCCCGAATACGGAGGCGACCTCGAGCTGTGGAGCGCCGACATGAAGGGATGCGTCGAAAAGGTCAGCCCGGTGGCAAATCGAGTCCTGATCTTCACCACGGGGGCCACGTCGTTCCACGGCCACCCTGAGCCGATGCGCTGTCCCGAAGGTGTGGCCAGACGGTCCTTGGCCCTCTATTACTTCAGCGTCGAGGACGACCCGTTGGTCCGCTCCACTCAGTACCGGGCTCGACCGGGAGACGGTGCGCACTCGATCGCCATCTTCGCCGACACGCAGATGCTCAGGACCTACGACTGGGCCAAGCGGCACCTGGGGATCTCGGATCAGACCGCCAGCAAGTTGCTCGGCTTGCGCGACCGCATCCGCAAGAAGGGCTCCTAAGGCGAGTGGCGGACACAGCCACCATTTTGAGGGAGCCCGACGCCCCCCCGGGTGACGAGCTGCCCCCGGACCCGGAGCGAACGCATCGGTCGCCGGCTGATCCAAATCGACGACGCTTCACCATCGCGGTCGTCGCCGGTACCGTCATCGTCCTGCCGGTATTCCTCTGGCTGATGTGGAACCTGTGGTCGGGCTCGGTGAATCCGCTCCGGGGAGTCCCCTACGACTATTTCTACGATCTGCAAGCCCGAGGCATGTTCCACGGTCACCTCTACCTTCCCAACGGGAAGATGGGCATCGAGGCGTTCGTGCACGACGGCCACGACTACACCTATTTCGGCATCTTTCCGTCGTTGATCCGAATGCCCGTCTTGTTGGTGACCAGCCGGTTCGACGGGGAGATGACGGCGCCATCAATCCTGGTGGCATGGATGCTGACCTCCCTCTTCAGTTCGTTGATGCTCTGGCGCACCCGCATCCTCATACGGGGATCGGCAGTGCTCGGGCGAGCCGAGGCGACAGCGTACGGGGTCCTGATGGCCACCATCATGGGCGGCTCGGTGGTCCTGTACCTGGGGCGACTCCCTTCGTCTACAACGAGGATTTTGCCTGGAGCGTCGCACTCACTGTCGCCAGCCTCTTCGCCTTGCTCGGAGTCCTGGAGCGTCCATCGAGAGGCCGGGTCATCGCCAGCGGTCTGCTCATCCTGTGCGCCAATCTCGACCGTACCCCGACCGGATGGGCTTGCTCCATCACCGCCGTCCTGGTCGCCGGCTGGTTCGCCCTCGGACGAGGGGGTGCGTCCAACCGGCGCTGGGCCCTTCCGATGCTGGCGGTGGGTATCGTGCCCGTCCTCGTCGGATGCGCGGTCACCTACGCCAAATTCGGCATCCCCATCGGCCTGCCCATGGCCGATCAGGTCTGGACCACCGTCAACGCCCATCGCCGCCACTTCCTGGCCGCCAACGGAGGCAAGGCCTTCAACCTCGCCTTCCTGCCCAGCACCCTGTCGGCCTATCTTCAGCCCTTCGGCCTCCGTGTCGGGGGCCTCTTCCCGTACTTCTATCCGCCCGCGGCACCCGCGGGGTGGCTCAACGGCGCGGTGATCGACCAGACGTACCCAACCGCCAGCCTCACGGCCACGAGCCCGCTCCTCCTGCTCCTCGGCTGTTGGGGTGCGGTGACCGCCTTCCGGCCGAGAGGAGTCGGGCAGGTACGGCTGACCCGGATCATCGTGCTGGGGGCAGCCGGCTCGGCCACGGGTGTCCTGGTGTGGGGATACATCTCCCAGCGGTACCTGGCCGATCTGATGCCCTTTTTCATCATCGCCGGCGGCATCGGGCTCGTCGACGTGTGGCGCCGCCTGGCCCCGCGACCTCGGCGGGCCAGGAGCCTCACCCTCGGAGGGATCGGCGTCGTCGCCGCCTACTGCATCGCGGTCAACCTGGCCATCGCCGCATTTCCCGTGGCGCAATGGACCATGACCCAGAGCGCCAACTACGTCTCCGCCCAGCAGTCCCTGAGCTTCAGTTCGCTGGCCGACAGTGTGCAACGAGGGTCGACGCTGCCGTACTGGGCACCGGCCGGACAGCTGTTCGCCACGAACAACTGCTCGGGTCTCTACCTCTCGACTGGCAACGACCTGCAGGACGTTCCCGGTCAACAGATCGAGCACTACACGTGGCTGCCGGTGGAGCAGAGCGCAGCGTTCTCCCACACCATCGGGTTCACCTTCAATAGACCAGTGAGCTTCCTCACCGGTCCCGTACCGGTCATGACGTACGGTGGGAGCACACTGGTACTCGAGCCGGCCGGTCACGGATACGCCCGGTTCCATCTCCTCAACTCGGGCACCTCCATCACGTGGCCGTCCCCTGTCGGATGGAAATTCCCAGTGCGGCCTGACCTGTTGCACGAACAGTTGGAGATAACGGTGACGGTCGATCCCACTCTCAACCGGTTCGTTGTCCAGTGGTACGGATCCGAGATCATGATCAACCACTTCGTCGCCGGCCATGGGCCAGCGGTCGTGACGACGAGCGCGATCGCTCCTGGGTCTGCGCTCCCGGTCGTGACGGTTGCCAGCCTCCCTACGCCCCCTACGAACATGGGCCTGTGTCGTAGCCTCCAGCCGGGACGCTGACGGAAGTGGCTACGCAAGCCTCTGGCTTCAGCCATGGAGTCGGGGCGGGCGCTGATGACTCCGAGCCGAAGACGCCGCTCATCGGTGGCCACATATCCTGCGTGGTCGACGAGCATCCGCGCTTCCATCTCGACGCGCTCCGGTGGTTCGCCTCCCTCACCAAACTGGCCGGAGTGTCACCCACCGATCTCGTCGTGCATGTTGTCGGCACGGGGTCTTCGGACGTCCTCGACTACCTGGGATCTCAAGGAGTCACTGTGTGCCCAGTGGAGGGCTTCGATCCTCGCTCACCCCACTGCAACAAGATCGCTGGTGCCCTTCGGCTCGCCGACCAAGTGATCGACGGTATGGCCGTCCTCTGCGACACCGACATGGTTCTCCTCGAGGATCCCCGGCCCATGAGCCTGGAGCCTGGAGCCATCGCCGGCAAGATCGTCGATGCCCCCGTCCCACCGCTCGACGTACTGCTCACGATCTTCACCACATCAGGTCTGCCCGTTCCGCCGAAGGTGCAACTTCCGTGGGGTCACGACGAGTGGACCCTTTCCGGCAACAACAACGGCGGCCTCTACCTGGTCCCGGGCCCGTTGCTGGCCCGGGTGGCGACTGCGTGGGCGCACTGGGCCGGATGGCTCCTCGACCGAGTCGACTTGCTCGAGGAGTGGGCCGTCTACGTCGATCAGGTGTCGATGGCGTTGGCGTTGGCCTCCGAGGGAATCACATCGACGCCCCTCGACGTGCGATGGAACACTCCCACCCACGACCCGACCCGGATCCGCCCCGATGCACCCGAGCCGGCCGGGATCCACTACCACCAAGAAGTCGACAGCCGTGGTCTGATCCGGATGTGCGGATCCGGATCGATCGACAGATCGATCGGCGCGGTAAACCGAGCGATCAATGAGGTGTGGCTGCAGGCATCGCCCGACACCTCCCACCAACGGTGGCTCTCCATGACCGAGACAGAGCTGACCGGAAGACGGAAGATCCTCGTCGCCCTCCTCGAAGCCTTGGAACCGGAGTCGGTCTTGGAGATCGGCTCCGTCGACAACGGGACCAGCCTGGGCCTGACGATCGAACGCTATACACGGATCGAGCCCGCCGAAGGCCAATTCAACCCCGAAGGCGGATTCGACGCAGACACGCCGGCTGAGCGCGGGCCACAGGCCGACCTCACGATCTGTTTCCATGAAGGGCTGCGGAACGGGGATGCTGCGTCGTATCAGGCCACGCTGGCGCGGTTGTGGCAATCGGCTCGGCGGGCGCTGGTCGTCAGCGGATACGAGGGCCCAGCCGCCAGTGATGATCCCACGGGTACCGTTCGCGAGCCCCTCTCGGTCATGCTGCGACGAATCGCCGGTGACGGGGAGATCTATCTCGTGAGCCGTGACGGATCGGCCGCGACCTTCGTCGTCCTGAGGACTCCCGTGGATGTCCACCCCCGCGATTTTGGGCCCGTCACTCTCGCGCCGCTCGCCGAACGTCACCCCGACCCGCTGTCGTTGATCGCACTCCGCCTCGACGCCCGCCGTACCACCGGTTTCTATTCTGACCACGCCCCTCGGCTTTGGGAATACCCCGTCGTCGCCCAACTGGTGGCCGAGCATCTGCCCGCCGGCAGTCGGCTGGTTGACGTCGGAGCAGGTGTTACGCCGTTGGCTCCCTTCTTGACCGGCCGCGGTTACCAGGTCGACACCGTCGACCCCTCAGTGACCATCCGTACATGGCCGCCCCAGCCGGACTGGAACGAATGGGGTTTCCTTGACTACGGCAGCGCCGGTCTCGCTCATCGCTCATGGAACTGCACTCTTGGTGAACTGCCGGCGTCAGCGGTCTTCGACGGGGTCTATTCGGTCAGCGTCATCGAGCACCTTCCCGCCACCGTTCGGAGGGAGCTGCTGGCCGACATATCCGCCCGCACGCGCCGTGGTGGTCTCGTTGTGCTCACCGTCGACCTCGTGCGCGGGAGCGACGATCTGTGGAATCGCAATCTCGAGATCGAGGTAGAGGACCCTGCCGCCCATGGCACGTTCCAGGATGTGATCGACGAGTGTGCCATGGTCGGACTCGAGCTGTTCCGGGACGACAAGGTGCGAGAGTGGGGCGCGACCAGGGTCGACATCGGATTGCTGTCCCTGCGACAGACGGTATCCAGGGCAGCCAGGCCGCCGGCCGCCCGTGACCGACGTATTCGTACGAAACTGCGTCGACTGCTTGCCTGACTCACCCGGCAATCCGACGGTGCCCGAACAGACTCAGCTCCCGAAGAACCGGCAATAGCCGTCCGGGGGCTCGATTTCGACCAGATCGATTCGGCCACGACGGTGGTGTACCTTTTGTCCGGTGGGCAAGTTGCGCACCCTCGACAGGGTGATCCAATGGTGGAGATTTCGGGCGGCGGCACGGTACGTGCCTCCGGGCTCCAAGGTGCTCGACATCGGCAGTGCTGACGGCGCCTGGTTCACGTACCTCGGTGCCCGGATCGGGAGCAGCGTCGGACTCGATCCGAACGTCTCGGAGCAGACCACCGCTGAAGGCCACCGGCTGATCCAAGGCACGCTCGACACCGTGGAGCTCGAGGAAGACTTTGACTGCGTCACCGCCCTGGCCGTCCTCGAGCATCTGAGTGACGATGAACTGGCCGAGATCGGCAGACAAGTCAGATCTCGCACCAGCGAAGGTGCCGTGCTCGTGGCCACCGTGCCCTCCCCCGCGGTGGATCGGATCTTGGACGTAGGCATCCGGTTGCGCCTGCTCGATGGGATGGAAGCAGATGAACACCATGGACTCGATGCCCGCGCCATCCCGAAGGTCCTGGCCAAGGCCGGGTGGTCGTTGCGCACCGGCAAGACGTTCGAACTCGGACTGAACAACCTCTTCGTTCTCGAGCGTTCGTCGGTGCCGCACTAGAGATCGTTTCAGTTCTGCGAGGTCACCTGCGGTGCGGTCAGCTCGGGATCTGGCTCAGGCAAGGGCTGTTGGTCCGCGGGGGTAGCAGCCTCGTCGGTCTGAGCAAGCCGCTTCCTCGGAAGCAGCGCCTCGAGCCCAACCCCAGCCAAGATGACGAGGGGTACCTCGGCCGCCGCCCGGTACCGGGTCTCCCCGTAGGCGGTGGCCACGGTGATCACCACGGTGAGGACGAAGGCCAGCAGTGGATAGAGAGGGATCCGCCTCCGTCGCAAGACGACACAGCCGCCTATCGCCGGTAGCAGGAGGATCCAATAGCTCACCAGACGGAGGTCGTATACCCACACCGAAGTCTTCGTGCCGAAGATCGGCGAGACTGTCTGCCACCGGTTATCCAGATAGGTCTGTTGGAATGGGTTCCAATAGCCGAAGGCTCGACCCTCGCGAGCGAAGACCACGAGCGGCAGTCGGCTCAGGTGATTCTCGGCATTGTGAATCCCGTAGTGGAGATCGGCGCTGTTGGCCACGGATGCATCAGCGGGTTGCGGTTCCGGGACACACAAGATGTCATACCACCCGATGTGAGAACCGAAGTACGTGCCGTCACAGTTAGCCGTGGCCACCGCGCCCCCGCCGTTGGTCGAGAGGAAAATCGGCCTCTGAAAGCGTCCAAGGTTGTAGATCGTCCATGGCGCGATCACCACCGCTAACAGGAACGTTGACAGCACGAGCCACGATATCCGAGTCCTCCAGTTCACGCGTCTGGCCGTCAGGATGATAGGGACGGCGAGCAGCGGAAAGATGAGGATCTCCTCCGACCTCGTCATCGCCAGGAGACCGCACATCGCACCGAGGAGGCCGGCACGCACCATCGAGGGATGATCGCGAAATGAGTAGACGAGGATGACCATCACGGCTACGAGGGGAAGCAAAAAGGTCTCGGACAGCAGGGCGCGCTCGTAGAGCCAGAGCCCGGCGTACAGGGCGGCGATGGCGGCGGCCACCAATCCGACACGATCGCCGGCAATGCGCCGACCGGCCAGACCAACCAGCGCCACCGTGCAGGTACCTATGACACAGCACAGGAGTTGCTGTCGGAAGACAGAGTGTTGACCCAGTGCCGCCCATCCGGTGAGGATCAACGTCCATACCGGCGGATGGGTCGCATCAGGTTTCTGGTTAAAAATGTTGATGAACCAGTGACCGGTTACGTTTCGGTTGGCGGTGTAGCCGTACGCCAAACCGTCGCCTCCCACCGCCTCATTCCGCGAGATGACGACGACGATCAGTCTCAGCGCCAGGCCGACGGCCGTGATCGAACCCAACCACCAGCCGAATCGCCGGACGGTAACGGAGCGGAGGCGGCTCAACCCGCTTCCCCCCTCAGCCTCACTTGAGCCACCCGCTGTGTCTTCTGGCCCGTCTTTCCATGGCCAGGTTGACTTCCGACCCATCCTGCTAAAGTTAGGCCAGCGGATTTCCGGGGTCCAGGGGGTTTTCGGATGTATGAAATTCTCGTGTCAGTGGTACTCCCGTGTCTCAATGAGGAAGAGTCGGTTGGCCTCTGCGTGAAGGAATCGCTGGACGCGATGGATGCGGGCGGATTGTCGGGCGAAGTGATCGTCGTCGACAACGGATCGACCGATGCATCCGTCGAGGTTGCCTGCGCCGCGGGCGCCCGCGTTGTGCACGAACCGCGCCACGGATACGGGAGCGCACTTCTGGCCGGGTTCGACGCGGCAAGGGGCAAGGTCGTGGTCATGGCCGACGCCGACTTCACCTATGAACTCGAACGAATCCCCGACCTTGTCGCACCCGTAGTCGAAGGCCGATGTGATCTGGTGCTCGGCTCGCGCCTCGACTCGGCCACACGGGGCACCATGCCCCTGGGCCACAGGTTCATCGGCACTCCGATCCTCACGTTCTTGACCGCACGGGCATGCGGGCGCCGGGTGGCGACCGACAGCCAATCCGGTTTCCGAGCCTTCCGACGCGACGCGCTCCCGACCATGGGCCTCACCTCCACCGGGATGGAGTTCGCCAGTGAGATGTTGATCCTCTCTGCTCGGGCCGGGCTGCGGATCGAGGAGATCCAGACGACGTACCGCCCACGAATCGGTGAGTCCAAGCTGGCGACCTGGTCGGACGGCTGGCGACACCTTTCGCTCATTTTCCTCCTGGCACCCGACCTGCTCCTGATCGGGCCGGCGTTGGTGCTGCTCGCTCTGGGGCTGGCGATGCTGTTCCTGTCCTTCCTCCAGCCCGGCGGGGTCGAGATCGGCTCCTTCATCTGGCAGCCGGTGTTCTTTTCCGGCATTGCCCTTGTCCTCGGGACCCAGGCTCTGCTGGCCGGGATGGTCCTCGCCCATAACTCTTCGGTCGCCAGGTCCGGCATCGAGCGACGCTTCGCATTCGTGGGGAAGCCGGCATTTCCTCGTTGGTGTGGCATCGTCGGACTGATCCTGGTGGTCGCCGGTCTGGCCATCAACGTGATCCTGTTCACCATGTGGCTCGGCCACGGGCACCAGACCGCCCTGAGCCACTTCGGACTGGCGTCCCTGTCGCAGAGCTTGGTGATCACCGGGGGGACGCTGGTCAGCTTCGGGGTGATCAGTCGCTTCCTGAGGGCCCGCGCCAGGCGTGTGCCGTCGCCCAGACGACGCACGGTCGGCGCGACTGCGGTCATAGGAGAGGTTCAGACTGAACGCGAACTGGTCGTAACCTCGGATGAGATGCTGAGCCCTGCCGACCAGGAGGCACCGATCACCGACCGACCTTGACCGCTGACCTCGCCGAAGACGGGACGATCATGAGTGGCCCGTGGCGATGGCCAAGATCTTCGGAACCAGCCATTCCGCCACCCACAATGAACCGACTGGCCCGTAGTGCAAACCGTCCTCCCGTAGGCCGTGTCCGTAGGCTTCGCCCTGCCCTATCCCATCCACCACGTACGGGCACGGGGGGCCGGTCGGGCAGACACGCGAGGCGAGGTCGACGGTGGCGACACGACCGGGATGCGATGCCGCCACTTCTCGCAGCAGCCCGTTCAGGCGCTCGAAGTCCATATCGCTCTGGGTCGGTTGCATTGGGTTCCCAGGATTGACGGAGGGTGGCTGCAAGAGCAGGACGACCTTGGCCCCGGTGGCGAGGAACTGCTCGACCCGGGCGTTCATCCGCTTCAGCATCACCGTCTTCCACTCCCGGGTTCCCTTGGTGAGCACCGCTCCACCGGCGCCAGCGGCGAGCACGGAGGAGCGCTCCTCCGTGCTCGCCCACACGATGACGTTGGGCTTTCCTCGGGCAATGGCCGATGCTTCAGACCGATCGGCCTCACTCTGGCAGTACTTGGTCAGACCCTCCAGGTTCACACCGCCGTAGTAGTACGGCGGAGCCTGTCCACTCACGATTCCACAGCCAATGACGGTGCCGTCGGCAACATGGACTCCATAGGCACCACCGACGGCAGTGAGGCCTCCGATCAAAGTGCACGCAGTGGAGTCGCCGACCACCACCATCCGAAGCTGGGGAACCACGGGGCGGATGTCGGCTGGGAACGTTCCCGCCTGTATGTCCGAACGCAGTGCCATCTGCTCGTTCTGCGGGTGGCACACCGCGCCGGGAGCGGCGGCGCCGATATTCGTCGACGTACCCGGCTGCGTACGCTGGACCTCCGCGGTGGCCACCCCGAAGCTGGCGGCGATGAGGCAACCGCCCATGGCCACGCTGGCCCACGGCCGAGTGACCAGCGATCGGGCGTGACGCACGGGATTCTCGAGGACGAGGTAGGTGGCGATGGCCAAGGCCAGTGCAACCAAGAGCCACAAGACGTTGTCCATGACCGGCAACTGGGCCGTTCCCCGCCGCTGGGTGGCGATGATCAGAATCGGCCAGTGCCACAGGTACAAGGAGTACGAGACCAGACCGAGCCACTGAAAGGGCCGCAGACGCAGGAGGGACTCGACACCCCACGTCGGTTGGGCTGCGCCTCCGGCGATGATGAGACCGGCCCCGATGACCGGAACGGCCACGAGTGATCCCGGGTAGGCGGAAGCGGAGGTGAAGGCAAAGGTGGCGAACAGGATCGCCCCCAGCCCGAGCCAGGACAGGGACGCCGCCGCCGATCGGGGCAGACGGGTCAGGTACTCGCCGGACACGGCGATGAGGCCACCCAAGGCGAGCTCCCACGCCCGGGTGAACGGCGAGAAGAAGGCGCCGGCGGCGTTGGACGAGGTCAGCGAGACCGAATAGGCGAAGGAGGCCACGATCACCGCTCCGAGCACGACCCCGATCCGCACGCGGAGCGAGCGACGGGTGACGAGGCTCGCCACCACCAAAAAGATGGTCGGGTACACGATGTAGAACTGCTCTTCGACGGCAAGGGACCAGTAGTTCTGGAGCGGGGAGGGTGGCTGCTGCGATGCCAGGTAGTTCGTCGACGTCAAGGCAAAGTGGACGTTGGCCAGAAATCCCGCGGCCCACTGGCCGTCGACTGCGGTCGAACGCCCGATGGTCGGACCGAGCAGCCAGTAGGAGGCGACGACGGTGACGACGAGGACCACACTGGCCGCCGGGAGGATCCGTCGGGCTCGGCGCCCGTAGAAGGCCAGGAGCGAGGTGCGCCTGGTGGCGGCGCGTTCTCGCAGCAGCACGCCGGTGATCACGAAGCCGGAGATGACGAAGAAGACGTCCACCCCCACATAGCCGCCCGACACGCCGGGAATGTCGGCGTGGAACAGGACCACCAGCAGGATCGCCACTGCTCGGAGACCCTGGACGTCCGGGCGGAACTTGCGATCACCCGGCGAGGAGCCGGCCTCGTCCCCGCCGGGCATGAACCGGTCATCGACGGCAACCGTGCTCGGCGGACTCACCGCGATGCCGTCATCGAATCACGAGAGCCCGTGCACAGCGGCGAGAACCTGTGGAATCAGCCACTCCGAGACCCAGAACGAACCAATGACCCCGTAGTGAGCGTCATCCGGACGCACCGTGAAATCAGCCACTTGCCCCTGCCCTATCCCGTCGACCACGTACGGGCACGGTGGGCCGGTCGGACAGACACGCGAAGCGAGGTCGACGGTGGTGACACGACCGGGATGGGATGCCGCCACTTCTCGCAGCAGTCCGTTCAGGCGCTCGAAGTCCGTATCGCTCTGGGTCGGTTGCGTTGGGTTCCCAGGATTGACGAACGGCGGCTGCAAGAGCAGGACGGCCTTGGCTCCGGTGGCGAGGAACTGCTCGACCCGGGCATTCATCCGCTTGAGCATCAGGGTCTTCCACTCCGGCGATCCATTGGCGATCACCCTGGGCCCGGAGGAAGTGTCAACGAACACAGAATTTCTCTCGTCGGTGCTCCCCCACACGATGATGTTGGGCTTTCCGCGGTCAATCGCTGACGCTTCGACGTGATCGGCCTCGCTTTGACAGTTCTTGGTCAGACGTTCGTCGTAGGCGATGCCGTCCTGGAAGCGCGCCGTCCAGCCGCTGACGATGCCGCATCCGATAACGGCGCCGTCGACAACCTGCACCCCATATGACGTGCCGCGAGCGGCAAGGCCTCCGACCAGGGTGCACGCGGTTGAATCGCCGACCACCACCATGCGTACATGGTCGGTAATGGGATGACCCACCGGTGGGACCTTGCCCAACTTGGTCGCCGTACGCAATGCAGCTCTGTCGGCCGCATACGACGGTTGGCAGTTGGAGCCGGTCGTTGCATTCGAGATACTTCCGATCACGGTCTGATCGGTATTCTGGACCTCCGCGGTGGCCACCCCGAAGCTGGCGGCGATGAGGCAACCGCCCATGGCCACGCTGGCCCACGGCCGAGTGACCAGCGATCGGGCGTGACGCACGGGATTCTCGAGGACGAGGTAGGTGGCGATGGCCAAGGCCAGTGCAACCAAGAGCCACAAGACGTTGTCCATGACCGGCAACTGGGCCGTTCCCCGCCGCTGGGTGGCGATGATCAGAATCGGCCAGTGCCACAGGTACAAGGAGTACGAGACCAGACCGAGCCACTGGAAGGGCCGCAGACGCAGGAGGGACTCGACACCCCACGTCGGTTGGGCTGCGCCTCCGGCGATGATGAGACCGGCCCCGATGACCGGAACGGCCACGAGTGATCCCGGGTAGGCGGAAGCGGAGGTGAAGGCAAAGGTGGCGAACAGGATCGCCCCCAGCCCGAGCCAGGACAGGGACGCCGCCGCCGATCGGGGCAGACGGGTCAGGTACTCGCCGGACACGGCGATGAGGCCACCCAAGGCGAGCTCCCACGCCCGGGTGAACGGCGAGAAGAAGGCGCCGGCGGCGTTGGACGAGGTCAGCGAGACCGAATAGGCGAAGGAGGCCACGATCACCGCTCCGAGCACGACCCCGATCCGCACGCGGAGCGAGCGACGGGTGACGAGGCTCGCCACCACCAAAAAGATGGTCGGGTACACGATGTAGAACTGCTCTTCGACGGCAAGGGACCAGTAGTTCTGGAGCGGGGAGGGTGGCTGCTGCGATGCCAGGTAGTTCGTCGACGTCAAGGCAAAGTGGACGTTGGCCAGAAATCCCGCGGCCCACTGGCCGTCGACTGCGGTCGAACGCCCGATGGTCGGACCGAGCAGCCAGTAGGAGGCGACGACGGTGACGACGAGGACCACACTGGCCGCCGGGAGGATCCGTCGGGCTCGGCGCCCGTAGAAGGCCAGGAGCGAGGTGCGCCTGGTGGCGGCGCGTTCTCGCAGCAGCACGCCGGTGATCACGAAGCCGGAGATGACGAAGAAGACGTCCACCCCCACATAGCCGCCCGACACGCCGGGAATGTCGGCGTGGAACAGGACCACCAGCAGGATCGCCACTGCTCGGAGACCCTGGACGTCCGGGCGGAACTTGCGATCACCCGGCGAGGAGCCGGCCTCGTCCCCGCCGGGCATGAACCGGTCATCGACGGCAACCGTGCTCGGCGGACTCAGAAGATCGGGTCCGCTGCGCGCCGATTTGAGCCACCGCTCAGGACGACCCATTATGTCGCTCATCTCATGCCGTACCCACGCCCAGCCGAAAATATCAGCCTCGGTGTCTTAACGGCGGTCCTGCATTTCTCGCCCTCGGGCGAGGTACGGCGTCGCTATAGTCTGCGGCGTGTGTCTTGCGTTCGCGCCAGGCATGACGACAGATGGGGGGGCCATCGTGTCAAATGAGGGGGCGATCATGCCGTGACTCGACCCCTATTCGCGCGCGTCATCAGGTTGCCGTTCCGGCGTCACCACGTACTCGGAGTCACCTGGGTCGTGCTGTCCGCCGTGGCCATGCTGTTGCCGGCCCTTCGTCACGGTTTCTCTCTCGGTCCCTACGACATTTTAACTAATTCGGGCCTCTTGTCCACCTCTAGAACCGCGATCTCAGGTCACAGTGCGCACAGCGGCGACCTCGTCAATGAGATCATTCCGTGGTCGACCCTGGCCTGGACTCAGGTCCATCACGGTCATCTTCCTCTGTGGAATCCGTACAGCGGGCTCGGAACCCCGCTGGCGTTCAATTGGCAGTCGGCCCCTTTCGGTTTGCCGGCGCTGGTCGGTTACCTGGTGCCACTGCGAATGGCCTACACGATTGGCCTCCTTACCACCCTCTTGATCGCGGGATTGGGAACGTACCTGCTTGGTCGCGTGCTCGGGCTGGGCGCAATTGCCTGCGCCATGGCTGCGACGATCTTTGAGCTCAGCGGTCCACTGACGGGTTGGCTGGGATACCCGCTCGGTTCGGTGATGGCGTTTGCAGGCTGGATCTTCGCCGCCGCCCTGCTGGTCGTGCGAGGACGAAACCGAGCCCGAAGCATCACCTTTTTGGCCGTGACCATTGCTCTTGCTGTGTATGCCGGCAATCCCGAAAGCCTCTTCGTGCTGGCCCTGGCCCTGATCGTCTTCGTCATCGTGTTGCTGGTGCCACGATTCCATCTCCCCCTGAGAGACCTGACCGCCCTCCGCCCGGTGATCGACCTGGCCATTGCCGCTGGGGCCGGACTGTTGTTGGCTGCTCCGCTGGCGTTGCCGGGCGCCCAACTGGCAATGGGCACGACGCGCACCACTCTGGGCGGAAGTCAGGGCCTGTCAGTCGGCCAGGCATTGTTGTCCATCTTCCCTCCGGGATTCCGTGCCCAACCGTTGACGCTAACCATCGGAGGCGTTCCGTTTCCGGTGGGCGATCACGTGTCCCTGACCATCGGAGTCATCGCCCTGTCCTTGGTCTTTGCCTCTTGGGTCGGGACACGAATGCGAATCGAAGTTATTGCCTTCGCCGCCACTGCCGTGGTCTCCGCCGGTCTTGTCTTCCTCCGTCCCATGCAGGTCATCTTCGATGTGGTGCCGTTCGCCAAGACGATCTACTGGAGCCGGATGTTGATGCCACTGGGATTCTGCTTGGCTCTGCTTGCCGGAATCGGGACAGATGCGCTCATCCGGTCTCACCGACAGTTGGCTGTTCGCCGATGGTTCGAACTAGGACTCACGATCTTCGGCTTAGTCGTCCTCGGAGTGTGGCTCTTTGATCGCCAGGGACTGCTTCCGGCCGCGGCGGCAAATCGGACACGCAGCTTCGTCTGGCCCGTTGTCGGGATCGCCGTGGGTGTAGTGGCCGTCGGAGCGTTACATCGATTCGACCGATCCACTCGAAGAACGCATCCGCTTCCCGCATCCACAACCGTGCCGGTGGGTGGACTCGGGGTGCGTCACTGGGTCGCATTCGCGCTCCTGGCCTTCGAAACAGCATTTCTGGTGTCAATGGCTGCACCCGAATGGTCAGCCAGCACCACCTTTCCGCCGTCAACCGCTGCAGTGGTCGCCCTGCAGCGGTCAGTAGGAACGGCGACGGTGGGGTTCAGCGAGAAGACGACCGACAATCTCTGTCCGGACCTTGGAGTACCACCCGAGAGCAATGTTCTCTACGGGATCCATGAGATCAACATCTATGACCCGGTGATCCCCCGTTCCTACTACCAATCGTGGATGACGGCCACGGGCAATGACGGGGGGACCCCTCTCCTGGCCACATTTTGTCCGGACATCGCGTCGGCCACGGTGGCCCGACTGTTCGGTGTCGGCTACGTCCTCGTGCCCCACGGCCATTCCGGTCCGACCGGCAGTGTTCTCGTCGACTCTGTTGGGAATGAGGAGCTCTACCGCATACCGGGAGCCGCGCCAGCCACGCTTACACCGGTGGCAACCGGTGCCCCCTTGCCGGGGACCAATGCCCCGGACAAGGCGGTGGCCGTCTTCCATCCCTCCCCGGCCACGTGGAAGATCACTACGGACGCCACAACCCCTCAAGTGCTCCGGCTCAGGCTCACTGATGTGCCCGGCTGGAACGCCACCATCGACGGTCAGCCGTTGGCCTTGTCTCGCTTTTCGGGGGTGATGCTTCAGGCCCGCATCCCGGCCGGCCGGCATGTCATCGAGACGAGCTACTGGCCTTCTACCTTCACCCTAGGTCTGGTATTGGCCTTGATCAGCGCAACCGGCCTGACGGCGGGACTGTTGGTGGCGTGGCGGAGTCGCTTGAAGTTTGACGTCACCTCGCGCCTCACCGCAGAGCGCCACACGAGTGATCGGACACCATAACTTGTCGTTTTCACGGATCGCTCAAGTCGTTCTCATCATCCTCGGCAGTGCTCATCCTGCACGGCTACGGTGGTGGATCCGCCGAGGACCCATGGGTGTCGGCTCTCGCACCGAGTTGCTCGTTCGTCTGGTTGCCTCCGTTGGCGTGAGCAGTTGGCGCCGGTGAACCTTGCGACGCTCCTGTCGGTATGTGGAACGCAGTGGAAGGCGACTGAGCCGCGAGAGATCTCTTCCTGTCCAACCGAGCGCCCCACTTCATCAGCGGTTGCTCCAAGAAGAACCACGACAACAACGTGAGGGCAAGGGTGACGACGAAGGCGACCACTACTCGCACGACATCATTCCAGTGGGGATCGAAATACCGGATGGCGAAGAACACCGGTAAGTGCCAGAGATAGAAGGAATAGGACACCAGCCCGAGGGCGACCAGCGGTTTGAATTCGAAGAAGTGGCGGCCTCCCCATTTGTCGTCCAGGATGGCCAACAACAAAATGGCGCAGGCCAGGTCGATAACCACGAAGCCTCCCCGGTATACGAATGGGCCGTTCTCTGTCGCGACAACCAGGCAAGTGAGGAGAACGGCGGCCGCCACCCACCCGGCGATCCGTATCCCTCGTTTCGGTTCCTTGTGCCGCATCCAGATATGGGCAAGGAGTGCTCCCCACAGAATCGAGTCGGCGCGGGTGTCCGTCCTGACGAAGATCGACCACCAGCGACCGGTGCCCTCGAACTGCGTGTATCGGAAGATGGCAATGCCGGCGATCAGCGACAACAGGATGATCACCACGGTCCTGAGTCGTACGCGAATCGTCAGCAGGGCAATCGTGACCCACGGCCACACGAAATAGAACTGCTCTTCGAACGACAACGACCAGAGATGCTGAAAGCCCGGAGCCAGCGTGGGTGCGAGAGGACCAGAGGCTGAGGCCGAGTAGTAGTTCGAGTAGTAGAAGAGGACGGAGAAGATCGAGGGGACCTCGGTGTGGAGCCATTGATGCGTGGCGTAGGCGAATAGCGCGGTGGCCAGGACGACGACGTACAGGGCCGGCAGCAACCTGAGGATCCTCCGCCGGTAGAAGGACCAGCTGCCGATGGTTCCGACCCGGGCCTGCTCCCTCAACAACAATGCCGTGATCAAGAAGCCGCTGAGGACGAAGAACGCGTCGAGGGACACCGTGGCCCCCGGTATGACGAGGAGAGTCGTAATCGGGAGGATCACCTCCATATGAGCCACGAAGATGATGAGCACGGCCATGCCCCGAAGGCCATTGAACCCAGAGACATGGCCAAAACTCCGAGCCGGCAGCGGAGATGGCGAGGACGTGCGGCGGGACCCTGCACCGAGGGGAACCCCAGCCATCAAGACCGACGTTTCTCGAACCGCATCATCGTGTTCTCACCCTTGCGGTACCGGATGAACGGGTCGAGGCGCCTCGTGACGGGCAGCGTTCGCTTCTCGATGGCCAGGTGGAGCGGCGAGAAGGGGGCTCCCTCATCGGTCTTCCCTCTCCTCGCCCGGTTCAGGAACGGCCACAGGAACAGGAACGTGCGCAGGCTCGCCATCGTCTGGAGGTATTGGGTCTCCACGAGCTCGAACCCGTGTACGGCGCAGACGCCGGCGTACCAACCGACTGGGCGACCATAGAAGTTCAGGTACTGACCCTGCACGAGCGGCCTCGGGCGCATGACCAGAGACGTGTCCTCGAAGAGGAGTACCTGGTCACGGCTCACCCGGCATATCTCACCCAGCAGCCGCGTGCGTCGCTCATCGGGGTTGTGTTGGAGCACGGTCACCGTCGTGACGACGTCGAACGCCTGGTCAGCGAAAGGCAGCGAGTTTCCGTCTGTCTGCACGATCTCAGCGCTCGGTACATTCCGCGCTGCCAGCTCAATCATCCCCGGGGCCTGATCGCAACCGACCAATCGCTTCGGGTTGTGCGCGGCCATCCACCGAAGTGTTCCCCCCGCTCCACAGCCCACGTCCAGTACGTCTAGACCGCCCACCGGGATCCTGGGTAAGAACCGAGCCGAGAACTGGTCCGCCTTGTACTGGTAGTACGGCGAGTCGTCCCCAGCAAGCAGGTTGCCGTCCTCGCGGCCCGCTATGCGCTGGCCCACGGTTGACCAGTGTCGTTGCATGTCGTCCCCGGTCATCGCCGATCCGAATCGGGCGCCATCTCCAGTATGTTAAGCGGCCCTCCACGGCGAAGGCAGGAAGTGCAGGAGAAGGGCAAGGCTCCCCAGAAGGCCGCCAATTGCTCCTCACGGCGACGCGCATCGACTGGCGGAACCGCTGGTTTACGAATTCTTTTTGCGATTCGCTTTGCCACTCGAAGAGAACGTTCAATGCTCAATTTGAGGACGTTTCATAATCACATTTGGGGAGATAACTAGTGCTATCAGGCAACGTTGCCGCGCTTGACCAGTTCACGCAGCGTCTTGTCCTGAGCATTGCGATTCCTCCAGGTGATGTAGCGGCGGATCATGGAGTTCTGCTCGGCGTGTGACTTATGGTCGGTGCCGTCGAGTGTGAAGTACCGAAGGGCCTGGAACTGGGCTTCGATCCGGTTCAACCAACTGGCGTTGGTGGGCACGTAGGCCAGCTCGACGTTGTTGGCCTCGGCCCAGTTGCCGACCCGTTGGTCCGTCTTGGTCGAGAGGTGGGGGCTGAAGTTGTCCAGAACGATGGCGATCCTGACCTCGGCCGGGTAGAGGGTTCGCAGATAGCGCAGAATTCCAAGAAGGTGGTGCGGTCCTTTTTCACCTTGATGTGGCCGTACATCTTGTCCTTGTTCAAGTCGTAGGCGGCCATGAGTTGGCGAACGCCGTCATTCTTGTTGAAGGTAGCCCGCCGCCGGTGCCTGCGAGGTAGATCGCTTTGTGCCGATTCGTGCTTTACGGCCATCAGGGCCCACCGTCTCCCTGGTCGGGGAAGCAAGTTGAGCGGTCCGAACTCATCCATGCAGATGACGACCGTGGGGTCGTCTGGGCTCGGTATCGCCTTGCCGTCGGCGATGTCGTAGAGATAGAGGACCCGGTTCTTCTTGGCCTCGAAGTCCGGATCGTTCGACTGCTTCCAGGTCTTGATCACTTGAAACCGACACGCCCTCCTCTCGGAGCAGGACCCGAAGGCCCTCATGGCCGATGTCGTCGATCACCCCCTCGGCGACCAGGAACTCGGCCAGCTTGGACAGGCTCCAGGTCGAGAAGGGCAGGTTGTGGTCCTGCGGGCGAGACAGCGCGATCTTCTTGATCCCCTGGCGCTCGGCCAAGGTGAAGGTCGGTGGTCGACCTCCGGCGTACTTCGGAACCAGGGAGTCGAATCCGTCCTCGTTGAAGTTGTGGAGGACCGCACGGACCCGGTCCTCGGACGTGAATGCGATCTTTGCGATCTGGGGCACGTCCATGCCCTGGGCCGACCAGAGCACAATCTGGGCTCTTCGCCATCGGACCACCGATCCAGAGCCACGCCGGATGATCGAGAGGAGCTTGTTTCCCTCGACGTTGGTGATCTCACGGACACGCACACGTTTGGCCATGTCATATGTTGCGCGCCCTCAGGCGAGAAGTGGTGGACACGCCCCCTGAAACGTTGCCGGTCACGGCACTAGTTACATTTGATAGGTCACTGGGGGATCATTTGACGTCGATGCTGAATAATGGCGCGCCGAAGTCCGGCTCTAAGCGGCTCGTCAAAACCCACCCGGCGGAATTCCGAAGTACCCGCAATCCCCCTCTTTCAAACTGCGGCTTCGATGGTTATGCTGGCGACAATCTCGGCCGCGCACTCGGGGAGGGATGGGGTGGACGCACCAAATAAGAAGATCGGTGTGCTGGTCGTGGCGTACAACGCGGCGGCGACCCTGGCCAAGTTGCTCGATCGCATACCGGCCGACATTAGGCCGCACATCGCCGAGGTGATCGTGAGCGATGATCACAGCGACGACGCCACCTATCTGGTGGGCCTGGGTTACCAGCAACTGTCCGAACTGCCGATCACTGTGATCAGGCAGCCCACGAACCTGGGCTATGGGGGCAACCAGAAGGCCGGGTACAACCTGGCCATCGAGCACGGCCTCGACATCGTGGTGATGCTCCATGGTGATGGCCAGTACGCACCCGAGTCGCTTCCCGAGATCCTCGCGCCACTCGTGGCCGAGGAGGCCGACGCCGTCTTCGGCTCGCGCATCATGATCAAGGGGGCGGCCCGTAAGGGCGGCATGCCCCTCTACAAGTACGCCGGAAACCGGATCCTGTCACGGTTCGAAAATGCTGCCCTCGGTACTCACCTGTCCGAGTTCCACTCCGGATACCGGGCCTACTCGGTCGCTGCGCTCAAACAGCTCCCGTTCGAGCAGAACTCCGACGGGTTCAACTTCGACACCCAGATCATCATTCAGTTGCACGACGCGGGCATGCGCATCGCCGAAGTGCCCATACCCACCTACTACGGCGACGAAATCTGCTACGTCGACGGCCTGGGCTACGCCGCTGAGGTCACCAAGGACGTCATCACGTACCGACTGCAGAAGGCGGGCTTCGGCGACGGGAGCCGGATTGCCCTCTCCGAGGAGTACGAGCTCAAGCCGAGCGAGGACAGCTCGCACGGGCGGATCTCGAGTCTGTTGCATTGCCGGCCGCCGAGCCGGATCCTCGACCTCGGATGTTCGAGCGGGCTCCTTTCCGAGCGCTTGCAACTCATGGGCCACCACGTGACCGGTGTCGACGTGAACAAGATCGACGAAGTCACCGAGCGCACCGAAGCGTTCTTCCAAGCTGACCTCAACGAGGGCATCCCCCCCGAGGTCGGCTCGGGCTTTGACATCGTGCTGGCCGCGGACATCCTCGAGCACGTGGTCAATCCCGGGGTCCTGCTGAGCCAGGTCCGGGACGTCCTGGCCCCCAACGGGACCGCCCTGTTCTGCGTGCCCAACATTGCCCACTGGTACCCGAGGTTCCGGGCGACCTTGGGGATGTTCGACTACGACCAGCGTGGCATCCTCGACTCGACCCACTTGAGGTTTTTCACCCGCCGAAGCTTGGCCAAGCTGGTCGAACGTCGCGAATTCGCCATCCAGCGGATCGAGCCGGTGGGCCTCCCGCTCGACGCACTGGGCGTCGACGGCACCAAGGCCCGGACCTTCCGCCTGGCCGACCGCGTGTTGTCGAACGCGTGGCCCACGATGTTCGCCTACCAGTTCATCATCGAGGCGACGCCCGCCCGGGCCTGAAGGCGCCGACCGCGCCCGGAGTCGACTCGGTAGCCACTAGTACAGTCGGCTACGGGATGCGAGCTCGATCGCCATCGACCGGCAAACCGGTCACCGGCTTCGCCAGCGAACGCCGTCGTGCCCTCCAGGCCGTCGGAGGGCCCCTCGGGCGGCGGATCGCCGTCGGCGGGGCCGCCGTCGCCGCCGGGGTCATCATCGTCCTCCTGGTCGCTCTCCCGTCGGGGACCCCGCAAACCCCGCCATCGGTCACCGCTGCCCCGTCTCCCCGGGTCTTCGTGCCCCCGACCGGCATCCCCCACGATTGCTCGGCCGACGTCGGCCCGCTCCTGCGCTCGTGGCTCTGGTCTTTGCCTCGGGGCACACCCGCCAGTCCGCTCGTCGTGGACTTCCCCGCCAATTCCTGTTATCTGGTCAATGAATCGCTCTACCTGCGGGGATTCACGAACACGACCCTGAATGGTCGAAATGCGACCTTCCGCCAAGTTGCGCCCACCGTCCAGAGCATCGGCCCACTTCCCACCGTCTCGCCCTACTGCGGTTCGGACATCGACAAGGAATCGGGCACCACCATCTCGACCATCCCCATCATCTGGTGGTTCGAGGGCGGATGTGACATCACCATCACCAACATGGTGATCATCGGCCCAAACACCGCCGGCGTGGTGGGATCACAGAACAACTCGGGAATTCAACTCTCCGGAGTCCAACGGGCCCTCATCCAAGGAGTCACCATCAACGACGTGGACGGAGACTTCGTGACCATGTCCGGTCTGCACGAAGCCGCCAGCGGTCAGGCCTCGTTTCCCACCACCTACGTCACCATCCAGGGAAACTCGTTCTCGCGCAGCGGCCGCCAGGGGATCACTCCCGAGTTCGTGAATCATGTGTCCATCACCCACAACTCCCTTCGTGGCGTGGCCGCCAGCGTGATCGATCTCGAAGCCGACAGCACTGGTGGCTGTGCCTGCAACGTCGAAGTCGACCACAACACCTTTGCCGGCCCTTTGGGCTATCTGGTGGCCGGCATCACCGGCTTGTCGATTCAGCACTTCGACTTCACCGACAACCGGCTGGTCGACGGCGCCCAGTTGAAGATACAGCTGGCGCCCCAGTTGCCCTCGTCGGATGTCGTCATCTCCGGCAATTCCGGGACGACCGGATCGACGTGGCCGTGGCCCTCCGTCGGCATTGCCTACTCGGTGAAGGGCGACAGCACCGGGCCGGTGAAGGGCGTCCGGGTTTCGGGGAACTTCATCCCTGCACCCCCTGGCGGTCGACCCTTCGTACGCGCCGGCAGCCAAGCCAGCAATGTGGGAGTGAACAACAACGTGATCTCCGGTGGAAAGAGGTCGACGACGTTAGTGAACGACGGGCCGCCGTCCAACCACGCATGCGGCAACCGTGCCCGAGTTACCGGCCCCGCCTTCGACGGCCCCTGTTGAGCGGTGCCGATCGGTCAGTCACGACTGGAGTGACCCTGAAGATCGGACCGCGGTTGCACTGTCGCGGCGTGCACCCAATCCGGCCACGATGGCAATGATGAGGAGCACGACTCCGATGACCGCGGCGATTGCGCCTCGCTTGTGGTAGGTCCCGGCTCCACTGTGCTTGCCCGGCATGAAACTCGGGAGCGAATGGATTGGTACGGTCAGGTAGATCACCGCGACCACCAGGGCGAGTATGCCCACAATGGCGAAGATCACACTTATCACCCACTTGGCATTGCTCAACACGCCACCCCTTCCTCAGCCCGGCCCAAACGGCCAGAGCAATCGGTCCGTTACTGCCCCCCGGCAACAGAAGAAATGCTAGCGCCGGCGGTTCGCATTTGCATTGGCGGGCGGCGCCAACCCCTTGCGGATACGCGGCGATATCGTCACAATTGATGATGCGGCGGCAACCGGCACATCGTACGTTGAAATGGGGCAATAGTCTGCCCGAGGAGTTCGGAGGGCGACGGCGACCGATTCGAGCACAGGGAACGGCTTGGTGCTCCGCACCGGAACGTACAGAGACGCGGAAACAGCGGCGGCCCTTCACGCGAAACAGATTGGTGAGGGGTTCTTGGCCTTCCTTGGCCCGGCGTTCCTTCGCCGCCTCTACCGGAGGGTCGCTCGCGTACCCGAATCGTTCCTGCTCGTTGTCGAGGACGGGTCGACCACGGTGGGATTTCTCGCCGGCTCCACCGATGTGGCCGCGCTGTATCGGGCGTTCCTGTGGCGTGACGCTCCGGCAGCCGCATTGGCCTGCAGTGGCCGGCTCCTCCGATCGTGGCCCCGGGTGATCGAGACCCTTCGCCACGGTACCGGTGGCAACGGCGAGGGCGCCGAGTTGCTGGCCATCGCCATCGAACCGGCAGCGCGGGGGCGAGGGGCGGGAACCCACCTGGTCGAGCAGTTCCTCGACGAGGTCCGCCGGCGGCGACTGGATGCCGCTCACGTGGTGGTGGCGGCGGGCAATGAGACCGCCGTCGCCCTGTACCGGCGCGCCGGTTTCGACGTTGTGGATCGCTTTGAGCTGCATGCCGGGACCGAGTCCCTCCTCATGCAGTGGGAAGCCGAACCGGGCACGGACGAATGACAACCGAGGTCGTTGTCGTCTCCCTGGCCGCCCTGGGCGTCACCGCGCTGTCCGTACCCATTTGCGTGGTGTGCGCCCGCCGGTACGGCTTGATGGATCGCCCGGGGCCACTCAAGACCCACGACGCCGCGGTGCCGTACCTGGGCGGGGTGGCCGTCTTCGCCGGCGCCGCGGTCGGGGCGGGGGCCGGCCGGCCCATCGTCCTGATCCCGATGGCTGCCGCCCTGGCTGTCGGGATCGTCGACGACCGGTTCGTCGTCCCCCCGCAGTTCCGGCTGCTCGCGCAGCTGGGGGTGGGTGCCGGCATCGCTGCTGCCCAACCGGTCCACCTGCCGGGTCTTCTCGGCGTGCCCCTGGTGATGGCCGCAACCGTGGTCCTCATCAACGGCTTCAATCTGCTCGATGGCCTCGACATGCTGGCGGCAGGCGTGGGGGTGGCCGGCGCCGTCGCCTTCGCCGTGATCACCCATGGTCCTGCCCGGTTGATGGCCGCCTCCCTGGCCGGCGCGCTGGTCGGCTTCCTCGTGTACAACCGTCCCCCGGCCCGCATCTACCTGGGCGATGGCGGGAGCTACCTCCTCGGAGCGTCGATGACCTTGCTGCTCGCCCAGTCCTGGGGCGTTGGCATCGCCGGCAGTACGGGCGTGGTCGCCCTGGCGCTCTTGGCCGTTCCCGTGGGCGAGGTGGCCGGCGCCATCGTCCGGAGGCGGCGGAGCGGCGGCTCCATCCTGAGCGGCGATCGCGGCCATCCGTACGACCGCCTGGTCGCGGGCGGCTGGTCCCGTACCGCCGCCAGCGGCGTGTACATCGGCATCGAGGTGGCGGTGGCCGTGGCCGTCGCCGTGGCGGCCGCGGGTCATGCCTCGATGGCCGTGGCTCTCGGGATCGATGTGGTGATGGCCGTCGTCGTCCTCGGCGGCGCCGCCCTCGTCGGAGGGCTGACCGACGCGACGGGGAACCGGCCTTGAGCCGCGTCTACCTGTCTCCTCCCGATGTGGGCACCGAAGAGCGGCGCATGCTTCTCGAGGCCTTTGATTCCAATTGGATCGCCCCCGTCGGCCCGGACATCGTGGACTTCGAGCGCGAGGTGGCCGATCGAACGGGTGTCGAGCACGCGGTGGCCCTCTCGAGCGGAACGGCTGCGCTACACCTGAGCTTGCTCCTGGCTGGCGTGGAAAGCGGGGACGAGGTGCTCGTGCCGTCCCTCACCTTCATCGCCTCCGCCGCCGCCGTGACCTACCTGGGCGCACACCCGGTGTTCGTCGACTGCTCGTCGGATAGCTGGAATATCGAGCCGGCCCTGGTCGAGGAGGTGCTGATCGAGAGGGCCCGGGTCGGCCGACCCCCAGCCGCGGTCATCGCCGTCGACCTCTACGGGGAGACTGCCGACTACCCGGCATTGGAGTCGGTGTGCCGCCGGTTCGACGTGCCTCTCATCGAGGACTCGGCCGAGGCCCTCGGGTCGACCCATCGGCACCGGGCGGCCGGTTCGTTCGGGGCGGCCGGGGTCTTCTCGTTCAACGGCAACAAGATCATCACCACCAGTGGTGGCGGGATGCTGGTGACCGGATCGCCGGCATGGGCCGAGCGAGCCCGGCTGCTGGCCGCGCACGCCAGGGAGCCGTTCTCCCACTACGAGCACCTCGCCGTGGGGTACAACTATCGCCTCTCGAACCTGCTGGCCGCCCTCGGAAGGGCCCAGCTCCGGGGGCTCGACACACGCATCGAGCGGCGCCGGCAGATCGATGCGGCCTACCGGGCCGGGCTCGACGGTATCCCCGGGATATCGCCCATGCCGCGCACCGCAGAAGGCACGTCCAACCACTGGTTGACGTGCGTCCTCATCGATCCCGAGGACTTCGGAGCAGATCGTGAGAAGGTGCGGCTGGCCCTGGAGGACGCCGACATCGAGTCCCGGCCGACGTGGAAGCCCCTTCACCTCCAGGCCGCGTTTCCGGGGGCTGAGTTGGTCGGGCCCGGACACTGCGCCCGTGTGTTCGACCAGGGACTGTGCCTGCCCACGGGGTCGGCGCTCTCGTCGGCCGACCAGTCCCGGGTCATCGAGATCATCAGGGCTCAGACCCGTGTCTGACCGTGAAGCACGATTTCCACTCAACTATTCTGAGCAGGACGAGCGCGACCGGGGGAGGGCCATGCCCATCGAAGCGAAGCCGAAGGCCCTGGCCTTCTATCTCCCCCAGTTCCACCCGATTCCCGAAAACGACCAGTGGTGGGGCACTGGCTTCACCGAGTGGCACAACGTGGCCGCGGCCCGCCCTCTGTTTCCCGGGCACTATCAGCCCCATGTTCCCGGCGAGCTCGGCTATTACGACTTGCGGGTGCCCGAGGTGCGCGCGGCCCAGGCCGAGTTGGCTCGGGCCCACGGCGTGCACGGCTTCGTCTACTACCACTACTGGTTCCACGGCCGCCGTCTACTGGAACGACCCTTCGAAGAAGTGCTCACGTCCGGTGAGCCGGACTTTCCCTTCGCCCTTTGCTGGGCCAACGAGGAGTGGACCCGGGGCTGGGACTCCCAGACCGGACACGTGCTCATGCGTCAGGAATTCAGCGAGGAGGACGATCGGGCCCACATACGCCATCTCCTGCGTGCGTTCTCCGATCCTCGCTACATCACCATCGACGGTCGTCCCCTGCTCCTCATCTATCGGCCCACACTGATACCCGACCCGGAACGCACCAGCGCGATCTGGCGCCAGGAGGTCCAAGAGGCCGGGTTCCCCGACCTCTACCTGTGCTGGGTGGAGTCGTGGGGGCCCCCTCCCGGTGGTCAGGGGCCCGCGGCCTTCGGGCTCGACGCGTCAGTGGGGTTCATGCCGCTGCAGGGCGACCAGCTGCACACGCCCCTCGAGACGCTGAGGGGTCACCGGGTCTTCGACTACGAGTCGGCGGCCGATGCGGCCATCAGACTCAACCACAGCTCGTGGAAGCGATTCCCCTCGGTGATGGTGGGCTGGGACAACACCCCCCGCCGGGCCCGTGCGGCCACCATCTTCGAAGGCGCCACTCCCGGCCACTACGAACGCTGGCTTCGAGCGACAGCCGACTCGGTGGCCAACGTCCGCCCGGAGGAGAACTACCTCTTCATCCTGGCCTGGAACGAATGGGCCGAGGGCAACCACCTGGAACCCGACCGGCGCTACGGTCGGGCGTTCCTCGAAGCCACCCGCTCCGTGCTGCTCGACGATCCGCCCGTCCGCGTCGCGCCTGTACCGATCGTTCCCGGGCAGGCGACGACCAGCACCGCCGAATCGGCCAACAACGGAGCCGCCCGTAGAGATCGGTCCACCCTCGGTGATCTCGGGGCCCAGGTCGTCGGTCTGCTCAGCGAGCTCGACCTACCCCGCGGTCGGCCGGTGGTGGATCTCGGGGAACGGTTGGGGACATCGGAGAAGACCAAGCTCCGATCGCTGGGCATCGACGTGGTGTCGGGCCCGCTTACCGATGTGCCGTCGTTGAAGGCCACGCTGGACGGCATCGACGACGTCGGTGCCGTGCTCCTCGTCGACGGGCTCCAGCACCAGGCCGATCCGCAGGTACTGCTGAGCGCCCTCGCCGCCTGGGCCCTGGACCACGGTTCTCCCCCGTTGTTGGTCACCGTGCCCCACGTCGCCCACGTGGACATGGCCGTCAGTCTCCTGTGCGGTCACTTCGAAGTCCGGCGGTCCGGCCCGCTCGATCCGGAGAACCTCCGGCTCTTCACCGAAGACACGCTTCAACGACTGGTCGACCGGTCGGGGTGGTCTGTGCTGGGCCGGGACGACCTTCACTCCCTCTACTCCGAACACTACGAAGTCGGCCTGCGCGATGGCCTTCCCGAAGAGATGATCGGGGCGCTCCAAGCCACCGCCCAGGCTGTCAATCCCAGCTGGTCGGTCACGCACTTCGTGTGGGCCCTCGAGCCGCGGCCGACTGACCTGGCCCCCAGCTCGTACTCCGAAGCAGTGGCGCCGACGGACGCGACTCCGGCCTCGACCATCGCCCCGAAGGCGACGGCGGAGGTGGAGGCCTACCTGGCCTCGGTCGGGTTGGTGGCGAGCGAGACCAACCGGCGCGCCGTAGCCGCGCAACGCAGTGGGTCCTACCAATACCATCTGAAAAAGGTCTTCCTGAAGTTCGCCTACAGCACGCCGCGTCGGGCCGCAGCCTTCACCCGCCTGTACGAGCGGCTGCGCTGAGCCCCGTTCGGCGACACCGTAGAGTCCCGACTCATGAACCCTCCCCCACCTCTGCCATCCGGACCGGCGATGCCGGCGGGACCCTGGCTGCTGGTGGTGGGCATGCACCGAAGTGGTACGTCGGCCGTGACCGGAGCGCTCGGGCAGCTCGGGCTCCAGGTCCCCGCGCCTGACGACCGGTTCGATCCTTCGGCGGACAATCCCGACCACTGGGAGAGCCGTTCCCTCTGGCTCCACGACGTCAGGCTCCTCGAGCGACTCGGGGGGACCTGGGACGGTCCCCCGGTACCCGAGCCCGGATGGGAGTGCGATCCCGGACTGACCGTCGCCGAGCTCGGTGATCCCGCCGAAGCGGCCTCGGGGGCGTTCCCCGACCCCGGGCCGGTGGTGTGGAAGGACCCACGAGTGTGCCTGCTGCTGCCTCACTGGTTGGCTCACCTACCGAAGCCGGTTGCCGCGGTGTTCGTCTGGCGCTCACCCCTCGCCGTAGCCCGATCGCTTTCGGCCCGGGACGCCATGGCCCTGGCCGACGGAGTGGCGCTGTGGGAACGGTACAACCGGTCCGGTCTGGCCGGCCTCGTCGGCATCGACACCTTTGTGATCAGGTACGAGTCGATCGTCGAGGACTCGGTGGGCCAGATGGAGACCCTGGCCACCTGGCTGGGAGACCTCGAGCAGTTCGCCCGCCTCGCCCCTCACTGGGACCCGTCACGAGCGGCGGCCAGCATCTCCCCCCAGCTCCGTCATCAGCAGGCTTCCGATGACCCCGATCTCCTGCTCGACGAACACCGCCAGTTGGTCGAGCATCTTTACTCGATCGACGGTTCGCACCGCCCGCTGAGGTCCCCTCCGACCGGAGCGGAGTCGGCATGGACGACGGCCCTGCTCGCAGACCGCCGTCAGATCGGCCTGCTCCGGACCAAAGTCACCGAGTACGAGGCACTCATTGACGCCGGCCGAAGGGAGAACGAGCGGCTGGGCGCGGAGCTCGACGGGGCACGGACCGAATTGGCGAACATGCACCGGCTGTACGAGCGCATGCGGGCATCGACCAGCTGGCGGCTCACCCGTCCCCTGCGCCAGGTGGCGTCGCTCAAGAACCGAGAGAGCATCGGCCCGGGCGACTGAAGCGCCCCGCTGGAGAGCAACGGGTCAGAGCAACGGTCAGGTCCGCCGACGAGCGAGGCGACCCCCCACCCACCGGCGCACGCGGACGCCCCAGAGTCCCGAGAGATAGGCCTCGAGCGTGGTAACCCGTTGATCTCGTTCGCGCACCCGTTGCTCGAGGTAGGCCTGGTACTCGGCCTGTATGGTCTCGGCCCGTCGAAGCGGGTCGGTGGACACCCAGTGGCCGACACCGTCGGCCGACGCTCCGGACGCGGTCGGCGCTTCGTCCGAAGAGAGACGGGACGCGGCGGCGACAACGGCGCGTCCCACCGCGTTCTCGAAGACAGGCCCGGAGTCTTTCGGGGGCCGGGGGTCGAACCGGTCGAGTGATCGGCCCCATTTGTGGACCAGCAGCTGGCGGTTTCGGGTCAGGAGAAAATCCCGGTAGACGCTCGACGTGCTCTGGCTCCCCCGGTGGACGACCCGGGCCCGGGGCTCGTAACCGGTCCGGAGTCCCCGCCCGGCCAGGGACAGGCACAGGTCGACATCCTCGAAGTAGGCGGGCGAGAACCGCTCGTCGAACCCGCCGACGGCGTCCCACGCCCGCCGGGTGACCAACAATCCGTTGGCCGAGGCGCAATCCACGTACCGGGGCTCTCCATAGGCCTCCGACCCGGGCGGAAGGCCTTCCCCTACATGCGTTGTGGACCCGTCACGCCATATGACCGATCCGGCCTCCTGCAGCGAGCCGTCGACCGAGAGAATGCGGGAGCCCACCGCACCGATCGCAGGGTCGACAGAGGCCGCTCGGACCAGCGCATCGATGCATCCCTCCTCGACGGTGCTGTCGTCATTGAGGAAGACCAGCAGCGGTGCCCGCGCCACCGATGCGGCCTGGTTGCAACCGGCGCTGAAGCCCAGGTTGACCTGGTTGACGACCAGGACCACGTCGTCGTGAGCCAGCAGCCCGTCGAAGTGTTCGGGCGGAGTGCCGTTGGCCACCACCACCAGCTCGGTTCCCGGGGGGCAGGCGCCCGGTCGCCGCAGGGCGCTCAGGCAGCCGAGGGCGAGCCCGGCGTGCTCGAGCACCAGAATGCAGATCGAGATGACGGGGTCGTCGGGCACCAGGGTTCCCCGATGGATGGAGGACTCGGACGTGGGGCCCACGTCGGTCGCCACTCCGCTCACGGCCGGTGGGCGAGGACGAACCAGCCGGTCTCGTCCCTCGCCGCGTCAACCACCAGCCCGGCCCCGGCGAACCACGGCTCGAGCTCGGCCCACACGTAGCGATGCTCGACCGGCGCGCTGAGCCGGTCGAACGTGTCGAGGACCAGGCTTCGGAACGGCTTGTCCCGGTACGTACTCATGGGAAGACCGCTCAGGGCCGCGATTCCCCGGCGCTGGCCCCACCGGCCCGGCCGCACCACGCCCAGCTCGAGCACGGCGGCGATGGGGCTGCTCAGCAACTTCAGGAAGGGATGAGGCAGGTGGACCGTGGCCCGCCTCACGATCGAGGCCGATGCCAGCGCCACCGAACGAGTACCGATCGTATTGGGGCGGCTGTAGAGGTACAGGAGCATCTGACCTCCCGGCGCCAGGTATCCGGCCAGATGCTCGAAGCCCGCTCGGGGGTCGTCGAGATGGTGGAGTACCCCGAGGCTGGCAATGAAGTCAAAACTCTCCTGGGCGAACAACGGCGTGCGCAGGTCCGCTCGGACCACGCCGACATTGCCTGCGTCTTTGAGATTGCGGGCGGCGGCTTCTACCGCGTCGGAGCCATCGAGGGCGATCAGCGTCTTCAGGTGCCGGGCCAGCACCCTGGTGAAGCGGCCCTTCCCACAGCCGGCGTCGAGGCCGACGCGTCCGGCCAGGCCCCCAAGGTCGAGGTCCTTGAAGTAGACGGCGGCAAACGACTCGTCCTCGTCCCGGATGGCATCGAAGGCATTCCACTCGTAACCGAAGCTCGAGAACGTGCGTTCGGTCGTCCGGTCGGCGGGGGCTCCGGCCGAGAAATCCAGATATCCGGACTGCGCCGGGTAGTGATGACCATGGGCACAACCAACGCCGTCCGGTTCCGTGGCCAGCGAAGCTCCACACCGAGGGCACCGCAGGTACGGGGCGATCCGTTCCCAGGTTGACGTCTCGCGCTCCCCGGTCACCGGCATCCCCTCCCCCAGTTCATCTCTCCGTGTGCCGGCAGGGTCGGACCGGTCGACACTCAAAGATTACCCATGGGCCACGTGATACCCGCAGCCGGTCGGGACACCGAGCCGGTCGGGACACCAAGCCGGTCGTGACACCACGCCGACACTGTGACGACGATCAGTTCAGAGAGGGCATCCACCGATCGATCCACGACTGGAGGACGAGCACGTCCCAGAGCTCGTAGCCCAGGTCCCGCCGACCCGACCGGTGGAGATCCCACGCCCGGCGGACCGGGACCGGATCGAGTAACCCCTGGGCCGAGAGTCGGCGCTCGTCCAAGAGATGCTCGGCCCAGGGGGCGAGCTCCCCGCGCAACCAGGATCCGATGGGCAACCCGAACCCCATCTTCGGACGGTCCACCAGAGCTGCCGGCACGTGGCGGTCCAGTACCTGGCGTAACAGCCATTTGGTCCGACCCCCTCGGAGCTTGGCGTCGAGGGGCAGGCTCCAGGCCAGATCGAAGACCTGTCGATCGAGGAATGGCACCCGGGTCTCGAGGGATACGGCCATGGCCGCCCGGTCCACCTTGGCCAGGATGTCATCGGGGAGGTAGCCGACCAGATCGAGCCAGAGCATCTGCTCGGTGATCCCACCTCCGAGAACCGGTGAGCTCGTCTGGTCCTCGCCGGTGTCCCGAGGGTCGGCTCCGAGAACCATCGACGTGGCGTTGGGCCAATGGCTGGTCAGTGCCCGATAGGCATCTTCGGGGTCCGAGGCGGCGAGGACCCGCGCCAGTTTGGTCATCTTGTTCGACGGGTTTCGCACCTGCCAGCCGGTCGGGAGCACGCTCGTCGCCCGGGCCGCTCGCTCGACCGCTGCGGGCGGGATGCGACCCAGAGCGGAGCCCGCGGTCCGGCGGGCGCCGGCGGGCATACCTCCCGCCCACCGCCACACCCGATCGAGCCAGGCGTGCCGGTTGTAGCCGGCGAACAGCTCATCCCCGCCGTCTCCCGAGAGCGACACGGTGACCTCCTGTCGGGCCACCCGGCTGACGAGGTACGTCGGGATCTGGGAGACATCGGCGAAGGGCTCGTCCCAGATGTCGGGTAGGTGGCCGATGACCTCCACCGCCTCCGCGTCGCCGACCCGAACCGCGGTGTGGTCCGTGCCGAGGTGCGCCGCCACTGCGGCCGCCTCGGCTGATTCGTCGAAGGACGGGTCGGCGAAACCCACGGTGAACGTGCGCACCGGCCGAGTGGCGTGTCGCTGCATGAGGGACACGACGGCGCTCGAGTCGATCCCCCCGGACAGGAACGCTCCCACCGGGACATCCGCCACCATCCGGTCGGCCACCGCCCGGGACAGCGTTTCCTCCAGCCGGTCGGTCATCTCGGAGTCCGAGGACGTCAGAGGATGCTCGAGCGCCCGCTCCACCGCCTCGGCCGCCGACCAGAAGCAGCGCGGCGCGGGGAGGTCGCCCGGCGTCGACGCCCTCGTTACCGTGGCCAGGTGGCCGGGCCGCAGCTTTCGAACTCCTCGGTAGATGGTGTCGGGAGCGGGTATGCAGTTGCGGCGGAGGTAGCGGGCCACCGCGAGCCGATCGAGCTCGGGGGCGAACCCGGGCAGCGTTCGCAGCGCCTTCAACTCTGACCCGAACGCGAACAAGCCGCCCACCCAGCCGTAGTAGAGCGGTTTCTCGCCGAAGCGATCACGCACCAAATGAAGGTGGTGGTTCTGCCTGTCCCACAGGGCGGCGGCGAACATGCCCTCGCAGGCATCGAGCGCCCGATCGACTCCCCACCGCTCGACGGCCGCCACCAGGACCTCGGTATCGGAGCCGCTGCGGAACCGAGTCCCGGCGCCCTCCAATCGATGCCGAATGTCGCGGTGGTTGTAGACCTCCCCGTTGTAAGCCACCACCCACCGGCCACCGGTCGAGACCATGGGCTGGGCCCCGCCGGGTCCAAGTTCGATGACGGCCAAGCGCCGGTGCCCGAGGGCCACGCCGGCGTGGGCGTCGACCCACAGGCCGTCGGCGTCGGGCCCCCGATGCACCAGTGACGAAGCCATGGTCGAGGCCAGCGCGCCAAGACGATCGGCTCCGATCGACGCGGCCGGGTCGAAGATGCCGGCGATCCCGCACACCGGGAGTCAGACCTCTCGTCGACGGCTCGGATAGGGAGGACCCGGTCCCGGCCGTGGGACCGACGGGGACTCCGGACCCTCATTGGTCCTCTTCGGCACCCGCTGATCATCGGCGGTGGCGGGGTCCCCGTCAAGCACCGATCAACCACGGCACCGGTATCGATTGCGTCATCGCGCCTGGTGTGCCAACCTGCGCCCATGGCCGCCCGGCTTCCGTCATGAGGGCTCCCTGGGTTACCAAGGCCTTCCTCCGACTGAACCCGGCCCAGCGCCGTTGGGTCCTCCACCGCCTCGGGCGCTTCGATCCTTGGGAACCCGAATTCGATTTCACCCCGCCGCCCGTACCGAAGGGTCTGGTGGCCGGCCCACCCGACTTCGTGGGTATCGGTGCTCAAAAGGCGGGAACCACGTGGTGGTACGACCTCATCGCCACCCACCCCGGCGTCTCGACGCCCGAGCACCTCACCAAGGAGCGCCACCTGCTCGACCGCATGGCCGACCATGCCTTCGACGCGACCGCCCTTGAACAGTTTCCCCGGTGGTTCCCTCGACGACCAGGAACCATTGCCGGCGAGTGGACTCCCGACTACGCCACCTTCCCCTGGGCACCCGAGATCTTGCGCCGCGCCGCGCCCGACGTACGCCTGCTCATGTTGGTGCGCGATCCGATCGACCGCTTTCGATCAGGACTGGACCACTACCGCAAGCTTGGCCAACCCATCGACGGGATGGTCCTGGCCGACGCGGTGGCCCGAGGGTTCTACGCCGAGGTCGTCGCCACCTGGACCGAGGTCTTCGGCGCCGATCGGCTCCTCGTCCTCCAGTACGAGCGGTGCGTCCTCGACACCGAGGGGGAGCTGGCCCGGACCTTCGACCACCTCGGTCTGACCCAGTATCACGTCTCGACCAGCGAGCGACCACCGCACCCTTCTCCCGTGGACCACCCGCCGCTCGACGCCGATGCCATCGACCGGCTGGTCGCCCTGTACCGGCGCGATGTCGAGCAGCTGGCCCGCGTCGTACCGGAGATCGATCTGACCCTGTGGCCGCACTTCGACCACGGCGACGGGCCGCCAGAGCCTCGGTCGCCTGGACCGACGCCGGCCACGCGGACCGGACCTCAACCAGACGAGGTGTCGGGATCCCGGGAGGACTCGGAGAGCTCGCCCACGGTCCGGCCGTAAGCAGGGTTCTCGCCGACTCGTCCGCAGGCTCCGTCCCACAGGCCGTGGAGGATGGCTCGGCGCTCGCCCTTCCCGGTGGCCAGCTGCAGGTGTCGGGCCGAGTAGGCCAGGTGCCACACATGCCACGACGGACGGCCGTGGCGCCGGGCCAGCAAGATGGAGTTGCGAGCGTGATAGTAGGACCGCCACGCTTCGCCCTCACCGACCGGCCGGTGGCGACCGAGGGCACGGGCTCGACCAGCTGACGTCTGTTGGTCGGCCACAGCCCGGGCCGACTCCGCATCCACCAGCACCTCGAACCCTCCCCGTCGGACCCGACACATGAAATCGAAGTCCTCCAGACCGAAGAACCACTCCGGGTCGGGAAGGATCCCGGCATCGAAGACGGATCGAGACAGCAACGTTGCCCCCCAACTGGCCACGTCGACTGGCATCAACTCGTCGCCGGTCCCCGCCGTCGGGACCAGGTTGACGGTGTGGGAACCTCGGCCCACGAATCGTCGCCCGTAGGCCACCACCGCCCCGATCGGCGGACCAGCCTGTCGGCTGCGTCGCTCGGCGCGCGCCACGACGTCGGTCAGCCTCGGGCTGGGCAACGAGAACAGCCCCACGTCGTCCTCGCACAGATAGGCCCAATGAGTTGACGGGTCGGCGAAACTGACTTCCATCCCGGCGGCGAATCCGCCGGCCGGCCCGAGATTGCGCGGCAGCCGCACCAGGCGGACGCTCGCCTCCGAGGCCGCGTCGTCAAGCCCCCCGGACCCGTTGACCACCACCACGATCCGGTCGGGAGCGAGCCCTTCGCTCTCGACCAGGGAGCGCACCACCTCGGTGGCCAACCGGGGCCTCCGATGCGTCAGCACCACCGCCGAAACCGACGCCGGCACCGTTCGCTCTCCCCCCTCGGCTCCCGCTGAGCAGCTCGCATGGTTGTTCATGCCGCCTCCACCTCGGTAGGCTAGCAACGGTCGTGGAGCACATCAGTGTGGCGGACGAGCAGCAAGCGAGCGGACGCCCGCTGGTCAGCGTGGTGGTGCCGGTCCGCAACGGCCTGCCGTGGGTCGAACACCAACTCCGGGCCCTGGCCGCCCAACGCATGGCGGTCGACTGGGAAGTGGTGGTGGCCGACAACGGCTCCGGCGATGGCACGCGGTCGTGTGTCGAGCGGTGGTCCGAGCGGTACCCCCACATCCGCATGGTGGACGCGTCGAGCGCGTCGAGGAGCGGGGGCGGCCCGCAACATCGGGGTCGGGTCGGCCCGCGGCCGCCTACTCGCCTTTTGTGACGCCGACGACGTGGTCCGGCCGGGTTGGCTGGCCTCCATGGTCACCGCACTGGACGGCACTGATCTGGTCTCCGGGGTATTCGATTTCGGCGCCCTCGACGGGAGGCGGCAATCGGTCCCCGTTCCGGCGGCCACCCGGCAGTTGGGATTCCTCCCCTTCGCCCTGAGCGCCAACCTGGCCGTCCGCAGGGAAGCCTTCGACGCCGTGGGCGGATTCTGCGAGGAACTGGCACCGGAGGAGGACGTCGACCTCTGCTGGCGGCTGCAACTGGCGGGGTACAAGTTCGCGGTGGCTACCGATGCCATCGTCGAGAAGCGCGAGCGTACCGGGGGGAGAGCCGTATTCCGGGCCGCCTGGTCCTACGGACGTTGCGGACCACGCCTCTTCCGTCGCTACCGGGCCGACGGCATGCGGCACGACTTGCAGGGGGCGGCCAAGGCCTGGGCCTGGCTGCTGGTTGCCGTTCCCGGGCTGGTCCAGGCACCGCGACGCCGACAGTGGGTGCGCACATTCGGCATTCGCGCCGGACGGCTGGCCGGATCAGTGACCCAGCGGGAGTTCTTCCCTTAACGCCACTCCACCGACACCCACCCGCTCGGTGGACTCATGTCCTCGATGGACGCCAGTGACCACAGGGTTGGGTCGGTGTCGTCGGAGGTGAACCCACCGCGGGAGAACACGTCCTGACAGGCATCATTTCTGCCCGTCTTCACCAAGGTCGCGGTGACGGTCGACACGCCGGACTCGACGGAGTGGCGGACCAGTTCAGCCAAGCACCGCGTGTTCCACGTCGAGCCCGAAGATCCGGCAACTCAGTACGAAATTGTTCGATGTGCACCAACGTCGGTGACCGGTTGACCACGAGGACCCCGGCAATTCCATAGTCGGCGTACTTATCGGCGACCTCAGCGGTGATGAGGACGCCGCCACTTCCGAAGAACAGCTGACAATCCTCATACGTCCTCTTCTTGCCGGTCGTGTTGAATTGGTTCGTCTTGTTGATCAGCTCGAGGGCCCGTTCGAACTGGCGATCGGATGTTTGATCAATTGCAGACAGGCCAATCCGTGACTCCAGGGAGATCAGGAACTCTTCCCGGGACAGGCGGTTCCGCACGGCCTCGCGTGCGATGCCGGCCCGTGTGGTCTCCGACCGCGTCGCTGATTCCCTGGTTACGAAGGGGACCTGCGCCTCCGGAGCCCACTGGAGCACGCGTTTGATGCCGTAGAGGTCCGCACCCAAGACCCGTAGGCCCGGGAAGGCAGTCGCGGCGGCGGCCCGTTCCACCGGGTTGTCATCGATGAACACGGCGTGTTGCGGGAGGACGTTCAGCTCAGCACAGATGTCAGCCAGGTTGTCGACCTTCGGTCGCCAGTTGATCTTTCGTGATACGAAATCGTCGAGCTCGATACGACCCCGAAAGATCGTCGACCACAGTCGTTCAATGGTGGCTTGATCATTCCTGCTGGCGATAGCCAACAGCACGCCGCGCTTTCTTAGAAACTGGAGAGACTCGATCACCCCCATTGGCCAACCCTCAATGGTCGTGTCGGAGACGTCCTCGAGCTCGGCAACCACACCCCTCCACAGGGTGTCATCGAGATCGACGATCACCAATTTGACCTGGTCGACTTGTCGAACGGTTCGTTCCATCGCTCGCAATTCGGCCCACGCTGCCTCTCTGAAGAGCTCCGTCTGAGTCGAATAGCGCCGAGCGAGAGGTTCCGGCGTTTCTATACGCTGCCCATCCCGGTCGGAATCGAAATTGCTGAGGAAGCCACCATGTGTAGCGGTATTGATGGCGTCGTCCTGGATGTACATCTTGCCGAAGCAGGCGGCAATTTGATCGATGTCGAAGAAGTACGCATGGGGGACGCCCGCCACGATATTTGCGATTTCGGTGTTGAGCTCGCTGACGAGATAGGCAACGTTCCGGCAATCATTCCTCGGCAGCATTCTTCCCATCGGGTTCTGCTGCGGGATGAGAAATCCGGACACGAAGGTGAGGATTCCAAACTGGCGGTGGTAATGCATCGCGCCGTCAAGCATCTGGTCCAGTTTTGCCTTGCTGTCCTCCAGAAGCATCTCCCACGGTTTGGGGTCGTCATAGGGAAGGCGGAGGTAGGACCATTCCGGAAGAACGGCCCGCAACGGAAGCTGGACGACCTGCATGGAGTACTGGTCGGCGCCGACTACGCAGCCGCTCAGGGAGCTCGGCGTAGTTGTTGAACAAGACAAAGTCAGCGGTTGCACCGATGGACGTCGAACCGTCGGCGAACCACTCGGCCATGCACTCTCCGACGACAAGCACACGGGTGTCTTGAACCTCGGTGACCGAGAGCTCCGTCGGGACCCGGAACCACTGACGAGCTCGTAACGTTGGTGATGCGGTTCCGCTCGGGAGGGGACGCCGAACAAGTCTTCGGATGGCGCTGCGGAACATATCGGAGCCCACCCAATCAGGGTACCGGACCTGGAAAAAGCACGCTGAAGCAGCGCATTTGCCGCGATCCATCTGAGGACCTGGCGCTCAGCTTTAGTTTAGGGAGCGTTAACCCTCGTCACAATGACGTTCTGCATGCAGGCAGCGCGGTCGTCTACGTACTCCAACAGAGTATGTGAGGACGGCCACCTCTGCTCCACGTAATCTCTTGGTATCAGTGTCTCGCCGTAGTCGGGATTGTATTCGTAGTCGATGCCAAGGTGGCAGAACTTCCCCGCGGCGTACGCTGATATCCAGTCCTCACGGCTAGAGAATCCGATGGGCACCGCCTTGTTGTAGATGTCGTCCCAACTCTTGGCGGCGCCGCCCTTGACTTGCTCGAAGAAGTCGATCTGCTCCACTCCCCAGGTTGTGAGGATGGCGATCCCACCAGGGACCAAGATGCGCGCGAACTCGTCGAGCCATGCCAGGTGAAGGTCCTCTCCCATGTGCGAGAACACTGAGAAGGCAAAGACGACATCGAAGTGACGAGAGGGAAGCTCGGTAGGTGGCTCCCGGTCGATACACAAGAAGGCGGGCCAAGGGTCCGTCTCCTTAGCCCACTCGACCTGCTCATCCCACATGTCAACACCCCATAGGGCTTCCGGACGGACATCCTTGAGGAAGAAGCGAAGGACTCGCCCCCAGCCGCAGCCAAAATCGAGGATCGCGTTGCACTCGGACACGGGCTTGTAGTGCTTCTCGATCAGAGTGCGAAAGAGCCGATAGATCTCAAATCCCGATCGCAGCGCTTGATCATTTGTGTAGTGCTGAAAGTCTTCGGGCGGCAGGCTGGGAAGAACTTCCTTGAGGCCTAGGTTCTGCCAATACCCGTTTGTGTTTAGCCATAACCAGAAGTCGTCGCCCGCATCGGAAAATAGGTCGTGTGGGTTCACGCCATCCCTGGCGGGCATGATCGATTCGAGTTCAGTCTGAAAGGCAACTCGCTGGGCAAGGACATCGATGCGACGCGTCAGGCGGCTGTCGACTTCCGAAACGAACCTCGCAAAGGCTCGATGAGCTGCCCTCCGGGCGGAACCTCGCATTTCCATGGATGGACCCCCCTGGCTTATTGCCGATCATTTGGGTGATGGATTCTAAGTGCGGACGGGCTCGAGCCGGTGGGTACTAGAAATTCACTACCTTCACCGTGACACTGGCACTGCGGGAGCTCACGCCTTCAGCGTTGTACCCCACGCTGGTGATCTGATAGGTCCCATTGGGCACGTTGGTGGTCTGCCAGATCATGTCCCATCCGGCTTCGCTCAGAGTCCCACTGCCAATCTTCGTGTCGTGATTGCTTCCCCCGGTGACCAGGAAGTCGACGGCAGTCACCTTCGGACCCAGTGGTGCAGCGGCAATCGGCGTGGCCCCCGAAACCGTCGCGCCGGGGGTGGGAACCAGGATGCTCGTCGCCGGCTGAGATCCGATGGTGGGGTTGTCACTCTTGCGCAGAGCCGCTATTCCGAGTCCGGTCCCCGCGAGACCCAAGAGCAAACTGGCCACAACGGCGACGGTCATGAATCCCCGCCCTCGGCTTGGTTCCACCGGAGCCCCCTCTTCGTGCATCCCTATCATGGAGCCATAGGGATATACGACGTTACCCCGAGCAAAGTCCCCGACTCAATTGTCCACATGGACCGTGACGGGCTTGCTTCGTCCAATGGCTCCTGCGGCATTGATGGCCACGCTTCGGATGGTATAGGTGCCATCGGGAAGCGTGGTTGTGTTCAATCCCCCGATCCATCCGTAGGGGAACCGTCCGGCGGGAATGGTGCTCCGAGTCACACCGCTACTGCTGATCGTGAAATGGACTGCCGTCGTCGCCAGAACGCGGTCGGTGCTGTCGGCAACAAGGTACACGCTGCCCCTCACATCGCTACCGTCGCCCGGACGTGCCACCGTGGTGGACGGGAACGGTACCGAGATGTTCCCGGCCCCGTTTCCTCGCCGCCAGACGACGAAGCTCGTGCCTTGGCTCCCCTGCCACACGCGGACTATGCGGAACCCGTCGCGAGAGGCGGCGGATTCGACGGCTCCTTGGTCCACCAAGGGGTGATAGGAACCAGGGCTCCAGCCGGTGATCACCATGCGTACCCGAGCGAGCTCACTGATCGCCACGCGGGTGCCATCCGAGGTTTTCGGCGGGACAGACAACGACAGCGATGCGCGCCCGGCATTCCATCTCATCCCGTTGGTGTTGAGGATGTCGCTGTCCTGGGCCACGAGGGTGGGAGTCGAGCCGATGAGGTGCACAACCTGAGCCGTCAGCTGATCGACGTTGGTACGGGCGGTACCGCCCGAGCTGAACACGTCCACCCGGTACGGGGCGGCGGGCCACCACTGTCCGGTTCCGCCGAATACCTCGGCCACCAGGCCAACGGCCAGGATGGCCGCGATAGCAACGGCAGCCACCGGCCGAAACCGCCAGGACACCTGCCCGAGGACGGCGGCGGCCACCACGATGAGGATCACGTTCACCGGAAGACCATCGGCGGTGCCCTGGTTGGAGGTAGTGGAAAGGATGAGCGAGGTCAGCACCGCCCAGATCACCAGCATCCACAGAGCGGTGAAGTTCAGGTCGCGACGGCGCCGCACGGCAAACCAGAGTGCGGCGAGCAGGGCGATGAACAGCGCCCATGACTGACCCCAGCCCAGTTCGGCGAGCGTCCACTTGGTTCGCTGCACGATGGTGGTCGCGTTGAGAGCGCCCCCCTGATAGGTCAAGCCTGCGGAGGTCTGGTACCCCGCGCTGTGCAGATAGTGGAGGGCCGCAGATCCCGACACCAACCACCAGGGGCCGGCCACGACCAGCGTGATAGCCAGCGCGGACAGCGCCGGCAGTCGGAGAACGTCACCCTTCTTCACCATGTCGACCAGCACGTCGATCCCGACCACGAGCACCAGGGGGATCAGGTAGACGATGGCCATCGATCTCGACAACAACATGACGGCGATCGACGCTCCGAAGATCAACGACCACTTCCAGTCCCGAAGGTGCCGACTCCGGACATACGACGCGAAGGCCCACACCAGGGCGGCGACGGTCGGCACGGCGAAGTGCAACATGACCGCGTAGCCCGATACGTCCTCGTTGAGGCCGACCACGAGCGCGGCCACCATCGCCACCACAGGCGAGAGCCATACTCGGGCCAGGACGTAGGTGCCGGCCACCAGCATGAGGAGGAACGGAAGCTCCACGGCCATGGCGCCATAGACCCCGCCCATGTCCGCACCCGGCGCCGCCAATGTGGGGACCAACGGCGAAGTCTGTCCGGTGTGGAGGATCGCACTGACCACGTTTCCGCCCCAGATCAGATTCCGAGCCACGTCGGCGTACAGGAAATCGTCGACGTTGGCCTGGTGCGCCTGCACACGGGCCACGAACAGAGGAACCCATACTGCGGTGGTGACGAGAAGGGCGACGACCAGGGGGAAGGCTCGGTGTTGTTTCGGATCCGTCGCGACCGCATCCGGTTCACTGGCAACAGCAATCGGGCGGTCGGTGGCGAGCGTCATCTCAACGACCCCGATACTGAACCCGATTCTTCACGAATGAGCAGTAAGTGCCCGGCTTCCCCACCAGCCGAGCCAAGGTCACTCGACGTCCCATGTGGTACCCACATAGAGCGGGGCCGCCACCATGACCCCCTCGGGCGGGTCGAGGATCTCGGGCCCGAAGACGTCAAACGATGCCGCCGGCTTCCACGGGAGTATGGGCGTGTCGCTCCACTTGCCGAAACCGGTCATCGCCACCCAGACGGAGTAGTGGCCCCGAGGCAGCGGGATGTTGCGAAGTCGGCACGTCACTTCGAAGTCGCCGGACGGAAAGACGCCATGGTGCTTGGTGATGAACATCGGGAAGGCGGTGCCCAGCGAGACCCCGACGAAGACGTCGGCCTCGAGCGACTCGGGGAAATTGACGGTCATCTTGACTTCGGCGTCCTCCAGAGAAAGGACCGGGCCTTCCTCCGGGCCGGTGATGTCCGCCTTGAGCAGTCGGGCGGTACCGTCGTTGGAGGTTGCCACCGAAGCGTCGTCCTGTATCGACGAACGATACAGGGCGGCCACTTCCCTGGTTGGGCCCTGCGCCTGCACCACTGCGTCCGCCAGCCATATCGCTTGTGAGCAGGTGGCCTCGACCGATGTGAGATCGTGCGAGACATAGATGAGGGTGGTGCCCTGGCGGACGACCTCTTCGATCCGCCCGATGCACTTTGTCTGGAAGTTGGCATCGCCCACCGACAGAACCTCATCGACCAAGCAGGATGTCGGGCTCCAAGAAGGCGGCGATGGAGAAGCCCAACCGCATCTGCATGCCGAGGGAGAAGAATTTGACCTGCCGGTCGATGGAATCCGCAAGTCCTGCGAACTCGACGATCTGATCGAACCGGTCGCGGGTGATCTTGCGACGCATTCCGAGCACGGCGCCGTAGAGGAAGACGTTCTCCCGCCCGGTGAGGTCGGGATGGATGCCGCTGGTCACACTGAGAAGTGCGCCCAACCGACCCCGCACGTCGCACGTCCCGGCCGACTGGTACGTGACTTTGCTGATGATCTTGAGAAGCGTGGTCTTCCCCGAGCCGTTGATGCCGATGAGCCCCAGCGTCTCCCCCGGATTCACGTCCACGCTGACGTCCTTCAGCACCCAGCGGTAGTCGTGTCGGACCGACTTGGAAAGCGACCGGCGCGCCCGGAGAATCTGGTCGTAGAAGAGCGGTGCCGTGCGATCGGCCCGGAACTTCTTCCACACATGCTCGACGTGGATGGACCCGTCAGGCAATGTCGGCAAAATTCACCTCGAATCGCTTAAAGATCCGGTAGCCCACGAGCAGGTAGAAAACGGTGCCGGCAATGGCCGCGATGAGAGGTCCGGGAACGGGAGGCAGACCGAGGAGCATGGCGCGTCGGGCACCGTCGATCACCGGCCCGAGCGGGCTGATGAAGCCATAGATCTCGCGCCAGCCGGCGGGCACGTCTTTGAACTGCCAGATCACCGGGGTCGCGAACAGTCCCAGCGAGATGACGATAGGAAGCACCTGGCCGAGATCGCGGATCTGGATGATCAACGCCGACACGCCCAGGGTCACCCCGATGGTGAACAGCAACTCGATAATGATGAGAACTGGTACCCATACCGTTGTCGGCTTCGGGACGAACCCGTAGATGGCGAAGAGCACGCCGAGGGGGATCCACGACAGAAGGATGTTCACCGCCGTCACCAGTACAGTCTCGAGTGGGAAGCATTCCCTGGGAACTGGGTCTTGCTCATCAGGGCGTTGTTGGTCAGCAGCGAGGTACCGCCGGTCCCCAAGGCCTGGGAGAAGAAGGTCCAACACAGGATGCCGATATAGGCGAAGATCGGGTAAGGAATCCCGGGGATCCCGTACTTCGCCGTCCGCGAGAAAATGATGGTGAAGATGGCCAGCATGGCCAGCGGGGCGATCAGGGCCCAGAGCACTCCCAGGGTGGCCTGCTTGTACTGGGCCCGGATGTCACGTTCGGCCAACGTGAAAATGATGTCGCGGCTCGTCCACACCTCGCGAAGAGATGTTCTCAATCGGGCATGGTGACGATAGATCAAATGGCTCGGTGGCTCGGCCGGGATCGATCCAGGATCGGCCCGGTTGCCATCTTGGGGAGTTCCCCCTCCCTCCGTGGGAGTCGGCAAGCTCATCGAATGCCCCTCTCCACCCGCGAACGCAGGCCTCCGTTCACTCAGTCATGGAATCGACATTATCGCGCCTCGAAACTGTTGTACGGGCCGTTCGGAACGGGGTCGGTACAATCGCCAGGTGGGCATTGCTCAGGGGCACTCGACCCGAGCGCCCGGTGAACCGCTCCGAGTGCTGTTGGTGATCAAGTGCCTCGGCTACGGGGGGGCCGAGCGCCTGCTGGTCGACATGGTGGGGACCGGAGACCGGCGTCTGTTCGCCTACGAGGTGGCCTACGTGCTCCGGCACCAGGACGCACTAGTCCCGTTGGTGGTGGCCGGAGGAACGCCGGTACACGCCCTCGGTGCCGCCCACGATGCCGACCTGCGGTGGATGGCGGCTCTCCGCCGCCTGTTGGTGACGGGGGCCTACGACGTGGTCCACTTCCATCTCCCGTACGTGGCCGCCCTGGGCCAGCTGGTCGTGGCATCCCTGCCCCGTGGGGCCCGACCCGGCGTGGTGTACACCGAACACAGTTTGTGGAACAAGACGAAATTCGTCATCAGGGTGCTGCTGCATGCATCGATGGGAAGCGGAGAGCGGGTGGTCACTGTGTCGCAGGCCTCCTACGACGCCCTTCCGGCCCGGCTGCAAGCCCGATCCCGGATGGTGGTGCACGGTGTCGATCTGTCCCGGTCGGACGCCCTCACGGCCCGACGGGCCGAACTTCGCGCCGACGTGCGGGCCGAGCTGGGCGCAGCCGATGACGAATTCCTCTTCATGACCGTAGCCAACCTCCGACCCGAGAAGGGATACGACGTGCTGCTCGACGCGGCCCGGGCCCTAGCCGACCACGAGCTTCCGATCCGCATCGCCGCGGTGGGACGCGGTCCGATGAGCACCTCGCTCCGCTCCCGTCACGTTGAACTGGCATTGGGCGACCGGTTCCAGTTCCTCGGCCAGCGCGACGACGTGCTGGCCCTCTTGGCCGGCGCCGATGCGTTCGTCCTGGCCTCTCGGCAAGAGGGGCTCCCGGTGGCGCTGATGGAGGCCACGAGCGTCGGGCTGCCCATCGTGGCCACATCGGTCGGCGGTGTTCCCCAGATGTTGGAGCACGACCGCGACGCCCTCCTGGTGCCTCCGGGCGACTCCGGTGCTCTGGCCGAGGCCATGACGCGCCTGGCGTCGGATCGGGAGCTCCGGCACCGCCTGGGCCGACAGGCCAAGCTCCGGAGCTCGATGTTCGACATGGCCGAGGCCAACCGGTCCGTGGGCGACATCTACCTGCAGGTGAGCCGGGGTCGATGACCGTGGTGGATGGGAACGGGCTGGTCGGGAACGGGCTGGTCGGGAAGAGGGTGGTCCACGTCACCACCGTTGACATGAGCCTGGTGCTGCTGCTCGGCCCCCAACTCCGAGCCTTTGCTGACGCCGGGATGGAGGTCGTGGGGGTATCGGCCCCCGGTCCGTTCGTACCCCAACTGGAGGCCTGGGGCATCCGTCACCAGCCGCTGCGTCATGCCACCCGATCGCCGGCTCTCGGAGAGGACACGATGGCATTCGTCGAGTTGTGGCGGCTCTTCCGGCGGCTGAGGCCCGACATCGTCCACACCCACAACCCCAAGCCGGGCCTCTACGGCCGGGTGGCCGCCCGGGTCGCCGGGGTGCCGGGCGTGGTCAACACCGTGCACGGTCTCTATGCCAGCCCGGAGGACCGGCTCTCGCGCCGGGCCGCGGTGTACGCCCTCGAACGTGCGGCGTCGGGGTGCTCGGGGGCCGAGCTGGTCCAGAACCCCGAGGACTTGGAAGTGTTGGCTCGTCTCGGCGTCTCCCGGGACAAGCTGGTGCTGCTCGGCAATGGCATCGACCTGCAACGCTTCCGTCCCGCTGCGGACGGGCACAGCCGCCGCCGGGCGCGGGCCGACCTCGGTGTCGACGATGACGCCGTGGTGATCGGCACCGTGGCCCGCTTGGTGTGGGAGAAGGGCTTCCGTGAGCTCTTCACTGCGGCCGAGCGCCTGCACGGCACGCACCCCAACATCGTCTTCGTGGTGGTGGGGGAAACCGATCCGGACAAAGCCGACACCATCTCGTCCGAGGAGCTGGCGTCCGCTCAACGCCGCGGCCGCATCGTCTTCGCGGGATGGAGGGAGGACATGGAGCACGTGTACCCGGGCTTCGACCTGTTCGTGCTGCCTTCTCACCGCGAGGGCTTTCCCCGTTCGGCCATGGAGGCGGCGGCCACCGGCCTTCCGGTCATCGCCACCGACATCCGCGGTTGCCGTCAGGTCGTCGCCCACGGAAAGACCGGACTGCTGGTACCACTCGAGGACCCGGCTCGGCTGGCTGGGGCGATCGAGGAGCTCGTCGGCGACTCCGCCCTCCGTCGGCGCATGGGCACGGCCGGTCGGCTCAAGGCCGAGGCCGAGTTCGACGATCGAGCGGTGGTGACCAAAACCCTGCAGGCCTACGAACGCGTTCTGAGCCCGGCCACCTCTTCGAGGAGACGCCGGACCCCCTCGTCGGCCGCCCGGCCGTCGTAGCGGTCGAGATAGAGCTTCTCCGCCGCATCGGCCAGGCGCACCCGCAGCCGAGCGTCGCCCAGCAACCGCACCGTGGCCGCGGCAAACTCGTCGGGATCATCGGCGATCAGCAGGTGCACGCCGTCGAGGACGTCCAAGCCCTCGGCACCCACGGTGGTGGACACCACCGGGACACGATGAGCGAAACACTCGAGGATCTTCACCCGGGTCCCGCTTCCGTACCGGACCGGTACCACGGCCACCGTGGCCCGAGCCAGCTCCACCGGCATGGACGGGACCTGGCCCACCACGGTCACCATGGGGGGCCGGTGGAGCCGCTTGACGCTGGTGGCGGGCCGGCCGACCAGTCGGATCTGGCAAGCCGGAACCGCCGTCCGGATGCGGGGGGCGATGGCGCCCGCCAGCCACTGCGCTCCGTCGATGTTGGGCGGGTAGCCGAGGCTCCCCTGGAAGAGGACGACCGGTGGGCCAGAGACGGTCGGGTTGCCCGCCGGCCGGTCGGGCCGAGGGTACGTGTTGGGGATCACCTCGACGTTGGCCAGCCCGGATCTGGTCGCGTCCACGTCGCTCGGGACCACCACCCGCTCCACCTGCGCGGACACCGACCGCTGGAAACGACGCCAGTCGTTGCCGTTCAACCGAGCCTGCAACCAGGCCAGGCGTGTCCTGGCCGAGCCCTCCTGGGCGCCCGAGCGCAGCTGTTCGGTCAAGAGTCGGGCCCTGAGCCGGGCCTTGACGTCCTCCAGGTCCATGAGGTCGACGATGGTCGGGCCGAAGTCGGGCCTCCCCGTCCATTCGAAGGCGGCGGCGGTCGAGAACCACACCGCGTCATAAGGCGGACGGGCCCAGTTCCGAAGGTCCGATCGAGGGTTGCGATCGGCTCGGGCCATCGCCACCTCCCACGGCACGCCCCGGCGGACCGCCCAGTCGAGGCGCCATCGGAGCTGGGGGGACGTACGGGGGTACTGAGTGCCCTTCCACCTGGCCACCGGTACCGTTGGCGGCACGACGATCTTCGAACGGCGCACGTCGTGGAGGACGAACAAATCGAGGTCGGCCACCGAAGCCGCGGCCTCCACCACCTGGGCCAAGCGGACGAGCCCGCCCCCGAGCGCCGGCCACGGCGTGTTGTGGGCCACCAACAGTGCTCTCACTGCCCCGCCAGGCCTCCTTGGGCCACTGACGGCCTGGGCCACCTCGGTGACGTGGCCCTCGACGACGTCGCCTTCGAACGCTTCGAGGTAGCGCACGTACGCCGCGTCCACCAGGCGACGGCGCAGGGCCGGTTCGGTGATCAGCCGGGCGCAGGCCGAGGCCAACTGCTGCGCGGTGTCGGCCACCAGCAGATGGCGGCCATCCTCGACCCCCAGGCCCTCGGCTCCGATGGTGGTGGACACCACCGGGATGCGGTGGGCGAACGCCTCGATGATCTTGACTCTGGTGCCGCTGCCGTATCGAAGGGGCACCACGACGAGGTCGGCGCGGCGGAGCTCGGTCACCATGTCGGGCACCGGCCCGACCACCGTGATCGCCGGCGGACAGTGGAGATCCATTTGGTCCGGAGTGGCCAATCCGACCAGACGGACACGAGCATCGGGGATCTGGGCGCGGAGCGCCGGCGCAATCTGGCCCACCAGCCATCGAGCGGCGTCCGCATTCGGCGGGTACCGCAACGTGCCCTGGAACAAGACGATCGGCGGCGACCCGACGCCCATCCGTCCTGCCGGCTGGTCGGGAAGCTCGTAGGCGTTGGGCACGACGGTCACCCGCTTCACCCCGCTCGAGGTCGCCCGATCGGCGTCGAGTGGGCTGCAGACGACCGTTCGAGCGACTCGGGTCGAGGCCCTCCGATAGAGCCGGACCCACCGCAGGGCTTCGAGTTGCGACCAGGCCCGGCCCGGCCATCGCTCCCACCGATCGACCGCGGCATACCGGCGCCGGCTCTCCTCCCCCCGGTCCTGGACCGAGTCGGGGGCGTCGACCGAGAGGCGTCCCCGGATCTTGAGATGCTCAAGGTCGTCGAGGTCGATCACGGCCGGGGTCCCCAGCGATGCGCCGGCCAGGATCCAAGCCCGCACGTTGAACCACCACACCAGGTCGTACCGGGCAGAGGCGAACCGGCCGAGCGTGTGCGAGACCCGGTGACGGTCTCCGATCGGAATGGTCGCCGGGACCAGGGGGTGGAGCATGGCTCGCAAGGGTGCCCCGGCCGACCGGACCGACACCCGACCGACGTTCCCCAGCCCGAGCGATCGATCCGCTTCGTCGAAATCGGTGCGCGTGTCGGGCGCGATCGAGAAGAGGTCGGTCGGGCCGCACCGGCAGAGTGCGCGGACTGTGGTCAGGAGACGGCGCCGCGATCCGCTGTCCGTTGGCCAGGGGTACTCGAAGCCGACCACCAACGTCCGCATGCATCCACCAGGGCTCGAAGACGATGGGAAGGCAGACCGGCTGGCCGTCCCTTTCCCCAGGCCCGGCCATGGTAGCGGACTGCGCCGGCAGCAAGCCGAGCACCAGGCGTCACTGGTAGGGTGCCATTGCTTCCGTCGACCGGGGGGATGAAGTTCGGAGATGACCGCGATCTCGGGACCCGCGATCCGCTGGTGCTGCACGTCATTCCCTCGCCGCTCGGGCGAGGTGCCCAGCGCGGCGGCGCGCATTCTGGTCGATCGGCTCGACGAACCGGGCGTGGTCCGCCACCGACTGCTCGGCCTGTTCGACGGCCCATCAGAAGTGGAGATGGACCTGTCCCTGAGATATCCCGCGGGCAGGCGTCCCGCAGGGGGCTTCCAACCGCGCCTCGCCCTCCGTCTCCGCCGGGAGCTTGCCCGACTGGACCCAACCGCGGTGGTGGCCCATGGCGGGGACCCGATGAAGTACGTACTCCCGGCAGTCGTCGGTACCCGACGATCGTTGGTCTACTGCGTCATCGGCACCTACGGGGACCGCCGTCGCCACTCCACATGCGGGGATGGCGGCACATCATGGCTCGAGCGGACCTGGTGGTCGCCGTCGGCGACGAAGTCCGCGATGAGTGCGGTCAACTTTTCGGCATAGCCGACCACCGGATGGTCGTGATCCCCAACGGTCGAGACCCGTCGCGGTACGGTCCGTCGTTGGCATCGGCCAAGGCGAACGCCTCGATCCCCACCCTCATCTTCGTGGGTGCGATGACGCCCCAGAAGCAGCCCGATCGGTTCGTCAAAGTGGTGGGCCGCCTGCGGTCCGACGGTCGAACGTTTCGCGCCATGCTGGTCGGAGACGGACCGCTCGCCGCAGAGCTGGTCGGTTTGGCTGAGGCCTACGGGGTCGAGCTCCTCGGTTCCCGCTCGGACGTGCCCGAGCTCCTCAGCCAATCAGACATCCTGGTGTTCACCAGCCGGCCCGCCGGCGAGGGCATGCCGGGCGTGCTCATCGAGGCCGGCCTGAGCGGCCTCCCGGCGGTGTCGACTCCCGTGCCGGGGGCCACGACCGTCCTCGCCGACGGCCAATCGGGGGTGATCGTCGCCGACTCGGTTGGCGCGATAGCCGAGGCCGTCGGACAGCTCTTGGACGACCCCGTCCGCCGGGCCGCCATGGGGGCGGCCGCCTTGAGCCGATGTGCTTCGGAGTTCACCCTCGAACGCATGGCCGAACGGTGGCGGGTAGCTCTCCAACCCATGATCGGGCACTCATGATGGCACCGTCGGCCGTGCGGGGTCGCGAGGGGGGCCGGCGGCGACCCGGCGAGGGGAGCCGGCAGCGGCGCGGCGAGGGGAGCCGGCCGCGGCACGGCGGGCCAGTGCCTTTCGGCGCTCGATGCGGACCCGGCGCGGTAGTTCCCACTCGTAGCGGGGCCGACGGTGGCGGGGGCCGAGGGGAATGCACACCGAGACGAGCAGAAACGGGATCATCGCCGTTCGTTCGCGGGTGATCAAGCCGAGGTTCCCCAGGGCGGCGAAGGCATACAGGAATGCCGCGGTGAAGAACACGCACATGGCCACGTAGGACCGGGCCAGCGCCACCCTGGGCACCATGCGCAGCTGCCGGAGCGAAGCCAGTATCACCACCAGCAATATCGTGTTCTCCAGGCCGGTGATCAACTGGCCTCCGCTGTGGGCATTGAACAGCAACGGATCGAACAGCACCGTGTAGATGTCCTTGGGGTAGCTGAGGATGCTGGAGGAGTAACCGGTGTTGCTGCTCCCGAACCCGGCGCCGACACCGGTGCTGTTGTTGTGAGAGATCTGGTTGAGCGAGATCGAACCGTTGATGCCCGGTAAGAAGTGGAGCGTGACGAAGACGGCGGCCGCGACCATCGCTCCCAGCACGATGAGAGCCACGGTGCGGCGTGACCCCTCGAGCTTCACCGTGGGGTTTGCCGGTCGAAGGAGCATGGCCAGGACGAAACCGCCCAGGGCCAGCAGCACCTCGTTCGGTCGAATGAAGACGCCGCCCGCGGAACTGACAATGACCAGCAGATATCCGCCGCGATTCCTGAGGATCCGGGCGCACCCGTAGGCCATCAGGCCGAGCAGGAACGTCATGATCGCTTCCTTGCTGACATCCGAGGTCCAAAAGATGAGGGTCGGCAGGAAGAAGACCAGGTACCCATAGCGGCGCCGGCCTGCGCCGCCGAAGGTGATGCTGAAGGCGCGGTAGAAGAAGACGATCCCGATGAAGGAGAGCCAGCTGAAGACCAGGAAGGCACCGATCTGGTTCACTCCGATGATGGCGAAGACCCCGGCGGCGACAATGCTCACCGAGCCGTTGGCGACGATGCCCCCGAGATGGCCTGGCGCCAGTGAAAAGTCGAAATGGCGGAACCCGTTCGACAGCAGGGCCCCCTGGGAGTCATAGCGGTTGTAATCGGCGATTCCCTGATAGAGATGGTTAACGACCCAGATCTGCAAGGGGGCACAGATCAAGTGGAGGAGCAGGCAGACGGTCAGAACCTTGTTCAACCACGGATCGCGTTCGGCATCGGCGAGACGTTTGATGATGATTCGACCGAGGACGAACAGGACCACCGCCACCAGGAGGGCGACGAGTGGCGGTGAGGGGATGATTGGTCCGGAGGACATCAGGGCTGGCCCGCCTGACCAGCTCAGGTCTCCGGACGGGGCGGACCATCAGTGTCGGCCGGGTGCTCGGGTCGCGCCCTGAACCCAGTCGGGCCGTGTCCGTCGACGGCGCCGTCGGCGATCGGCTTCCCATCGGCGACCGGTGTGCCATGAGCGAGGGATCCCTCCCGTCCGGCCGGGGCCGCGTTCTCTTCGGACGTATCGTCCCACTGACCGTTTTTGAGAGCGGGAGCGTCCGTCAGGGCCATGCCGGCCACCGGCGCCCCCACACGTCTCAGTACCGTGCTGATCTTGCGCATGTCGTTCAACGTGGTCGACCGGCGCTCGCCCACGACCAGCACCACGTCCGCCAGCGGGGCCAGTCCTTCTCCGTGGTGAACCGAGAGGAACGACGGAACGTCGAGAACGACCACATCGACGACCTGATGCAGGACGTCGAGCACCTCGGGCATGCGGACCACGAGGTGGGTCGGATGGTCGACGAAGTGTTGCAGACCCAGCATCGACACTCCCGAGACTCGGGTGTCCTGCAGTAGCTCGCGGACATCGGCCTGGGTCACGATTCCGCCATGGCGGCGCGCCCGTTCCCGTTGGTAGGCAACGTCGGCCGGCGACGGTGGTTGCGCTCCGTTTACGGGTGTCTCCAAGCCGTCAGTGCTCACCACCACCACCTCCTGCCCGGCTTCGGCGCAGACCGTAGCCAAGTTGAAGGCAACAGTGGCTCGGCTCGGCTCCGCTCCGGGGGAGGTGACCATCACCACGCTGCGGGCGGCGGGCCGCGCCGGGACCAAGTCGCTCGACGCCAGCGGCAGCAATGGGTGCACGGCGTACCTCATCGTTCGCGTGGTGGTCCGGTCTCGAGTTCCAACATCGGATCCTCCCCCTCGAGTCGGTCCATCCACCCACCACCCGGTTCCTCGTATTCAGGGAGTGGCTCGCGGAAGACCGACAGCCACAGTAAGCGATAGGGCTCGCTCGAATTGGAGGCGATTTCGGCCACAACCGGATACCCGAACGCCCCTTGCGCCCGACGGGCCGTGATCAGGCGCCTGTCGAGCAACCCGGCGGCCAGGGCCAGCAGTGCGCCCACGATCAGGCCGATCACCAGGCCGATCCCGGCACGCACTTTGCGGCTGCTCACGACGGAGGTGGAGGACTTGACCGCCTCGTCGGGCGCGGTCGACTGCAGTACCCGGAAGCCGGTGGCCCTACCCGGCGCCGCCGCTGAAATTTCGTAGGTCAGTGCCTCGTCGAGGCCGACGTTGAGGGCGACCGCCTCGGCCACGGTGGGCGCCTTGACCTTGATCGTGACGACACCGGCCTGGCCCTGAGTGATGTTCGATCCCGACCCGGTTGGTCCGGTGACGGTGATCAAGGGCCGCAGCGCCGGAATCGGCTGGTTGAGGTGGGCCAATGCGGCGGCACCCGCGACCACCGCATCCGTATCGGCGAAGAACTGGATCTGATCAGCGGAGACCGACGGGGGAAGAGGGCTGGCGCCCGGGGAAACCTGGGTGGGAGGGGCACCGACGACGGTGGTGGTCGTCCACGTGGCGTGCGCCGTTTCCCTGGGCAGGAAAATCCCCACGGCCACTCCGACGATGGCGAAGATGACGATGAGCCACCAACCTCGCAGGAGCGCCCGCCGTAGTCTCTCCACTCCATCGCTCTCCAGACTTCGAATACGCGGCCAAAGTTCGAATACGCGGCGAATGAAGGCTACCGAGCCAGATCACCAAGTTCAATCGTGGAGATTATGGGTACATGCACCCGAAGAAGCAACGATTGGGTTGACGGACCGGCTCGAGAACGGATGCTTTCGGGCCATGATCTCGACGTACTCAACCATTTGAACTAGTCCCCGTCCTCACCCATTTGTACTAGTTACGCTGGGACTATACAGATTGAAACGCACTGAGTATATTACTCAGATAGGCGCATCGGGGGCAACAATTGGGTAATCCAGGGTGTCGGCATTTCGATGGCGGAAACGCAGCCTCAGCGAACGAACGGGCTGAGACCGTGGCGCATGTACCGGTGCGCACGGCTACTCGGATCCGGCGGACCGTCGGGGCAATCTGGCAGCACAACGGTCGGTGAACCGCTCACGACAGATCGCCGTGTTGGCGAGCCGGGTACGCGCCCAGCTCCTCTTCATGGTGCTCGACGCAGCCTGCGTCGTGGCCGGTTTCAGCGCCTCCGAGGTCATCTACTTCCGCAACGTGGCCCCGGCCGCATACGGCTGGCACTTCGACGTTTTCATGCTCTTGGTGGTGATCGTGACCTTGGCCTCCAACCGCGTGTTCGGTCTGTATGGCCGCATTTGGCGCCACGCCGGTCTCGAAGAAGCCCGCCAGATGGTCCTTTCGACCGGAACGATCGCCGCCGTTCTGCTGCTCCTATATCCGCTCTTGCGCGTTGCCGGCACTGGAATTGGTGACGCCCGCGGTGATTATCGTCGGCCTGCTCTTCGCCTCCGTGGGGATGAGCGTGGTCCGCTTCCACTCGCGTATCTTCGCCTGGCAACGGGGCTCCAGGGGCAACGGCTTGCGGGTGGCGATCGTCGGGAGTCGCACTGCGGCGGCGACTGCCATTCGCGAGATGCTCCGATACCCGGATGCCGGACTTGTCCCGGTGGCCGTCTTCGACGACGACAACTCGGTGCACGGGATGTCCCTCGTGGGTGTGCCGGTGGTTGGGAGCATCGCAGACATTCCCGCCTCGACCAGCCGCTATATGCTCCAGCAGGTTCTGCTGGCCATCCCCGAAGCCTCGCCGGAAGTGATCGGCGACGTGCTGCGAGCGGCAGAGACGGCCGGTATCAGCATGAAGGTACTCCCCACGATGCGCGACGTCGTAAATGGCCCGAGCGGCATTTTCGCCATCCGAAGGGCCCGCGAGCCGCGTATCGAGGACCTACTGGGGCGAACCCCGGTGGCAACGGACCTGGAAGGGGTCCGTCGGTCGATAGAAGGGCACCGGGTCCTGGTCACCGGGGCCGGAGGTTCAATCGGTTCGGAGATCTGCCGCCAGATCGCCGGGTTCGATCCCGCGCTGCTGGTCCTCCTCGACCACGACGAAACGCACATTTACGACACCGTGGCGGGGGTCGACGGCCCCTGTCAACAGGCTCTGGTCGATATCACCGACCGCGACACGCTGGTGGCGACCTTCGAGAAATACCGGCCCGAAGTCGTGCTCCACGCCGCGGGCCACAAGCATGTGCCCATGCTCGAGGAACACCCGGTCGAGGCGGCCAGGACCAATGTATTCGGCACGCTCAATGTGATCGAGGCTTCGGCCGCCATGGGGGTGGCTCGGTTCGTGCTTATCTCGACCGACAAGGCGGTGTGGCCCTCGAACGTGATGGGCGCCTCCAAGCGGGCCGCCGAGCAACTGCTCTTGTGCCGGTCTCCTCGGGACCGCGCTTATTGCGCCGTCAGGTTCGGGAACGTGCTGGGCAGTCGGGGCAGCGTCATCTCCACATTCAGCCGCCAGATCCGGTCGGGTGGACCGGTGACGGTGACGGATCCGAGAATGACCCGATTCTTCATGAGCGTTCAAGAGGCAGTGCAACTGGTACTCCAGGCATCGCTGCTGTCGAAGGGCGGAGACATCTTCATGCTCGACATGGGCGACCCGGTCCCCATCATCGACCTCGCCCGACAGATGATCCAGCTGTCGGGTGCTCGCGTCGACCTGGACATTCCGATCAAAATTGTCGGCAGCCGATCCGGTGAAAAGCTGTGGGAGAACCTTCGGGAGTCTCAAGAGCAAGTCGTTGAGACGGAGCACGCTTCAATATCCCGATTGATCCCCATCCCCTCGCCCCAGACATGGTTGGACGCCAACATCGACCGACTGGCCGACGCCACCCGACGGCACGACGCGGAACGGGTACGCCGCCTGCTCTTCGCCCTGGCCGGAATCGAAGAGGAAGAAGATGCCTATCCCGATGTCACTACTGCGGACATCGAGATCGACGGCGTCTTTCCGATTCCCCCCTTCGCCGCGAGGCTAGAGACCGCCGGCGACGAAGACACGTCCAAGGGGGTTTAGTGGTTCATTCGAAAGCGGATCGCCTGGTCGTCGTCGGACAGGGCTACGCCGGCCTCCCCGTGGCCATTCGAGCGGTCGAGGTGGGATTCGACGTCATTGGCTTCGATCTGGACGAGGCCAGGGTCAAGCGATTGGCTGCCGGTGATTCGTTCGTCGAGGACATCACCGCCGACAAGTTGTCGTGGGCCCTGGGAACCGGTCGGTATGAGCCCACCGACGACCCGGAACGGACGCGTGGATTCGACGTGGCCGTCATCGACGTCCCCACGCCCCTCACGGACGGAGCACCGAATCTCACCCATGTCCGAGACGCAGCCACCATGCTGGCCCTTTCGCTGCGACGGGGAGCCACGGTGATCCTTGAATCGACCACCTACCCGGGGACCACCGAGGACCTGGTGGCGGGCCTCCTCGAGGAGGGGTCGGGTCTGGTGGCCGGCCGCGACTTCCACGTGGGCTACAGCCCAGAGCGAATCGACCCAGGCAACCCGACCTGGCACTTCGTCAACACCCCAAAAGTGGTATCCGGAATCGACGAGGACTCTCTGATGGCGGTGCAGGCGTTCTTCGATCGTCTGGTCGATCGCACCGTACCGGTGTCGGGCACTCGAGTGGCCGAGCTGACCAAGCTGTTGGAGAACACCTTCCGCCATGTGAACATCGCTCTGGTCAACGAATTGGCAGTGTTCGCCGAGGCGATGGGCATCGATGTCTGGGAAGGAATCGATGCGGCCTCGACCAAGCCGTTCGGCTACCTCAGGTTCACGCCCGGTCCGGGAGTCGGGGGACACTGCCTGCCCATAGATCCCAGCTACTTGTCGTGGAAGGTGCGCCGGAGTCTCGGTCAGCCCTTCCGGTTCGTGGAGCTGGCCAACGACGTCAACGCCCACATGCCCGACTACGTGGTGTCCCGCATTTCCATGGCTCTCAACCGGGACAAGCGCTCGGTCAACGGCTCACGGGTGCTGCTGTTGGGAGTGGCGTACAAGCGGAACACGGGTGATGCTCGGGAGTCTCCTGGTGTGGTCATCGCCCAGATCCTCTCAGCGCTCGGTGCCGTCGTCCGGATTGCCGATCCGCACCTGGAACCCGGCGCCACCGGGCTCCACCATGTCGAGTTGACCGAGCAGGAGGTGGAGCAGGCCGACGCGGTGGTGGTGGTGACGGATCACGATCGTTTCGACTACGACATGGTCCGGGATCACGCGCGCTATGTGCTCGACACCCGCAACCGGATCCGGGGGCCGAAGGTCGAGTCGCTGTGACCCATCGCCGGCGATGAAGGTCGTCGTCACCGGCGGCGCCGGCTTCATCGGTGCGAACCTCTGCCGGATGCTCGACAGCCAGGATTTCGTCGACCACGTGGTGGCTTTCGACGACCTGTCGACCGGCTCGCGCCAAATCTGTCCGGCTCTCCGCTCGGTCGAGCTCAGGGAAGGTTCCATTTTGAATGCCGACGATCTCGATGGTGCCATTGAGGGGGCCGAGGCCATCGTGCACCTGGCCGCCCGGCCGTCGGTGCCCCGCTCACTCGCCGATCCCATGGCCACCCATCAAGTCAACGCCACCGGGACGATGATGGTCCTGGAAGCAGCGAGGCGTCACGGCATGCCCCATGTCGTCGTGGCCTCCTCCTCCTCGGTGTACGGAGCCAATTCGGCCGTACCCAAGCGAGAAGACATGGTGCCCAAACCGGTCAGCCCCTATGCCGCCAGCAAGCTTGCCACCGAGGCGTACGCCCTCTCCTACGGCCGCTCGTTCGGGCTTCCGGTGCTGGCCTTCCGATTTTTCAACGTCTTCGGCCCGCTCCAGCCCGCCGGCCACGCCTACGCCGCAGTGGTACCGGCCTTCGTGTCGTGTGCCCTCGCCGGAAGCCCATTGCCGGTCCACGGAGACGGTACTCAGACCCGCGACTTCACCTTCGTCGACTCCGTCGTCGCCGTGCTGGCCGATGCCATCCGTCGTCGGGTGACTGATCCTGCACCGGTAAACCTGGCCTTCGGCTCGCGGGTATCTCTTCTGGAGTTGATCGCGGCATTGGAGGGGGCCGTGGGCCACCGGCTCGACCGAGAGCACGTCGAACCGTGTGCCGGCGATGTACGTCAATCACAGGCCGATCACGCCCGGCTGTGTGCGATGTTCCCAGAAGTCCGGCCGACTCCGCTGGCAGACGGTTTACGGGCCACCGTGGCCTGGTTCCAGGAGACGCACTGATGGGGCCGGCCAGCCCCGGGTATCGACGAGAACGGGCAACCTGATCGGCACCCGACGGATGAGCAGTGACGCCGACAACGCGGCTACGCCAGGGGGCGAACGGCGTGTCCCACGCACGACGGGCGGGTGTTGCTCCTGGCCGGTCCGGGCGACAGCACGGACATCGTCGCCAACTTCCTGGCCCCCCGAGTTCCTGACTTGGTTGTGGTCATGGAGCGCCCACCGTCGCGCCTGGTGATGGCCCGGCGGCGGGCCCGCCGAGTGGGGTGGCCCTCCGCCGCCGGTCAGGTCCTGTTCGTGGTCCTGCTCCAGCCCGTCCTCAGGCGCCGCGGTGCGCGCCGCCGGGCCGCCATCCTGGCCGCCGCCTCGCTCGACGTAACGCCCCGACCCCCCCACCACCGAGTGCCGTCCGTCAACGATGAGCACACGGTCTCCCTGCTCACCTCGCTTCGGCCGGCCATGGTGGTGGTCAACGGGACCAGGATCCTCAGCCCCCGAGTGTTGGGCTCGGCTGGTTGCCCGGTCATCAACCTGCACGCCGGCATCACCCCTCGTTACCGGGGGGTGCACGGCGGATACTGGGCGCTTGCCGATCAGCATCCCGAATGGGTCGGCAGCACCGTGCATCTGGTGGATCCCGGCATCGACACGGGAGGCATCCTGGCCCAGTGCGTCTTCGAAGTAACCAGCGAGGATTCCTTCGCCAGCTACCCCTACTTGCACCTTGTGACCGGACTTCCATTGCTCGCAGCCCAGGTCGACAAGGTACTGGCCGGTGCAGCTCTCGAGCCGACTCTGGACGGCATCGCCCCCGGCTCGGGCCTCGACTATCACCCGACGATCTGGGGCTATCTCCGGCGCAGGTGGAACCAGGGGGTGCGGTGAGCGCCGTTGGTCAACGGACCCGACCTTCGGTCGGCCGCGCCGGTACCATCGATCGTGACGTAGGAGCGGTGCGTCCCCGGCGTCCGACACAGTGAGGGGGTGGAGGTAACGGTGAGCGAGCCCAAGGCGCCCGGCGCCCTCGTCATCTCGCTCGACTTCGAACTGCATTGGGGGGTCCGGGATCACGTTGGGCGCCAAGACGCCCGGTATGGGCGCCTGATTGAGGCCCGCCGGGCCGTGGCCGGCCTGGTCTCCGCCTTCGGGTCCCGGAACATCAGCGCCACCTGGGCCACCGTCGGATTCCTGTTCGCCTCGACAAGTCGTGAGCTCGATGACCATCTGCCCAAGCAGCGACCAACGTACGAGCGTGCCGAGCTCGATCCCTATGACGAGCCCATCGGACCCGACGAGGAACAGGACCCCGAGCACCTGGCCGGCTCCCTGATAGACCTGATCGATGGCGCCGCCGGCCAGGAAGTGGCATCGCACACCTTCTCCCACTACTACTGCCTCGAACCGGGACAGTGCGAGACAACGTTGCGGGCGGATCTTGCCGCGGCGAAGTCCATTGCCCGACGGCGCGGGTTGGAGTTGACGAGTCTGGTGCTCCCCCGTAACCAGTGGAACCCGGCGTACGCCGACGCTGTCCTCGACATGGGATTCCTCTGCATCCGGGGTCCCCAGCCCACGTGGGGCCACGTGGCTCGGCGAATGGGCGACCAGACCATCCTGCACCGCGGGGCCAGATTGGCCGATACCTACATAGGCGTTTCTCCTCTCTCGACTACCGCATGGAACGAGGTGCTCCAGCCGTCGGGCCTCTGCGACGTGCCGGCCAGCGCCTTTCTGCGGCCGTTCGATCCCGGCCGCAAGCGACTGGAGCCCCTTCGACTGGCCCGGCTGCACGCGGGGATGCGCCACGTGGCCCGGCGCGGCGAAATCTTTCATCTCTGGTGGCACCCGGAGAATTTTGCCCAGGACTGGTCCGAAAACTTCGCCATTCTCGAGCGTGTCCTCGACGAGTTCGACCGGTTGTCCACCGTCGAGGGTATGCAGTCGCTGTCCATGGGGGACGTTGCCGGGATGGTGACGCGGCGAGCGGGGTGACACCCGTTCAGGAAGCCACGGGTCAGAAGAGCCCGGGTGGGGCCTCCCCGTCCGGAGCTCCCGCGTTCGAAGCTCCCTCGTCCTCGTATTCGTACTCGACCGCTTCCTCGTTCTCGTCGACGTAGACCTCTTCGAGGATCTCGTCCCCGTCAAGTCGCTTCGTCCTCGGTCGTACCCGATTCGGACGGCCGGCCGATCCGCTCGAGCCGTGGCACCAGCTCCTCCACCTGCATCCGCGTCCGCCGCAGGCGCCGGTCGAGCTCGTCAACGATCGCCGTGGCCCGCTCCAGTCGCTCCACCAACCGGTCGACGTCGATGACACCCGCCTCGAACTCCCCGATGATGGCATCGAGCTCTTCGCTGGCGGCCGAGTAGGTCAGGTCGGACACCCCGCCACCGTTCACCTCCGGGTCGCCGGCCCCACCACTAGTTTCTCGTGCCATGGATTCGCTCCTCGTCTTCATCGCTCTCGATCGTTGTCCCTCGTCGGCTCGTTCGTCGGCCCGTCCGGCTCACCATCGGACACCACCGACACCATGACGCCGTCGGCCACCTGGGTGACGAGCGTGTCGCCGGCCCCGACCCCGGTCACGGACCGCACCACGGCGCCACCTGGGTTACGGGTGACCGAGTACCCACGCTCGAGCTGTCGCTGGTAGTCGTACGCAGACAACAAGCGCCTCCACTGGGTCACCTGTCGCTCGTCCACCTCGAGCCGGCGCTCGGGCAGGGCCGCCAGCAACGTCGCCCGCCTGACGATGGCCCGGTCTGCATACTCCATCGCCCTGATCGCCGATTTGGCAATCGCCGTGCCCTGTCCGGATAGGACTTGGCTGTGCACGTCGAGTTGGCCTTGGACCACACCACGCACAGCCTGAGCCCGGTGGGCCAGCCGATCACCGTGGCGTCCCAACTGCATTCGGGCCCCCGTCGCCAGCCGGCGTCGGGCGCGGCCCAGGTGGTCACCGTTCCGGGCGACGAGCTCGCCGGCCAGGCGTCCCAGCACGTCGCCCGCATCCATGGCGGCCACCCAGCAGATCTCGGCCCGCCGGGCCAGCTCCTGGCCGCATTCGGTCGGGGTGATGAAGGACCGATTGGCCACCTCGTCGGCCAGGGATTGGTCACCGGTATGTCCGATGCCCGTCCACACGGGCACGGCGGAAGTGGCCACGGCCCGAGCCACCGCCTCGGAGTCGAAGGCGGCCAGGTCGGCTTTGGACCCGCCGCCCCGCACCACCACGATGAGGTCGCAGTCGGTGGCAGCCAGGCCGGTGATGGCCCTCGCCACCGTCTTGTGCGCGTCCCGGCCCTGGACCTGGGTGGCCACAACCCGCACGTCGAAGGCGAAACCGGACGCCTCGAGTTGGCCCAGGAAGTCCCGGTAGCCCTCGGTGCCGGGACTGGTCACCAGACCGATGCGGAGCGGTACGGGAGGGATGGCCAATGACCGGTTGGCGTCCAACAGCCCCTCGTCGGTCAGCGCCTTGATGACCCGGGCGCGCTCGGCGGCCAGCTTGCCGAGCAAGGCGTCGGTGTCGAACTCGGAGAGGATGAAGCTGATGTCACCCCGGGGCTTGTAGAGCTGCACCTCGCCGCGGACCCGAACGACCAGGCCGGCATTGAGGGTGATGCCCAACTGGTCGAGGGTGGTCCGAACCCGGGACCAACGGCTCGACCAGCACACCACCTTCAAGACGGGAGAGCCGGTGTCGTGGGCCCCGGTCGGATCGACCAGGTCGATGTAGCAGTGCCCCCGTGAGCTCACGTTGAACGACCGCACCTCGCCCGACACCCAGATCTGGCCAGGCAGGGCGGCTCGCAGGGCCCGGTCCACCCGGCCGTAGAGATCGGCGATCGACAGGGACGGCCGGTCCCCGAGCCCGAGATCGGCAGCGGGTGGAAGGGGTGGGGCCACGGCGCCACATTAGAGCGGGGCTGTTACCCGCCGGTGACGGAGTGTCTCCCCCCAATGACCTGGTGTGCGAGCATAGGGGCGACGGTGAGTCGGCTGGGTGGTCGCGGCTCGGCCTCTCGGAAGCATGTTGCGTCCGGCAGGATCGGGTCGAGGAAGGTCGGGACTCCATAGGGCAGGGTGCTGGTTAACGGCCAGTCGGGGCGACCCGCAGGACAGTGCCACAGAGAACAGACCGCCGATGGCCCGACCTCACGGTCGGGCACAGGTAAGGGTGAAACGGTGCGGTAAGAGCGCACCAGCGACCGGGGCAACCCGGTCGGCTCGGTAAACCCCACCCGGAGCAAGGTCGAACAGGGGGCATGGGCTGCCCGTCCGGCATCCGTATGGATGCCACCCCCAGGTGGACCGCTCAGATGGATGGCCACCTATCCCTCATACGAGGGTGCACAGGATCCCGCCTACAGGCCGACTCACCGTCACTACCCATCTGACCTGTGCGGCGGCGTCCTCCACCAAGCCCGGAATGGTCTCCCACTGGAGATCACCTCGCGGAGCGACGGGTTGACCGACCGCTGGGTAGCCCGGCTGGTCTATTCGACGATAAACGCAGCGAAGGCGGGTGCTTGTACGCCTCAAGGCGTCGGTGATCCCGGTGCGATCGCCAGAACAACGGCGGCCCCTCGAGCAGCACGGCTATGCCGACGATGACCATGAGCGATCCCTTGACCGCGGCTACCACCAACACGATCAGCCCGATGACTAGGAACAATGCCCCCAAGGCGAGCAATCCAGCCGGGTTCGGGGGGCGGCTGCGTTCCACAGCCCCCGACCAGCTCAAATAGCGGGCGAGAAGGTTCCTCATTCGAGGAGGGAACTACCCGTTCGCCTTAGGGCGTAATCAGCTCGGGGTGTCCGCTATCTCCAGTTCGTCCAACCCTCGGGCAATCTGCTCGAGGGCAACGTCGTCGAGCGGCAGGTACGGAGGACGGAGATGCCAACCGGGCAGGCCGAGGACGCGGAGCGCCGACTTGGTAAACCGGAGGCTTCCCCCCGGCCAGGTGTTGATGGCGGCCAGGCGCATGATCCTGTCGTGGGCGGCGACCGCCAGCGTGTCTTCGTGGTCGTCGAAGTGCCTGATCACGGACCCGCACAGCTTTGGAGCGAGGATCGCCTCTGTGCACAAAAAGCCCTGTCCGCCGAGCTCCAGTGCAGTCAGCGCCAGCTGGGGGCCACCCACGTGCACGTCGACCCGGCCATCGGCCAGTTCGAGCACTGATTTGAGGTAGTCGAGGTCCCGCGTCGTGCAGTTGATCCCGATGATGTGGGGGTAGTCGTCGATCAGGCGGCCGAGCATGTCGATCGGGATCATGTAGCCGAGCATGAAATGAGTGGACAGGACGGCCGGGATGTTCATGCGCTCGAGGTTGGTGCGGAAGAACAGCTCGAGCTCTGCCGGCATCGGCTGGTTGCCATGACCCAGGTCCAGGCAGTAGAGCTGCATAGCATCCATCCCGACCGATTCGGCGATCCTGATGAGCTGGTAGGTCTCGTCGGCGCTGTGAGGTTCCACTCCCATGACCCGCACCGGCTGCCGACCGGCCATGGCTTCCTTGGTGACGCCGTAGAGACGTTCGGTCTCCGCCAACGTCAGGGCGAAGCCCTCGCCGGGTGACGACGTACCGACGAATGCCCCGACTCCACCACCCAGCCAGACGCTCGACCAGGAATTGCAGGCCCTCTTCGTCCAGCCGCTGCTGCGCATCGAAAGGGGTGATGGTGCAGCAAAAAACGCTGGGGGCTCTGGAAGTCACGTCAGGCGCCGAAGTGGTACAGGGTCATTGCGTTTCCAGCGAGAATGGCGATCCGCTCGTGCTCGGCGACACCCGACATCGATGCCTTGACCGGCGACCACGCGTCGGGATAGTTGGAGTTGCCGTGGGGATAGTCGCTCGACCACATGATGCGGTCGACGCCGATGCGGTGTCGGTTGTCGATGCCGTACCCGTCGGTGACATAGGTGAAATAGGCATGCTGCCTGACGTACTCACTCGGAAACTTCTGGATGTCGTACCGGAACCGGTAGCGTAGATAGCCGTCGTCTATCTGTTCTTTGAAGTAGGGCACCCATCCGCAGTCAACCTCGGCGAAGACCATCTGCAGGGCCGGGATGCGGTCGAACACGCCAGTGACGATCATCTGGGTGAGCGGCTCGGCGGCACCCGCGTAGCGGTGGCTGCCCGTCCCGGCCGGAAGCGAGTTGGAGGTAGCAGCCACCACGGGCTCGGCCACACTCAGCGCCACGTGTACGTGCATGGCCAGGTTGCGCTCGGCGAGTCTTGCGAAGACAACTTCGTCGTCCGGCTGCGGGGTTAGCGTCCCGCCCGGGAAGGCCCCGATCAGGAAACCGCCCGTGGAGGCCCGGCTGCCGACGCGCTCGATCTCGCCCATGGCCTGTTGGTGCCCCCGGTTGGGGAGGATGGGCAGAGCCCGGAATCGAGTGAGATCGTGCTCCACGTACTCGGCCAGCCAATCGTTGTAGCCCTGCACGAGGGCCAGGTGAAGGGCGGGATCGGAGGTGGCGGATATGGCCATGGACAGCCGCGGGCTCGGATAGAGGACCTCGGCGTCCACCCCGGCTCGATCGATCTCCTTGATGCGAGCCGCCGGGTCCCAGCCGCCGGGCCGGATGTCCTCGAAGCGCACCCAGGCCCGCCGCAATTCCGGCTCTTGGCCGGCACAGGCACTGAGCCCGATGGGGAGGGGGTCGCGCACCCCTTCGAACACCCAGCCGTCTCCGTCCTGGAAGTGCTCGAGACGCGGCGCCCGATCACGGAGGGCCGTGGGCATCCGATCCGTCCACACGTCCGGCGGCTCGTTGACGTGGCTGTCGGCCGAGATCAGGTGGTACGTGCGTGTGGTCTGGCGGCCGGGAATCGGGGGTGCGCTCGTGCTGGTCATCGTTCCTCCTGGTTGGGATGCATGACGTTGGGATGTAGATCGTTGGGATGAGGTTGGGATGCATGATGGCGTCCGTCATCGCTCGTCGTCCCGACGGAGCGAGCCGATAGGTCGCCAGTGGCTGATCCATGGGTCAACCGCCGCCGCGCCGGCCGGAGGCCACGTCTCGGGGTGGTCGAACACGTTTCGGTACGGCCCGTGAGGAGCGATGCCCTCCTTGCCGCGGTCGGACCAGGCCCGGACAACGGACGCCGGAGCACTCGGGCTCTCGTAGAGCACGATGCCGCCGTACCGGTAGGTGTTGGCCGCAGGCTCCTCGAAGTACCCTCCCTCAACCAGGGTGACGGTGGCGGCCGGGCCCGGATCGATAGGGCCCGGGTCAGCGGGGCCAGGATCCATCGATGCAGGCCCGCCGGTGAGGAAGTTCATGCTCGACCACACGACGATGAGGTCGTCGGTGATCCGGCTCTTGTCCCGCAGTCCGGCCGAACGCGGGACGATCTGCGAGCGGGCATCCTCGAGCGAGGAGAAGGCGCACTCCCAGACAGCAAGAAAGCGGGCGTCGTAGTCACCGATGGCCTGATAGCGGTGAAGTGCCGAGAACGCCGGGTTCTTGAAGGCGTCAGGCCCGTGCATCTCCATGTACCAGCGGGCCAATGCGTCGTCGTCACCGTGACGGGCGTTGCTGAAGACCAGGAACAGGCACGGCGGCCACTCGCCGTTCACCCGCTCTCCGGTCGCTTGGTCACCATACACATGCCCCCTGTGTCTCGGACCCAATCGTAGAGGCCTACCTCGAGGCGAGCGAGGCCGGAGCCTGGGCCCCCAACAGTGCCGCGTGCGGAGCACGCTGCGTTGGACCAGAGCCGTCGACGTCACGTCGTGGCACCATTTGTGGTGGTCCCCTGTATAGGTGGGCCGTTGCTGATGATCGCTGGTCTGATCTTCATGGCTAAAGACCCGTCCATCGCGTGGAAGCAATTTCGTCGATCGAGAGATGGCGCTCGACTCCTACTCGACCTGAAGTCGCTCCCTGCCCGTCGCGTCGACGGACCGGGAGGTACGCTTTGCTATATGCCTGATTCAGAGAGTCCGTCCCCGATCATCGTGTACTTCGTTCAGGAGATCGGGCCGAGCCTGCCAGAAGGTGAGAAGACCAAGCTCTCTTCCTACGCAGACCGGATCGCAAAAACGACTCATCATGGCGACTTTCGACGAGCTTGGCATTGCGCTGATTGGGCAATAGAAGTTGCAGAGGCGTCCCAGGGGTCGAAACACAGTCATCTCGTTAAAGGCCTCAAAGAGAAGCACATTCTTTGGAAGGACATGATCTTCGGTGCCGAGTTCGGAGCGAAACCGGATGGAGTAGGCCCCGGACAGGATGTTGAGATCCAATGGGTCGATGATGCAGTGAGGATCGGGAAAGACGAGGCAGAGCGTTCAGGGTGGGAGTCGGTTTCCTGGGAGGAACTTCTCAAAGAGATGCTCGCTGTCGCGCCTCCCAAGGACTAACTAAGTGAGCGGCATCTGGCCGGCTCGATCTGACTACCGAGTCCTTACTGGCCAAAGGGAATCCATTCAGGATGAATCGGGTCGACGCACCAGACTTGGAAGAGGTCTTCGCCGAGAACGCTCTCTTACCTCCACTCCTGCGCACGCGCTTCTGCTGGGGCACCACAAAGGCTCCTAATTCTGAAAGATCATGATGTGCGATTGAGGTCTCGACTACCGAGGCAGCGACGCGCCTCGCTGACCATCGCCGCGCTTGCCGTCATGGTGCTCGCAGGATCATGCGGTTCTTCTGGCTCCTTGCCGCGAGGAAATGGCCAGAGCTCGACTGGGGGGCAGGCGCCTGCCGGTATCCGGCCGACGGGGATCGGTGGGACTTGGACGTTGCGGTTCGATGATGAGTTCAACGGAAGCGCCTTGGACAGATCCAAGTGGAGCACCGGGTGGCTCGCTTCGGGTGCCACTCCTCCCGTGAACAGCTACGAGCAAGCGTGCTACGACCCGAGCCAGGTCACGGAATCGGGTGGCTCACTGAACTTGTCGGTGGTGGCCTCTTCGTGCACGGTCGACGGCACGACCTACCCGTATCGGTCAGGAATGGTCAACAGCGACGGCAAAGCCGAGTTCACCTACGGCTATTTCGAGGCGCGCCTCTATTTGCCCGGCTCCGGGGGGCAGATCGCCAACTGGCCTGCCTGGTGGGCAGACGGTCAGGTGTGGCCAACTGACGGGGAGATCGACATTCTCGAAGGGCTCGAGGGGCGGGCGTGTTATCGCTTTCACGGCAGCCTGGGAGAGGTCGGGGCTTGTGCCAACGAGGACTTCACCGGTTGGCACACCTACGGGGCTGACTGGGAGCCAGGGTTCATCACCTACTACCGCGACGGCAGAGCGGTGGGCCACATCACGACGGGCGTCACGTCGGCACCGATGTACTTGATCCTGAACGACGCGGTCAACGGGCCCGGCGGTCCGATAGCCGCCCCGTCGACGATGCGGGTTGACTACGTCCGGGTCTGGTCCAAAGCCTGACTCGAAGCCGGAGTTGTCGATCCTGAAGGCATCAGGTGTAGGCCGCGAGGAACACGCGCACGCCAGTGACGGCGTGGTATTCGATCTCTGACTCGGTAACTTTGGAATGAGGATGGAAGAGCGCCTTATCGATCATGGGTCCGAGTATGACGTAGGCGAAATGACCAGCCGCGGTCGCCGGATCGTCTATCCGGAGCAAGTCGCGATCAACGAGTCCCTGTAGGCCCACTTCGATGGCTTCGAGTCCTCGGCCGGGTGCTCGTTCGAAGTAAGCCTGGGCGAGCTCGGGGAAGTGGTCGGCCTCGCTGATGACCAGTCGGCGAAGTTGCAGCACCTGTGGGTTGACGACCGCGGCGGCATACACCCGAGCAAGGCGCACGAGCCCCACTTCTACTTCGACGATCTCGCCGAAGAGGTTGGCGATGGTCTCTGCGATTCCTTCTGCCCGTTCGGTGATCCCTAGGACAATGCCGGCAAAGAGTTGCTGTTTGTCGACGTACTGCTTGTAGACAGTCTGTTTCGAGACCTCGGCTGCCGCCACGATCTCATCCATGCTGGTCCCCTGGTAGCCCTGCTCGAGGAACAGCTGGGTGGCCGCCTCGACGATGTCGTGCCTCTTTCGGTGTGTGCGAGTGCGGCCGATCGGCTCGACAGCCGGGTCGGGTACCGGTTGTGTCGGGGATTTGACACTAGGTCCGAGGTCCTGCTCGCTCATCGTGTCCAATACTTTCATTGAAGTACTAGACAGTACAGTACCGTTTCAGTACTATACGGTCTAGTACTTAAACGGAGGTGACATGGCTGACGCGTTACAAGCAACGCAGGTGGGCAGCAGCCGAGGGACAAGGGGTGCGGACGGCGATCCGGCGACCCGGGTCATGAAGTCACTGCTCGGCTACGGCGTCGTCGCCGGGCCGTTCTATATCGCCATCTCGCTCATTCAGGCCTTTACGAGCACGGGATTTGATCTTCGTCGCCACCCGGCGAGCCTTCTGTCCGACGGGCGCCTTGGATGGATTCAAGTCGTCAACTTTTTGCTGACCGAGGCCATGGTCATTGCCGGCGCCATCGGCATGCAACGAGCACTTCCTCCGGGCCGCCGGTCACGCTGGATAGCTGGCCTGGTTGCGCTCTTCGGTGTGGGAATGATTGGTGCGAGCATTTTCAAAGCCGACCCCTCCTATGGGTTCCCCCCGGGGACGGCAGCAGGCAAGGCGCTCACCACGACTCTGCACGGAAACTTGCATCTGGTCTTTGGCTCGCTCGGATTCCTGGGACTCATCGTGGCGACCTTTGTGATGGCGTCTTACTTCGCCGATCTGGGTGATCACTGGCGCGCAAGGCTGAGCGTCGCTTCAGGTGTGGTGTTCTTGCTCGCCGACCTGTCCGGCGTCGTCCTCGCCAATAACCACGAGATTGCCTACAACCTCACGCTCACGGCCGGGATCATCGTCGGCTTCGCCTGGCTCACTACCGTTTCTGTGTACTTGTACAGACTGGCTGCTTCCCAGTCGAGCTGGCTGCTACGGGAAAGGGTGTAGCCGAGATGGCTGCGAGATCGACTCCCCCGAGCGTCACGTTCGACACGACGCTGACGGCTACCGGAAAGAACACTGGCATCGTCGTTCCTCCTGCACTGATCGAAGAACTCGGCGCAGGGAAGCGACCTTCGGTAATCGTCGACGTCAACGGCTACCAATACCGAAACACTGTCGGCGTGATGGGTGGCAAGCACTTGATCAGCGTGAGCGCAGCCATTCGTACTGCAACCGGACTGAAGGGTGGCGATGCAATCCACGTGACGCTCACGGTTTCAACCGGACCGCGTCCGGTGGACATTCCGTCGGACCTCGCCCAGGCGTTCAAAGCCAACAAGCAGGCACGCGCCTTCTTCGACACGCTGTCGAACAGCTTGCAGCGCTACCACGTCGACAACATCAACGCGGCGAAAACCGACGAAACGCGTCAACGTCGAATCGAAAAGGCCATTGACCTATTCCTGAATGGCAAGCAGCGCTGAAAGTGGGTCACTGAGGCCGCTGGGTTCTGAACCAGGAAAGGACCTCCTCCGCGTGCTCGTTGGGTGGAAAGACGGGATAGAAGACGTGGTCTATGCGGCCACCGCCCACGATGAGGGTGAGCCTGCGGTACAGCCGATGTCGGTCAGACACGAAGGTCGGCAATCCGAGCGCCGCCGCGAGGGTTAGGTCAGGGTCTGAGAGCATCGAAAACGGCAACTGGAGGCGCTCGACCACTTCGCGCTGGTACTCGGTCTCCTGGCTCGACACGCCAAAGACGCTCCGGGCACCGGCAGCACGGAGGTCGGCGTGGTGGTCTCGGAAGTCGCATGCCTCCGGAGTGCAGCCTCGGGCGCCGGGGATTCGGTCCCATCCGTCGGGAAGGTCGAATCCCGGTCGTCCGGTCAAAGGGTAGAAATACACGACGGTCCTACCCGGTCCGAGCTGGTCGAGCGTTACCGTTCTTCCGTCGGTGCCCGCCAGTGTCAGCGGAGGTAGTGCGGAACCTCGGAGGTGATCTGCGGCCCCATCGTCGACCGGCACGGGCAGGTCCGGTGGCAGGGCGAAGAAGTCGCTCAGTAGCCGAGCCGTTCCATGAGCCACCCCTCAGGACCGATCGGGCAATGCCAAGCCTTCAGCTGAGCGGCGGACAACAAAGGGAAACGCTTCAACCGGTTTCGCCTTGTCCACCCTCTGGAGCGTGCCAGTCCCCGTCGGGATGTAGAGGACGATCTCCGAGTCCGGGCCGACCACGCGAGGTCGACCGGACACACCCCATCCGGGTTGATCCAGAAAGCCCAGGTCGAGCCCGCTCAGATCGAGCTCGGCCAGCTCTGCGTCAAGGAAGCCAGCAGCATCGCCGATAATTTCGAGCTTTGAGGCTCTTCTTGAAGTTCCTAACCACCTCGCCCACGGATCCGGGCCCCAACAGGGCAGCAGCTTCCTTGAGGGCGTCCTCTTTGCTCTTGTCGTCGGTCTGGTCGTCGCTATCGGTCACAATGAGCCCCCTGAACGTGGTCGCAACTTTATAGCCAACGAACCGCCCCCCTGATCCGTC
>CAVQVK010000078.1:0-4085 GCA_963717035.1 uncultured Acidimicrobiaceae bacterium | reverse complement strand
AATCCGTAGGTCGTAGGTTTGAGTCCTACCACCGGCACCAAATCTAGTTTCTTCCCGTGATTTGTTGAAATAAGCGGTCGAGTTCTACTTGCGAGTAATACTCGATCTCGATGCGGCCCCGCTGCTCGCTCAATTCGACGATCCGGACGCGCGTGCCAAGGGCGCGTTCCAACTCGTCGACGGCCGCTTTGACGTTCGGATCAACGACGGCTTCCTTCTTGTGACCGGTTCTGGGGCGGTCAGAAGTAAGATCCTGAACGAGTGCCTCGACTTGCCGTACTGAGAGGCCTTGCGCAGCGGCCTTCTCGGCAACTTCGATCTGCTGCTCTGCGGTCGGCAGCCCAAGGACCGCGCGGGCGTGTCCCATCGAGAGCCGATGCTCCGCCAACAGTAACTGAACTTCAGTAGGCAGTTTGAGGAGCCGAAGAGCGTTGGTGATGGATGTGTCAGGCGTAGCCGAATTGGTGCAGGCCGGGTCAGTAGGGTTTGCACATCCCTGCTTGCCGGCTTCGGCCTGGGCGATGAAGCCGTCCATCTTTCCTCCGTCGATGTCACTGGTCGCGTTCGCATAGTTGTGCGGTCCGCCGCCGTTGATGTCTGCGTGGTCGGGATAGGGCGCGACGCACTTACCAGTCTGGGGATCGTTGACACAGACCGTCGGAACTCCGTTCTGCATCGGGATCCCGTCGGCACCGGGGAAGGTGCCGAAGTACGAGTCGAACGAGCGGTTCTCCTGGATGATCACCACGATGTGCTTGATCTTGTGGATCCCCGCCGGAACGATGTAGCTGCCCGTCGGTCCGCCCGAGACTCGCTCCACCCCCTTTGCTGATGCCGTTGAGCCCCCGCCACCGGATGAGATCCCGAGACCGGCGGCGATGAATACCCCAAGGATCACCAAAATCGCTTTGGTTGGCCTGGTCGTGGACTTGTGCGCCAGTCGCACGCGGCGAGTTGTCACGACGGGTGCGACGCAGATCGCTTCTGCCACAGTTCGCTATTAAACCAGTCCCTGTGGTAGACAGTCAACCAAGATGACTACTACCCCCCGGGCCGTCAACATCGGCACCGTCAGCATCGGCAAGGGCAAGCCTCAGCCTCGATCGCCCGTGCCGTGGCTGCTGCGTCGCCTCAACCAGCGCTATCGCGACGCCACCGCGACCGCTTTGGCCGAGGTGGGTTTCGAAGAGTTGCCCCAACGTGGGTACTGGGCACTGATGGCACTTGCTGCCGGTGCAAATGATGCCGGCCAACTGGTGAGCGAAATGGGGGTCACCAAGCAGGCTGTCTCGAAGGTGGTCGACATTCTGGTCGCTTCGGATTTCGTCGACCGACGAACCAATCGGGTCGATCGGCGGAGAACCGAGTTAACCCTTACTGCCAAGGGTCGCAAGGCCGTTGCGGTGATCGAGCGGGCTGTGCGCGCCACCGAACAGGTATTCGTCGCCGAAAATGACGCTGCGACGTTTGATGAGTTCACTCGCACGCTGGCGCGGTTAGCGCGGGCAGATGAGGAGCGTAGAGCGGCAGACCAGAAATGAAAGCTGAAAGAAGGCCGCAAGATCCCCCCTATGGATGTGTCTCGGGTCCGCGTGGCCGCTTGTTGGGTTGGTATTGAAGTCAACGAATGACATTCCCCAGGCCGGTACCGACTCCATAGCTACCGGCGTTCTAGGGTTCCGCGTGCCCTCAGCGACCTGGGCTCGGGTCGAGTTTCTTCCAGGCGATGCACTACTCACACCCAATCTCCTGGTTATGGCCCAAGATGACCCGGTCCGGCTGCGTGCCTACCTCCTGCGGTCGAGCGGCCACATGGGAGGCAGTCAATGTTCGGAGTAGTCGACACGACGCTGGTGATCGGAGCGAAACACGGCAGCCACGGGCTGAGGATCGTCGGGCTCGTGCTCCTTGTCGTCGCTGCTGTCGGACTCGTCTTATGGATTCGCAAACGTCGGCGCGATCGGACAACCAACAAACCCATCGCGTCAGCTGTGCCGAAGCCCGACCAGCCGGGTGGGCGGGACGGTCAGTCGGCAGCCGCGGCTGTGGCGACACGGTGGAAGGGCGCAAGTCTCGCTCACCCGAACACGATCGAGGCGAGGGGTCTGACGAAACGCTACGGTGAGAAGCTCGCCGTCGACGATCTCAGCTTCGACGTCAAGCCCGGGTACGTCACCGGGTTCCTTGGACCCAACGGGGCAGGGAAGTCCACCACCATGCGCATGATCATGGGCCTCGATGCACCCAACGCCGGAGCGGTGACCGTGAACGGGCGCCCCTACCGCGACCTCGGGTGGCCACTGCAGGAGGTGGGCGCCCTGCTCGAGGCGCGCGCGATCCACCCCGGTCGGAGCGCCTGGGCCCATTTGTGGATGCTGGCCCGGACGAATCAGATCCCACGACAGCGTGTCGACGAAGTGCTCGACCTCGTCGGTTTGTCGTCGGTGGCCCAGCAGCGGGTGGGGCAGTTCTCGTTGGGCATGGGCCAGCGGCTCGGCATCGCGGTTGCCCTGCTCGGCGATCCCGGCATCTTGATGTTCGACGAACCGGTGAACGGGCTCGACACCGATGGGATCCGCTGGGTACGCAATCTCCTACGGCGCCTGGCCGCCGAGGGTCGAGCCGTGTTGGTGTCAAGCCACCTCATGAATGAGATGGCGCTCACGGCAGATCACGTGGTCGTCATCGGCAAAGGTCGGCTGATCGCTGAGATGCCGATCGGCGAGTTCACGGCCAAGAACTCGAATTCGTACATCCGGGTTCGCTCGCCCCAGCTCGACGAGCTGTGGGTAGCCCTGGAGGAGGCCGGCGCCTCGGTCTCGTTCGAAGGCGAGAACCGCTCCATCTCGGTACGGGGCATGAACCAGGAAAACATCGGCCAGATCGCCTGGCAGCGGTCGATCTTGTTGCACGAACTGGCGCCCCAATCGGCATCACTCGAGGAGGCATTTGTGGAATCCACCGAAGGCACTATCGAATTCAGCGGCGGCACGGCATCGACCGTGGCAGGCCCCGAACACGGCGGACGGCGGTGAACACGGCGAGTGTGTCCGCTACCCGAGCATCGTCGCATACGAAGGACCGCTATCGATTCAGCGGGTTACTGGGCTCGGAGTGGACCAAGCTGACCACCGTCCGCTCCACTGTCTGGACGCTCCTGGCGACAGCGGTGGTCGGGATCGGACTGGGCGCCATCGTCACCTCGGCACAAGCGTCAAAGTGGGCGACCCGCTCGCATGCCGCCCAGGCGGCGTTCGACCCGACCCGCTCCAGCCTGTCCGGTCTGCTCTTCGCTCAACTGGCCATCGGCGTGCTGGGCGTGCTGATCATGAGCGCGGAGTACAGCACGGGGACCATCCGGGCCACGTTCTCCGCTGTCCCTCGCCGGCCTCTCGTACTGGTGGCCAAAGTCGCCGTCTTCGGATCGGTAATCCTGATCGTGGGTGAGATCGTCTCATTCGTGGCCTTTTTCATCGGCCAACGCATCCTCAACGGCAAGGCACCGGCGGCCACACTCTCCGACCCCGGCGTTCTGCGCGCCGTCCTCAGCGGCGGTCTCTATCTGCTTGCGCTCGGGCTCCTCGCCTTGGGAATGGCGTCGATCATCAGGGTGACAGCCGCGGCAATCAGCACGTTCGTGGGCGTCTTGTTCATCCTCCCGATCGTCGCCGACGTCCTGCCCTCGTCGTACACCAGCGACGTCGGTCGCTTTCTCCCGGCCAACATCGGTACCGTCATGATGTCCGCCCACTACCACGGCAGTGATCCGTTCGGCCCGTGGACCAGCCTCGTCCTGCTCGGAGGGTATGCCGTTGTCGCTCTCGTGGTCGGCGGTGTGCTGCTCGGCCGTCGAGATGCGTGAGTACCCCAGCAAAACAGGTGCCGACAACGTGTGGGACATGTGGCGGTCTGAGCACGGCACTGAAAGACTCGGGATATCGGGTGACCTATTCGGCTCGCGGAGTGGCTCCATCTCACGGTCCCTCGCCCCCGTACAGCGTTGGCGACCTGGCCGATGACTTAGCCGCCCGATTCCTCCCGGCTTGACATATACCGATATCGGCATATGATTGCTGGCATGGCAC
>CAVQVK010000077.1:0-163967 GCA_963717035.1 uncultured Acidimicrobiaceae bacterium | reverse complement strand
TTGGCGTCGAGTGCTTTGACTTCCAAGGAGTAAACAACAGCCAGTATGCGGACCTAATTGAGCCGCTAATGGTCTGGATACTCCGCCGAATTGACGATGTGCTTTACAACCCCGCGAATCTGGGAGCCCCCAAGCACGTTCTCATCGAGGAGATTTTCTCCAGCATGAAGAACAAGCAGCTCCTAGAATCGGCGCTCGCTTCGATCAAAACCGCCCGCAAGAACCTTGGCGGCGTGACTTTGATAGGTCAGTCAGCGAACGACCTGGGCGAGAACGCAGATAGCATCGTCAATTCTTGCACTTCTTTCCTCTTTTTGCCCGATGCCACTTTCAACCGGAAGTATTACGGCGAACTCTTCAACCTGAACGGGCGGATCAGCAACTCGATTTGTTCGAGTCGCTGCGTGAACGTGAGGGGCTATACATTCGCCGCGACGGCTTGACGAAGGTTGTCACCCTCAACCTCGACAACCGTAGCGTTGCCACCGTTCTGGCTATTGATGCGGAAAGAACTTGCTCACCATCGAAACACGAGACGGGGAGCAAGTTTCCTACAATCCGGCCCAGCTCAAGCAGCAGACCAAGGAAAGCACTGTCTACAGGCCCAGAGCGCGACCTGGGTGGTAGGCGAACGCATCCAGTTCACAGCACCCGACCGACCAATTCGCATACGCTCAGGTGATTTTGCAACCGTTGAGCGTATCGGTGATGACAACGCTCTCTTCTGTTCGGTTGGACAATGAAAAGACGGTCGATCTGGACCCTGAAAAAGCCCGCCACATCGACTACGGATACACCGTAGAGACAGTAAGCGCATCTCTGCCGATCGCATATTGCTTACCGGCGAGAACAGCCAGCTCGCGGAGCAGCAGGCGACTCTCGCGAAACGCATCCTCGATGTCTGCGATTTCGCAATCTACACGTCAGATAGCGCAAATTTGTTGCACCGAGACAACGGCATTGGTAAAGAGCTGGAGCTTTCACAAGACGGGCTTTCCAATACTCCCAGTCTCAGTAACGCATCGGAACCGTCAGGCCCGTCAATCGAGTTGACAGCTACGGAATTGGCCTTTAGGTATGGTTCACCGCGTCTAACGATGAGATATGCCAAAGACGCGGTCGGCATCCGACGGCCTCCGCCTACGCGATCGGCATCCGACGGCCGCGCCTACGCGGTCAACGTCTCGGCTTCGGGCCGGCCAGACTCCAGGTACGTTCGCCAGTCCTCGCTGGCCCCTCCGCACAGGGCCAGCAGCTGGACGCGGTGATGAGGGGCGATCGGGGTGCGCCGGAGGGCCATGCCCGCCTCATGGGGTAGTCGGTCCTCTTTTCTCGTATTGCAGCGGCGGCACGCGGCGACCACGTTCTCCCAGGTGTGCGGCCCTCCCTTGCTGCGAGGAATGACGTGGTCGAGGTTCTCAGCGGCCGCGCCGCAGTACTGGCATCGGGAGCTGTCCCGGGCGAACACGGTGCGACGGTTGACGGCTATGCGGTACTGCCGCGGAATGTACACATACCGGATGAGCCTGACCACCGACGGCTCGGGCACGGAAATGCGCTCGGACCGGAAGAACCGATCGGTGGTGTGGACCAGTTCGGCCTTGGTGTCCAGGACGAGGAGCACCGCTCGTCGGGAGGAGACGATCCCCAACGGCTCGAACGTGGCATTGAGAACCAGGGCTCGCCGGGGCTGGGCGCTGGGGGAACAAACTGGTCCCCCGCTCGACGTCGATGGACCACTGGCCGCCTTCGCCTTCCTCGGGAGGTCCGACCGTCGATCCATCGCTACGGGAATTTAGCCGTGTCCGGGGCGGGGGAGGCGACTCATTCCGGTCATGCCCCCACCCGGCGGCGTTTCGCCGATCGGCACCATTCCAGATAGGCGACGATGTCCTCCGCGTTCGGCTGTGCGTCCGGCCGTCCGTAGGCGGTGACCATCCGGAACGACCACAGTTGCTCGTCGGGCAGCGGAAGGTGGGGGGCACGTCGCCACCAGCCCGGTTCGGCCAGACGCCACACCGCGGCCGAGGGCCGCAGCCCATAGCCGAGGGCGGAGCCCGATGGCCCGGGCTACAACCGGGACCATCGATACCAGTGGCCTGATCGCCTGGACTTTGGCCGGCCGGTTTGCGACTCGGCCGCGATGTCCGGTGTCGGGGAACCGGTCGATCCGCTCACGCCCCCTCCCCGGCCAGCAGTCTTCTCCCGACGGCGGCGGCACCGATCAACGGCCCGTGCCGACCCAGGCCGGCGGGAACGATGCGGGCGCCGCGGGCGAAGTCGAGCCGGCAGCGTTCGTCCATCTCCGCCTGTGCGGCGGCAAAGAAGGGTTCGCCGAATCCGAGGGCCACCGAACCGGCCACCACGACGAGAGGAAGGTCGAGCAGGTTCACCACCGAGGCCACGGCCCGCCCCACCAGCGTCCCCGTCCTGGCCTTGATGGCGTCGGGCGCCTCGGCCGGCGATGTTCCGGTGTAGGCGGCGATGGACGGCCCGGACGCCTCCGCCTCGAGGCACCCTCGGCCCCCACAGGCACAGCGACGGCCCTCAGGCTCGACGATGACGTGGCCGATGTGGCCGGCATTCCCGTTCGTCGCCGTCGAGCAGCTCGCCTCCGAGGACGATGCCCCCACCGATGCCGGTCGAGACCACCATGGCGAGGAAGTTCTCCTGACCGCGTGCCGCACCCGCCCAGTATTCGCCCAGGGCCAGGGCCTTGGCATCGTTGTCCACCGCCACCGGGATCCCGGTGGCTGCGGCCAGCCGACCCCTGAGCTCGAATTCCCGCCAGCCGGGGATGTTCAACGGAGACACGGTCTCCCCTCCCCGAGTCATGGGCCCGCCGCATCCCACACCGCACACGTCGGGCCGGCTGGGCGCCCGGCCACGACGTCGTCGATGACCGCGGCCAGGGCGTCGAACACGACCTCGGCGTCATCGCTCACCGGCGTGGGGACCTGCTGCTCGAGCAGGATCTCCGCCTCATGGTCGACCAGCGCCGCCGCCATCTTGGTTCCTCCGATGTCCACGGCCAGCACGACTTGCCGGACGAGGGATCAGACGAGGAATCAGAGGAACACCCGACAGAACGCCCAGCGAACGAGCGAGATTTCATGGCCCCACCGGCCGTCGGGGCCATGAACCGGGGAGCGCGTGGCTCAGCTATCGCGATGGAATCGCCCGCGGATCCACTCGCGAGGATCGTGGACGGTCGACCCGGAGTTCCGGTTCTGAAGCGACCTCGAGATGTCGTCGATGCCGGCCTTGCCCATGCGACGGGCGTTCTTCACGAACACCGCAGCCGACAGGAACATCATCACCACACCGAGGAACCCGACGACCACCGACCGGGAGAAGGTGAAGACCATGAAGAGCAGGGAGGCGATAAAGACGATGGCGGACCAGATGCAGTACCGGCCGGCATGGCGGTACACGGTCTCCGACCGGACACGTTCGGCGAATTCCGGGTCCTGCTGGTAGAGGGACTGTTCGAGTTCATGGAGGACGCGCTGTTCGTGCTCAGAAAGCGGCAATTGCCTCTACCCCCCATCTCTGTGTCGGCCCCTGTGCCATATCTGACCTCATGATCGCGCACCCTCCGTCCAAAAGTTTCGCGCACCGGGGAGGATCTTGACAACGGTTGCCGCGAAACGAGCGAACTCAAACCCCAACTTAGCGGTTCCTCCTCACCACCGACCCACCCCTTCTGCCCCTCTCCGTAACCCCGTCCCTGGTCAAAGGGGCGTGGGCCATCCCCCACCAATCGAAGATCACCGGTTGGGGTCCTCGGTGGCCGATGCTCCACCGGACGTCCCCGGATTCGGAGTCCGAGGAGCGGTGTCGGGCGCCGTCGCCCGCCCCACCGGTGGGTCCGGATCGGCCTGGGGACCCCACTGGGCATCGCCCCGCTCCCGGACCCGAAGTCCGTCCCTCCCCATCAAAGATGCAGGTCCGACCGATGCTCGGCCAAACCGAGACCGGATATCGTCGACCGCGTCGGTCACCCCGGACCAGGATCGCTGCAATCGCTCCACATCGTCGTCCGTGGCCGACCAGCCCTCCTCGGTGGGTCCACCGCCATGCCCGTCAGGGTCATCGTCACCCAGGAGGCTCAGCTGCACGCCTGCGCCCGTATCGGTGAAGCCGGACAAGCTGACACCCAGCAGCCGGACGCCACCCGATACGTCCACGGACTCGAGCAGGGGCCTGGCCACCGCGCTCACCGCCGGTGCCGCGTCGATGGGCACCGCCACCGAGTGGGATCGGGTGATCATGGTGAAGTCCCCGAACCGGATCTTGACGGTCACCGTCCGAGCCGACAGCCGGGCGTCGCGCACGTGGGTGGACACGGCATCCACCATTCGGGCCAGATGCCGGGCCAGCTCCGTCTCGTCATACAGATCGGACGGGAAGGTCTCCTCGTGCCCGATGGACTTCGCCTCGCGATCGGGAACGACGGCCCGGGGGTCGTGACCACGGGCCAGCGCCGCCAGATGGGAGCCCTGGGCCGCGCCGAGGAGGCGTTCCAGTGCGGCTCGAGGCAGAGCGGCGAGGTCGCCGATGGTTCGAACGCCGATGCCCTCGAGCCGGCGACCGGTGGCCGGTCCCACGCCCCACAGGGCCCGGATGGGAAGGGGATGCAGAAAATCGAGCTCCTTGCCCGGTTCGACCACGAACACTCCGGAACCCGGTCGCACCCCGTTCAGGTCGGCGGTCGGCTTGGCTTGCTCGGAGGCCAGCTTGGCCACGAACTTGGTGCGGGCCACGCCCACCGAGCAGGTCAGGCCCAGCTCGGCTGTCACTTGGGCTCGGATGAGCCTGGCGATGCCCGGACCGTCCCCGAGGAGGCGCAAGGCACCGGACACGTCGAGGAACGCCTCATCGATGGAGATTCCCTCCACCAACGGGGTGAAGGTGTCGAAGATGGCATGGAGCTTGGCGCTTTCCTCGACGTAGCGGTGGTAGCGGCCGTCGAGGAAGATGGCTTGCGGGCACAGCCGGCGGGCGACGGTGCTCGGCATCGCCGAATGCACCCCGAACCGTCGCGCCTCATAGGTGCAGGCGGCGACCACGCCGCGCTGTCCACTGCCGCCGACGATCACCGGCTTCCCGGACAACGTCGGATCGTCGAGCACCTCCACCGAGGCAAAGAAGGCGTCCATGTCGACATGGAGGATGACCCGATCGGCCGGATCGGCAGCTCCGTTGCCAGCTCCGGTGACGACGCTGGAACCGGAACGATCCTCGGCGGGCGCCGTCCGATCATCCACCGAGCCGCAACCTTCGAAACCCCTCGGCGAAGGGGACGCCCACCCGCCTGCCGGCATCCTCGGCGCCGAGTCGCACTGCGGTCCGCGCCCACTCCTCACCGTCGGGGAACTGGCTGCGATGGCAGGCCACGGCTGCGCTCTTCAGCTCGACGGAGTCGGTGATGTCGATCCACACGTCCGGATCGAGCGTCCCTGACAACAGCATCGTGGTCACCTGGTGGGCGGGACCGGCCGCGGGAAAGTAGTGCGGCAGGGCGGCCGCCGGAGACACGGCGTCGAGCGCAGCCCAACCGGCGATGCGATGGTCTCGATGGTTGAAGTACTCCTGCCCGAAGAACACAGCCGTCGGATCGGGGCACAGGACCACCTCGGGTTGGAGACGGCGAATGGTCTCGACCAGTTGTTCTCGGAGCCGGGCGTCGTCGAGCAGCTCCCCGTCGGGGTAGTGCAGGAACTCCTGCCCGGCCAGTCCCAACAGGGCTGCCGCTTCGGCCGACTCCGATGCCCGCTGGCCGGCCAGTGTCTGCGGATCAACGGAGGGATCGGGCGATCCCTTGTCGCCGTCGGTGCACAACAGGACATGCACGGCGCATCCCGCCTTCGCCCACCGGGCCAGCGTCCCTCCACAGGACACGTCCGGATCGTCGGGATGCGCATAGATCCCGAGCGCCCGTTGCGGAACCTCGGTCATGTGATCAGCCATCCGTCACTGCTTCTGGCTCCCGGAGCCGACTAGTTGGTTGCGCCCGAGTCGTCGGGACGCTCGCGCTGGTAGTCGTCGCTCACGATCTCGGCGGTCGGCTGTTTGGGGGCCGTGGTCTTGGTCAGGAGCCCGACCTCCCGCTGAAAGTCGTCGGCGCCCTCGAATCCTTTGTATACGCTGGCGAACCGCAGGTACGCGACGTCGTCGAGGGACGAGAGGCGTTCGAGGACGGCCAACCCCACTTGCTGCGTTGTCGGCTCGATGCCCGACTCCCGTACGGCGTCCTCGACCTCTTGAGCCACGGCCTCGAGTTGCGCCTCGGTCACCGGACGGTTCTTGGTGGCCGAGCGCAGCCCCAAGATCACCTTCGACCGATCGAAGGGCTCTCGCAGACCCGATCGCTTCACGACCATCAGCGGAACCTCCTCGACCCGCTCGAAGGTGGTGTAGCGCCGCCCGCATCCCACGCACTCACGTCGGCGGCGAATGGCCGCCCCATCCTCGGCCAGGCGCGAGTCGACCACTCGGTCGTCGTCAGCCAGGCACCATGGACACCGCACACTGCGAGGCTACCGCTGGATCCCTTCCCGCCCTTCCACGAGATGTAGACCGCGGAGCCCGGTCTCTACGGCAGGGTGATGTGCTCGCCGGGCGTCACCGTGTTCGAACCGGTCTGCCCCTCGAGCTGGGAGACCAGCGGCCGGGGGTCACCGGTCGGATTGACCCGCTGGGCGATGGACCACAGCGTGTCCCCCGGCTGCACGGTGTAGGCGACCGGATGACCTGTCTCCGCCAGGGCGGGTCCGGAAGGGTGGGAGCTGCCACCGGACCCGCCCAGCGGGAGAGCTAGGCCCACTACCAACATGGCGGTGATGGCCAACAGGGCACGGCGTCGCCGGACGGCCGTTGATACCCTTCGACGCTGGCGGGGAAGGACGGCGGGCACCGATGGCCGCAGCGTCCGATGATCGGGCACCACCACCAGCCTGGGAGCCTCGAATTCGACAAGTTCCTGGTCGTCGTCGGCAAGGGGTTCCCACCGGCCGCCCCGGATCACCCCGAACGAGGGCACACGGCGCCCCGTCGTTTGTTCCTGGCGGGAACGGAAGGATGGAAACGAGAGTGTGGCGGCCATCAGAGAGCCCCTTGCTGATCCGGGCCCGGCACCGGACGGGAGCCGGAACGCACGGCGCCGGATCGCACGGCCTGCCGGGTCGAACGGATGTTCGTCATGGAGACATGCAATCACGAACATCTGTTCGGTGTCAAGAGGTTTTCCGAACGGGTGTTTGCTTTTGGGGTCCATAAGGATTACCGTCTAGCAAACAGGTGTTCGATCAACTCGAGCTCCGGCTGCGAAACCGGCCCAACCGGGCAGGCTCACCAGGCGGACTCGATTGCTGAGCGAACCTCGACACGACCCCAGGGGGACCGATGGCCCAGGTGCTCAGCAACAAACGCAAAGCGATCTTGGACTGCATCTCCGAGGCGGTCCGCGAGCGTGGTTATCCCCCGTCGGTGCGCGAGATCGGCGAGGCGGTGGGTCTGACCTCCTCGTCGACCGTTCATGCCCACTTGGCCGTCCTCCAGCGAGAGGGCTACCTGCGACGCGACCCGACCAAGCCCAGGGCGATCGAGGTCCGCTACGACCCGTCCTCGCACGTGGTGATGGACGCCCGGCCCATCCGCCACGTCCCGCTGGTCGGCGATGTAGCCGCCGGTACCGGTGTGCTCGCCCAGGAGAACATCGAGGAGCTGTACCCGCTTCCCGAGGACTTCACAGGGACCGGGTCACTGTTCATGCTGTCGGTTCGTGGCGACTCCATGGTGGACGACGGGATCGTCGACGGCGACTTCGTGGTCGTTCGCCAACAGCCGGACGCGGAGAACGGCGACACCGTCGTGGCCGGCATCCCCGACGAGGAGGCGACGGTCAAGCGGTTCTCCACCAAGAACGGCAAGGTGGTCCTGACCCCGGCGAACGAGCGGCTCTCCCCCATGGAGTTCGACCCGGACGAGGTCACCATCTTCGGCAAGGTGGTCACCGTGCTGCGTCGCCTGTAGGTGCGCCGCCTGTAGCTGTGTTGCCGTTAGCGGTGCTGCCTACAGACAGACCGCGGCCAGCCGGCAGGGTGGGCCGTGACGACCGGTTCTGCCTTCATTCGGCTCCTCACTTTTCCTCTCGTTCGCCCTCGGTCGCCGTCTGGCGGCCTGCCCGTCAGCGACCAGGAGTGGCGATCTCGATTGGTCTCATGTCCGCGTAACGGTCGCCGACAGCCGCGCCGGCCGGGAACGCCGCATCGAGGGCGGCGATCTCGTCGGGGGTCACGGTGACGTCGAGGGCGCCGACGTTCTCCCGGAGGTACGACTGGCGCTTGGTGCCGGGGATCGGAACCACGTCATCACCCTGGGCCAGGACCCAGGCCAGGGCCAGCTGCCCGGCCGTACAGCCCTTGTCGGAGGCCATCGAGCGCACGGCCGCCACCAGCTCCAGGTTCCGGCCGAAGTTGTCGCCCTGGAAGCGGGGCGAGTGGCGACGAAAGTCATCCGCGTCCAAGTCATCGATCGAGGTGATCTGGCCGGTGAGGAAGCCCCGTCCCAGAGGGCTGTAGGGAACGATGCCCACCCCGAGCTCCCGGGCCGTCCCCACCACCTCGGTCTCGATGTCCCGGCTCCACAGCGACCATTCGCTCTGCAGCGCGGTGATGGGGTGCTCGGCGACGGCCCGGCGGAGGTTCTCCGGCGAGGCCTCGGACAAACCCAGGTGGAGGATCTTGCCCTCTTTGGCCAGCTCGGCCATGGCCCCGACCGTCTCCTCGATCGGCACCGTCGAGTCCTGTCGGTGCTGGTAGTAGAGATCGATGTGATCGACCCCCAGTCGCTGGAGGGACGCCTCGCAGGCGCTGCGGACGTAGGCCGCATCGCCCCGGACGGACCGCTTGGTCGGATCGTCGGGGTTGCGAACGTTCCCGAACTTCGTGGCCAGCACGACCTCGTCCCGGCGGGACTTGATGGCCCGCCCGACCAGCTCCTCGTTCACGAACGGGCCGTACATGTCGGCGGTGTCGAGGAAGTTGACGCCGAGGTCGAGGGCAAGGTTGATGGTGGCCGACGATTCGGTGTCGTCGCCCGCTCCGTAGAACTCGCTCATGCCCATGCAGCCGAGCCCCTGGGCGGAGACGACGAGTCCTGCCGATCCGAGTGTGCGTGAGGGAAGAGTCATACCTCGACGTTACCGGTTGCCGTTTTTGAACCGGTCACCACGTTGGGCTCGACCGGCCGGGGGCCTCGGGCCCCTCGATCAGCTGGCGGTGAGGAGGGAGGCGAGCACGGCGGCCGCGTGATCGAGCTCGTCTCGCCGCACCAGCTCACCTGGGGTGTGGGCCAGCAGCGGATCACCGGGGCCGAAGTTGGCGGCGGGGACGCCGTGGGCCCAGAACGAGGACACGTCGGTCCAACCCACCTTGGCCCGGGGCGGGGCGTCGCTCGCCTTGACCAGGCCGGCCAGGAGGGGATGGTCCAGACCGGGAGGCGCCCCCGGCTGGACATCGCTGACCACCCAGGTGTCATCGTCCTCGATCCATGGCGAGAGCAGTCGGCGGATCGACCCGACGGCCTCCTCGGCGGTCCGGTCGGGGGCAAATCGGTGGTTGATGGTCACCGTGGCCTGGTCGGGAACCACGTTGCCGGCCACGCCCCCCTCGACGTGGACGACTTGCAGCTGCTCGGCATACCCGCACCCATCGAGAACCGGTCGTCTTCCTCGGTACTCGTGCACGGCCTGCAGGATCGGGGCCAGCCGGTGGATGGCGTTGCGGCCCATGAACGGTCGGGCGGAGTGGGCCCGGGCACCAGCTCAGGGTGATGGTGATCCGGAGCGTGCCCTGGCAGCCGGCTTCGACCAGGCCGCTGGTGGGCTCGCCCAGGATGGCGGCATCGGCTTGGAGCAGGTCCGGGCGCTCGGCCCACAGCCGGCCCAGCCCGCTGAAGCGCTGGGCGATCTCCTCACAGGCGTAGAAGCACCAGGTGACGTCCACGCTCGGCTCGGGGATGCTGCCGGCCAGATGGAGGAACACGGCCAGGCCCCCCTTCATGTCTGCCGCTCCCAGCCCCCGCAGCACCCCGTCCTCGACCACCGGCACCTCGTTGCCGGCCGCGGCGGGCACGGTATCGAGGTGTCCGGCCAGCATCAGGCGTTCGGAGCGACCCAGTGAGGTCCGGGCGAGGACGTTGTCGCCGATACGGTCGACGGTGAGCCATGAGCACACCCGCAACGCCGCCTCGACGGCATCGGCCATGGCCTTCTCCGATCGGCTGACCGACGGTATGGCCACCAGCGCGGTGGCCAGGTCGAGCAGGTCGGGCGCCTCGACGGCCAGGCTCACGTGGACACGCCGTGTTCGCGGAGCACTTGGTTCAGCTGGGCCTTGTCGTGGCGCTGTCCTTCGGTGAGATGCTTGATGACCAGTACGCAGGGCAAGAAGAACTCCCCGCCGGGGTACTCCCGACGACGCGACGCCTGGACGGCCACGGACCACGGCGGTATGTGGCCGCGGCTCAGCTCCTCACCGGTCTCGGCGTCGATGACCGGGATGGACGGGTTGAGAATGACGCCTTCGCCCACCACCGATCCCCGACCGACGCGGGCGCCTTGGGTGATCATGCACCGACTGCCGATCATGACCTCGTCCTCGATCATGACCGGAGCGGCCTGGGCCGGCTCGAGCACGCCACCGATGCCCACCCCGCCCGAGAGATGGACCTGCTCCCCGATCTGCGCGCAGGACCCGACCGTGGCCCATGTGTCGACCATCGACCCCGACCCGACGCGAGCGCCGATGTTCACGTAGCTGGGCATGCAGATGACCCCGCGATCGAGGAACGACCCCCATCGGGCCGACGCTCCCGGTACCACCCGGACTCCGGCCGCGGCATAGGACCTCTTCAACGGCAGCTTGTCGGCGTACTCGAACGGCCCGGTCTCGATGGTCTCCATCGACCGCAAACGGAACAGCAACAAGATGGCCTGCTTCAACCACTGGTGGACGACCACCTCGTCGGTGGTCGGGTCGATCTCGGCCACGCGGGCCGCACCCGAGTCGAGCAGGTCGATCGCCTCGGACACCGTGGCCAACGCCTCGGTGTCGTGCGGGCCGAGCTCGGAGGCTCGGGACCACAGCTCTTCTATCTGTGCTTGCAGGTCTGCCATCTGCTCGACGTTAGCCAGCCGCCAGGTGGTTTCCCGACAAGCGGTCGGCCACCACCTGCAGCCGCTCCATCGGCTGCACGACGGCGATGCGGACGAAGCCGGCGCCGTCGCCGCCGTAGAGGTCGCCCGGGCTGACCAAGAGTCCACCGTCGACGGCCAACGCCTCGGCCAGACCCCACCCGCCGTCGACACCATCAGGTACCGCGGCCCAGAGGTAGAAGCCCCCGGCCGGCATCGACACCGGCAACCCCCACCGGCTGAGCACATCGGCCAGGAAGGACAACCGCTGGCGGTAGCGATCGCGCTGCTGGTCCACGTGGGCGTCGTCGTCGAGGGCAACGGCCGCCGCCGCCTGCACCGGACCGGGCACCATGAGGCCGGCGTGGCGACGCACGACGAGCAGGTACTCGACCAGGTCGGGGTCGCCGGCGAAGAACCCGGCGCGCACTCCGGCCAGGTTCGACCGCTTGGACAGGGACTGGACGGCGATCACACCGTCCAGTCCGTGGGTCAGGATCGAGCGGGGCGGCCCGTCCCAGGTGAACTCGGCGTAGCACTCGTCGGAGAACACCGGGACCCGCCGAGCACGCCCCCAGCCCGCCGTCGACCCCAGGTCGGTCAGCAGCCCGGTGGGGTTGGACGGGCTGTTGGCCCACAGCATCAGGGCTCGGTCGGCGTCGGCCTCGTCGACCGAGCCGAGGTCGAGCCCCCCGCCGGCCAGCTCGGGCACGGGCACCGCCCGGCATCCCCCCAACACCGCGCCCATGGCATAGGTGGGATAGGAGATGGCCGGGTACAGCACGGTGTCGCGATCCGGAGAGCGGAGATGGAGGTACTGGGCGGCCGAGGCCACGAACTCCTTGGTGCCCACGCAGGCGGCCAGCTCGCGGTCGGGATCGACGTGGGCCCCGAACCGTCGCTCCAGCCAGCGGGCCGCAGCCCGGCGGTAGGCGGCGCTGCCGATCGAGGCCGGGTAGCCGCGTTCGGATCCCGACGACCCCAAGGCATCGACCACGAAGGCGGGAGGTGGGTCGTTGGGCGTCCCGATCGAGCAGTCGACGATGCCGCCGGAGCCACCCGAGCCCGACGCCTCGGCGCCGTCACCGAAGCGGGCCACGGCGCGGTCCCGCACCGTCTCCAGGCGGTCATAGGGATAGGGGGGCGGGACGAACCCGGCTGGCGCCTCGCGCTCGGTGGGTCCGGGCGCCATCACGACGCCAGGAACTCGCGGAACCGGGCCTTGCCCACCTCGTCCAGCACGACCTGGATCCGGGTGGTCTCCTCCCCCGCCACCTCGCCCACGATCTCGCCTTCGCGATGGACGGCGGCCAGCACGTCCCCCCGCGCCCAGGGGATCACCAGCACCACCACCCGGTCCGCCACCCGCAACCGGTCCCCGATGGCGCTCAGCATCTCGGTGATGCCCTCACCCGTTCGGGCCGACACCGTGCCCGAGCCCTCGTGCACGGCGAGCAGCCGGCACACGTCCTCTTTGACTTCGGGTCCGGCGGTGTCGATGGCGTCCGCCTTGTTCACCACCAGCATCTCGGGGAGGCCATCGGCTCCGATCTCGGCCAGGACGCTGCGCACGGCGGTGACCTGTCCCTCGAGGTCCGGGGCCGACCCGTCGACCACGTGGACGATGAGGTCGGACTCGCACACCACCTCGAGCGTGGAGCGGAAGGCTTCGACCACCTGGTGGGGTAGCTTGCGCACGAAGCCGACGGTGTCGGTGAGCAGCACCGTCTCCCCGCCGGGCAGAGCCAGTTGCCGGGTCCGGGGGTCCAGGGTGGAGAACAGGCGGTTCTCGACCAGGACATCGGCATCGCACAGCCGGTTCAAGAGGGTGGACTTCCCCGCGTTGGTGTAGCCCACCAGCGATACCGTGCGGTGCCGGGACCGTCCCCGGGTCCGGCGCTGGGTCCGTCGGGTGGCATCGAGCCGTCGCAAGTCGGACTCGAGCCTGGTCATGCGGCGGACGAGCCGCCGCCGGTCCACCTCGAGCTGGGTCTCGCCCGGACCCCGGGTACCGATTCCGCCGGCCTGCTGGCTGAGCGATGTACCCCGCCCGCGCAGGCGGGGCAGGCGGTAGCGCAGCAGGGCCAGTTCGACCTGGGCCTTGCCTTCGGGCGTCCGGGCGTTCTGGGCGAAGATGTCCAGGATCACCGCCGTTCGATCGATGGCCGTCCGCCCCAGGATCTTCTCCAGGTTCCGCTGCTGGGCCGGGCTCAGCTCGTCGTCGAAGACCACGGTGTCGGCGTCGACGGCCAGGCACACGCTGAGGAGCTCCTCGGCCTTGCCCTTGCCCACGTACGTGGCCGGGTCGGGACGGTCCCGGCGCTGGACGACCCGTTCGACCACGTCGGCACCGGCCGTGTCCACCAAGAGGGCGAGCTCGTCCAGGCCGGCCCCGGTGGCCGCCGGCGAGCCGTGGGGAAAGGTGACCCCGACCAGAACGATCCGCTCCCGGACGGTCCGGGAGATGAGGGTGTCGGTGAAGGCCGACTGTGTGGGGCTCACCGCACCGACGCAAGGAGTGCTTCGAGGTCGACCTCCACGTCGGCCACCTTGCGGGTCGGTCCGGCCAGCGAGACGCCGTTCGTACCGAGCGTCACCCGTAACGAGCCACCCGGATTGTGCACGGTGACCACGTCTCCCACCACGCCCCAGCTGTGGGCGGCGGCGGCGGCGGCGCAGGCGCCCGTCCCACAGGCCAGGGTCTCGCCCACACCTCGCTCCCACACCCGCATGGTCAGCTCGTCGGTTCCCGGACCGACGGCGACGAACTCGACGTTGATCCCGCCGGGCCGGACGGCTTGGAACCGGGGGCCGAGTTGATCCACGGCCAACCCGGACGGGTCGGGACCGAGCAGGACCAGATGGGGATTGCCCATGTCCACCTGGCGGGCCCGGGCGTCGGCGAATTCGTGGACCTCATCCGGGCTCAGTTCGGCCTTGCCCATGTCCACGGACGCCTCGGCAACTTCGGGCCGGTCCCCGGGGTGGTACTCGATGGTCCGGACCCCCGCCGCCGTGGCCACCGTGAAGGTCGGAGGTGACACCAGCCCCGCGGTCACGGCCGCCTGGGCCAGGCATCGGATGCCGTTGCCGCTCATCTCGGCCTCGAGCCCGTCCGCGTTGCGGAGCTCCATGGCGATGTCTGCACCCTGTCGGCCGGCCAGCACCCGGATCACGCCGTCGGCTCCGACTCCGAGGTGGCGGTCGCACAGGGCCCGCACCTCGGCCGGCCCGACGGGCCGACTGTCGTCCAGGTCCACGGTGACCAGGAAATCGTTTCCGGCCCCGTGGTGCTTGGTGAAGTGCATCGTCGTCTCTATGGTCTGGCCTCGCTCGCTCGGTTGCCTTAGTTTCCCATCCCACGGGAGTCCTCGCCGGCAAACGCGGCAATGACCCGGGCCACGTTGTCGTGGTCCTCCCCGACCCACACGATACGGGGATCTCGCCGGAACCAGGCCCATTGCCGCCGGGCGAACGTCCGGGTACGACGGATGGCCTCGGCCACGGCCACGCCCAGGGGCACGCCCCCCTCGAGATGGGACAACAGCTCGCGGTAGCCGAGCGCCTGGCGAGCAGTGCGCGACAGACCCCCGGGGCCCCCGGCCAACGCCCGGACCTCGTCCAGGAACCCCGCTTCCATCTGGGTCTCGAACCGCTCCTCGATCCGGCGATCGATATCGCCGGCCAGCGGGAGCCCGACGAGGGCGAACCGCGTTGCCGGATAGGCATCAAGGCCGGGACCGAAGGTGGAGAAGGGCTGGCCCGACCCGAGCGTGACCTCGAGGGCCCGGAGAACCCGGCGTCTATTGGTCGGTTCCATTCGCGTCGCCGCCACCGGATCGAGCTCGGCCAATCGGGCATGCAGCCCGGCCAACACCTGGAGGGCTTCGAGGCTGTCGACCGGTCCGGCCGCATCGAGCTCGGCCCCCAGGGCCGTGGCCACGTCGGGGAACCGGCCGGGAAAGGTGAGGCTGTCGATGAGGGACCGGAGGTAGAGCCCGGTCCCCCCGACCAGCAGGGCCCGGTGGCCCCGCTCGGCAATTCCGGCCAGTACCGACTGGGCCGCAGCCTGGAACTGTTGCACGGTGAACTCGTCGGACGGGTCGACCAGGTCGACCAAGTGATAGGGAACCTCGGACCGCACCTCGGCCGAGGGCTTGGCCGTCCCGATGTCCATGCCCCGGTACACGGCCATCGAGTCCACCGACACCAGCTCGACGCGCGAGCCATCGGATCCGGTTTGGCGGGCCACCTCCAGGGCCAGCGAGGACTTCCCCGACGCCGTGGGCCCGACCAGGGCGACTGGGCGGAACCCGACGACCGCGCCCGAACCGCGCCTCGAGGTATCGGTGGGCGTGCTCGTCAACCGGCTGCGACGGGTATTCGGGTCCGGTGACGGGGCCGACCGATCACCTCGACCAGCTCGCCCACCAGGTGATGGGGGGCGGCGCCGGTGACCCTGACCGTGGCGAACGACCCCACGGCCACGCGGTGGTCACCCACCGGGGCGAAATGCACCAACTTGTTCTGGCCGGTCCGTCCCGTGGTCACGGTCGGGTCGCGCTTCGATGGACCCTCGACCAGAACCTCTTCGACCCTCCCGATCCGGTCCCGGTGCTTGGCCAGCGCCGATCGCTCGACCACCACCCGGAGGCGCTCGAACCGCTCGGCCACCACTTCCTCGGGGACGAACCGGTCCTTCATGTCGGCGGCACGGGTACCCGGTCGGGGCGAGAAGATGAACGTATAGGCGCTGTCGTACTCGGCCTCGGCCGCCACTTCGAGAGTCGACTCGAAGTCCTCGTCGCTCTCCCCGGGAAACCCCACGATCAAATCGGTGGTGACGGCCAGGTCGGCAATGGCGGACCGGGCGGCAGACAACCGCTCCAGGTAGCGCTGGGCCGTGTAGCCCCGGCGCATGGCCGTCAGCGTTCGGTTGCTGCCGGCCTGCAATGGGAGGTGCAGGTGATTGCACACGGCCGGCGTATCGGCCATGGCGGCAATCGTCTCGGGCCGGAGGTCCTTCGGGTGAGGGCTGGTGAAGCGGACCCGGCTGATGCCGTCCACCGCGCCCACCGCTCGGAGCAGGTCGGCAAAGAGCGGACGCCTCCTGGTCAGGTCGCGCCCATAGGAGTTGACGTTCTGGCCCAGCAACGTGACCTCGGAGACGCCCCGGTCGGCCAGGACCTGGACTTCGGCGACGAGCTCGGCGAACGGACGCGACACCTCGCCCCCACGGACCGAGGGCACGATACAGAACGCGCACGAATTGTCGCAGCCGATCTGGATGGTGACCCACGCCGCATAGGGAAGGTCCCGAACCGCGGACAGAGCGGCGGCGCTCGATCCCACCGTCGCCGGGTCGTCCTCGGGCAACGGCTCGTCGAGGATCTCCATCAATGGGCCCGAGACGGCCGCCCGCCGCAGCAGGGCCGGGGCCCTGCCCAGGTTGTGGGTGCCGAAGACCACGTCGACGTGACCAGCCCGTTGCTGGATGTGCTCTCGGTCCATCTGGGCCAGGCAGCCGCCCACGGCGATCTGCATGTCCGGCCGGCTCTCACGCAGGGACTTGAGGTTTCCCAGATGGCCGTAGAACTTGTTGTCTGCGTTCTCCCGGATGCAACAGGTGTTGAGCACCACGACATCGGCGGACTCGAGGTCGTCGGTGGCCACCAGCCCGTCGGCGGCGAGCAGTCCGGCCAGGCGCTCCGAGTCGTGCTCGTTCATCTGGCAGCCGTAGGTGCGGATGTGGAACGTGCGGGCCACCCCGGCGGCCGATGCCCGCTCGGCGGGACCGGCGGACGGCGGGGTGACGAGACTGTCGCCGTCGGCGGGGGCCATCTCCCCAGGATACGGCCCGACGGGGAGGAGGCCCGACGGGACTACGGGTACGAGGCCTCCACCACGGTGTGGATGCCCCCACGGACCAGCCAATCGGTGACCACCGTGACTCGACGAGGAGCGAGCGCGCCGACCAGGTCGTCGAGGATCCGATTGGTCACGTCCTCGTGAAACGCCCCCTCGTCCCGGTAGCTCCACAGGTACAACTTGAGCGACTTCAGCTCCACGATCGAACGGTCGGGAACGTAGGCGATCCTGACGGTGGCGAAGTCGGGCTGACCGGTCATCGGACAGACACAGGTGAGCTCGGGCGACTCGCACCGCACCTCGTAGTCGCGGCCGGGATGCGGGTTGGGCACGGCCAGCAGCGCCGTTGACGGTTCACTGGGCACAGTTTCCCCCGCCGCCCGTCAGTTGTCGGTGTCGAAGTCGTACAGCTGATTGCCGTCGGGCCGGCCCTTGGTGCCTCCGCCGCTCGCGTCGGTCCTGCCTCCGCTGGCGGTGGTGCCGGTGGCACCCGAGCCGGCGACGTCGGCTCCCTTGGTGCCTCCACCGGCGTCCTCGGTCTCGGGCTGGTCAGCGAGCCACGTCGGCCTCCGGTCCTTCCACAGGTCCCCGGAGCCGTCCTTGTCGAGCACCAGCCCGTGCATATCGGGTCGCAACACCAAGACCTCGCCGGGCACCTGGACCTCGGACATGACCTCTAGGGTCGCGGCCCGCACCGCGGCTCCTTCTGACCCCTTGCAGATCCCGAGCAATGCCGGTCCCGCGCCCGACCAGCACACCGCCAATGCGCCGGCCTCTGACAGTCCGGACAGGAGCATGGGTGCGGCAGGAAACAGGGGGCTGCGGTAGTCCTGGTGCAGCCGGTCCTCGGTGGCCTCGCTCAGCAGCACCCGGCTGTCGGCCAGGCCGGCGATGAGGAAGGCCAGACGACCGAGGTTGAAGGTGGCATGTTCCCGGTTCACCTCGGTGGGAAGGACCTGGCGCGCCTTGGTGGTGGACAGGGTCAGGTCGGGCACGATGACCACGAACACCAAGCTGACGTCCAGAGCCAGGCGCACCACCCTGACGCCGCCCCGCACGAGGGTGGCGGCGATCAGGCCGCCCACCACCGAGGCCGCCGCGTTGTCGGGGTGACCGTCCACCTGGGTGGCCACGGCCAGGGGATCTTTGGACCCGGCGGCCGCGGCCGCAGCCGCAGCCAGGGCCGCGGAGGAGCCCAGGCCTCGAGCGATGGGGATCTCCGAGCGCACGGTGATGGCCAGGTGATCGTGGCCGGCCACGTCGATGGCCACGCTGGCGGCCAGGTGCGACGGATCATCGGAGATCCCGGCTCCTTCCCCCTCCGAGCGGACGATCAGCCGGGAAGCCGGCTCCACCTCGACCTCCACATACCGGTCGAGGGCGACGGCAAGGGTGTCGAACCCGGGCCCGAGATTGGCCGACGAGGCGGGAGCACGTGCACGCACGCTGGTCAGGGTAGCCGTCACCGGGCGTTCACGTCGGGACCGCGTAGGGGTCCGTCCTCCCCGACTCCGCCGGGCTGACGGGACCCGATCGGCCAGCCGTCAGGTATGCGTCAAGCGCCAGACCAGGGACGGGGTCGGTACCGGCGCGGTCGCCTGCAGCGGAACGACCTGACGTTGCGGCCCCAGGGTGTACACCACGTGCCCCACCGACGAGCCCGACGCCGCGCCTGAGGCCACCGAGCCAGTGACCACCGTGGCCGTCACCGACTGACCGGGCACGGCCAACACACTGGCGCCCTGCACCGTCGCCACGGGGACGTCGTGTCGGACGCCACCCCACGACGCACCGACCGTGGCCACGGCGTGGCCGGACGTCGCCACCGGCGCATCGAACACGCTGGCGAGTGACGCCTGCATCAGGGCCTCATCGGTCATGGCCGCGTTGTGAAAGGGGTCGGTGCCCGATGGCGGTTGGTTGGTCACCGCGGCGATCGCCTGCACCGTCTTGCCTCCCACCGTGCGATTGGTGGCCAGCACCAGACAGGGCCCGGCGGCACTGGTGAACCCGGACTTCACGCCGATGATGCCGTTGGATCCGATCTGGGTCACGATGTTGGGGACCAAGCCCGCCACCGGGAGCGTCACCGACGGCATGGCCACGATGGCGGCGAACGTCGGGTCGGCCAGCCCTCGCGCCGCCACCTTCAGGCTGTCCGCCGGGGTCGACACCGATCCCGGGGTTATAGCCGCTGACGTCCACGTAGTGGGTCTGGGTCATGCCCAGCTGGGTGGCGCCGGTATTCATCTTGGCGATGAAGGCGGGAAGGCTGCCGGCGTCCCAGCGGGCCAGGGTGAAGGCCATGTTGTTGGCCGACCGCACCAGTAGCCCCTCGAGCAACTGCCGCTCGGTCAGCACCTCGCCCACCTGCACCGGCACGGTCGACTGGTCGGTGCTGACGTCCGCGCTGTCCTCGGCCACGTCTTGCGCGGTGATGGTAACCGAGGGACCATCGGCGCCCGCGGCCAAGGGGTGGTCCTGCAGGATGACCACGGCCACCATCATCTTGGTCAGGCTGGCCACCGGGACCGGAACCTCGGGCCCGGACTGTGCCGCGTAGCCGAGCGAGGGGATGGCCACGGCGCCGTAGCCCGTCGCCGGCCAGGCCAGGGCGGGCGCTTGCCCGGGGACCGTCGACGTGCGGGCCGCCGTGGTGTGCACCGTGGCCTGGGGCAGCGCCCGCCGGAGCTGGACCACGACCAATGCGGCGATGACCACGATCACCAAGGCGATGGCGATCCAGACCCGGCGGCGGCGGCGGCGGCGCCGTTGCCGGCGCCCGGCACCGCGCCCGGGCAACTGGTCGGGCGACGGGTCGGGCGATGTCGCCTCAGGAGCGAGCGGGGCAATGGGCGCGGGCGGTAAGTCAGGACCAGGCGGGAGCCCGGTGGGCGGGGAAACGGTGGGCGGTGGCGGGAGGACCGGCCCCGGGGCGGCGGCGGCGCTGACCGCGACGGACGGGTCCCGGTCCCCCGTTGACGTCTGCGGCTCGGGGGCCAACTCGACGGGCGGGAGGGCGAACGACGGGGTGGCCGCGCCAGTGGACGGCGGCATTCCCTGGTCCTGTTGGTTCCCCTCCATAGGCGCCGTCAGTGTCCGTCGAGTTCCTCGGGCGTCATCAACACGTTGCGCGCCTTCGATCCTTCGGATGGGCCGACCACTCCCCGCCGTTCCATGAGGTCCATGAGCCGCCCGGCCCGGGCAAACCCCACTCGAAGCTTGCGTTGCAGCATCGACGTCGACCCGAGCTGCGAGCGGACGACCAGGTCCATGGCCTGAGCCAGCAGCTCGTCGTCGTCGCCATCGTCCCGGCGGCCCAGGCCAGCATCACCGGCACCTTCGGTCTCCTCGATGCCGGAGACGACTTCCATCTCCCGCTGGCGCTGCCAGTGGGCGACGACCGACCGGACCTCGTCCTCGCCCACCCACGGCGCCTGCAGCCGCTGGGGGTTCGACGACGAGGCGGTGAGCAACAGCATGTCGCCCTTGCCGATCAACCGCTCGGCACCGGGCTGGTCGAGGATGACCCGGCTGTCCGAGAGCGAGGACACCGAAAAGGCCATCCGCGACGGCACGTTGGCCTTGATCACGCCGGTGATCACGTCGACCGAGGGGCGCTGGGTGGCCAAGACGAGATGGATGCCCACGGCTCGGGCCATCTGGGCGATGCGACAGACCGAGTCTTCGACGTCCCGGGCGGCCACCATCATCAGGTCGTTCAACTCGTCCACCACGATGAGCACGAACGGCAGGCGCTGGTACCGGCGCTCCTCGGCCGCGGACTCGTCCCCGGCGTCGGGCTCGACCCCTCGGTTCCGATCCCGGAACGCCGCTTCCTGGTCGTCGAGCTCGCCGCGGTCGAAGGCGGTATTGAACCCGGTGATGTCCCGCATGCCGACCTCGGCCAACAGGTCGTAACGGCGTTCCATCTCCTTGACCGCCCAGGCCAGGGCGTTGGCCGCCTTCTTCGGGTCCACCACCACCTGGGTGAGCAGGTGGGGAAGCCCGTTGTACTGGCCCAGCTCCACCCGCTTGGGATCGATCAGGATCAGCCTGACCTGATCCGGCGTGGCCCGCATGAGGATCGAGGTGAGGACCGAGTTGATGCACGACGACTTCCCCGATCCGGTCGCCCCGGACACGAGGACGTGGGGCATCTCGGCCAAGTTGACCATGATCGGGCGTCCGGCGATGTCGCGGCCCAGGGCCACCTCCAAGGGCTGGTGGGCCTGATCCGCCTCGGTCGAGGCCAGGATGTCGCCCAGGGCCACCAGCTGGCGGCGCCGATTGGGCACCTCCACGCCGATAGCCGACTTGCCCGGGATGGGCGCCAGGATCCGGACATCGGGCGACGCCATGGCATAGGCGATGTCCTTCGACAGGGACGTCACCCGGGCCACCTTCACTCCCGCTCCGAGCTCGAGCTCGTAGCGAGTCACCGTTGGGCCGACGGTCCGGCCCACTAGCCGGGTGTCGACCCCGTGGGCGGCCAGGGCCGTGACCAGCGCCGACCCTGCCGCATCGATCTCCCGCTCGTCGATGGCCTGCGGCTTCGCCCGCTTCAGCACCGATTTGGGCGGCAGGCGCCAATCCCCCACCGATGGCCCGAGCTTCATCTCCAGCTGGGAGGCCTTACCGGTCTTGGTGGCCGCCGCGGGCAAGAGGGCGAGGTCGGGAGGTCCCACGTCCTCGGAGGGGAGCTCGGGCTCGACCGCCCGATCCTCCACCAGAGGGACGGGATCCACCGCCATGGACGAGGTGATCGGGTCACCGGCGAACGGGTCCCCGTTACCCTCCACCAACGGTGGCCGCTCCATAGCGCGGTCCGGCGATCCGCCGCCCTGTACGGCCGACGCCAACCAGCGAGATCCACGGGCCACCGCACCGGCCGCGGTCCGGACGGAGATCCCGGTGAAGATGATGGTGGCCACGATGAACACGGCCACCAGCACCACGGCGGCGCCGAAGGCACCCAGACCATTGTGGAGCGGGTTCCCGAGGACGGCGCCGAGCCACCCGCCGGCAGCCGACAGTGCCGTCGTCGATGCCCCGAACCGTGGCGAACCACCGGCCAACGCCGCCAGCCCCGCGACAGCCAGCAAGGCCAGCCCGGCGCCGAGCACCGCTCTGATCGGCTCCCGCTTCACCTGACCGTCTTCGGTCTCTCGGCGCCCGGCGATCAACCGGACGCCGACCAGCACACAGGCCACCGGAACGAGGAAACGCGCCCAACCCATCAGCGCACCCAGCCCCGTGCGCACGCCGTGGCCGACCGGGCCCAGCGCGTCGAGATAGAGGGCCAGCGCGGACAGGACGCCCAACGTGACCAGGAGAACGCCCCACACGTCGGCGGCGTGTTCGGCCACGATGGCCCAGGCGGCGTTGGATGGGCGCGGCGGCTGCTTGGCGCCGTGAGCCCGCCGCCGGCTTCCGAGTGGGGCGTTTCTTCGATGGGGACGCCTTGCCAGAACGGGCCGACGCTGTGCGACCTCCGGCCTTAGCCTTGGACCGCGCCGCGCCAGGGCGACCTGCAGGGCGCCGAGTAGTGGTCGTCACAGTGAGGCCAGGTTACTACCCGTCCTGGGCCGGCTCGGTGGATGGACCCCTGGTGCCCGAAGGCGCCCGCAGCCGCCCCGAAGGCGCCGATCAGACGGTGACGATGACCGGGACGATCATCGGGCGCTGCCGGGTGCGCTCCCCGATCAGCTTCCCCACGGCCTTGCGCGCCACCCGGTTGAGCGACTCGTGGTCGTGGTTCTCCTCGGCCAGCATCTTCTCCAGTGCTTCGGTGACGAGCAGGCGGGCGTCCTCGAGGAACGTGCCCGTCTCCGGCGTGTGGGCCCACCCCCGGGTATGGATCTGCGGAGGTCCCACCACCTCGGACCGGTGGAGGTCGACCGTGGCCACCACCATGACCACGCCTTCTTCGGCAAGCACCCTGCGGTCTCGGAGCACGCCGCGCCCGATGTCCCCCACGGTGCTGCCGTCCACGAACAGATAGCCGCCGGGGACCTCGCCGTCCCGCCGAAGACCGTTGGCGTCGAGCCGGACCGCATCCCCGTCCTCGCACAGGATCACCCGGTCGCCGGTAATGCCCATGGTGGCGGCCAGCTCTGCGTGATTGGCCAGGTGACGGTACTCACCGTGCACGGGGATGAAGAAGTCGGGCTGGGTCACCGACATCAAGGTGGCCAGCTCGCCCTGTTTGGCGTGACCGCTGACGTGGACGTTGTCGACCCCGGAGTGGATCACCTCGACGCCTCGGCGGTACAGGCCGTCGATGACCCGACCCACCGACCACTCATTGCCGGGGATGGGGTGGGCACTGATCACCACGACGTCGTCCTCGTGGAGCTTGAAGAACCGGTTCTCGCCAACGGCCAACCGGGACAGGGCCGACATCGGTTCGCCCTGCGAGCCGGTCGAGATGACGCAGACCTCGCCGGGGTCGAGCTGGTCGACATCCTCGATGTCGACGAAGGCTTCGTCGGCGATGTGCAGGAGGCCGAGCTGGCGGGCCAGGGCCACGTTCTTCTGCATCGAGCGTCCGAGCGTGGCCACCTTGCGACCGCCCTGAATGGCGGCGTCGGCCACCTGTTGCACGCGGTGGATGTGGCTGGCGAAACAGGTGACCACGAAGCGACGGCCGGGCGGGCCAGGAACACCTTTCGCAACGTGGCCCCACCGTCGACTCGGAGGCGGTGAACCCCGGGCTCTTCGGCGTTGGTGGAGTCGGACAAGCAGCAGGCGAACGCCGGGTCCCGACGCCAGGCCCCCCATGCGGGCCAGATCGGTGCGCCGACCGTCCACGGGGTCGAGGTCGAGCTTGAAGTCCCCGGAGTGGAGCACCACACCCTGGGGGGTGTGGAAGGCGGTGGCGAACGCGCTGGGGACCGAGTGGGTCACCGGGATGAATTCGACGTCGCAGGGGCCGATCCGGCGGCGTTCGCCGTCGACCACGGGGACGAAGGTCACCGAGCTGAGCAGCCCGGCCTCTTCCACCCGGTTCCGGGCCAATCCCAGGGTCAGCTCCGAACCGTAGACGGTGATCGGGAAGTCACGGAGGAGAAAGGCCAGACCGCCGGTGTGGTCCTCATGGCCGTGGGTCAGGATGACGCCGTCGACCCGGTCGGCGTTTTCACGCAGGTAGGAGAAGTCGGGAAGGACGAGATCGACGCCGAGCATGTCCGGGTCCGGGAACATGATCCCGCAGTCGAGGACCAGGATCCGGCCATCGACCTCGATGCACGCGGAATTCCGCCGATCTCGCCCAGGCCGCCCAGGAACACGATCCGCACCGGCTGGCGCCCGTCGCCTCCGTCGTTCCCCGGGCGCGGCGATTTCTTGTCCCGCGCCTTCTTGGTCACCGTTTGGGCGGTAGCCCCTTTGGCTGACTGCTTCTTGGCCTTCCCGGCGTCGGGTGATGCGGCCGGGTCGCCTGACCCCGACCGGCGTCTCCGACCGCCGCCGGCCTTGGCTTGTGACCCGCCGCCGGCCTTGGGCGGCTTCGATTCGTGCTGTGCACCCCGACCAGGATCAGCCAATCGACTCACGCACCGATGCACCGCTCGTGGCCCGACCCACTCGCTCGACCACCTGGCGAGCCTGCTCGTCGAGCACGCTCGGGGCCACCACGTTTGGGAGGCGGCACTGGCCCACGGGCAGTCCCAGGGCCCGGCATGCGGCCTTGGCCGGCATCGGGTTCGGGAAGGCGTCGGACGATTCGAACTGATAGGACTCGAACAGGCGGACGTTGGCCTGCCGGGCCCCAGCCAGGTCGCCGGACAGGAAGCCCGAGACCATCTCGACGAACAGCGCGCCGGCCCAGTGGGCGGCCACGCTGATGATGCCCACGCCGCCCACGGCCAGAAGGGGCAGCGTCATGGCGTCGTCGCCCGAGTAGAGCTCGAAATCATCAGGCGTCTCGGCCACGACCCGGGCCGCGGCGACGGCGTCGGCGGTGGCGTCTTTGACCCCGACGATGTTCCCCACCGTGTTCCCGAGCTCGATGAGCAGCTCTGTGGCGATCCTGCGGCCCGAGCGGACGGGGATGTCGTAGAGGAGGATGGGTAGCTCGGTAGCCCCAGACACCGCCCGAAAATGGGCCGACAGCCCGGCCTGAGAGGGACGGTTGTAGTACGGGGTCACCACCAAGACGCCTTGAACGCCCGCGTCCCCCGCCGCCTGGGTGAGGGCGATGGAGTGGGCGGTGTCGTTGGTCCCCGTTCCGGCCACGACAGGGACGGTCACCGCATCGACCACCGCTCGCCACAGGTCGATCATTTCCTGGTCGGTGAGCACCGGGCCCTCACCGGTCGTCCCGGCCACGACCAAGCCGTCACTTCCGTTGTCGACCAGGTGGCGGGCCAGCGCGGCGGCACCGTCGAGATCGAGCCTCCCGTCGTCGTCGAAAGGCGTGACCATGGCGGTCACCACACTGCCGAATCGTCCCATCGACGGTCAGCGCTCCCGCGATGATGCGGTCGGGTCTCTGAAGGTCATGATGTCGGAGGCTACCAGCAGGGGCCGGGGCCCCCGCTGTCTGCGCTCCGTCAGGAGGCGGCGGGCACCGCAGCGAAGTCCTCGTACTCCTCGCCGGTGTCGGCCCAGTCCTCGAACTCGATGACGCCGAGCTCGGTGAACTTGGTGCGCAGCCAGCCATCGGCGGCGTCGAGCAACCCCAGCTTCTTGCAGTTGGGCACGATCTTCGAGAACAGGAGGCCCTGGAACGCGGCCCGCTCAGGTGCCTGTTGCAGCACGGGCACAACCGACTTGGGGTCGATGCCCATGCGGTCCCACACCTCTTGCTGCAAGAACCGGTCGCGCATCCGGACGGCCGCCTCGAACGCGAACTCCTGACGTTCGTGGAGCTCGTGGGCCGTGAGGCCTGCGTAGTGCTCTTGCAGGCTGAGCACGCCGAAGGCCACATGACGAGCCTCGTCGGCCATGACGTAGCGCAGGAGGGTCTGCAGCAGTGGATCCGTCGTCATCTGGCGCATGAAGCCGAACGCGGCCAGGGCCAGGCCCTCCACCATGATCTGCATGCCCAGGTAGGTCATGTCCCACCGGCTGTCGGTGATGATGTCGTCGAGGAGCGCCCGCAGGTGGGCGTTGATCGGGTAGTGACCCGAGAGCTTCTCGTTGAGGTACTTGGCGAACACCTCGACGTGACGGGCCTCGTCCATGACCTGGGTTGCCGCGTAGTACTTTGCGTCGATCCAGGGCACCGACTCCACGATCTTGGAGGTGCACACGAGCGCACCCTGTTCGCCGTGCAGGAACTGCGACAACGTCCAGTTCTGGCTCTCGATCCCGAACTGGAGCCACTCTTTGTCGCCCCACGACACGAGCGGCGTGCCCGAGAGATCCATGCCGCCGGCACCAGCCGCCGGTGGCGGCCGCGTTGGCGACGACCAACGCCTCCTGGTCGACGTCGGTGTCCCACGGGAGGTCGGTCTCGCCGTTCCACTGGCCCTCTTGGCCTTCTCGTAGAGCTTGTTCAGCTTGGGCCGTGCCCCTTTTTCGTAGTCCCACGTGAAGGTGGTGTCGTACTCGTTGTGCACGTCGTGTTGACCGCTGGCATCCTCGACTCCCACCACCGACAGGATCGCTTCGAAGTCGTCGATCTCGTCGCGTCCGATGATTTCCCGGTTGGCCGAAAGGTCGTTGCTGAGATTTTCTGTGGTCATGGAGTTTCCCCTTGGTCATTGGCAAGTGAACGGAGTGCAGTGCGGCGTGGTGCAGTGCGGAGTGCAGAGCTGTGCGAGTCGGGCGGACCCAGAGATCGGATTCCCGGGATCATGAAGGTGTCCACCAGATGACGGGTGCACACCGGGTCGCTGAGGTCGATGCCCACCGCCGGTGAGAATGCGTAGGAGAACACGATCCGGGCGGCCCACTCACCGACCCGGAGGGCCTCGTCCATGTCCATCCAGCGAGCCAGGAACGGGGCGGTGAACCCGCCGGCGGCCAAGAGGACCCGATCACCCTCGTCGAAGGCCAGCTGGCGCAGGACGATCTCGGGCTCGTGGTCGACGAGGTACCGGAGGGCGGCGTGGTCGGCGATCAGGGTCGCCGCCTCGACGATCCCACAGACCAGCACGTCGGACAGGTCGCTCGACTCGCCCATCCTGGCCCCCAGGGCCGAGAACAGCCGGGCCACCTCGGTGTCCACCACCGCGGCCAACAAGGAGTCCTTCCCCTCCGGAAAGGCCCGGTAGACGGTGGCCCGGGACAACCCTGCCTCGCGGGCCACGTCCTCGACCGTGGTCTTGGCTACGCCCTGCCTGGCCACACAGGCCAACGCCTGCCGTCGACGATGCGTGTGCGCTGCGGAGACGGAGGGTCGGGAACGGCCGCAGGAGCAGCGGCCTGCCGGGTACGGGACCCGACCGCAGGTCCGCCGCCTGCTCGTACCACCTCGAGGTGCTTCCCATTCCTACCCACGATGAAACAGTAAGTCGATATTTGTCTCGCTGTCAATGACCGATCAGCGAGACGACCGGCTCGGCTCCGGACCGGCGACGATCCCGGCGAGCAGCTCGGTGCGGACCAGCTGGCCACCTGGACCTCGTCGTCGAGATCCCACCGACCCGGCGCGTTCATATAGGAGAGGATCATGCGGGCCAGGAAGTCGGACGCTTCCCGGGGGATCCACCCCGTCGGCCAGGCCGTGCTGGTCCAGATATGGAATGAGGAACTGGCGATGACACCGAGGATCCGGGTGCTCTCCACCGTGAGCGTGGGCAACAGCACGTCGGGTTCGGTTTGCAGGACCTTCTGCAGCACCTCGTGCTCGGCCAGCGAGCGGTGGGCGAACTGGAGGCCCCGTTCCATCACCTCTTCCAGGCTCGGCGCGTCGCGAACCTCGTCGTAGAGCCGGGAGAAGAATTGGAGGAATTCCCAGGAGATGACGGCGGTGATGAGCTCGTCGCGGCCGCCGGGGAAATAGCGGTACACGGTGGCCCGCGACACCCCGGCTTCCCGGCCGGCATCTTCTACCGTCGTCTTGGACAGCCCCCATCGGGCGACGCAGGCGTAGGTCGCCTCCACGATCCGCTGGCGGATGTCCATCGGACCGACGCCGGCTCAGAACCCGAGCAGCGGCTCGAGCCCGATGGTCATGCCCGGATGGAGGGCACCGCTCTCACCGCCACGCGCCACACCGTCCATGAACGAGGTCGCGGTCGTAGGCATCGTGGCGAATGGTGAGGCTCTGGCCCACGGCGCCGAGGAGAACTTCCTGGTGGGCGACCAGACCGGGCAGCCGCACCGAATGCATTCGGACTCCGCCCGGTCCCACGCCGCCACGCACCCCGGGCACCACGACCGTGGTGGTTCCGTCGTCGGGATAGTCGGGCTTGTCGTTGCGCCGGCGGGCCGTCGGCCATCCGGTCCGCCGTCCGCATGGCCGTTCCCGAGGGCGCATCCACCTTCCCGTCGTGATGGAGCTCGACGATCTCCACCCCATCGAACCAGGGAGCGGCCACGCTCGGCGAAGCGCATCATCAGGACGGCCCCGATGGCGAAGTTGGCCGCCAGCACGCAATTCGGGAGCACCGTGATCCGGGCCGGCGAACTGGCGGGCCAGGGCGGCCATGTCGTCGTCGGTGAACCCGGTCGTCCCGACAACGCGCATGGATCCCGGCGGCGGCACAAAAAGCCAGCGAGTCGCGGGCCGCGTCGACGACGGTGAAGTCCACCGCCACCTCGGCATCGGCCCGGGTCAGCGCCTCGAGGTGCCCTCGACCTGGAGGCCGTCGGCGTCGGTCCCGGTGACCTGGCGGAGGTCGATGCCGGCCAGCTCGGGATCGACGGCCGCCACCAGCTCCAGGCCGGGGTCCGAGGACACCATCCGGCACACCTCGCGCCCGATTCGTCCCCCGGCACCGATTACCCCCACGCGCATACCGGTCACCCTACCGGTCGATGCCCCGAGGCCCCGAGCCCGTCACCCCAACCCGAGGGCACCGGCATCGAAGGACGACTCGTCGAACGGACCGACCACCGACAAGGATCGGGGGCGGTGGCCACTTCGACAGCCACGGAGCGCACGTCGTCGATGGTGACCGCCTCCAACCGGGACAGGATCTCGTCGACCTCCAGGATCTCCCCGTGCAGCAACAGGCTGGCCCCGATGCGGCTCATCCTGGCCCCCGAGTCCTCCGAGGCCAAGAGGGTCTCGGCTCGCAGGTTGCCGCGGGCGATGGCCAGCTCCCGGTCGGTGATCCCGGAGTCACCCAAGTCGGCCAGTTCACCGACCACGATGCCCAGGACCTCGTCGACGTTCTCGGGAGCGGTGCCCACGCCGATGCTCACCGAGCCCGCATCCCGATAGGCGACGCCGATCCGACCAGATCGAATAGGCCAGGCCTCGGCGCTCGCGGATCTCTTGGAAGCAGCCGGCTGGAGAGGCCTCCGCCGAGCACATGGTTCAAAATAGCCAGGGCGTAGCGACGCTTGTCGAAGCGGTCGACCGAACGAATGCCGAAGACGACGTGGGCCTGCTCGGTGGGCCGGCGGGTGACCCGCAAGGGCTCGACCTTGGTGCCGGGGGCGCTTCGCTCGGGTGCCTCACCGCCGACCGTGCCGGTGAAGCGGGCTCTGCATGCCCTCGGCCACGGTCTCGTGGTTCAAGTCGCCGGCCACCGAAGCCACCATGTTCCCCGGTCGGTAGTGCCGATCGAAGAACTCGCGAATCTGGTCGGCCGTCATGGCCCGGACCGACGACTCGGTACCCAGGACCTCACGCCCGAGGGGATGGTCGGGGAAGAGCGCGGCCGAGCACTCCTCGGCGGCAATGTCGGCCGGCTCGTCGGCGTGCATGAGGATCTCGTCCAGGATCACCTGCCGTTCGGCGTCCAGGTCGTCCGGCCGGAGGGCCGGGTGCCACATGATGTCCGACAGGATGTCGAGGCCGAGATCAAGGTGCTCGGCCAGGAGCCGGATGTAGAACGACGTGTACTCCTTGGTGGTGAAGGCGTTGAAGTCCCCGCCTACCTCGTCGACGGCCTCGGCGATGGCCGACGCCGACCGGTCAGGCGTGCCCTTGAACAAGAGGTGCTCCAGGAAATGGGAGGCACCGGACCGCTCGACGCTCTCGTCCGCGACCCGGTGCCCACCCAGAACCCGATGCACACCGATCGGGCATCGGCCATGGGCTCGGTGGCCAGCACGATGCCCGAGGGCAGTGTCTCAGTTCGGATCACTGGTTCGATGCCCTCCCTGCTGTCGGCGGACCGACAGCGTCGGTCACCGACGGCGGCGTCCGCCCCGACGGCGATCGCCCCCACCCGACGACTGCTCGCTCGGAGCGGCGGCGGCCTCGGGCCCGAGGTCGCCGAACTCCTCGACCAGCTCGGCCTGGAAGGCATCCTCGAACGAAGCCGCCGACGATGGGGCGGGCTGGTGGCCGGGCCGCTCGCCACGACCGCCTCGGTCACCCGGTCGTCCCGACGACCACGATCGCCCGGTCGTCCCGACCACCTCGGTCGCTCGACGACCGCTCCCGGCTGCCGTTGCCGCCACCCGGAGGCGTCGGCCGGCGGGGCTCCGGCCAGGGACAGCGACACCTTGCCCTGGGGATCGATGTCGTCCACCTTCACCTCGACCGTCTGGCCCAGGTCGAGCACGTCCTCGACCCGCTCGACCCGCTTGCCCTGGCCGATCTTGGAGATGTGCAGCAGTCCGTCCCGGCCGGGAAGGATGTTGACGAATGCCCCGAACTTGGTGATGTTGACCACCTTGCCGGGATAGACGGCACCCACCTCGGCCAACGGCGGGTCGAGGATGGTGGCGATCCGTCGCCGGGCCTCTTCGACCGCAGTGCCGTCCTTCGCGCCGATGGTGACCGTTCCCACCATGCCGTCGTCGTCGACGGCGATGTCGGCGCCGGTCTCTTGTTGCAGGGCGTTGATGACCTTGCCCTTGGGCCCGATGACCTCGCCGATCTTGTCCATGGGGATCTCGAAGGACACGATCTTCGGCGCGGCGTCGGCCACATGGTCGCGGGGACCGTCGATGGCCCCGGCCATGACCTCGAGAATGGCCAGGCGAGCCTCTTTGGCCTGGTGCAGGGCCTTGGACAGCACGTCGGCGGGCAGCCCGTCGATCTTGGTGTCGAGCTGGAGGGCGGTGACCGAGTCCTTGGTGCCGGCCACCTTGAAGTCCATGTCCCCGAAGGCGTCCTCGGTGCCCAGGATGTCGGTGAGGGTCACGTACGTGCCCTCGTCGTAGACCAGGCCCATGGCGATGCCGGCCACCGGCGCCTTGATGGGCACCCCGGCGGCCATCATCGACAGGGACGACCCGCACACCGAGGCCATCGACGTCGAGCCGTTGGAGGACAGGACGTCCGAGACCAGGCGCAGGGTGTAGGGGAAGTCCTCCTCGTAGGGGACGACAGGCAGCAGCGCCCGCTCGGCCAGCAACCCGTGGCCGATCTCCCGGCGCTTCGGGCCCGCATGAAGCCCGTCTCGCCGGTGGAGAAGGGCGGGAAGTTGTAGTGGTGCATGTACCGCTTGGTCTCCACCGGTGTGATGGTGTCCAGCAGCTGGTTCATCCGGGGCATGCCCAGCGTGGTCACGTTCAGCACCTGGGTCTCACCCCGCTGGAACAGCGCAGAGCCATGGGCGGTGGGGAGCAGGTCCACCTCGGCCGACAGCGGGCGGATCTGCGACGTGGTCCGCCCGTCGATCCGGAGGCCCTCGTCGACGATCCGCTTGCGGACCAGCTTCTTGGTCAGGCCCCGGACCGCAGCTTTGATCTCACGGCTCACGGTCGGGGAACTCACCGGCCAACGTGGCCATGATCGACGCTGTCGCCTCGTCCAGGCAGCGTTCCGCTCGGCCTTGGCCGTGAAGCCGTTGGCCTTGGTCACCAGGTCGGTTCCGACCGCAGTCACCCGCTCGAAGACGTCGTCGCCGTAGTCGGAGAAGGTCGAGAACTCCAAGGCCTCGATGGGGCCGCGGGCTTCGACGAACGCCGCCACCAGCTGGCGCTGGAGGACGATGGACTCGCGGATCCATGTCTTGGCCGCCTCGAGTCCCTCGGCCAGCACGTCCTCGGTGACCCGGGGGGCGCCCTCCTCGTAGTACTGCCACGAGCGCTCGGTTCCGCCCGCTTCGACCATCATGATGGCGATATCGGCGTCGTCGGCGTCGCTGAGCGCCCTCCCGGCCACGACCAGCTCGAAGGTCGAGGCTTCACCCTCTTGGAAGCTGGGGTGGGGAATCCAGGTGCCTTCGATCGAATAGGCCACACGGACGGCACCGATGGGGCCGTCGAAGGGGATCCCGGACAGCATCAGCGCCGCAGACGCGCTGTTGATGGCCAGCACGTCGTGCGGGTTGACCTGGTCGGCCCCGAAGATCGTGCCCACGATGTGGACCTCGTTGCGGAAGCCCTTGGGGAACGAGGGCCGGAGGGGGCGGTCGATCAGCCGGTCGGTCAGGATGGCCTGGTCGGAGGCCTTGCCCTCCCGGCGGAAGAACGAGCCGGGGATCTTCCCGGCCGCGTAGGTCCGCTCTTCGATGTCGACGGTCAGGGGGAAGAAGTCCGTCCCCTCGCGAACCGATCGGGAAGCCGTGGCCGTGGCCAGGAGGATGGTGTCGCCGATGCGTCCGGTAACGGCGCCGTCGGCCAACTGGGCCAGCTTGCCCGCTTCAAAGGTGAGTGTGCGATCGGTGCCGCTGATGGGTGCCGATACGGTGATGGCGTCGGTCATGACGCTCCTTGTTGCTCGGGGGCACCCCGAGCCAGTTGCCAGTGGTCGAGCACCCCATCTCCGCTGGGCGGAAGCCGGGTGTTCGGCAACTGGTGACTGACCTCTGAGGGAGCCCTATTTGGTTTGTGAGTGCCGGTCGCCGCGTTGCGGCTGGCCGGCGTACTGCTCCGCCGGCAATGGCCGGCGGAATTGTCATCGCCCGGCCGAAGCCGGGCGATGACGAGAACTGGTGTTAGCGACGCAGGCCGAGGCGGCTGATGATGGTCCGATAGCGCTCGACGTCGTTGTCCCTGACGTAGTCCAGGAGACGGCGGCGCCGACCGATCAGCTTCAACAGCCCCCGTCGGGTGTGATGGTCGCCCTTGTGCACTTTGAGGTGCTCGGTGAGATGCGAGATGCGCTCGGTGAGGATCGCGATCTGCACCTCGGGTGAACCGGTATCCGTCTCATGGAGACGGTATTCGGTAATTGTGGCCTGCTTGTCGGGCATATGCGGGTAATGACCTCTGGGATGTCGTTGCCGGTGGCGAATCTCCAGAAGGGACCACCGACAGGGGCCCTCCAATGGGGCGCACCTCGCAGACGATGGTAGCAGAAGTGCAGGCCGGACGAGCCCTTCTCGCCCATCGGCCCGGGGCAACGACACGGATCCGGCCCCGAAGGGCCGGATCCGGTCTCGCAGTTGCCGGCCCCTGGTGGCCGGCCGTCTTCGTCGTGCCGCCCTACTTGTTGGGCTGGGGGGTCACCCGCAGGTACGGCTTCAGCGCCTTGAACCCCTTGGGGAACTTCTCCTTGGCCTCCTCGTCGGACACGGCCGGCGATGATGACCACGTCGTCCCCGTCCTTCCAGTTCACCGGGGTGGCCACCTTGTAATCGGCCGTGAGCTGCAGCGAGTCGAGGACCCGAAGGATCTCGTCCACGTTGCGGCCGGTCGAGGCCGGATAGGTGAGGGTCAGCTTCACCTTCTTGTCCGGTCCGATGATGAACACCGACCGCACGGTGAGGGTGTCGTTGGCGTTGGGGTGGATCATGTCGTAGAGATCGGCCACCTTGCGGTCCTCGTCCCCGATCAGGGGGAAGTTGAGCGCCGCGCCCTGGGTCTCCTCGATGTCCGAGGCCCACTTGCCGTGCGAGGTGACGTCGTCGACGCGAAAGCCCGATGAGCTTGGCGTTGCGCTTGTCGAACTCGGGCTTGGCCTTGGAGAAGGCGCCCAGCTCGGTGGTGCAGATCGGCGTGAAGTCCTTCGGGTGGGAGAAGAGGATCCCCCAGCTGTCGCCGAGGTACTCGTGGAAGTTGATGGTCCCCTCGGTCGTGTCCGCCGTGAAGTCAGGGGCGGTGTCGCCCAGACGAATTGCCATGTGATGCTCCTCCTGTGCTGTGGCGGTATGTGGATCGATGGATCTCGGAGTCCGACCCAGCGTAGACGATTGCCTCCTTATTGTCGACCGGGTAGGTCGAGTTTAAGGGCAAGGCCGGCCGGCCGGTTCGCCACCGGGCCCCCATCCCCGCCCGGCACGGCGGTCTGCGAGAATCATCCCCCGTGCGCACCCTTGCCGTCGGAGCCATCACGTGACCGCCAGCGATCCGGAAGGCCCGGTGACGACACCGTGCTGGTGACCCAGCGAGGACCGGTCACCGTGGTGACCATCAACCGGCCCGAGCGACGCAACGCAGTCGACGGGTCGACGGCCCGGCTCCTGTTCGAGGCCTTCGAGGCCTTCGACCGGGACGAGCGGCCGCGGGTCGCCGTCCTCACCGGCGCCGGAGGCACGTTCTGCGCCGGCGCCGACCTGAAGGCCTTCTCGGAGGGCGAGCCCCGCCCGATCAGGCAAGAGGGCCGGGGGCCCATGGGCCCCACCCGGTTGGTGACGTCCAAGCCGGTCCTCGCCGCCGTCGAGGGCTACGCGGTGGCCGGTGGCCTGGAGCTGGCCATCTGGTGCGACCTCCGGGTCATGGCGGCCGACGCCGTGTTCGGGGTGTTCTGCCGGCGCTTCGGCGTTCCGCTGGTCGATGGCGGGACGGTGCGCCTGCCCCGGCTGATCGGCCAGAGCCAGGCCCTCGACATGGTGCTCACGGGCAGAGAGGTGGGCCCGAAGAAGCCCTGCGCATGGGTCTGGCCAACCGTGTGGTCGCCCCCGGGCAGGCCCTCGAGGCCGCCATCGCCTTGGCCGAAGAGCTGGCCGCCCTCCCCCAGGCCTGTCTCCGCAACGACCGGTTGTCGCTCCTCGGCCAGTGGGGCCTGTCCGAGCACGACGCCTTGATGGCCGAGACCCGGATCGGTCTGGACAGCCTGTCGTCCAGCGAGGCCATCGAGGGAGCGGCTCGGTTCGCATCCGGAGCGGGGCGGGGCGGCGCAACCGTCGATCCCCCACCGGGCCGACGCTCCGGACCCGGGCCCCGTGACCGACGTCGCCGCCTTCGACTTCGACGGGACCCTGACCACGGGGGGCAGCGTGCTTCCCTTCCTCGTGGCGGTCAGCGACCGCCGGACGCGTCGTCGACGCCATCGCCGCGCTCTGGCCCCGGCTGCTCCATGGGGCGCTGGCCGGAGGAGCGTCGGCCGACCGGACCAAGGAAATGCTCTTCGAGCGGGTCCTGGCCGGGGTGAGCGTCGAGCACCTCAATTCGGTCTCTGCCGTGTTCGCCTCCGAGCACCTGGCCCGACACCTACGCGACGACGTCCGGCGCCGGTTCGACTGGCACCGGTCCGGGGAGATCGTGTGGCCATCGTCTCTGCTTCCCCGGAATGCTATGTAGGCCGAGGTGGGGGTCCAGCTGGGAGCCGACGTGGTCATCGCCACCCGGCTCGAGGTGGCACCGAACGGCTCCCTGACCGGGCGCTACGACGGGGAGAATTGCCGGGGCGAGGAGAAGTTGCGCCGGTTGCAGGCTTGGGCCGGTGAGCTGGGGCCGACCGAGCGGCTGTGGGCCTACGGCAACAGTCGGGGCGACCTCCGGATGCTCGCGGCCGCCGATGTCGGCGTGAACGTCGGTCGATTGGGACGGTTCGGGCCGCTTCGTCACCTGGCCACGCTCAACGGAACCGAGCCGGTGGGACGACCAGCCTGAAGGATCCCCACAGCCCCTCGATCCGGTGCACCCTGCAGTTGAGCCCGTGTGCTGAGATGTGGCCGTGACCACGGAGCTCGCAGCCCAGGTGCCGGGTGACGAGGTCCACGCCAAGCGTCAGCGGGCAAGACGTCGCTGGCGCGCCGATCATCTTCGCTCCGGCCGGCGACGGTGCCACCCGACGACGGGCGTCCGATGCCGTCCGGCTCGGGGTGGCACTGGTCATCGTGGTGGTGGGCACCGTCATCCTCCGAGCCAACTCCGCCCTTGAGCTGCGGATCGAGAGCTTCCTCCACTCTGCGCCCGAGGGTATCCAGTGGCTGGCCACCACCGTCTGGTACGTGGGCTCCCTGGGCGTGATCGGGGGATTGTTGCTCATCGCCCTGCTGTTCCGCCGGGCCACCATGGCCCGAAATGCCGCCCTGGCCGGCGTGCTGGCCTGGCTGGCGTGCGGCCTTTCCGGTTGGCTCCTCGGCGCCGATGGCGGAAGGCCACCGCTCGACAGCCTGAAGGATGTCAACCAGGGATACCCGGTGGCCCGGATGGCGATCACGGTGGCGGTGGCCTGCGTGACGATGCCCTACCTCAACCGGGCCTGGCGCCGGCTGGTGGTCGTGCTGGTCGCCCTGGCCTCGGTGGCCACCGTGGTCAACGGGGCCGGCCTCCCCTTCAACGTCCTGGTCGGGGTGGCCCTGGGCTGGGGTGTGGCCGCAGGGGTCCACTTGATCTTCGGCTCGCCGGTCGGGCTTCCCTCCCCCTTCGAGGTCGGTGATTCACTGGCCGACCTCGGCGTGGACGTAACCGACATCGTGGCCGTTCCCGACCAGGTGTGGGGGGTGGCTCGCTTCTCCGGTCGAGGGGAGGGGGCTCGAGCCTGGACGTGTCGGTGTACGGGCGCGACGCCTCGAGCGCCCAGCTGCTGGCCAAGGTATGGCGCTTCTTCGTCTACCGGGACTCGGGCCCCACCTTGCAGCTCACCCGGCTGCAGCAGGTGGAGCACGAGGCCTACCTCGCGCTGTTGACCGGACACCTGGGCGTCGCCGCTCCCACCATCGTGGCCTCGGGTATCGGTGGTCCTGGCCGTGACGCGTTGCTTGTGACCGAACCGCCTGCTGGTCGCCGCTTCGCCGACCTCGACGCCGACGACCTCTCCGACACGGCCCTCGACGCCGCCTTGTCCACCATGCTCGAGCTTCGCCGGGCCGATGTGTCCCACGGGGGGATCAGCCCCCGGACCCTCGTCCTGGGCGAGGGGGACTCGGTTGGTCTGACCGACTTCCGGAAGGCGTCATCGGGAGCGCCGGCCAAGCGCCTGGATCTCGATCTGGCCGGTGCCCTGGCCACCTGCGCGCTGGTGGTCGGCGCCGATCGAACGTCAGAGGCGGCCCACCGGGTCCTCGACGGGCCCACCGTGGAGGCGGTCCTCCTCTGCCTGCAGCCCGCCGGCCTCGATCCGACGGTGATCAAGGCGGTCCACCGCGACAAGGAACTGCTGAAGACCCTGCGGGCGCAGTGCGCGGCCCAGGCGGGTGTGGATCTTCCCGAGTTGACCGAGCTGAAGCGGGTCAGCATCACCAATTTGGTGCTCATCGTGGGCTCGATCATCGGCATCTGGGCTCTGGTCGGGGTGCTGTCCGACGTGTCCGGCTCGATGAGCACGCTGGAGGGAGCCGCCTGGGGCTGGGTGGCCGTGGTCTTCGTGCTGAGCCAGCTTCCCAATTTCGCCAAGGCCTGGGCCCTGACCGGCGCAGTGCCCGGCGACATGCCTTTCGGTGCGGTGACCCAACTCCAGTTCGCCAACAATTTCACCGCCCTGGTCGGTGGGTCCATGGGCACGATGGCCATGACCATCCGGTTCTTCCAGCGACGGGGCTACGAAGCGGCCGTGGCCATCGGCGCCGGCGTGCTCGACAGCACGGTCAGCTGGGTGGTCAAGGGTCTGTTGTTCCTGATCTCGCTGCCCTTTGCCCTCGGCTCGCTGGACTTCGGCTCGAAGAACACAGAGACGGGGGGAAACGGCGACGTGGTGTGGGTCGTTCTGGCCGTCGTGGTCGGCGTTGGCGTCCTGGCCGGCGCGGTGTGGTTCATCCCCAAGATCCGCCATCTGACTGTGAGCAAGCTCAAGCCCCACGTCATGGTGGCCTGGGAGAACCTGAAGACGTTAGCCCACCGCCCTCGCAAGCTGGTGGCCGTGTTCCTGGGCAACGTCGGCACCCAGCTCTTCACCGCGCTGGCCCTCGGGGCCGCTCTCCACGCCTTCGGCGCCCACGTATCGTTGCCCGTCCTCTTCGTGGTGATCACCTTGGCCTCGGTGGTGGGCGGCATGTCGCCGGTTCCGGGTGGGATGGGCCTGGTCGAGGCCGGCCTCATCGCCGGCCTGTCGGCCGCCGGCGTTCCTCAGAACGTCGCCGTCGCCGCCGTGTTCACCCAACGGCTCTTCACCGCCTACCTCCCACCCATCTGGGGTTGGTTCGTCTTGATGTGGATGCGACGCAAGGAGCTGATCTGATACCCAGACCGGCGGCCTCGGGCGGAGGACCGAACGTCCCGCCTACTCGACGCGGTGCAGCCGGTTCCGATCGGTATGCACGACCAGGTCGGGCGAACGACGATGCTCCATCGTCGTCGTCTCCTCGTACGAGTAGGAGCCGTCGTCGCCCACCGCGACGGTGACCACGTAGCCGATCGACCGGGCGTTGGCGGCCAGGAACCGATTGGACAGGATCCCGTACGACTCCGACCCCACCTCGGCCGTCATGGTGAAGGTGGTGTCGTCGGGACCGGCCGGACCGCCGGCGAGGACGGTGGAACCTCGGGGCACCATGAAGCACCGCATGACCTGACCGTCGGCCGCGTCCCACAGCCAGTACCCCACCTCGGTATGGAACGGGATCTCCTCCCCATGCCGCCACGCCGAGGTGCGGTAGTCGAGGCCGTAGAGCACCTGCGATCCGTTTTCGACCGGTCCGAACGGGCTGAAGCTGGTCCGCTCCCGGTAGGGCGTCTCGGCCAGACAGCCCTTCAGGTTCGAATAGGCAACGTCCAGGCCCTCGTCCCCTTCCCAGGTCCCGGCCAGTTGGGCCAGCGGTCCGAACTCGGTCGTCGACGTCACGTCTCTCCTCGATGATCGGGGACGGACACCTCAACCGCCCTGACGGTGGGGACACCCTAATGGGTGGTGACCGACGCCAGTCAGTCCCCGGAGCCGTTGTTCTCCGCGGCCAGCTGCCCCGGTACCGATCCGAAGAACCCGGCATCGCCGAAGGTGAAGAGGCCGCCGTCGGATGCCCCCAACCAGTAGCCCTGACCGGTCGAGGTGGCGGACATGCCCACGATGGGCCGGGCCAGTGGTAGTCCTCCCTCGGAACCGAAGAACGTGGCGTCGTTCCCGAAGGTGAAGATGCCGCCGTCGGATGCGACCAGCCAGTAGCCGCCCCCGCCGGCGGTGGCGGCCATGCCCACGATCGGTTGGTTCAAGGGCTTGCCCCCCTGAGACCCGTGGAAGAGGGCGTCGCCGAAGCTGAAGATGCCACCGTCGGAGGCGACCAGCCAGTAGCCATTGCCGCTCTTGGTGGCGGCCATGCCCACGATGGGCAAGTTGAGGGGCTTGCCCCCTTGGACCCGTGGAAGAGGGCGTCGCCGAAGCTGAAGATGCCGCCGTCGGAGGCGACCAGCCAATAGCCAGTGCCGCTCTTGGTGCCGGCCATGCCCACGATGGGCCGGTTCAGGGGCTTGCCCCCTTGGGACCCGTGGAAGAGGGCGTCGCCGAAGCTGAAGATGCCACCGTCGGAGGCCACCAGCCAATAGCCCTTGCCGTCCGCGGTGGGGGCCATGCCCACGATCGGCGCGTTGAGGGGCAGGCCCCCTTCGGAGCCGAAGAAGCCGGCGTCGCCGAAGGCGAAGATGCCGCCGTCGGAGCCGACCATCCAGTAGCCCTTGCCGTCCGGCGTGGGAGCGGTGCCCACGATCGGGGCGTTGAGGTGGGCGGGCGCGGGCGCGAGGAGGGTCCCGGTCAGTTGGCTGTCATGGTGGAACTCGGGCCACGACCGATTGCCGAGCGATCGCCCGGTCGAACCGGTGACTTCGAAGTGCTGAACCACACCCTCGTTGCCGGCCCCGTAGCCGGCCAGCGTGATCCCAATGGTGCCGTTGGGATCGGTGGCGACCAGCGGTGAGTTCTGCAGGCCCATGCCCGCTCCCAGCGTGGCCACCTGCTGTCCGCTCTTGCCGTCGAAGATGACCAGCCCGCTGGTCGTGGGCACGAGGACGTCCTGGTACCCGGCCCCGGTCAGGTCAGCCGTGACCACCCCCCCAATGATCTGGCCCGCGGTCCGCTGGGGCCATCCCGCCAGCGCGCCACCGTTCGCGCCGTCGAGGGCCCAGACCAACCCACCAGACCCGGTGTTGGCCCCCTCGATGACCTGTTCCCCGGAGTTGCCCGCTACATCGGCCAGGGCCGGGGCGCTGGTGGTGCTCCCCCCGAGGTCCCGGCTCCACAGGACGTTGCAGTTGGCATCGGTGGCGATCAGCTTGTTGGTGTCGGACACCCCCGAAAAGTAGGTGCCGGTGCCGAAGACGATCCCCAACTGGCCGTTGCCCTGGATGTCGCCCACCGCGGTGGACGAGTCGATGGTCTGGTTGAAGTCGTGGTCACAGATGAGGTTGCCCCCGCTCCCGATGACGCGGAGATGGCCCCCGCTGGTGTAGGTCTGGCCGTAGGCAACTCCGGCGGTGGAGTCGCCCCCTTCGATCACTTCGGTCTGGCCGTTTCCGTAGAGATCGGCCACCGACGGGGTGGAGAACGAGCTGTCGGCGGTGAAGAAGGGCCACCCGGACAGCGGTGACCCGCCGTTGGCCTGGAAGGCGTACTGCTCCTGGCCCAGCGAGGGCGCGGTCACGGCCGGCGAGCCGGAGACGCCGATGTTGGCCACGGTCATCGACGCCTGGACCCCGTGATTGCCGTTGAGGTCGGGTGCGTTCGCAGCCCAGGCCACAATGCCGGTGTGGGTGTAGGCGAAGTACCCGCCCACCAGTGGTTGGGCGGCGTTGCCGGCCCCGATGTACACCGTGTCGAAACCACTGCCGTCGACGCTGGCGACCGAGGGGGTCGAATCGATGGGCGCCCCGACATGGACGGGCCACCCCGGGGTGGTCGAGCCGTCGGCCAGGTGGAACGCCCACAGGGTCCCGCCCCGGTCGCCGACGACCACGGAACGACCGGAGGAATCGAGGGTGGCCACCGTCGGTGACGACTGGGCGATGGGGCTACCGGCGTCCGGCAGCGTCTGGGTCCACGTCGAGGTGAACGACAACGCGGCTTGGGCGCCGGGCTCGGCCGCTGACGCGGCCACGGGCGTGACGACCAGCGGAGCCAGCAGGACCGCGGCAGTGGCACAGGCGGCCGCCGCACCCGCTGATACCGTCCAGCTCCCTCCGCCGCCACGACGGGCCGATCGAATCCAACGCAGGCTCACCGCGCCACCTCCCTCGTGACCGATCGGAGCACCACGTCCCTGGCGGCGCTGTCGGCGCTACTTGATCACACCGGACTACGGCTGTCGAGGATGTCGCGGACCACCCGGCGAAAACGGCCCGATCACGCGCCCCGGTCGACCACCTGTTCGACGAAGCGGGCGTAGCGGTCGACGATGACCGGCCATCGAAAATGGCGATCGACGTAGGAACGGCCACGCGCCGCGAGCTCGACCCGGAGTGCATCGTCGGCAGACAAGCGGTCGATCACGACCTCGAACTCGCCGTACCCAGCGAACATCAACCCTCCTCCCGAACGTCGACAGTGCTCGTTGGTGGCCTCGCACGCGGCGTTGGCCACCACCGCCGTTCGGGCACTCCACGCTTCGGCCACCACCAAGGAGAACGATTCCCACGGGGAGGGCGAAACGAGGGAGAGGGCGTGGCGGAGCAGCGTCCACTTGGTGGCCTCGTCAACCGGACCGAGGATGTCGATCTCGGGGTGCGGGTCGGGTGCCTCCACCACCGGCCCGGCGAACACCAGCCGAAGGGGTCCGGGGCGGCGCTGCTTGTAGGCGGCGAACAACGAGGCCAGCAGCCGACTGCCCTTGCGGCCCTCGACCCGTCCGAGGCACACCAGGTAGGGGTCCGATCGTTCGACGGCGGTGCCGGCCGGGGCCGTGACAAGGTCCGGGTCGTCGACGCCGAGGCCCAGCAACAGCTGCGATCGCTCGGCCACCGGGAACGTGCGCTGAACCAGTTCTCGCTCGGCCGTGGTGTGGAAGACGAGCCCGTCGGCGGCGTCGAACACCCGGGGGAAGACGGACAGGAGGAGGGCGGGCTCGTCGTGGGCCGCGGGATGCAGGATAGCGGGGCAGTCACCCGGTCGATCACCCGGGCCGTCGGGTAGTACAGGTACGGGGAGAAGGCGACGGCCTCGGCCGATGTCTCGAGGGCAGCCTCGGTGAGCTCGGGACAGACCGGGCCCTGGAGGTCGAGCCAGCGCTCGGCGTCGGCTGCGCCGGCGTGGGCGGGGTCGGCCAGCAGGGCCGCGGACAGGGGGTGGAAGGCCCGCTCGCGCCCCTGCGTCGAGGCGAATCGCCGCACCACCACCCCGTTGACCACATCGTCTCCGGGCGGGTAGTCGTTGTCCCAGGTGACGAAATCATGGGCACAGGTGGTCAACACCTCGACCGACCAGTCCCGGTAGGCGACCAGGTGCTCGGCCAGCAGCCGGGCGGCGGTCTCGGCCCCGCCGATGATCTCGGGACCGTAACGGGGGACGACGAAGGCGAGTTTCACGGCAACGATCAGCGACGGCGCGTCGCCGCCCCTTACGCCGCGTAGGCGGACTCGAGGGCGGACGCGAAGCTGGCCCGCACCCGCTCGAGGGAGAACGAGGCCACCCGCTCGCTGGCCCGCTGGGCCAGCGCCGCCCGCAACTGGTCGTCGGTGACCACCCGGTCGATGGCGGCGGCGACCAACGCCGGGTTCTTCCCGGGTAGGACCAGCCCGGCGCCGTCCACCGTCTCGGGCACCGCGGTGGAGGTATGGGCCACGATGGGGACCCGGTGGTACATGGCCTCCAGCAGGGGTACGCAGAATCCCTCGTGGTTGGAGAGGCAGACGAACACGTCGGTGGCTGCGTAGTAGGCGATCAATTCCCTCGTGGGTCACCGAGCCGGCGATCTCGACGGCGTCGAGCAACCCGAGCTCGTCGGCGAAGCGCTCGACGGCCACCCGGTAGTCCTCGCTGATGGCGCCACCCACCAATCGGAGGCGGGCCTTGGGGTCATAGAGCTGCCGGTAGGCGGCCAGGGCTTTGACCAGGTCGTGCTGGGCCTTGTGGGGGGACACCTTGCCGACGAACAGAAGCGAGGTACCGCCGTCGGCCTGTTCGGCTCCCAACCGGGCGGCCAGGACCGGGTCGGGCCGGCCGGCGAACCCCTCGAGGTCGATGAGCAGGGGCACCGTGGTCGTCGCCGGGTACCCGGCGTCGATCAGCTCTTGCTCGTTGAACCGGGAGTCGGCCACGGCGAACTCGGTCACCGGGGCCAGCGCCTCGAGCTGGGCCCGCCCCCAGCGGACCTCCTCGCCCACCGCCGGGATCCACGGTTCGAGGAGATCGGCCGGCGTGATGTTGTGGTAGTTCACGAACTTGCGCTCGCTCCGGTCGCGGAAGATGTCGCCCACCCCGCTACCGATGGAGAGCTGGTAGAGCAGTACCCGGTCAGGCGACGACCGCTCCCCCAACCGCTCCACCGGGTACCCGTCGTCGAGGCGATCGGCGGTGGCGTTCCCGTAGAAGACGTCCGACTGGAACCCGCGGCTGCGCAACAGGTCGCGGAGCTGCAGGACGTGCCCCCCGATGGCATCCCTGCTGGCCAGGGAGGGGATCACCTGGTCGATACGCCGGGCCGCCATCAGATGATCGAGTTCTCTGCCCCTACTTCCACCGGACGGACGACGGGCACTTCTCCGGTGTTCCCCGGCGATCGGACCCGGAAGCTCACGTTGAGCGGCAATCGCACTGTTCCCGTCGGACCGACCCGGGTTGGCCACCTCGAACTGGGTGACCTGGTCCTTCAAGTCGAACACGGCGGGCTGGCTCAGGCTGCGGACGTTCACCGTCACCGAGTAGGTCCCGTCCAACAACGGGACCTCGGCGAAGTGAACCGGACGGCACCGCCCCCGACGGGTATGTCGATCTGGTAGAGCGGGTCCTCGGGGTCAGAGGCGAAGACCAGCTCCTTGCGGTCGTCGTAGATGGCGATGCCGGCTATGGCGTCGGGCACCGGCGCCAACTGTCGAGCTCGGCGGTGACAGTCAGGGACTCACCGGGGTAGAGATGGGGCCGCGACCCACTCCCACCGTGTTCGGCCCGAACCGTCCCCAGGGCGAGCACATTGGACCCCATGCTCGATCTCGCTGCCCTCGCCGTCGCTCATACCCACGCCGAGCAGATCGGCCAGAAGACGCGGATCCCCTCGCCGACCTCGTCGTTGGCGATCACTTGGCCATGGTTGAGCACCATGACCCGCTCGCAATTCTGCCGGATGACGTCGGTGGCATGGGAGACGACCACGATGGTCCGGCCCTCTTGTTGAAACCGTCGAACGTGATCGAGGCACTTGCGTTGGAAGGCGGCATCGCCGACGGCCAGGACCTCGTCGACCAGAAGGATGTCGGGCTCGACGTTCACGGCCACGGCGAACCCCAGTCGGACATACATGCCCGACGAGTAGTACTTGACCTGGTTGTCGATGAACTGCTCGAGCTCGGCGAAGGCCACGATGTCGTCGAAACGGCGGGTGATCTCCGAGCGGGACAACCCGAGCAACGAGCCGTTCATGTAGATGTTGTCGCGCCCCGAGAGCTCTTGTTGCATGCCGGCGCCCAGTTCCAACATGGCCGCCAGCTTGCCCCGCACCCGCACCTCGCCCGAGGTCGGTTTGAAGATGCCGGCGATGCACTTCAGCAGCGTCGACTTTCCGCTGCCATTCCGGCCGAGGATGCCGTAGGTCTCCCCTTCGTTGATGTCGGCTTCGACATTCTGGAGGGCCCAGAACGGCTCGTAGGGCATCTTGCCCCCGTGGATGACCCGTTCCTTCAGGGAGGCGTACTTCTCGTTGTACAGGCGGAACTGCTTGGACAGATCCTCGATCTCAATGGCCGCTGACACGGTTCAGAGCTCCTCGGCGAAGTTACCTTCGAGGCGGCCGAAGACGACCATGGCCAAGAAGAACAGGGCGATGCTCACAGCCAACACGATCACTAACAACAGGGTGTACGGTCCGAGACCCCAGCCCGGAAGCAACTCATGGGTCGCACTTCCGGGAAGGCCCGGGGCTGGGTAGATGTACGTGGTCTTGGCATAGATGGCCCGCTGAAAGGTCATGGCTATGGGTGTGATCGGGTCGGCAAGGAAGATGTAGTGCAACTTGCCCAACCTGCTGGCCACCTGACCGTACGGGTACACGATGGGGACGCTCCAGAACCAGGCCATGAGCAGTACCTCGGTCAGGTGCTGGGTGTCCCGGAGGTAGACGTTGACGGCCGAGAAAGATCGAGGATCGCGCTGGTGAAGATGATCAGAGCAATCACGGCGAGGGGCAGAAGGACGAGGAACTTGTAGTCGGGCTGGTGACTGAAAAGAACCAACGCCAGGATGAGGACACCCACCTGAATGACGAACAGGACGATGGCCACGCCCACCGTCGACAAGGCCAACAGCTCCGCGGGAAGGCCACCTTCTTCACGATCCCGGCCCGTCCGACCACCACTCCGGTGGCGGTCATGGCCGCGTTGTTGAACAGGTTCCAGACCAGGAGCCCGGAGAACAGCCAGATGGCGAACTGAGGGATCCCGTTCTTGCTGATGATGTTGAAGATGACGAAGTAGATGGCAAGTACGAGCGCCGGGTTCAGCATCGACCACAGGTAGCCCAGAACCGAGCTCTTGTACTTGATCTTGAGGTCGGTCCTGACCAGAAGGACCAACAGCTCCCGGCTGGCCCAGATGTCTTTCAGCCGCTGCCCGATCCGGACTTTGGCGTTGACGACGGTGAGGGGTCGTTGATCGGCGGGCAACGCTCGGTCGACAGTGGCCGAGCCATTCGACTCGCCCGGGTCCGGCTCTACCGCGATCGGCTCGGCCGACCCGATGCTCACGGGGCGATGGCCTCCACGGTGGCCTTGCCGTCCTCGAGGATGTCCTTTTGGATCACCTCGTCGATGAAGCCGTACTCCTTGGCCTCGTCGGCGGTGAACCAGCGGTCACGGTCCGAGTCGGCCTCGATCCGTTCCACCGGCTGGCCGGTGTGGAACGAGATCCGCTCGGCCATCATTCGCTTCAAGTAGATGATCTGCTCGGCCTGGATGGCGATGTCGGCTGCCTGTCCCTGCATCTGGCCCGAGGGCTGGTGCATCAGGATCCGGCTGTGCGGGGAGGGCGAAGCGCTTCCCGGGGCACCGGCGCACAGGAGGAACTGCCCCATGGACGCAGCCAGGCCCACACAGGTGGTCCGGACATCAGAGCCGCACGTACTGCATGGTGTCGTAGATGGCCAAACCGTCGGTGACCGAGCCTCCCGGCGAGTTGATGTACACCGAGATATCCCGGTCGGGATCCTCGGACTCGAGCAGGATCAACTGGGAACAGACCAGGTTGGCGGTGGTGTCTGGTCGATGGCCGAGCCGATGAAGACGATGCGTTCTTTCAACAGCCGCCTGAAGATGTCGGCACCTGCCCCGATGTCGGCATCCGGTCCGGCTCCGAGCACATCGGGCGTCATCGCGGTAGGCACACCGGCAACGGTGGCACGTGAGGGTCGGCGAGTGTCGCCACTGAAGTCATCCATGGGCGCAAAGCCTACTTGGTCGCCGCTTCCCGCCGGTGCAGCCCCGCCCGGTCGCGCCCCCGCTCTCATGGAGCACCGGCGGCGGCGGAAGCCACCGACTGCAACGCCTCGACCAGCCTTTTTCCTGCCGACTCGATGGCCAGCCGGCGGAGTTGCGCGTCCACCCCGGCCAGTGCCCGCTTCCGAACCTCGGGGTCGCTGTGCACGCTGTGCACCGCCGCCGCCACCTGCAGCGGCTGTGTGCCGGGCAAGAGGACGCCTACGTCACCGAGCACCTCGCCGACGGCGCCGGCGTCATAGGCCACGATGGGAAGGTCCTGGCGCATGGCTTCGACCAGGGGGACCCCGAATCCTTCATGACCCGACAACATGACCAGCACGTCGGCGACCTCGTAGCACGCCGCCAGTTCCGCTTCGGAGATCCCGCTGAGGAACAACACGGCATCCCGCAGACCGAGCTCGGCAACGTAGTGACGAAGGGCGGCGGCGTAGTGGGGCTCGGTCGGCGAGCCGACCACCACCAACGTCGCCGACGGATCGGTGGTCATCCGGTGGGCGAACAGGGCGGCGATAGCCAGATGGTGGGACTTGTTCGGGGCCAAGCGCCCAACCGACAGCCACGTGGTCGTCCCGGAGACCGACTCCAGCCAACCGCGAAACGCCGGGTCGGCGGTCGGGAGCGGTCGCCCGGCGGTCAGCACCGGGACCACGGTGGTCGAGGGGCACCCGGCTGCCTCCAGCTCGGCCCGGTCGAACTCGGACACGGCAATGCCCAGGGTGGAGCCGGGGGCGACCACGGTGAGCTCGGCGAGGCACGCAGTCTGGATCTGGGTGACCCCCAGGTTCCACGGGGCAAAGAACTGTGGAGGGGTGACGCTGTGGTAGTTGACCACGAGGGGCTCGCTCCGTTGCGCGAGCCAGGCGGCCATGGCCGACTCGGTGGCGAACTGGTAAACGAGCACGTCGCCCGGCTCGGACTCCGCTTCGTAGTCCAGGTAGGGCGACGTCTCATCGGACGTCCGCGGATCCGGAAGTTGGGAGTAGATCTTCGAGGCCACGCCCTCGCCCACGAGGAGGTCTCGGAGAGCCATGGTGTGCTCCCCCACTGCATCGTGGCGGTGCAACATGGGCACGAACTGATGGATACCCGCCACTAGGGACGCCTCCCCACCACGACGTGGATCAGCTCGCCGCCCTCGGGTCGGTGCCATCGCACATCGGTGAGCCCGGTTCGCTCCAGTACGGCGGCCCACGTCTCAGGATGCAAGGGACGGCCGGGCATGAGATCCGAGACCGTCACCGGACTGCCATCGGACCAGGCAGGCGTTGGTCCATCGGGAGCACGGCCACCGTGGCCCCCGGTGCCGTCTTGCTTACCGCCAGCTCGGCCAGCAACAACTTCCCGGGAAGGTCCAGCCGGTCGATGCTCCCACTCAGGATCAGCCCGGCCAGCTCGCCGTCGGCCACGCTGGTGAGCCGTTCTGCCACCTCTCCCAGGGCCACCGGAGGACCGCCGGCGCTGGCCCAGACCCGTTCGGCCCACGGCTCGATTCCCCTGGCGTCGTAGCCGGCCGCAGCCAGGGCCCGCACCAGCGAGCCGTCGGCTGATTCACCATGCACCACTGGCCCCTCCGCCTCGGGTGGGCTGAACCATTGGCCAAGCCGGTCGACCCACGACGCAAGATCGGGTTCAGGAACATCGCGCGACAGGTCGGGAAACAAGTCGGTGACCACATCGCTTCGGCGTTCCAATCGCTCGAGCCGGGCGGCGAGGTACCGGAGCCCGTCCCAGGCCGCGAGGAGCCGTTGTCCGGATACCTTCGCCTGAGCCTCGTTCGCCTCGTTCAGCTGGGTCACCAGCGCCCTGGAGTCGGCGGCGAGGAAGTCGGCCATGGCTGCCACCACATCGCCCATCATGCGCTGGCCTACCTGGGCCGAACGCCCGCGAGCCCAGAGGTCGGCGGGCAAGCCGGGCCACGGCGGATTAGGGGCGGAAGGGTCAGGGGCAGATGCATCAGGGGCGGAAGGATCAGGGGCCGGTTGCGGGTTGAGCCGGCTCATGGACTCCTCGAAGTTCCAGCGGTTGGAGCCCGCCGGGGCCAGCCGGGAGAACGCGGCGAGCAACTCCGCTTCGGCGGGCGAGGGCACGACGGGGGGCACGGAATCGGCTCTGTCCTCCATGCCGCCCTCCCTGCCGTCAGCTTCGTTGTCCGGCATACCGTCCCTCCGGTTTGGGCAACGCATCCACGACCCTGGTCACCGCCCGGTCGTTGAGCGAGGGTTGCCGTCCTCGCTCGATCACCTGGTTCAGGAAGGCCGAGTACCGATCGATGATCGACGGCCACCGGTAGTAATGGTCGGTATAGGCCCGACCCGCCTCCCCCAACGACCCGCGCAACCCGGCGTCACCGGACAGTCGGTCCACAGCCACCTCGAAGGACCGGTACGAGTCGAACCACAACCCGCCCCCGGACCGGCGGCAGTGCTCCATGGTGGCCGCGCAGGTGGCGTTGACCAGAACGGGGACCCCAAGGGTCCACGACTCCAGCAAGACGAGGGAGAACGACTCGTACGCCGAAGAGGACACCATGGCGGTGGCATCGGCCAGCACGTCCCATTTGTCGGCTTCGGAGACGGTCCCGGTCACCACGATGTCGGGGTGGTTCGGCGACTTGGCCGAGACCGGTCCCACGAAGGCCAGGGCCAGATCGCTCGGTCGGCGTTCCTTGTACCGGGCGAAGAACTCGGCCAGCATCGAGCAGCCCTTGTGCTCGTCCACCCGGCCCAGGTAACAGAGATACGGGCGGTCCCCGAGACCCAGGATCTCCCCGCCCCTCCGTCCGGCACCGGTTGGGTCGTTGACGCCGAGGCCGAGCACCAGCTGCGGCTTGGACCCCACCGAGAAGACGTGTTCGACCAGATCGCGCTCGGCCTGGGTGTGATAGGCGATGCCGCCGACGTCCCGGTAGGTGTGGCGGAACGCCCGCAGGTACAGGGCGGACTCGTCGTGGGCCGCGGGATGCAGGACGGTGGGAACCCGGGCGGCGGCGACCCCGTCCACACTGGTGGCGAACAGGTAGGGATAGAAACCCATGACATCACTGTCGCTGTCCGACACCGCATCGATCAGTTCCGGGCACAGGGGGCCGTTCAACGCCACCCACTGTCGGGCCTCCCGCAGCGTGGCCGTGGACGGCGAGACCCGCAGCATCCCGTCGAGGGCGAAGTAGTCAGGCAACCGCCGGCTGGCTGTCGGGAAACGATGGACGGTGACCCCGTTCAAGTCGGAGGAACCCGCCGGTTCGGTGTTCTCCCACGTCAGATGGTCGAGCGAGCAGCTGGTCAGGATCTCCACCGACCAGTCGGGCCGGAGGCACAGCCGTTCGGCCAGCATGCGGGCGGCGGTCTCGGCCCCTCCGATCACCTCGACTCCATAGCGGGGGGTGACGAGCGTCAGTTTCATCGGGCGCACAGCTCCTGTCTGTCCAGGGCCTCGAGTACCTCGACGTACCGGTTCCGGGTTCGGGCCGCCTCGAAGTCCTCCAGTCGGCGACGACCGAGGGAAACCAGCGAACCGACGAGCTTGGGGTCGCGCCGGACCCGGTCGACGGCGGCCGCCACCACGCTCGGCCGCTTGGTCTCGAGAAGGACCCCGGCGAGTCCCAGCGTCTCGGGCACCGCTCCGGCGGCGAAGGCCACGATGGGCAGATCGAACTGCATCGCTTCGAGCAGGGGAATGCAGAACCCCTCGTGGTCTGAGAGGCACACGAACACGTCGGCGGCGCCGTACCAGGCGGCGAGCTCGGCCGTGGTGAGGTTCTCGCCGTGGATGACGGCCTCGGCCAGACCCAGCTCGGCGGCTAGGCCGAACACGGCATCGGCATACCTCTTGGTTATGGGCGAGCCGACCAGCAGCAGCCGGGCCTTCGGGTCGTACCACCGCCGGTAGAGCCAGAGGGCCTCGACCAGTTGGTGTTGGGCCTTGTTGGGCGACAGGCGGCCGACGAACAACAAGACCGTGCCGCCGTCCGCCCGAACGGCGAACGTCGCGGCCTCAGCCGGGTCGGCGGTCTGCGACCAGTCGCCCACGCTGACCAGAATGGGGACGACCGCGGTCGTCGAGCAGCCAAACGCGGCCAGCTCGTCCGCGCTGAACTCAGAATGGGCGACGCCCAACGCGGCCCGCGGGGCCAGAGCAGCGACCTGGCGGCGGGCCTCGGTCACCTTTTCCGCCGTGTCCGCCTCCCAGGAAGCGTAGAAGGATGCCGGGGTGATGTTGTGGTAGTTGAGGACTAGGGTCTCGGGCCGGTCGAGCAGGTACTCGGCCACCGGTGATCCGGTGGAGGCCTGGTACACCAGGATGTCCCCTGGTTTCGACCGTCGGGTGTACTCCTCGAAGTAGGCCGCCTCGTGCTGGAGCTCGTCGTGAGCCGCCTCGACATATATGTCCGACTGCCACCCCTGGGCCCGGAGGGCGTCTCGCAGCGCCAAGGTGTGGTCACCGGTGGCGTCCCGAGGAAGGAGGGCCGGGACGAATTGATGAACGGCGGTCACCGCTCCCGCGCCGCGACCAAGACGTACTCGGCCGGACCGAGCACGAGCTCGTTGACCGCATCGATGGCGGCGTTGATGGCGGCGGCGTCGCCCTCCGATCCGGAAACCTTGCTCAAACGCCGATCTTCGCCGCCGGAATGGACGGCGACGGCCCGAACGCCGTAGCCGGCCAGGAGATGCGACCACGTTGTGGCGTGCAGGGGCCGCCCGGGGGCAAGGTCAGTGACGAGAGCCGGAGCCGACCGCAGCCAGGCCTCGGGCGTGGCCGATTGCAGGACCAGGACCCCGCCGACGGCCAGACGGCTGGCGGCCAGCCGGGCCAGGCGATCGCGGTCGGAGGCGTGCAGCCATTGCACCGACCCACTGAGAATGATGGCCCCGAGGGCCTCCTCGGACACCACCTGGAGATGGTCGAGAACGGACTCGGCGCGGACGTCCAGCCCCCGCTCGATCCCGGGCTCCACCGTTGTCTCGCTCGGCTCCACCCCGTAGGCGTCGATGCCCGCGCCCACCAAGGCTTCCACCAGCGATCCGTTGCCGCATTCGGCATGGAGCACCCGACCGCCCACGCCCCGGACCGAATCGATGGCGGTGGGGGTCCACCAGGACGTGCCGGCGTCGAGGATGGGAATGGCTGATTCGGGCAACTCGGGTGGCCGCAACGAATCGACCGTGGTCTCCAGGTCGTCGATGTGGTCGACCACCAGATGCAGCATCCGGGACACCGACCAGGCGAAACGCACGATCTGGTGGACCAAGAAGTCCAAGTACCACCTGGTCGACTTGCGGATGAACCGCTTGATGTAGACGCCCACCGCCTTGTTGGACGCCACCGGGACCGCGGTGTCCATATAGGCGGCCCCGTCGACCAGGGCCAGCGTCTCGCGGAGCCGAGCCTTACCTTGCATCCCGACCGGGGAGAATTCGAGGAACAGCTCATCGAGCTCGCGCTCCAGCCCGGCGGGCAGGTCTCCCGAGGCGCGGCGTCTCTTTACCTCAGCGTCGATATCGGCCATCACCTCGGCCAGATAGCGCGCCCGGCCGGCGGCATCGAGGCTCACCGGTGCTGACGTGGGCCGGTCGGTCGACGAGCTGGCCAGGTCGATCTGGTCCTCCACGTCCCCGGTCTCACCGTCGGTAGGGATCGACACCACGCTTGTCCGTTCCTTTCCGCGACGCCCGGTGGCGCCATGGCTTCAGTGCCCGTCATGCGGGTTCATCGAATACTGGCCCACCGAATAGTGGCCCACCGAATACTGACACGGTGACCGAACGGGCCCGGCGACGCTGGTCATGCCGGCCACGCCGTCCGGGCACCCGCCGACTATAGCCAGCGCCGGTAGGATGACCGGGCCGCGGGCGTGGCGGAATTGGCAGACGCGCCGGGTTTAGGTCCCGGTCCCCTCTGGGGATGGAGGTTCGAGTCCTCTCGCCCGCACGTTCGGCCTGGCCCTCAGCGGCTCGGACTTTGGGGGCGCACCGGCTTCCGGCACACCAGGGCCAAGAGGTAACAGGCGGCGGCGTCGAAGAAGATGCCGTTATGGGCGGCCACCTCTGACCGGTCGAAGACGCCGAGGGCCGCGCTGGTACCCCCCCAGTTGAGACCGCGAGCGGTGACCACCTCGAACCCGGCGGCGACCACCTTCTCGGTGAGGACGTCAAGGGTGTACTCCACCTTGTGGTCGGGATCGATGAACGCCTCCTGCTCGAGCCGGCATACCGCCGCGTTCGGGGTGTCGAGGGCCAAGTAGCCGCCCGGCTCCAGAACGCGGAACGCCTCGGCCAGGGCCACGTCACCCTCGGCTTCGGCCACGTGCTCGATCGATTGGCCGCTGTAGACCAGGTCCACCGACGCGTCCTGGGCGAAGGACAGGTCGGACATGGACCGGTACTCGTACCGCACCGCACCCATGGTCGTGCGTTGGTCGCCATAGGCCGCAGACCGATACAGATCGTGGCGACTCTCCTGGGGCAGGTCGACGATGACCAGTTCGTCGAAGGAATAGGGATACCCGAGGACGACCAACGCCCCGCGCCCGTCGGTGGTGTGGCCCCCACCGATGTCCACGATCCGCCGGGCCGGTGGGAGGCCGAGGACGAACTCGCAGCGGCTGGCATGGAGCGAGCTGAAGAACGAGGACTCCCGGTAGGGGACCTGGGTGCGGTACTCGCTCGAGCCGCGGATCCGATCGGCGATGTCGGCCCGGGTCCACACTCCGGATCGGACGGCCCCGGCGTAGTGGTCCCAGGCGGCAGGGTCGGGGTCCCGGCGCAACAGGACGTTGTAGGCGACCCGGACCGCTTCTCGAGGGGGCAACTGCTCGTAGGGCTGGGCCCGGACCCGGGCGAACTCGCGGCCCGCCCGCCGGGCCAACCGGGTCGGCAGCGACGGAGCGGGCGGACCGGTGCCGTCGGCATCGTCGCTGGTCATCGGAGCACGCCAGAGGTGATACGGGGAGAAAAGGGCGCGGTCATGGTTCACTGCTCCGGTCTTGCTGAGGCAACGGAATTGGGCAATGCTTCCCGGGTTCCGGCCTGACGTCAACCGACGCCGACCCGCCCGGCGGCCGAGCGACGCGACGGGTGGCCGCATCCGCTCCGAGCCATCCGGGTATCGGCTAAGCAACACAGCCAGGCAACGGCACTGGCTAAGCAAGACTGCCAGGCCACGGCACTGGCTACAGCACGAGGCAACGGCATTGGAGGCCATGATGGGTTTACTCGACGGCAAGGTAGCGATCGTCACCGGGGCGGGACGGGGCATCGGGCGCGAGGAGGCCCTTTTGCTTGCCTCCGAGGGAGCCCAGGTGATCGTCAACGACGTGGGCGCCTCGCTGCAGGGGGAGGGCGGCGACAAGTCGCCGGCTCAAGAGGTCGCCGACCTGATCACCGAGCAGGGGGGCACTGCCGCCGTCAACGGCGACGATGTCAGCTCGTGGGAGGGGGCCAAGGCGCTGGTACAGCAAGCGGTCGACTCGTTCGGGCAGTTGAACATCTTGGTGAACAACGCCGGCATCGTCCGGGACAAGATGAGCTTCAACATGGAGGAGTCCGACTGGGACGACGTGGTCCGCGTCCATCTGAAAGGACACTTCGCCACCGCGCACCACGCCGCCGTCTACTGGCGGAACCTGGCCAAGGCTGGCAACGGGTTCACCGGTCGGATCATCAACACCTCGTCCGAAGCCGGGCTGTTCGGAAGCCCCGGCCAGGTCAACTACGGAGCGGCCAAAGGGGCCATCGTCTCGCTGACCTGGATACTGGCCCGTGAGCTCGAGCGCTACGGGGTCACGGTGAACGCCATCTCCCCCCGGGCCCGGACGAGGATGACCGAGGAGACCTTCACCGAGTCGGCTCCGGTGGCCGGCGAGTTCGACAGCTGGGATCCTCGCAACGTCGCCCGGCTCGTGGGTTTCCTGGCCACCGACGAGGCCTCCGATGTGAACGGACAGGTCTTCGTGGTGTTCGGGGGCAACATCTGGGTCGTGGGCGGGTTCGAGCCCCTCGGCGAGGTGCATCGGGACTCGATGTGGACCATCCAGGAGCTGGCCGAGGCCAAAGGCGAGCTGTTCAAGAACGCACCGTCGCAGATCCCACCGTTCGCCATTCTCTGAGCCCGAGCCGCGGGCTCAGGAGGCAGGTTTGCCGGTCAGGGGGTTCAACTTCTGCCCGGTGACCACGTTCACAACGCCGAAGCACTGGTAGGGATCGATCTGTTTGTAACTGGTCCCCACCGTCTTCAAGTACGTTCCGCAGCCGGTGGGGTAGGTCTGGGCCGTGGGGAAGGCCTCGGTGCCGATGCCCCCGGCGATCGGGTCGGTGTAGGTGTAGCCGCCGTTCACCGTCTGTTGGAGGGTGGCCCCCGTCACCTTGTTGGGGTTGCCACCACCTTGGCCAGGGTGGCCTTCAGCATCTGCTCCAACACGATGGCCGACCAGTAGCCGATGGACGCCCCCGAGGACAGGTAGGGCTTTGCCCCCACCGCAGCCAGGTCCTTTTCGGCCTGCTTCACGGCCGCCGTGTTGTTCTCGTCGGCCGGGAACTCGTTCTCGATGTAGACGCCGTTCAGGGCGGCGGCCTCGTTAGGCTGGCTGGCCAGCTGGCCCGGCAAGTAGGTCACCCCGTTCACGACGGTCCCCTTGAAGCCGGCCGACTTGAGGGCGGCGGCCAGGCCGATGGCGTCGGGTGAGTCGAGTGTCTCGAAGGCGAGGTTGGCGCCCGAGGCGATGATGGCCTGCGCGTACGGTGCGTAGTTGGTGGTGCCCAGCACGGCGATGGGAGCCTGTTTGTAGACGATCTTGATGCCTGTGGATTCGAGCGCGCCGGCCACGGCGTTGTTGGCGGTGATGCCCGGGCTGATGTTCTCGGCGATGAGGGCCGCTTTCACCTTGCTCGGAGTCTTGGTGTTCCCCGTCGACCGGAGGATCTGAGCGGCACCGGCCAGGCCCTGAACGTCGTTATTGTTCTGGTTGCCGTTGATCCCGAAGGCCCACTTGGGCTGGGTGGTGAAGATGACGTTCGTCCCCCACCCGATGACCGGCACTTTGCTCTGGGCCACGAAGGTTCCCGTCGACGCGGTGGCCACCGCACTCTGGAACGGCGCGATGGCCATCACGTGCTTGTTCTCCACCAGCTGTTGGGCATTGGTCAGGTTGGTCTGGGCACTGAGCCCGTCGTCGAGCAAGCCGACGAACTGGATCTTGCGTCCGTCGAGACCACCCGCCTTGTTGAACCGGTAGATGCCGGCCTGGAAGCCCTGGGCCATGCCGGACTCGAGAGCCACGTCACCGTCGCCCCCGACCACGATGGGCGTGCTGCTGGTTGCCGCGGACGCGGTTGCCGGTGTCAACGCGGATGCTCCGCCGCTCGAGGCAGCCAGGACCCCACCGACGACGGCCATCGACACAAATCGACGCACGTGTTCCCCCTTCGATTACGCCCAGATCTCCGGGCGCAATATATATAAATCATTACCCTACGTGAACCGAGAGACCGGGACAAGGGCCCCATTCATTTCCGTCACGCTCTCCGCGCTCAGGAGCGCAATACCGTGCCCGGTCGCCGTCCAGCGTTCGGGGACCGGCCGACCGTCAACCCGAATGGGGACCCCGTTGACAAGGGTGTGGGTCATGCCTACGGGAGCGTCGGCGGTGAGCCGCTCGCCCCCGGCGGGGAAGTCCACCACCCGACGGAGCGGACCGGGCGCGACGGTTTCGGGATCGAACACGACCAAGTCGGCGGCCTTGCCCACTTCCACCGAGCCGCGGTCATCGAGACCATAGACACGGGCCGGCTCGGCCGTGAGCTTGTGCACGGCGTGCTCGATGCTCATCACCCGGCGTTCGCGGACCCATCGCCCAACAGTCGGTGGCAAAGCAGGCGTCACAGAGCTGGCTCACGTGGGCGCCGGAGTCGGCCAGGCCCAACAGCACGTCGTCGCGCGGCAACAAGCAGGCGATGCCGTCGGTGTTGTTGTTGGCCAGCACCGATAAGAACCGGGTGGCGAGATCGTCGGCCAGGGACAGGTCGAGCAGCACGTCGAGGGGGTGACGCCCTGCTCCTCGGCCAGGTCGACGATCGAGCGACCGATCAGGTCTGGTCGGGTGGGCGACTCGGCCACCGAGAGCGACGCCCAGTTCAACAGTATGGACCGGCCCGAGGTGAGCTGGTCTTGGACCGCGGCCCGCCAGCTCGGGTCGCGGTAGGCCGCCTTTCGCTCGTCGACCGGGGTGTCCATCAGGGCGGCGAAGCGGGAGAACGTGTTGAGGGTGAAAGGCTCGGCCATGTTCATCTGACTGACCAGCGGTCGGCACGACACCTGGGGCCAGACGTCGACGCCCGAGGCTCTCGCCGCGGCATGATCGGCCATGATCTTCTCGTGGTAGTCGGAGCCGGCGAAGGTCAGCAGGGCCGTCCACGTGAAGGGCCGCCCGATGTGCCGTTGCAGGTCGAACATCTGCTCGTGCGACAGCACGCCACCGGGAAGAAGGGCGGCCACGCCGCGGCTGCGGCCACGCAGGGGCTCGAGGAGGGCGGCGAGCTCGTCTAAGTTGGCCATCCGGGAGGGCACCGGTCGTCCGTGGTCACCGAAATGGGTCGGTGCCCAGCTGGAGGCGAAGCCCATGGCCCCGGCGTCGAGTGCCTCATCGACGATGCCGGCCATGGTCACCGCTCGTCGTGGCGTCGCCGCTCGCTGGTAGGCCTCGTCACCCATGGCGAACAGGCGGACGGCGGTATGGCCGACGTAACCGCCGTAGTTGAGGCCACGCCTCGACGTTCGACGGCGTCGAGGTACCCGGCGAAGGTCTCGAACTCGTCCCAGGGCACGCCGGCGACCAGGGTGTCGAAGCTCATGTCCTCGACGTGCTGCAGGTGCGGACGACGGTCTCCATCCCCTCGGGCCGGATGGGGGCGATGGAGAACCCGCAGTTGCCGGCCACCACCGTGGTCACGCCATGGAACGAGGATGGGCGAGGTCGGGTCCCAGAAGACCTGTGCGTCGTAGTGGGTATGGATGTCGATGAAGCCGGGCGCCACCACCTGGCCGGAGGCATCGAGCTCGGTCGAGCCCGCCAGACCCTGGCCGACGGCCACGATCTTTCCGTCGCGGACGGCTACGTCGGCCATTCGGCCCGATGCCCCGCTCCCGTCGACGAGCATCCCGCCTCGGATGACGATGTCCTCATCCATGCCCGTTCCCACTTTCAGCCAGGGTTCGTCCCGCCACGTATACCATATGCATATCCCGGACTGCTCGCTCGGTGCTCCGTCGGTGGACAGTCAGTCTTGCCAGAAGTTCATGACCAACTTGCGGCGCGCCTCCCGTGACTCGTTGTCGGCGAAGTCAAGGATCCCCTGGCGTGATCCTCCGTCGCCTTGGCCCGGGCGTTGTGGGGCTCCCTCGAAGTTGAGGCTGGCCCACATGTCGAGGTCGGCGCCCTTGTCGACGAAGTATTTCGTCACCGTCGTCGTCTGAGCGTGCCTGGACAGCAGCACCTCGATCAGATCGGTGACCTCTCGGCCCAAGTCGCTTGCGTCACACAGCCGGTTCACCAGGTCATGCCGCTCCGCGGTGGCCGCGGTGAACAGGGCGCCGATCAGGTTCCACTCCTTGGCCTTCCGCCTCCCGGCGAACTTGCTCAGTCGTCCCGTGCCGCCCCAACCCGGGGTGATGTCCCAGTTGATCTCGGGCATCCCCCACCGTGACCGAGTCGTGGCGATCACCAGGTCGCACACCAGCGTGAGCTCGAGGCCCCCACCCGTACAGACACCGTCGACCGCGGCAATGGTCACCGGAACGAGGTTGTCGATGATGTTGGCCGTCTCCTGGTACATCCGGATCTCCCAGGGGCCGTCCCCGGGACCGAAATCCTGGAAGCCCTTGACGTCGTCGCCGGCGCAGAACGTATCGCCGGCACCACGGAAGACGAGGATGCGGCAGTCGCGGTCGACAGAGACTGCTTTGACGGCGCCGTTGAGCTCGGCCGAAAGCTCCTTGTCCAGGGCATTGTGCACCTCGGGTCGATTCAGGGTGATCGTCGTCACCGGACCCTCGTGGCTCACGATCAGCTTTCCGGACGGGGAAGGGGTATCACTCATGTCGACTCCTCACCTGCGGTAATGAATGGACGACTCCGACCGTAGTATCGGAAGTCTTGCTGAGCAAGTAACTTGTATAAACAGACCACTGCAGTAAAGCAGACGGTAGAACAGACTCTGAGCCCAATGCCGTGACCCGGGAACCCACCATGGAAGACAAGCAGGACGGTGCCCCGGGGTCGCTCCGGGACGGACCGGACTCGATCTTCCGCACCGCCGACGTGGTGGGCGACGCGTGGTCATGGCTGGTGATGCGGGAGGCGATCCTGTTCCGAATCACCCGGTTCAACGAATTTCGGACCCGGTTGGGGATCAGCCGCTCGACCCTCTCGGCCCGCCTGACCCAGCTCACCAAGGGGGGTCTGCTCACACGGCGGGCCCCGGGTTCGACTACCGGCCGACCGAGTCGGGGGAAGATCTTGAGCTGCCTCTTGGTCTCCATGCGCTGGGGCGACCGGTGGTACTTCGAGTCGGATGCGGTCCCCAACCGGTTACCCATCTCGGTTGTGGCCAACCCCTGGAGGCCCAGCTCCGATGCAACGCCTGTCGTGACGAGCTGCGGGCAAGCGACGTGACCGCCCTCCGGGCCGGCCCCGGGTCGGGCGGCCCCACTCCGGCGCGGGCCCCAAGCGGCGCTCCCCGGGCATGGAACTGCTCGAGCGGGAGAGAGTCTGTTCCATCGCCCGGACGCTGACCGTCACCGGTGACTGGTGGAGTGGGCTCGTCATCCGGGAGTGCTTCTTCGGCACACGGCGATTCGATCACTTCCAGCGCCATCTCGACATCGCGCCGAACATCCTCTCGGGACGGTTACGACGACTGGTGGAGCTCGGCATCCTGGCCAAGGTCGAGTACCAGGCCTGGCCCGTTCGCCACGAGTACCGGCTCACGGAAAAGGGCATCGATTTCTATGCCGTGCCCCTTTCCATGCTCACGTGGGGACAACGCTGGCTCAGGACGACCGAGTCGGACGCCGCGCTCACGCACCAGACCTGTGGCCACACGGTATTGGCCGTGCTCTCGTGCGCATCCTGTCGCGAACCGATATCGCACCAAGGCCTGCTGTTGGGATGAGCGATACGGCCGGTCACGACCCGAAAAGCGCCGATGCCACGGCCTGGCGCTGGGACCGGACGGTCCCGAGCACGGGCACCAACCCGGCGATACGACGGTGCCACAGATGCAGAGGCTGGTCGGCATAGATGCCCTCGCCCCCGCACACCTGGTGAGCTGCGGCCGTGACCCGTCGGCACGCGTCGGCGCAATAGGCCTTGACCCCGGCCGCCGCAGCCGTGGCCTCCTCACCGCGGTCGATGGCGCCGGCGACGTCGAAGACGGCGTCCCGGGCGGTGAGCACATCGATGAGGGCGTCGGCCAATCGATGCTGCACGGCCTGGAACGATCCGATCGGCGCTCCGAACTGGATGCCGCGCCGCAGCCCACGCGGTGGCATGGTCAAGGGCCGCCGAGGCGCCCCCCACCATCTCTGCCGCCACAACGGTGCGGGCGACGTCGGCCACATGGCCCAACCACGGTTCGACCGAGCCCGGAGCACCGAGCAGCCGGTCACTCTCGACGCCCACCCGATCGAATGCGACGTGGCATGGGCGATCCCCACCCAACGTGGGAACCGACTCGACGGAGATGCCCGGCGTCCCCGCGTCGACGGCCACCAGCGCGGCTTCGCCCAGCTCCGATGTCGTCTCGGCCACCACCAACAGCTCATCGACCGCAGCGGCATGGGGGACGAACGGTGCCACCCCATGGAGCGTCCACCTCCGGCCCGAACGCTCGGCCCGAAGAGGCGGACGGTGGTCGCTGTCGGTCCCAACGCCCGGGGGGCAGACACGTCGCGAACCGTCGCCGACCGGATACCAGCTCGGCCAGCCGGCCCTCGTCGGGGGCGGCGGCAGCCAGGACCCGGCCGCTGAGCACCATGCCGTTCAGCATGGGCGAGGGCACCGGGCCCCGGCCCAGCTCCTCGGCCACCACCGCCAGGTCGGTCACCCCTCCCCCGCCACCACCGACGGCCTCGGGGAGCCCGACCGTGACCCATCCGCCCGCCATCAGATCGGCCCAGAGCCGAGGATCATACCCAGGGGCGCGGGCGACGGTGTCCTCCCAGAGGGCCGGGTCGAATCGCTCGGCCACCAAGGAGCGAACACCGACGGCCAGCTCGACCTGGCCCGGCGTCAGCGCCAAGTCCACGTCAGACTCCTTTCCTCGGGCCCGGCAATCCGAGCCCAGCCCGGGCGATGAGGGTTCGCTTCAGCTCGTTGGTTCCACCACCGATCGTCCCGTGCACCCGCTCGAGGTACTCCCAGGCGAACCGGCCTTCGCCCAACTCGGAGCTGGATCCGGGGCCGAACAAGGCCCGGTAGGCCGTTCCGTCCAGACCGCAGACGTCGGTGGCCACCCGGGCGAGACGCTGGAGCAGCTCGGTGGCGTAGACCTTGCCCATCGCGGCCACGACCGAGTTGTCCTCGCCCTGTTCCTCCATCCAGACGGCTCGCCTGGCCAACCGCTCAGCCACCCCGAGCTCGATCGACAGGGCGGCGACGCGGTCACGGACGACGGGATCATCGGACAATGGCAACCCGTCGTGCATCGTCGCGACGACGAAGGCGACCAGGCGGTCCAAGACGAGGTGGGCGAAGCCGATGTGGAACATCCCTCCGCCCTCGGTGCCCACGGTGGCGATCAGTTGGCGCCACCCGTTGTCCCGCCGACCGAGCAGGCCATCGGCTCCGACCCGGACGCGGTCGAAGACGATCTCGCCCGATGTCCACCCGTTCATGGTCCGCCGCCGCCGCTGCGAGATACCGCCCGAACGCATGTCGACCAGGAACATCGACATCCCGTCGCGGGCAGGTCCATCGGGGCGGGTTCGGGCGATGGTGCAACACCAGTCCGCCTTGTGCGACCCGGTCACCTGTGACTTCACACCGGTCAGCAGAAAGTCATCGCCGTCGGTCTCGGCCATCATCGAGAGGCGGGCCAAGTCGCTGCCGGCGTCGGGCTCGGTGTAGGCGATGCAGGCCGTCAGCTCACCCGCCATCATCGCCGGCAAGAAGAATGCTTGCTGAGCAGGTGTGCCCCACGCCATCAACGGCTGGGCCATCAGGGTGATGGCCGTGTCGATGAGAGGCGCATCGTGGCTCGCCACCTCCAGAATTGAACGCCGCCCCATAGGAGGCCGGGCGGCCACCGCCTCCCAACTCGGCCGGGATGGAGATGCCGAGCATCCCTCGTTCACCGGCTCGGCGCAGGAGGGCTCGCTCGAAGTCTTCAGTGAGGCCGGTCAGATCGCCGCCATCGCTGTTGGCCGTACTCCGACCTGGTGACATCTCCTCGTCGAGAAAGGACCGGACCTCGCCCCGGAACGTATCCACCTCGGGGGCGAACCGGAAGTCCATCGGCCGCTCACCCCTCGCTTCGGGCCCGGGCGGTCGCCTCGGGCGTCGGCGGTACTTCTGCTCCGGCGATGACGCCGGCCGCCATCAGCTCGTCGACAGCTGGGGCGGAGAGGCCGAGAACGGTAGTGAGGACAGAGGCCGTGTGCTCACCCATCAACGGAACGTCGGTCTCGGGTCCCTCGACGACCCGGGACATCTTGATCGGGTTGCCGGGCACCAGCACCGGTTGGTCGACCCCGTCGGTCCGGTCCAGTTCCACCAGCATGTTGTGCCGGGCCACATGGACGTCGCGGGCCACATCGGCAGCCGAGCTGCACGGGGCCGCGGCGATGCCGTTCTCGGCAAACGTGCGGGCCGCTTCCAGGTTGGTCTTGTCCGCTGCCCACGTTTCCACCGCGGGGCGGATGACCGCCTCGAGATGATCACGCCACCCCTGTCGGGTGGCGAACCGGTCGTCGCCGAGCCACTCCGGGTGGCCCACCAGGGTGGCCAGGCGCTCGAACTGGTGCTCGCGCACGACCTGGAGCATGAACCAGCCGTTGGCGCTCTCGAACGAGTCGAGGATGAGCGGCAGGTTGAATTCCTCGTCAGGGGCACGAACCTGGCCCATCGACCAGTAGTTCACGCCGATGTCGCACACCGACACCATGGCGTCGAACATCGACACGTCGACATGCTGCCCGAGCCCGGTGGCATCGCGGTGCCGGAGAGCAGCCAGCACGCCGATAACCCCGAACATGCCTGTCCCGGTGTCCCCCAGCCCACCGACCGGGTTGATGATCGGGGGTTGGTGCGGGCGCCGCGATACTCGTAGATACCGGACATGGCCTCGGCCACCGACGCATAGGCCGGCCAGTTGTCGTACGGCGATTGTCCGTCGGTGCCAAAGCCCGAGATGGACAGATAGATCAGTTCGGGGAGTTCGGCAGCCATCGTCTCGTAGTCGAGTCCGAGTCGCTGGGCCTTGCCCGGGCCCAGGTTCTCGCAGACGACGTCGGCTTTCCCGCACAGGTCGACTACCAGCTGGCGGCCGCGGTCGGACTTGAGATCGATGGCCACGCTCTCCTTGCCCAAGTTGTACCGGAGGAACGTGGCGCCCACCTTCTCGCCGTTCTCCTTGGTCACCCATGGGGTCGCCTGACGACCGGCGTCACCACGACCGACCTGTTCGACTTTGATCACCTCGGCCCCCAGCCGCGCCATCAACTGGGTGGCGAACGGTAGGGCCTGCATCTGTTCCAGCGCGATGACCGTGACGCCGTCGAGGGGGCGACCGAAGGCCTGAGCCCCCTCGTTGGCCGTCTCACCGAGCCGCATCTGTCTCCTTCATGGTCTCTGCTCTCTGCTGGTCTTTGTCGTCTGCTGGCCTTGTTGCCGCTGGCCTTGTTGCCGCTGGCCTTGTTGCCATTGGCCTTGTTGTCGCGGCACTGTACTTAGCGTCCCGTCCATCGCGGCGCACGTTTCTCGATGAATGCGGCCACACCCTCGCGGAAGTCGGCCGAGCGGGTGACCACGCCCAACGCCTCATTCGAGAGGGCAAAGGCTTCGTCATCGGCCAACCCGGCGCTGGCCAGCATCACCCGCCGGCTCTCCCGGACCGCCAGCGGGCTGTTGGCGATGATGCGTTCGGCCAGCGCCAGGGCCGCATCCACGGCTTGACCGTCCTCGACCAGCTCGTTGACCAGACCGAACTCGGCGGCCTGGGCGGCGCTGATGGGATCGCCCGTCAGTGCGCACTCCATGGCCACGTTCTCCGGGATCTTTCGGGGTAGCCGGAACAAGCCGCCGGCGCCGGCCACCAGGGACCGCTTGACCTCGGGGATACCGAACCGGGACCGCCGCGAAGCCACTACCAGGTCGGCGGCCAGGACCAACTCGGTGCCGCCGGCGAGCGCTGATCCGTCGACCGCGGCGATGACCGGCTTGGTCCGGACCCGGGCCACGAACCCCCCGAACCCGCCCCGCTCGGTGAACATCCCACCCGCACTTCCACCTTTTACCTCCTTCAGGTCGGCACCGGCACAGAACGCAGGAGGCGCGCCGGTCAGAATCCCCACCCACAGGTCCTCGTCGGCTTCGATCCGATCGATTCCCGCTTCGATGCCGGCGGCAACGGCGGCGTTCACCGCGTTGCGGGCTTCGGGCCGATCGATGGTGAGAAGGCCACAGCGACCCCGGCGCTCGAACGTTACGCTCACGGTGTTCCGCCCTCTCTTGAGAGCGAAGCCCGGACGGCCAGGTACGGCGGCATGATCGAGTAACCCCCGTCGACGACCACCTCGGCGCCAGTCTGGTAGGCCAACGACGGGTCGGCCAGGTAGACGGCAGCAGCGCCGAGGTCGGCCGGCGTGCCCCACCGTCCGGCCGGGATCGACGCCATCACCTCGCGGTCGAACTCGGGCTCGATGGCGCCCGCCTGCAACCGTTCGTTCTCGGTAAATCCGGGCACGAGCGCGTTGCAGCGGATGTGCTCGGGGGCCAGTTCCACGGCAATCGATCGGACCAGGCCCCCGAGCCCGGCCTTGGCCGCGGCGTACACATGCATCAACGGGGCCGCGTGGCGCGATGCGATCGACGAGACGGCGATGAGCGCACCCCCTTCCCGGTGATCGACCATTCGAAGTGCGGTCTCCCGAAAGCACAGGAACGTCCCGGTGAGGTTGGCGTCCATGCCCTGGTTCCAGGTGTCCAGGGATGTGTTCAGGAACGGGGTGGGCTGGGACCCCCCGGCGTTGGCTACACAGATGTCGAGCCGACCCAGCTGTTCGACTGTCTCCGTCGTCGCCCGCTTGACCTGGTCCTCGGCGGTGACATCACAGGTGACACCGATGGCCGTGACCCCGGCGTCGTGCAACCGGCGCAGGGCCCGCTCCGTCTTGTCCGCGTCCCGCGCCCAGACGGCGAGAGCCGCCCCCGCATCGCCCAACGCGGCAGCGACCCCGAAGCCGATCCCTCCGTTGCCCCCGGTCACCACGGCCACCCGACCGTCCAGGTTGAACGGGCCCACTCAGTCCTCGAGCTCGTATCGTGGCCCGCCGGAATCCCCGACCGGCTCGACCCTGTCGGTCATTGACATCCCGCCTCCTCGTCGCCTGCGCTGATGGGGTGACTTTGGCCCAAGCGGGGACCCTCGGGCAACCGGGAACGGACAGGACCGGAACAGGGGCTGTCGATATGATTCGAGGGCCTGTCGTCCAGCAACGAGGTCTCCTGCAGTGGTGCACGAAGACAACTCCGGATCTCGTTGATGCGCCCCGAACAACTGTTGGCCGACGACGGCATCTCCTGTGGGTTCCTCGCCGGGCAACGGGGGGAACCGGCCCGACTCGAGCAGATGGGCGCCGACTCACTGTGGACCGGCGGACACATCGCCTCGCGCAACCCCTCTCCCGAGGCGATGATCGGACTGGCCCACCTGGCCGAGCACACAACCGAGGTGGCCATCGGTACCGCCATCCTGTTGATGCCTCTCTATCCCCCGGCGCTGGTGGCCAAGCAGATCGCCGATCTCGACCGGCTCAGTGCCGGCCGCATCGCTCTCGGAGTCGGTATCGGCGGTGAGTACCCGCAGGAGTTTCGGGCGACTGGTGTTCCCAGGGCCGAGCGGGGTGCCCGGCTCGACGAGGCCATCCCCCTCCTGCGCCGTCTCTGGACGGCCGAGGAGATCAGCCACGAGGGCCGGTTCTATCCGATGGACGAGGTGAAGATCCATCCCGCCCCCAGCCAGGGAGCCGGTCTGCCGGTGATCGTGGCCGGAAGACGGGAGCCGGCGATGCGCCGGGCGGCCCGGTTGGGCGACGGGTGGATGCCCTATCTGTTCTCGCCCCGGCGCTATCGACAGTCCGTCGAGACCGTGCGCGCCCATGCCGGGGAGGCAGGCCGCGATCTGAGCCGGTTCTCGTGGGCGCAGTTCACCGCGGTCAATGTCCGGAGCGACGGTGATGCGGCCCGCAAGGAGGCAGCCGCGTTTCTGGGTGGAACGTACAACCAGTCGTTCGAGGAGATGATCGATCATGTGGCCGCAGTCGGCACGCCGGACGAGGTGGCCCGCCGCCTGATCGAGTACGTGGAGTCCGGAGTGCGCCACTTCGTCTTTCTGCCCTGCACGCACGGGGACAACTTGGAGCAGGCCCGGATCATCCTGGAAGAACTGATGCCCCGGGTCCGCTGACCAGCTCTGAGCATCGGCCGGCCACTCAGAACGGCGACGGGAGGCGGTCCATGGGTACCGCGATCACCGTGGACGCAGAAGTCGTGTGGGCGATGGCCTCGGCCATGACCGCGGGCAAGTTCTCGATGTCATCGACCTTCACCCCGTCGGCTCCGAACGAACGGGCCAGAGCCACCCAGTCGGGGTTGCGCAGCTCGGTGCCCAACTGCCGTCCGTGGAACTTCTCGCGCTGGTCCCGATTGGAGTTGCCGTACGCGGCGTCGTCGAAGACCACCGTGACCGTGTGGATGCCGTGTTGGACGGCCGTCGCCAGTTCGGTGGCGGCAAAGAGGAACCCGCCGTCGCCCACGACCGTGACCACGGGCCGGTCGGGCTCGCGACCTTCACCCCGAGGGAGGCGGGGAAGCCGAACCCGAGTGTCCCCATGTACGAGGTCGAGAGATAGGTTCGGGGAGCGTAGACGGGGTAGTGCATGTGACACATGTAGGCCACCGTGGTGGTGTCGCACACCAGGATCCCGTCGTCGGGCACCCCCTGGCGCAACAGCTCCACCATGTGGGCTTGGGGGCCGATGGCCCGGAGCTGGTCCTCGACCCGGGCCCGGGTGGCCCTGGCCTCCTCGGTGCGGGACTCACGTCGCACCGCGCGTTCGGTCAGGGCTGCTTCCAAGAGCTCCAACGTGGCCTGGGCGTCGCCGGCCAAGGCGATCTCGGCCGGATGGTTGCGTCCGATCTGGTCGGGGTCGACGTCGAGGTGGATGAGCAGCTGACCCTTGGAGAGGCCCATGCCCTGGCCCCGGGTCCCGACGGCCAGGACGACATCGGCCCGGTCGACCAGCGGCTGCACGCGACGGTTGACCCACGCCGTTCCGACGGAAAGGGGGTTCCGGTCATCGATGGCCCCCTTCCCTTCCCGGGTGGTGAGGACCGGGCTCTGCAACAGCTCGACCACCCGGCGCAGGCCCTCGGTGGCGTCGCCGAGCACGACGCCGCCTCCGGCGATGACGAGCGGCGTGCACGAGGAGGCCAGGACGTCGGCCGCCTTGGCCACCAGGTCCGGGTCCGCGGCCACGGGTTCGACGCTCGCCGGGTCGACCAGGGTCACCGATTCGGTCTCGGCGAACGCCTCCGGAGGTATCTCGACCTCAGTCGGTCGGGGACGGCCGGTCGTCATCTGACGGAATGCCTCCCGGATGGCACCGGGAATGGCGTGGGGCTCGACGACACGCTCGGCCCACTTGGTGATGGGGCGGACGACGTCGAGTTGGTCATGGATGTCGTGGAGCAGCCCCAGGTCCTTGCCGATGCCGTGCCGGTTGACCTGGCCGGCGAGGAGGAGCACCGGAGACGAGCACGCATACGCAGTGGCCAGCCCGCTGGCAGCGTTGTAGACCCCGACGCCGGGGACGACCATGGCCACACCGGGTCGACCCGAGGCCCGAGCGTAGCCATCGGCCATGTAGGTGGTTCCCTGCTCGTGGCGGGTGACGATGTAACGGATCTCCGGGGTATCGACCAGCGCGTCCAATGCGGTCATGAGCTGGTCGCCGGGAAGCCCGAAGATGACCTCCACCCCCTGGCGGCAGAGCTGGCGGGCCAGCGCCTGGCCGCCGGTCATGGGCTCCGATCGCGAGGTTTCACTCATTGGTCGAGACCCAGCAGCCCAATGGCGTTGCCCCGGGCCAGCTTGTCGATGATCGCCTGATCGAGGTGGCCGAACTGCCGGGCCGCCTCCTGACGGGTGTAAGGCCAGGTGCCGTCCTGATGGGGATAGTCGCTCTCGAAGATCACGTTGTCCTCCCCCACCAGCTCGAGCATCTGGACCCCCACGGAGTCCTTGAAGAAGGTGGAGTAGACGTGGTCCCAGTACATGGCCGAAGGCTTCTCCTGCGTGTAGTCCTGGCTGTGGCTCCAGCCCCGATGCGTCTCCCATACGTCGTCGATCCGCTCGAGCAGGTAGGGGATCCAACCGATCTGGGCTTCGGCGTAGAGGAGCTTGAGGTTGGCAAAGCGGGAAAAGACGCCCGAGTAGAGGAAGTCGCTCATCGAACCCACGCTGTTGCCGAAGATGATGGTCCCGGCTACCGCGTCAGGAGCGTCATCACTGGTCTGGGGCGTCTTGGTCCCCGACCCGATGTGGCAGGCCAGCACGGTGCCGGTCTCGTCGCATGCGGCGAAGAAGGGGTCCCAGTGCCCGGAGTAGATGCTGGGCAGTCCCAAATAGGTCGGTAGCTCGCTGAAGCAGACGGCCCGCACGCCACGGGCAGCGTTGCGGCGGACCTCATCGGCGGCCAGGTGGGGGTCCCACAGGGGAACGAGGCACAACGGGATGAGCCGTCCGCCGCTACCACCGGCCCACTCCTCCACCATCCAATCGTTGTAGGCCCGGACGCAGAGCAGGGCCAGGTCCTTGTCCTTGCCCCGCAGGAAGAGCTGCCCGCAGAAACGGGGGTAGTTGGGGAAGCACATCTGGGCGTCGATGCCGTTGATGTCCATGTCGGCGAGCCGGTCCTTGGGCCGCCAGCACCCCGGGCGCATCTGGTCGAAGGTGATGCCCTGCATGCTGATCTCGTCGGCCGGGTAACCGGCGGCGGCGATCAGTCGTTTGACCGAGTAGCGGTGATCCTCGTAGAACCACCAGGCCACCGGCGGGCCGACGGTACCGGGGGCTTCGATGTACCCGCCACCGTCCAAGATGGGCGTTCCCCCGGGGTGGTACTCGACGTGGGGGCCGATCTCCCGATACTTGGCCGGCAGCCTGCTCGTCCAGACGTTCTCGGGCTCCACCAGGTGGGCATCGAGATCCACGATGGGCGGGATACGGGCGACCAGCTCGTCACTGACGTCGGGGTGAGGGTCGGACGCGGTGCTCACGTCATCGACCTCCCTCGCGGGCCCGGGCCCGGATCGAGTCCTGGATGGCCCGGATGCCGTCGTCGAAGCCGGGCTGATCCATCGACCATTGCTGTGCCTCCAGTTCCATGGCCACCGCCTCATCGACGTCGGGCATCGCGTCGCTGGCCCGGAGCGTGGCCTTGGTTCGGGACGACCAGCGGGCGGGAGCGGCCCGCCGCCCGCGACGCCAACCGGTGGGCCGTGGCTTCGAGCTCGGATTCGTCCACGCAACGCCAGGCCAACCCGGCAGGCACAGCATCGCGTCCATCGAGCACATCGCCACACAGCACCAAGGCCGCCGCGCCCTGGCTGCCGATTCGGCGCTGTAGGCGCCACAGATGACCGCCACCGGGGTGCATACCGACATCCAAGAAGCGCGGGTCGAACCGAGCCCGTGGCGAGGTGATGATGATGTCGCAAGCCAACGGGAGGTTTACCCCCGCCCCGATGGCCGGCCCCCCGACGGCGGCGATGGTGGGAACCGGAGCGCCGGCCAGCGCCTCGAAGCCCCGATAGAGCTGGCCGAGGGGGACGTCCCGGGTCAGGAGCCCCTCGAGTGATCCCCCAGCGCAGAACACGGGCGGATCGGCGGTGAGCACGATGGCCCCGGCATCGGCGGCCAGAACGGTCCCGACGGCCGCAGCCAGAGCATCGCTCAGTTCCGCGGAGAGCGCGTTGCGATGCTCGGGATCGGACAGGCGTACCGCTCCGACACCGTCGGTGACCGAAGAGGTGACGAGCGGCGAGGTGCTCATCACCGCTCCACCAGTCTCGTTCCGGGCTCTGGTCGAGCCCTCGCTGCCCCTAGACCCCATCAGTTCCGGGGGACCTCGCGCCAGGGCGACTTCTGCCACGGGTCGGGCTCACGGGGAAGGCCGAGGACGCGCTCGGCGATGATGTTCTTGTTCACCTCGGTGGTCCCCCCCTCTATGGTGTTGGCCCGGCTCCGCAGCATTCCCTTCACCTCGTAGGGCAGGGACTCGGCGTAGCGTTCGACCGCGTCAGGGCCATCATCGGCGGTGCCGTCGGCCACCAGCCACGCCAAGGCATCGGCTCCCAACAGGTCGGTGGCCAGGTTCTGGATCCTCTGATTGAGATCGCCCTGGTGGACCTTGCCTACCGAGCTCTCCGGCCCCGGGGAGCGGCCGGCCTTGATCCCGGCCCGGACCCGCTGGTTCGTCCAGTTGCGGATCCGCTCCTCGCTGAGCACCTGCATGATGCTCTGGCGCACCACCGGATCGTCCCAGCCACCGGGGTACCCGTCGGCGCTACGCCTTCGGGCCAGGTCGACCAGGCGCTCCGCGCCACCGCCACCGATCCGGTCGACACCCCCCGACCCCGAGCCCGAGACCATCTGTCGCTCTCCGGACAGGGTCGACGTTCCCAACCTTCCACCCGCCGTTCACGTCGCCCACCCGCTGGCTGTCGGGGACCCGCACCTCTTCGAGGAAGACCTCGTTGAAGTCGATCTCCCCGGTGATGTGCCGAAGGGGACGGACATCCACACCGGGCGCGTGCATATCGATCAGGAAGTAAGTGATCCCCTGACGCTTGGGCACGTCCGGATCGGTCCGGGCCAGGAGCACGCCGAAGTCGGCCAGGTGGGCCCAGGTGTTCCACACCTTCTGGCCGGTGATCACCCACTCGTCACCGTGGCGCTCGGCCCGGGTGGCCAGCGAGGCCAGGTCGGAACCGGCCCCGGGCTCGCTGAACAGCTGGCACCAGACCTCCTCGTTCCGCACGATGGGACCGAGGAACCGCAGCCGCTGCTGCTCGGTCCCGAAGGCGAACAGCGCGGGAGCGGCCAGACTGAGACCCAACGGGTTGAGGCGACCCAGGTTGTACGGCGCCAACTCGGCTTCGACCATTCGGGCCTCCGACAGTGCGAGCCCGGCCCCGCCGTATTCCTCCGGCCACGTCGGCGCGACCAGACCCGATGCGGCGAACACCGGGTACCACGCCTCGTAGTCGGCCCGGCTCCGGACCTTCCTGATGGCCGACGCGCCGCCCTCTCGCGCCGCTTGGCGCCAGGACTTCGGCACATGGTCGTCCACCCACCGGCGGGTCCGGGCGCTCAACTCGTCGGGAGGAAGTCCGGTCACGAACAGTTTCTTGTCCGTTCGCTCCATCAGCGTCCCTTGAAGTCCGGGGGGCGACGCTCCTTGAACGCACTCAGGCCTTCGCGGAAATCCTCGCTCCGCGAGGAGAGCTCCATGGCGAACCCCTCGTTGCGCAAGTGGTCCTCGAGCGGGAGCGACGCTCCCGCGTAGAGCAGCCACTTGGTCAGCCCGAGGGCGACCGTCGGACCATCGGCCAGGGTGGTCACCAGCTCGTCGGTCACCTGCTTCAAGTCGCCCGAGGGGACGGCCCGATGGACGAGGCCCCACTGCTCGGCCTCGGTTCCGCTGAGCTCGCGGCCGAGCAACAACAGCTCACGGGCCCGGGCCGCGCCGATGAGCCGGGGCAGCAACCAGGTGGCCCCGCTGTCGGGGGTGAAGCCCCGGGAGGAGAACGGCTCCCACAGACGGGCGTCGTCGGCGGCCACGGTGAAGTCGGCCGCCGCGGCGATCTGCAAACCGATGCCCGCCGCCCAGCCCTGGACCGCGCAGACCACCGGAACCTGCACCGCACAGAGCAGCGGAATGAGCCGATGGGCCTGGGAGGGCAGGCGGCGCTGGATGGCACCCACCCGCGGCCGACGCTCGTCACCGGCATTGCGGGCCACGATGTCGGCCCCACCGCAGAAGTGGTCACCGCTGCCGGTGATGTGGATGACCCGCACACCCTCGTCGCGGCCGGCGGCGTCCACCGAGTCGATCAGGCCGGCCATCATGGTGTCGCTGACGGCGTTGCGCACGGTGGGCCGGTCTAGACGGAGGTGGAGCACGGCGTCGCTCACCTCGACCGACAAGCCGTCCACGGAACGGTAGGGGGTCCGTCATCGCAGGGGCGCCGCCGTCCCGTCGGCGAAATCGGAGGCGATGGCGCTGAGGGCCCCACTGAGGTCAGTGGACCCACCGGGGGGATCGGGAAGGTCTACCGGGCCATGCTCGCGGCTGGGCAGGATGACGGTGGCATGGCCGGGTGTGGTCGATCTCACCTCGTTGTTGGCGCGCCACGTCCAGATCGACCGCCGGCCTGCCGCCATCGGCCAGTACTTTCTCGTGACCGTCCCGTGCAGCCACTGGGTATCACCCACGAAGTTGAACTTCCGGAACTCGCAGTCGAGCTTCCACAGCCAGGCGTCGTCCCCCATCCAGTCGGTGCACAGGTGGATCAGCCAGGTCTCGCGGATCCGCCCGTAGTCGAACGTGGTCGGGTTCCCCGCCTGACGGGCGAACTCGGGGTCCCAGTGGACCCGTTGCATGACATCGGGGACGTTGAGGTCGTCGCGGTGGAAGAACCGGGGATGCGCTTCCGGTTCTGGGCCCCCAGTCGGAGGGGCTTCACGCCGTACAGGCCCATCCCCATCCCCACGTGCCAGCAGATCATGTCGGTCACCGTGAGCGGACCCTTCACCAACGGCCCGACCGAGTCGCCCTCGGCCACGTCCTCCCACCATCGGGTGGTCGACCCTCGCGCCCCTCCCCGGCGTACTGGGCCTCGATGGCGTCTATCTCCTCGTCGGAGTACGGGCGGAGCTCGACCGTGTCGTTCTTCTTCTCTCCCGCGCCTTGGTCCGTTCGGTTCGGATCATCAATCGGTACTGGCCCGAGAGGATGGCTCCGTGGTCGTCTCGGAACACCTGGCCCGTCCACTCGTGCACGGCGCGCTCGGCAAACTGGCTCGGCTTGTCGAGCACGCCGACCAGCGCGTTGCGCCGTGACACCTGGCGGCCCGGCCGGAGCGGGGCCCACCACTCGCGAGCGCTGGCCGAGTAGAACGCATGCACGCCCCGGAGCGGGTCGCCCCGCATCAGGTCACGCACCTCCGGTGCGACTTCGGAGACCTCGTCCACACCGATCAGGGAGTCGCCTCCGACCAGAGGTGGTGGAGCGATCACCCCGCCCCAGACCGAGGGGCCCGGCTACCGCGATCCACCACAGCGGATTGTCGTCGCCGTAGGACTCGGCCACGTGGCGGAAGGCGTCGACCCCCGGGTTGGTGTAGTGCGGAGCTACCGGATGGGGCTCGGGGATGCCGATACGTTGCCGCAGGCGCTCGATGGCCTCATCAGTGATCCTCCCCGATTCGCTCACGCCGCGGCCCCCGGACTCTCGACATTCCGACTCGCAGGCCAGGAGTATGGCACACGGTGGCATTCCACCAGCGAGGAACGGTCACGCATCTCGGGAGCCTTTCTGGACGCGGATAGTGGCAAATTTTACAAAGAGGCGGAGGACTGTCTCGCAGGTCGAGGCCGATCAGCGCCCTTGACCAACCAGAATGTATTTAATATCGAATTAGTCCCAGGGGCAAACACCGTGGTGTACGTTCTCACTCGACGAGGGGTCAGAAATGGTTGGTATGGGCAAAGAGGCTGCCGATCGGCTGGCTATTCAGGCGCTGGCCTACCGGTACGCCGCCGGGGTGGACCGCCGGGACCGCGAGGTGTTCTTGAGCGCGTTCGCCACCGACGCCACCTTGCAGGTGTTCCGAGAAGGATCGGATGGTGACGACCCGGTGTCCATCATGACCGGCCACGAGGAGATCGGAGCGGTCCCGTCGATCATCACCCGCTACGCCAAGACGTTCCACTTCGTGGGCAACCACCTCTGTGACGTCGACGGTGACCGGGCCACTGGTGAGGTGTACTGCACGGCGAGGCACCTGAGCCCGGGCATTCACGGCGCTACCGACTTCGTCATGTTCATCCGCTACGTGGATCGCTACCGCCGCGACTCGGACGGAACCTGGCTCATCGCCGACCGACAGGTGCACGTCGACTGGACCGAGCTGCACGCCACACTCGAGACGCTCCGAGGCTGAGAGGGACATCCATGGGAGACGAGCTGGAGGGCAAGCGGGCCATCGTCGTCGGGGGTGGCAGCGGGATCGGGCTGGGGACCGCCCGCCTGCTGGCCCGGGACGGCGCCGCCGTCACCATCGCCGGCCGCACCGAGGAGAAGCTGCAACAGGCCTGTGCCTCCTTGGCCGGCGAGGGGCTGAAGGTTGGCTCCGTGGTGTGCGATGCCACCGTGGCCAACGATGTCCGAGCGGCGGTGGACACGGCATCGGATTCGGGGCGCCTGGATATCGCCGTGGTCGTCCCTGGCGGGGGCTCCTACAGTCCGGTGCTCCTCTACGGTGACGACCAGTTCAGCGCCGAGGTGGACGCCAACGTCCGCCCGGTCTTCCTCCTCCTCAAGTACGCCGGCCAAGCCATGGTGCGGGCCGGTGGCGGTTCGTTCGTGGCCGTGTCGTCCACCGCCGCGGTCTTCTCCGCCCGGTTCCTGGCTTCGTACAGCGCCGGGAAGGCGGCCGTGGACCAGTTGGTCCGGGTCGCGGCCGACGAGCTCGGCGAGGCCGCCATCCGGGTGAATTCGGTGCAGCCCGGGCTCACCCGGACCCCGGGCACCGCTGGGCTCTTCTCGAATCAGGACGTCATCGACGAGTTCCTCGCCGGCCAGGCCCTGCACCGGTCGGGCGAGGTCGACGACATCGCCCAGGCCATCCGGTACCTGAGCGGTCCGGAGTCGTCGTGGGTCACCGGCCAGCTCCTCACCGTCGACGGCGGCCATACCTTGCGGGCCTTCCCCGACCAGCGGAAGTTCTTCGGCCTGCCCGACTGGCAGGCGGAGTCGCACGCGGCCTACCCAGCCTCCTGACCGGTGCGCCTTCACCCGACCGCCTCCCGAGAGACGATCCCCTCCCGGTGGCCTCGGCGGTCGTTCTCGTTCCTAGCTCGAGCGGGCCGGAGAAGGCTCTCGGGGCACCAGGTTCTTGAAGTAGTCGCGGTCGCTCTCGGTCGGAACCCGACCGACGTGGGTCACCGTGTCCACATCGGCCGCCTCGGCCCGCAGGGCTTTGGCCGTGCAGCGGTCCTTCGGCCGCGCCGCAAACGGGTCGAACGAGAAGTGGCGCATGGCATTTTCGTGGGTGATCTTGTTGACCTGCTCATCGGAGAGCGACGCGAACTGGGCCTCGTTGACCTCGGGCCCGTTGGGCCACGAGGTGTCCGAATGGGGGAAGTCCGACTCCCAGCACACGTTGTCGATGTTGAACTGGTCGATGAGGCTGACCCCCACCGGATCGTTGATGAAACAACACACGATGCGCTGGCGGAACACCTCGGCCGGGCCCATGCCCTCGGGGAACTGGTGACCGGTCCAGCCCGAGTGGCGGTTCTGGATGTGCTCGGCCCGCTGGAGGAAGTAGGGGATCCAACCGATGTCACCCTCGGTCAACGAGAACGTCAGATCGGGGAACCGCCACCAGAAGTCCGCCCACATGAGGTCACCGAGGGAGTAGATGGACATGGCCGAGGAAAGGCCCATGGCCACCGACGCCGGCGCGTCCCCGAGGTGGCGGCCGACCGGGACGAGGAGCCCACGTGGAGACAGAGCACGGTGCCCTCGTCCGAACAGGCCGCGAACAGCGGGTCCCAGTGACCCGAGTGGATGGACGGCATATGGAGGGCGGCCGGGTTCTCCGAGAAGGTGACGGCCCGGCACCCCTTGGCCGCCAGGCGCCGAACCTCGATGGCCGCCTTGTCCACGTCGAACAGGGGAAGGATGCCGCACGGGATGAACCGGTCGGGATACTGGGCGCACCACTCGTCAACGTGCCAGTCGTTGTACGCCTTGATCATGATCTCGTTCACGGCTCGATCGGGCCCCTCGTTCAGGACCTGCCCGGAGAAACCGGTCCAGTTGGGGAAGTTGAGGCCGGCCAACGTTCCCCCCGCCGACATGTCCCGGACCCGCTCGTGCACGTCGAAACAGCCCCGGCGCATCTCCGAGTACTTCGACGGATTGACGTTGAACATCTCGCGCGGCTTGCCGGCCACGGCATTGAGGCCGAGGTTGCGACCCTGCTTGTCGCCGTACCACCACTGCTGAAAACCGTGGGCATCGGTCTCCACCCGTGGGGTCACATCCCGGTACTTGGCGGGCACATGGCCCTCGAACATGTCGGCCGGCTCGGCGATGTGGTCGTCGACACTGATCAGGATCATGTCGTCTGCTCGCATAGAACGATCCTAACCAGGGAGCCGAGAATGGCTCCAGTACCATGTGCGGTTGTCGCGATTCGATGAGGGGGTCTTCGACGGTGGATGGCCAACTGCTCGCCGGGGTGCGGGTCGTCGAGAGCTCCATGCTCGGTCCGGCGGAGCTGGGCGGCCTCCTGGCCGACCTCGGCGCCGACGTGGTGAAGGTCGAGCCCCCCGGCGGCGACTACGGCCGCAACATGACCTGGCCGATCGTCCGTTCCCAGACCTCGGGCCCCGACGGGCCCCAGGCCAGCTCGCTGCTGTCGCTCCACATCAACCGGGGCAAGCGTTCGGTGGTCATCGATCTCCGTCGCCCAGAGGGGGTTGTCGCCTACCTCGACCTGGTCAGCGGGGCCGACGTCGTCATCGAGGCGATGCGACCGGGATCCCTGGCCAAGCGGGGGCTTTCCTTCGAAGCCATGAGGGAGGTCAACCCCCGAATCGTGTTCTGCTCGCTGTCGGGATACGGGGCCACCGGGCCCTACCGGGACATGCCCAGCCACGGCATCGCATTCGACTGCTGGGCCGGCCAGATGCCCATCGAGACCGACGACGAGGGATTCACCAGGATCGCCGAGCACTCGAGCATCGGCATTCACGCCGGCCCGATGTACGCGGCCATGGTCGTCCTGGCCGGTGTGCTGCGAGCACGAGCGACCGGTGAGGGCTGCGCACTCGAAGTGGCGCAGTCCGACGCAGCCGCGTACTTCGACTGGTACCGGATCGAGACGTGGCGCAGCTACCAGCGACCGCTCGAGGAGGTGTACGGCACCGACGCCGACCTCGGGGAGCGTCGGGCACCGGGCACCGGGGGCATGGTCGATAGCGTCCGCTATCAGGTCTATGCCTCGAAGGACGGCCACGTCCTGCTCATGGCCAGCGAGCAGTCGTTCTGGAAGAACTTCTGTGACGGTGTGGGCCGCCCTGACCTCTTCGAACGCTGGCCCGGGTCCGAGTACGGCGATCATGCCCGAGGGAACGGCGAGCTCCAGGGGATCCTGACCGATCTGTTCGCCACCCGCGCCACCGCCGAATGGGTACGGTTCGGGAACGACGAGAACACGCCCATCGCGCCGGTCAACACTCCCCGGACCATCGCCGACGACCCCCAGTTCCACGACCGGTTCCAGTGGCTGCCCAAAGAGGACCTCGATGCCGACATGCTCGGGTTCCCGGTGAAGCTCGACGGCGCTGATCTCCCGGCCCCGTCGCGGGCTCCGTCGGCCGGCCAGGATACCGACGAGGTGTTCGGAGAGCTGGCCGGGTACGACGCCGAGCGCATCGCCGCATTGCGGGAATCCGGCGTGCTGGGTTAGGCCTTTCCCCCATGCACCTTGCCTTGCGGTTGAACCTCTACCGGTCGTCGGAGCTCACCGTTCCCGTGGACCTCGTCCAGGCGGCCGAGGATCTCGGATACCACTCGGTGTGGAGCGCTGAGGCCTACGGCACCGACGCCCTGTCCCCCCTGGCCTATCTGACCGCCTTCACCCGCCGGATCAAGTTGGGGACGGCGATTGCCCAACTGGCGGCCCGGCCTCCGGCCACACTGGCCATGCAGGCCATGACCATCGACGCGTTGGCCGGTGGCGGCAGGGTCATCATCGGGATCGGGGTGTCCGGGCCCCAGATCGTCGAGGGCTGGTACGGCCAGCCGTGGGGCCATCCCACCGATCGGCTCCGGGACTACCTGGCCATCGTGCGCAAGGTGATCGACCGCCAGGCCCCGGTCACCCACGACGGCCCGGAGATCTCGCTCCCCTATCAGGGACCGGGATCGAGCGGGCAGGGCAAGGCCCTGCGCTCGATCCTGCATGCCTCGGCCCCCATCCCCCTGTGGCTGGCCTCGGGTGGGCCCCGCAACACCGAGCTGTGTGCCGAGGTGGGCGACGGATGGTTGCCGATGGGACTCGGTTCCGACAATGCCCACACCACGCAGCTGAAGACCGGATGGGAGAAGCGGGGCGGTCGACCGGATGCCTTCGAGATCTTCACCGGCATCTCTGCTCAGCTCACCGACGACGTGGCCGGGGCCCTGGACCGGATGCGACCGCTGACCGCCATGTACGTTGGGGGTATGGGCAGCACCACCCATAACTTCCACCGGGAGGCGATGGCCCGAAGGGGCTTCCCGGACGAGGCCCAGCGCATCCAGGACCTGTGGCTGGCCGGACGCAAGGACGAGGCCGTGGCCGCGGTCCCCGACGAGTACCTCGAGCAGACCGCGTTCATCGGGGACGAGCAACGCATACGCCGACGCTGGGCCACGTGGTCACCACCTTTGCTCACCACCGGTCTGATCCTCAATGCGCCCGGCGTCGAGGAGCTCGCTTTGATGGCTGCCCTGCGCGACGGATCATGAGCTACGACACCATCGTGGTCGACTCACCGGCCGAACACGTCGGGCGCATCACCCTCAACCGGCCCGAGAAGCGGAACGCCATCTCGACCCCCATGCGCGTCGAGATGCTGGACGCACTCCGCGCTCACGATCACGACGCCGGGGTGCGAGTGACGATCATCCGAGGAGCGGGACCCTGTTTTTCCGCCGGGTACGACCTGGCCGGCGGCCCGATGATGGACGGCGCGCCGTTCTACTCCGCGCCGGGGACGGCCAGTGGGCTCGGCAGGCCAACGACACCTGGTTCAGCATCTGGGATCTGGCCAAGCCGGTGATCGCCCAGGTTCACGGCTACGCCATCGCCGGGGCGACCGAGCTGGCGTCCGCCTGCGACCTGGTCTACGTGGCCGACAACGCCGAGATCAGCTATCCGGTAGTGCGGGTGATGAGCCCGCCCGACTGGCAGTACCACACCGTGCTGTTAGGCATGCGCCGAGCCATGGAGCTCATATTGACCGGCGACCCCATCTCCGGGGTGGAAGCGGCGGCCGTGGGCTTCGCCAACCGGTCGTTCCCGGCCGAGACCCTCGAGACCTCGGTGCTGGCCGTGGCTGGGAGGGTGGCGGGCGTACCCAGCGATCTCACCCAGATCAACAAGCGCAGCGTGCATCGGGCGTTCGACGTGTGGGGTGCCCGTGCCGCCATCCGGGCCGGCACCGAGCTGCAGGCGCTGGCCGGACACACCCAGACGGCGGAGAGCAACCGCCAGGGCCTGCTCGACCGCATGAAGAACCAGATCACGAAGGACGACTAGCTCCGCAACGGTTGACCCGATTGAGCGGGTTAGGGCAGCACCCCGTGGAGGGGCGGTTGAAACGGGGCGGCCCTCCGTCCCTCGGCCAGGCTCAGCCCGGCGAGCAACGCGATGCGCAGATCGCGGGGGTCGATCACGTCGTCATAGGCCAGCCGGCTGCCCGCGGTGACGGATGCCTTGGCCTGCACGGCCGCCGCCCGCTTGCGCTCTTCGGGATCGGCGATGGCGCTGCCCGGGGACGAGGCGGGTAGGGCACCAAGGGTGATCGACGGGAACGCCAGGGTGATGGTCTGGCCGTCGAACGGGTTCATGGCCATGATCGACGAGCCGAAGCCGAAGGCCTTGCGCAGGGTGACGTGCAACTTGGGCACGTCCAGGCGATGTTGCACGGCGAACAGGCGCGCCGCGTGGCGCAGGATGCCTTGTTGTTCGGCGCGGGTGCCGGCCAGCACCCCGGGGTTGTCGGCCAGGAAGATGCACGGGAGCCCGAACGCACCGGCCACCTCGAGGAAGTGGGCGGCTTTGTCAGCGGCGGCACTGTCGACGGTGCCGGCCATCACGCTGGGGTCGTTGGCCACGATGGCCACGCTCCGACCGCCGAGGTGGGCGAGGGCGGTGACGATCGAGCGGCCGAAGCGCGGCTGGACCTCGAGCACGTCGCCGTTGTCGACCAGCGCTTCCAGAACCGGACGGATCGGGTAGGGGCGGCGGGGGTCGGGCGGGATGAGGGCCAGCACCTCGTCGAGCCGCCGGGGGCCGACATCGGGACCGTTCCGGCGCGGCGGCGGCTCCCACGCGTTGAGCGGGAAGTAGGCGAGGTACCTCCGGGCCAGGGCGATGGCCTCGACGTCGTCTCCCACCACGTTGTGGATCACCCCCGAGGCGTCCGCCGCCACCTGGGGCCCGCCCAGTACCTCTTTGGTCACATCCTCCCCGGTCCCCGACTTCACCAATGGTGGCCCGGCGGCGAAGATCGAGGCCGTCTCGGTCATCACCGCGAAGTCGCTCAGTGGTGCGGTGAGCGCCCCGTGGCCGGCCGACGCTCCCAGCACCAGGCAGACCATGGGCACGGTGCCCGACAGCTCGGCCAGGCCCATCAGGTCCCCGGGCCGGCGCCCCGACGCCGAGTCGGTCACCCTGTGGCCGGCCCCCTCGAGCATCATCACCAGGGGCACCCGCTCCTGCAGCGCGAGCTGGCACAGGCGATAGCGCTTGTCGGACGCTCCACTGCCGATGGATCCTCCGAGCACGGTGACGTCCTCGGCCCCGGCCAGGGCCGGGAGCCCCCCGATACGTCCCGAGCCGGACACGAGGGCATCACCGGGAATGGGAGGATCATCCGTCGTGCCCACGAGTTGACCGATCTCGGTGAACGAGCCCGGATCGAACAGGGCGGCGAGGCGTTCCCGGGCGTTGAGTCGCCCCCGCTCCCGCTGGCGGACCAGGCGCTTCTCGCCCCCCATGGCCAACGCCTCTGTCTTTCGCCGTTCGATCTCGTCGAGGGCCGGTCCCCACCCGTGCAGTTCGTCTTCCACCGCGCGGCAGCATACGGCACGTCGTTATCGGCGGGCATCGCCGCTCAACGAGGATTCGATGTGCTCGATTCCGATCCCGACCGGTCGCAGCGATCGTATATTGTCCGCAATTTGGACGTTCGGAGCCCGACGGGGCCTCGTCGTCATCTATGCTTCGGCCGTGCTCAAGAGCAAGTTCCTCGCTCCCCACGCGCTGGCCGACTGGGCCCGGACCACCCCGGACGCCATCGCCCTCGAGCACGTGGACGGACCGGCGGTGAGCTTCGCCCAGCTGCTCGACGAGAGCCTGGTGTTCGCCGACGCCCTCCGGCGCCTCGACGTCGGCACCGGAACGCATGTGGGCACCATGTTGCCCAATGTCTTCGATGCTCATCGGACCATGCTGGCCATCGGATGGCTCCGCGGCATCGAGGTCCCGCTCAACAACGCCCTCACCGGTCGCCTGCTCGAGTACGCGCTCGACCTGGCCGACGTCACCCTCCTCGTCACCACAGCCGAGTTCGCCCAACGACTGACCGGCATCGCCCCCCGGTTGGCCGCGCTCCAGACGGTGGTGATCATCGACGGCGAGCCGCTCGGACCCCTGCCCCTCCGGGTGGTCGGTCGGACCCGGTTCCTGGCCGATGCCGTGGCCGCCGTCGGGCTCGAGGGACCCGAATACCACGATACGGCGTCGCTGCTGTTCACCTCGGGCACCACCGGCCCGTCCAAGGCGGTGATCACCCCGTGGGCGGTCGTGCACCAGTTCTGGTCGTTCCCACCGGACGGCGCCATCAACCCCGGCGAGGGACTGTTGTGCGCCCTTCCCCTGTTCCACAACTCCGGCCGGGCCGCGTTCAACTTCACCTTGGTCCACGGCGCCCGGTTGATCATCCGCGAGAAGTTCAGCGCCACCCACGTCTGGGAGGACGCCACCCGCACCGGTGCCGCCTTGGTCGCCCTGGTCGGCCCGCTCACCTCGCTGGTCTACTCGGCCCCACCCCGGCCCGATGATGCCGACAACCCGGTGCGCACGGTGGTATGCGGCCCGATGATCCCCGAGATCGAGGAGTTCGAGCGGCGCTTCGGCGTCAACATCCTCACCTGCTACGGCCAGACCGAGTCAGGTATCCCGTTGGCCACCGGGTGGGACCACGGGCCCTGGGCCTGCTGCGGGCGCCCCCGTACCGACTACCCGTGGACCGAAGTCCGGGTGGTGAACCATCTCGACGAGCCGGTGGCGGCCGGCGTCGTCGGCGAGCTGGTGGTCCGTTCCGCTGAACCGTGGGCCCTGAACTCGGGCTACTACAAGATGCCGGCCGAGACGGCGGCGGCGTGGCGCAACGGCTGGTTCCACACTGGTGACGGGTTCACGTACGACGAGGACGGCTGGTACTACTTCGTGGACCGCATGAGCGACACCATCCGTCGCCGGGGTGAGAACATCTCGTCGTACGAGGTGGAAGTCATGATCGGCGAACACCCCGACGTCATCGAGTGTGCCGCCATCGGGGTGACCGGCGAGCACGGTGACCAAGAGTGCCTGGCCTTCGTCATCGTCCGGGAACCGGAGACCTTCGACCCGGCCGAGCTGATCCGGTTCCTCGTTCCGCGCGCTCCCGGTCACATGGTCCCTCGCTTCATCGAGATCGTCGAGGGCGACCTGCCTCGAAACGAGACGTCGATGCGGGTCCGCAAGTTTGAGCTGCGCGCCCGGGGCTTGTCCGACCGCACGTGGGACCGCGAGGAAGCCGGGGTGACGCTATGACATCAGGCAAGCAGACATCAGGCGAGCAGCACATCAGGCGAGCAGGCGATCTCCGTGCAACAACAGTCCGGGGTCATCGGCGCGATCATCTCCGGCGTCGATCTCACCGCCGACCTCGATGACGTCACCTTCGACGTGTTGCATCGGGCCATTCTCGAACACTGCGTCATCTGCATCCGGGGCCAAGGCGGCCTGAATTCCGAGCAGCAGCTGGCCTTCGCTGCCCGGTGGGGAGACGTGGCCATCCACCCCTATGTCCCGTCCATCGACGGGTACCCGGGGGTGATGCGAATCTACGACCCGAATCCCATCACCCAGACATGGCACTCGGACACCACTCATGCCGCCCGGCCGCCGTCGCTCACCATCCTGTTGGCCCGGACCATCCCGCCGTTTGGGGGCGACACCATGTGGGCCAACGCCTATGCCGTCTTCGAGGGGCTCTCCGAGGGCCTGCAGTCGACGCTCAGCGGGTTGCGCGCCGTCCACCAAGGCACCGAGCTGGCCGCCGAGGCCGGTCTCGACCAGCAGGCGGTGACCACCGTCCATCCGGTGGTCCGTACCCACCCCGAAACCGGGCGCCGGGCCCTGTTCGTGAACGGCAACTACGTGAGCAGGTTCGAGGGCTGGAGCCCCGAGGACAGCTCCCCCCTGCTCAACTACCTCTATGCCCAGTTCGCCCGGCCCGAGTACCAGTACCGGCATCATTGGCAGGAAGGCGACCTGGTCATCTGGGACAACCGGAGCACCCAGCACTCGGTCGTCGGGGACACCGGCGGCGCCGAGCGGGTGCTCCACCGGATCACCATCGCCGGCGACGTCCCCTGCTAGTGCAGCGTCTTTACGTCGCCGGTCAGGGCCGGTCCTGACCGAATATCGGGGCCCGGCGATCGAGGAAGGACGACACCGCCTCACGGTGGTCGGCCGTACCGAAGGTGATGGCCTCCATGGCCAGTGAGGCGTCGAGCAAGCGGTTGACCCGGTCCACCAGATCGGCGTTGGCCAATCGCTTGTTGAACTGGATGGCCGACCGCGGTGACGACGCCAGCCGTTGCGCCATGGCGTCGACCGCCGACGTCAGTTCGGCACGGGGACAGACGTGGTTGGCCAGCCCCAGTTGGTGGGCCTCCTCGGCCGACATGAGATCCCCGGTGAAGAGGAACTCCTTGCCCCGGTGAGGACCGAGCAGGAGCGGCCACAGGATCGCACCACCGTCGCCGGCGACGAGGCCGGCCTTGACGTGGGGATCGGCGATACGAGCCTCCTCGGCGATGAACACGATGTCGCAGAAGAGCGCCATGGTGGCACCCAGCCCGATGGCGTCGCCGTTGACCGCGGCGACCACCGGCTGAGGGATGGCCAGCTGCGATCGGACCACGTCGGCCGAACCGATCATCAGATCGGGGAACCCGTCCTCGTAGCCGGCGTCGAGGTTCTCCTGCATGCCGCCGAAGTCGGCTCCGGCACAGAACGCCTTGTCGCCGGCACCGGTGAGGACGACGACCGAGACGCGGCGGTCGGCGCCGATCCTTCGGAACAGCGGGGCGATCTCGGCGTGCATCTCCGGGGTGATGGCATTGTGCCGGTCGGGACGGTTGAACGCCACCCACAGGACCCCGTTGTCCCGCAGGTCCGTGGTGAAGTAGGTGAATCCGTAATCATCGGACATGGCAGCTGGTGACCCCTTGCTCTCCGTAGCTTGCTGGGTGTGGCTTGCTGGGCGTGGCTTGCTCGGCGTGGCCCTATGTCGGAGCGGGTGCACCCTCTACGTGGGACTGGCCTAGGTAGATGGAGGCCAGCTGATCGGGGTCGAGTTCCGCCCTCGGGCCGGCCCACACCAGCTTGCCCAGTTCGAGCAGGGCGACGTCGTCGGCGATGTCGAGCACGGCCTTGGCCCGCTCCTCGACGATCAGCAGCGTGACCCCCTGACCACGGAGCTCGGCGAACAGCCTGATGATCTCCTCGACGATCAGCGGTGCGAGGCCCAACGTCGGCTCGTCGGCGATCAACAACGTGGGCGGCTTCACGATGATCGGCGCCAGGGTGAGCATCTGTTGTTCGCCGCCCGAGAGGTTGCCCGCCGAGAGGTGTCGGCGGGTCTTGAGGATCGGGAAGCGGTCGTAGGCCTGCTCCCGCTCGGCGGCGCTCGGAAGCAACATCATCAGGTTGTCCTCGACGGACAAGGCCGGGAAGACGCCCCGCGACTCGGGGGCCAGCAGCAGCTCTTTGGCCCGCAGGTGGGGAGGCTGTCTGGTGACGTCCTTCCCGTTGAGGGTGATGGTGCCACCGGTCGGCTCCAACAGACCGGCCAACACCTTGCACAGTGTCGACTTGCCCGCCCCGTTGGCTCCCACCAGGGCGGTGAGCTTGGCCGCATGGACGTCGAGGTCGATGTCGAAAAGCACCTGGGTCTCGCTGTAGGCCGCTGTGACCGAGTCGACGCGGAGGGCGACCTTTTCCGCCGGTCCGGGTCGGGCTGCACCCGTGACCGACGTCGCCCCCGCTGGGCGGGCACGGGCCGAAGGCCATCGCCCGCCGGTGGCCCAACCGGAGCCAGTGCGGCCAGACGCTTCAGCTCACGCTTCTGCTGACGGCGGAACGACTTCTCCTCGCTGAGGGACAGGATCCCGTCGGGATTCTGGGACATCGAGACGGCGCCGAAGCCGAACAGCACTTGGGGGAACCAGACCGAGCTCGTGCCCGACCAGGAGATGAACGAGAAGTGGAAGCCCGACGACAGCACCCCGGCGGAGAGGACGCTGATCATGCCCGCGGCGATGGCCCCGCTGGGCCGCCTGATTCCCAACAGAACCACGGTGGCCAGCCACACCAGCCCCACTGGGGTCGTATAGGTCGAGTTGGTCACGTGCTGGTCCACCGTCACGACCAGAACGCCGCCGAGACCGGCAAGCGCCAGCGGAGACGGCGAAGAGCGTGATCTTCACGCTCGTGCCCGAGATGCCCGATGTCTCCGCCGCCGGTTCCGAGGTGCGGACCGCGCTCATCATCCGGCCCGAGGGTGAACGCTGCAGATTGCGGATGAGCAGCGTGACCAACAAGACGATGACCACCAAGAGGACAGCTAGAGATTTGTTGCTCGAGAAGTTGAGCGGCCCCCACGAGGGACGGGGGTGGCCCAGCCCTGCTGGGACGGACCAGCCAACCACGACCATTGGAAGAGGACGTTGTCACCCACGAATCCCAGGGCCAGGGTGGCCAGGGCCAAGGCCAGACCGCCCAATCGGAGGGCGGGGACGGCCACGACCGCCCCGAGCAGCACGGCGAACCCGACACCGCCGAGCAGGCCGACCAGGTAGGGCTCGTGATAGACGCCGATGAGGACACCGCACATCAACCCCGAAGCGGTGACGAATGCCGCCTGGGCCAGACGAGACGATCCCCCCTGTGCCGGTCACGATGGTGAAGGACAAGAAGACCAAGGCCAGGGCCAGGCCCTTGGTGGTCAGGCCAGCCAGTAGCTGTCGGCACCGAAGTAGATGAAGATCGAACAGCACGGTGAACCAGAAGATCCAGGGCGCGATCCGTCGCCACCGGGGACGCAGCGCCAGGTAGTCGGCGGGGGCACGTCCTCGGAGACCTGACCGGTCCGCCGTCCCCGCTCCCGGCCCCAGATGGCCAGGCCGATCAACAACAGCACGAACGGCACGGCGTCGCTGAACCCGGAGATGGACTGGGCGAAGGTGGCGTATCCGGCGACCAGGCTCTGGATGGCCCCGACGATCAGCCCACCCAGTGCGGCCAGGGGCACCGATTCGAGACCACCCAGCGCCACCGCCGCCACCGCGACCAGGAGGACGTAGAGGTAGGTGGAGGACGTCAACGAGTTGAAGATGGGAGCGCCGGCCACCCCGGCGATCCCGGCCATCACCGTGCCCAGCACCCAGGCCACGGCCGAGGTCCGTCCCCGGTCCACCCCACGGGCCTGGGCCAGGTCGGGACGGTCGACCAGCGCCCGCATGCGAAGGCCCAGGAGGTGTGCCTGAGCACGTACCACAAGCCGACGGCCATGACCACGGCCACGATCAAGACGATCAGTTGGTCGGAGTCGATGTTCAGCACCGAACCGAGGCGCCAGTGATCCGGGGGTTCGGGCCCGATGCCCGGGGCCAGCGACACCAACGAGCCGTCGGGGATGTTGAAGTGCCCGACGCCGATCAGCAGGGCCACGATCCACTGGGCCAGGGCCGGGACGGCGATCAAGACGCCCACCGTGGCCATGATCTTCGAGCCCTCACTGGCCTGGGAAAGCCGCCTGAACACGAACCGGTCGAGGAGTATCCCGAGCAGGGGGGCGAAGACCAGGACCACCACCAGGGCCGCCCACACGTTGGGCCAATGCAGGCCGTTCTGCAGTTCGAAGTAAATATAGGCGGAGGTGAAGGCCACAGCCCCGTAGCCCAGGTTGAAGATTCCCGTGGTCGAGTAGGTCAGGGCGAGACCGGCCGCCAGCATCGAGTAGATGGCTCCGGTGACAATGCCTGTCACCAAGAGCTCGATGAACTTGCTCACCGGGTGCTCACCTCGCCCGACTCAGCCCCCGCCCTCAGCCGAGATACGCATCCCGGACCTCCTCGTTGGCCTGGATCTCGCTGGGAGAACCCTCGGCCAGCACTTCGCCGCGCTCCAAGACGGTGATGCGGTCGCAATGCGACATGACGAAGGTGATGTCGTGCTCCACCAACAAGATGGCACATGAGCCCTCGGTCCGCAGCTCGATTGATGACCGTGCTGAGACGCTCCACCTCGGCGTCGCCCAGCCCGGACGTCGGTTCGTCGAGCAGGAGCAGCGATGGCGACTCGGCCAGCGCTCGGCCGAGCTCGACCATTCTCGACGTACCGATGGGAAGGGATCCGGCCATGGCGTGGCGGACCGGCCCCAACCCGCAGAGCTCCACGAACTTGTCGACCTCGACTCGCCGACGGCGCTCGATGCGACGTCGTGGGGGCAGAGCGACCAGGTCGGCCAGGATGCCGCCCCCTCCGCCCCGCCATTCGAGCGCGCACAGCAGGTTCTCTTCCACCGTCAGGCGGCCGAACACCTGCTGGCGTTGGAACGTCCGGCGCATGCCGGCCCGTGAGCGCCACACGGCTGACCGGCCGGTAACGTCTCGCCCGTTGAAGAAAATGGTGCCGCGGTCGGCTTCCCGAAGGCCCGAGACCACATCGAAGAAGGTCGTCTTCCCGCACCGTTGGGGCCTATGAGACCGAGCACTTCGCCCCGGGCCACTTGCAGCGAAACGTCGTGAAGGGCGACGACACCGGAGAACGACACCTCGATCTCTTCCACCTTCAAGGCGCAATCGTCCGCTGCGGGCGGGGCTACGGATGCGGTCTGGTCCGTCTGCGTCATCGCATTCCCCCCATCTGCGTGGCCGTTTGCCGGCAGGCTCCGAGCACTGTCCCCTCCGATACCGCTCCGGTCCGAGGCGTCAGGACTATAGCCCTTCGTGACTGCCGTGGTACATACCATATACAACTCGAATGTACCGTCGGAGAGCGCCGGCTCACGGTGCTCGTTCTCTCGACCACTGACCGGGTCCGGGCCGGCCCCACGCGGGCCAGCTCATCTCGGATGGTTGGTCAACCGGCCGGGTCCAGCAGGGTCGGATCCGCCTGCAACTCGGCTCGAACCATCGCCTCCCAGAAGCCGATGAATGAGTTGCCGCTGCTCTTTCGAAAGGCATCGGCGACCGGGCCGGTGAGCGGCGTCCCCCCACCAATGGCCTCGGCATGCCAGGCATTGCGGCATCGCTGCTCCAAGGCCACCGCCCGTTGGTGCACGGCGCGGATGGAACTACCGAGCACGAAGACACCGTGATGGGCCAAAAGGGCCAGATCGGCGCCGTCCATGGCCTTCACCGTGGAGCGGGCAAAGGCGGCATTGCTCACGCCACCCTCGTACTCGTCGACCAGGACCAGCTCGCCACCACCCAGGCCCGAGCTCTGGTCGCAGACCGGTGGGACCCGACCGACGTCAGCCCACACGGTTCCGTATCGAGGGTGGTTGTGCATGGCAACGACCACGTCCTCCCGCAGGCGGTGCAGTTCGAGGTGGAGAGGGATGCCGAGAGGGACGGGCCAATCCCCCTCGAGGACGTTGCCGTCACCGTCGATGCGGATGACGTGCTCGGGACGCGAATTCGCTCCACAGCAAAAACCAGGGATTGCACAGGAACGTCCCGTCCGGTTGGCGGTAGGTGATGTGACCGGCGATGTGGTCGTCGTAGCCTTCCCGCCACAGGGTGCGGGCCAGGATCACCAGCTCTTCGCGTGGGCTCAGGTCCGGGATCAGCTTCTCTGCGGTGGGCGTGAATTGCATGGATCCTCCTCGGGTTGCACGGTTTCCGGCAAGGGATGGCGGAACAGTCGGGCTGCGTTCTCCGAGCACATGGCCCGAAGCTCGTTCGGCGGGACGTGGCCCCACACCTGTTCGATCACGGCCTGGGTGTCGGGCCAGGTCCCATCCCCATGGGGGTAGTCGGTCTCGACCATGATGTGATCGATTCCGATCCGGTACCGGGTTTCGATGGTCGAAGGGTCGTCGAGGGTGCAGAACCAGAAACTCCGCTGCAGCACGTCGGCCGGTCGGACGTCCCAGCCCAGTCCGTAGCCGGACCGGTCGACGATGTTGTCGAGCCGGTCGAGCAACATGGCTACCCATCCGATACCGCCCTCCGACATGGCGATCTTCAGCTCGGGATAACGGAGCGCCCATCCCGACCACAGCCATTCGGCACAGGCGGTCAGCGAGAGCTGGCCGAAGAGCGAGGCCCCAAGCACGATGCCCGGTGAGCCCCGGCGGCATGTCGGCGATGCCCGACGAACCAACGTGCAGGCTGATCACCGTTCCCGTCTCCGCGGGGGCCTCGATGATCGGCTTCCAGTACTCCTCGAAGATGGACGGCAAGGCCGATCCGGTGTGGTCGTTCGGGGGAGGGCGACCGAACGGACCCGCGTTCTGCGTTCCGGCGTGGATCTCGACGGCTCCGGCCGCCCGGGTCAATAAGAAAGGTGATCCCCAGGGGAATGATGCGGTCGGGGTACGGGGGAATACCACTCGTCGAACAACCAGTCGTTCCAGGCCCGGGTGGTCTCCCAGTCCCAGTTCGGGGTCGTTGGCGGTGGAAAAGACCCGGCCACAGAACCCGGTGATCTGGGAAGGGAAGTTGAGCGAGGCCCACACGCCGTTGATGTCCATGTCCCGGATCCGGGCATCGATGTCAAAGCAGCCGGGACGCATCTGGTCGAAGCGGAAGGGCTCAACGGCAACGGCACCCCGGCCGCCGTCCGGCCACCGGGTTCATCCCCACCTGGGAGTAGTGCGGCCGTCGAACTCCACCCTGGTGGCCCTCGGGGCGTCTCGACCACCTTGGGCGCCTGGTCCTGCAGCCGGGCCGGGAGGCGGTCCTCGAACATACCGGGGGGCTCGACCAGGTGGTCGTCGACACTGATCACCGTGTAGCGGACGGCGCGGGGACTGGGCTCGGGAGAGAACAGCGCGTGGATCCAGCTCTGCTTCGATCGTCATCACACCCCCACTTCCGGCTACCTTCGCTGATGGCCGGAACCGCATGGCTCGTCGGTGGGAACCAGCCGTGGCCCCCGTAGATCAACCCCCAGGACAGCCGGTCCCGTCTCACGCGGGCCTAGCTTGGCGACGCTCGTCAGCGAACGGGAGCAGCCCCGGTCGGGCCGGCCGTCGCCCGGCTCCGCCGCCGAGAACCGGAACTTGATGTCCCACCGACGGCGAGGCGTTCGAAGCGGTGGACACCAGACCAAGGACCAGAAGACATGCTCGAGAATGTGCGGGTCGTCGACCTGACCACGGATATCGCCGGTCCCTACTGCACGAAGATCCTGGCCGACGCGGGCGCCGAGGTGGTCAAGGTGGAGACATCGGGAAGGGGATCCACTCCGTCACCCAGGGTCGGGCGCCCTATTCGAGTTCCTCAATACTTCCAAGGCCTCGGTCAACGGCCCGGAGACCAGCTGATCGCCGCGGCCGACATCCTGGTCACCGACGCCCCGGTTGACCGTGCCGACCTGTGGCGGCCAATAGAGCGTTGGTGGTCGTGACCATCACGCCGTTCGGGTGCGAGGGCCCATGGGCCGACCACCCGAGCACCGAGTTCACGTTGCAGGCGGCCTGCGGGTCCACCGGGCAACGGGGCCTGCCCGAACAGCCGCCTCTCGCCGCCGGGGGCCGGATCGGTGAATGGATGACCGGCACCTACGCCGCTCTCGGCGCCATCGGCGCCTATCGGGAGGCACTCCGTTGCGGGCTCGGAGAGCACGTCGACGTGGCCATGCTCGATTGCATGGCCGTGTCCATGGTCACCTACCCGTCGGTCTTCGCCTCGTTCTCCGGTTGGCCCGAACACGTCGGGCACCGGCCGGGTGATCGAGGTGCCTTCGGTGGAGCCCACGGCCGACGGGTTCGCCGTCTTCACCACCAACAGCGGGCAGCAGTTCCAGGACTTCCTGGTCATGATCGGCCGGCCGGACCTCCTGTCCGACCCGGATCTCCCCAAGGCGGCGGCGAGGTTCGCCCGTCGCGACGAGTTCCTGGCCGCCGTCCGTCAGCACACCGGAGGCCGCGACCACGGCGGCCTCGAGGAGGCAGGCGTCCTGCTCCGGATACCGGCTGGGCCTGTCCTCGACGGGTCCACGGTTCCCGCATTCGAGCAGTTCATCGAGCGGGAGGTCTTCCAGACCAGCCCGTCGGGACGCTTTGTCGCGCCGCGGGCGCCCTACCGGATCTCGGGGACCGAGCCGCGTCCGTTCGAACCGGCACCAGGCAACGGTCAGCACACCGGAACGGTCGAGTGGGGGCGGGGCCCTCGATCCGGTGCCACCGAGACGGGTGGCTCGTGGCGCCTGCCCCTCGACGGCATACGGGTCATCGACTGCACGGCGTGGTGGGCAGGACCCGCGGCCACCACACGTCCTGGCCTGCCTGGGCGCCGACGTCATCAAGGTCGAGTCGGTCTCCCGGCCGGACTACATGCGCTTTGCCAGCACCCGCCCCCCGACCGCGGACCAGTGGTGGGAGTGGGCCCGCTCTTCCATGCGGCCAACACGGGCAAGCGGGCCATCACCCTCGACCTCACCCAGCCCAAGGAATCAGAGACGCTGGAGCGGCTGGCCACCACCGCCGACGTGCTGGTGGAGAACTACACGCCTCGGGTCATGGAGCAGTTCGGCCTGGATGGAGCCGCCTGCACGAGATCAACCCCGAGCTCATCATGGTGCGCATGCCCGCCTTCGGCCTCGACGGCCCCTGGCGGGACCGGACCGGGTTCGCCCAGACCATGGAGTGCCTCACCGGCATGGCTTGGTTGACCGGTTTCGCCGACGGACCGCCGGTGCTGGTGCGGGGCGCCTGCGATCCCTTGGCCGGCATGCACGCGGTCATCGCCACCATGTTGGCCCTCATCGAACGCGATCCTCAGGAGGGGGACGGCTGGTGGAAGTCGGTGATGGTCGAGGCGGCCCTCAATGCGGCAGCCGAGCAAGTGGTCGAGTTCGGGGCCACCGGAACGGTGCTGCGCCGGGACGGCAACCGGGGCCCGCTGGCCGCCCCGCAAGGCGTCTATCCGTGTGCGGGCGAAGACCGTTGGCTGGCGCTAGCCATTACCACCGACGAGCAGTGGCGGTCCCTGTGCTCGGTGCTCGGGAACCCCTCGTGGGCGGCGGAGGACGCCCTGGCTGATCGAGAGGGTCGCCGTCGCTTCCACGACCGCATCGACGACGGGCTGGCGGCCTGGACCGCCGGAGGCGACGCCGACACCCTGGCCATGGACCTGGTAGAGGCGGGAATACCGGCGGCAACGGTGATCGCCCCTCGCGACATCACCGCCAATCCACAGATCCAGTTCCGATCCCTCTTCGAGGTCGAGCACCACGAAGTCACTGGCGACCACGAGATCCCCATGGTGCCGTTTCGCTACTCTCGGGTCGAGCGCTGGCTCGGATCCCCGGCACCCACCCTCGGCGAGCACAACGACGAGATCCTCGCCGACATCGGACTGTCCCCCGAGTCCATCGAGCAGCTGCGGCACGCCGGAATCGTTCGGCGAAACCCTCACCAGCACCTGACTTGTGTCTCCTGGGATCGGAGCAGCCGGGTCCAACGGGTACCGTGGTCTCGGTGTGGTAGGAGAAAGTGCATAGACTATCCACTGGCCCGCCCAAGGGGAACGAGTGACGGCAAGCGCAACAGGCGAAGACGCCATCATCGACGGACATTCGGCTCTCATCGTCGAGCGCCGCGTGCCGGTCGGCTGGCTGATCTTCAACCGACCCGACTCGGGGAACGCCATGAACGCAGCGATGCTCGACGAGCTCGAAGCGGCGTGGCGGGAGCTGGACGCCGATCCCCGGGTGCGGGTCATCGTCAACACGGGCGAGGGCCGGGCCTTCCAGACCGGACTGGATGTGGTGGAGCTGGCCAAGAACCCCGAGGCGCTGCGGGAACAGTCCCGCCGGACCAAGCGCGCCGAGCTCCGGCTGACCGCCTGGCACAACGGCGTCTGGAAGCCGGTCATCGCTGCGGTCAACGGCGTGTGCGCCGGGGGCGGACTGCATTTCATCGCCGACGCCGACATCGTGATGGCGGCGTCCGACGCCACCTTTCTCGACCCTCACGTCTCGATCGGGCAGGTCACCGCGTACGAGGCCGTCGGGCTGGTACGCAAAATGCCGGCGGAGGCGGTCATGAGAATGGCCCTGGTCGGCCGGTACGAACGGATCGACGCCCAACGGGCGTACCAGCTGGGCATGATCAGCCAGGTCGTCGATCCCCCCGAGCAGCTCCGCGAGGCCGCCCAGGAGCTGGCGGAAAAGATCGCCAAGAACTCGCCGGCGGCCATGGCCGCGACCAAGCGGGCCCTGTGGGGGGCGTTGGAACTGGGGCTGACCGACGCGTGCAAAGCCGGAGCCAAGGAGCTGGTGGGCCTGTGGGGTCACCCCGACCAAGCCGAAGGGCCGTTGGCCTTCGCCGAGAAGCGTGAAGCCCAGTGGCAGGATCCCGAGGCTGCCCCGGGTCGGTTGCGGCCCGAGCCATCAACGTGAACGAACCGATCGTCGGCGTGAAGCCGACATGAAGGAGAGCGCATGCCGTACTCGTCGTATGAGTGCCTGATCGTCGAACGTCACGGTCGGGTCGGCTGGTTGATCAACAACCGCCCCAAACAACTCAACGCCATGAACGCCCTGATGCGTGACGAATTCGCCCAAGCCTGGATCGAGCTCGACCAGGATCCGCAGGTACGGGTGATCGTGCACACCGGTCAAGGTACGGGCGTTCCAGACCGGCGTGGATGTGACCGAGATTGCCGGCGACGGGGTCGGCATGGGGCGGTATAGGGAAGGCCTCGAGGATATGGACCTCCACTTCACCTCCTGGCACCAAAAGGTGGCCAAGCCGGTCATCACCGCGGTGAACGGTATCTGTGCCGGTGGGGGCTTCCACTGGGTGGCGGATGCCGACATCGTGATGGCGGCGTCCGACGCCACCTTCTTCGACCCTCATGTCTCGGTCGGCCAGGTCACCGCCATCGAAGCCATCGGGCTGGTGCGCAAGATGCCGGCGGAGGCGGTCATGAGAATGGCCCTGGTCGGCCGGTACGAACGGATCGACGCCCAACGGGCGTACCAGCTGGGCATGATCAGCCAGGTCGTCGATCCCCCCGAGCAGCTCCGCGAGGCCGCGCCAGGAGCTGGCGGAAAAGATCGCCAAGAACTCGCCGGCGGCCATGGCCGCGACCAAGCGGGCCCTGTGGGGGGCGTTGGAACTGGGGCTGACCGACGTGTGCAAAGCCGGAGCCAAGGAGCTGGTGGGCCTGTGGGGTCACCCCGACCAAGCCGAAGGGCCGTTGGCCTTCGCCGAGAAGCGCGAAGCCCGGTGGCAGGATCCCGAGTCCACGGGGACATGAGTATGAGCCCGACCACGATCCCTGCCGTCGTCCGTGCCGCGGCCGAGCAGTACCCGACGGTCGAGGCGGTGGTGGAAGGATCCTCCCGGCCCACGTTCGCCGACATCGCCGACTCCGTCGGGCTCATCGAACGAGCCCTCATCGCCAGCGACATCCAGCCTGGCGACCGGGTCAGCATCTGGGCCCCGAACGGGCTCGACTGGATCCTGACGTCATTTGCCGTGTACGGGGTGGGAGCCATCCTGGTCCCCATCAATACCCGCTACAAGGGTGAAGAGGCCGCCGGGCTCCTGCGCGCCGCCGACGTGCGGATGCTCTTCACCGTGACCGACTTCCTCGGTGTCGACTACGTGGACCTCCTTGACGGGCTCGAGGGCCTCGAGGGGGTGCGAGAGACCGTGGTCCTGAGCGGGACGGTCCCGGAAACGTCGACGTCATGGAACACATTCCTCCACCGAGCCGAGCGGGTCAGCCCCGAAGAGGCCGCGGCCCGGGAGTCGGCCATCACCGCCGACGACCCCAGCGACATCATCTTCACCTCGGGGACCACGGGCCTGCCCAAGGGAGCCGTGCTCCGCCACGGAGCCAGCGTGGAGACCTATCTCCAGTGGACCGAGGGGATGGGGCTGGTCGAGGGTGATCGCATGCTGGTGGTCTACCCGTTCTTTCACACCTCCGGCCTCAAGTCGGGGTATTGGCCGGGTTCATCCGCGGGGTCACCCTGATCCCCCACGCCGTGTTCGAAGTCCGATCGGTCGTCGATCGCATCGCCGAGGAGCGGATCACCGTCCTGCCCGGACCACCATCGATCTTCCAGTCGATCCTCAATCACCCCGACTTCGACTCGTTCCCGCTCGGGACCCTCCGGTTGTCGGTAACCGGGGCGGCGTTCGTTCCCGTCGAGCTCATCGCCCGTATCAAGTCGGACCTCGGGCTCGATTCGGTGATGACCGCCTACGGCCTGACCGAGACGCACGGGACGGCCACCATCTGCGAGCAGTCCGACTCGATCGAGACCATAGCCACCACCGTCGGGCACCCGTTGGACGGCTTATCTCTCCGGATCGTGGACACCGACGGGAAGGACCAGCCGGTCGGTGGACCGGGTGAGGTCCTGATCCGGGGGTTCAACGTGATGACCGAGTACTTCAACGCCAAAGAGGCGACGGCCGCGGCCCTGGACGAAGGGGGCTGGCTCCATACCGGAGACGTGGGCTATCTGGGCGAGGACGGCTACCTCCGGATCGTCGACCGTATCAAGGACATCCTCATCGTCGGCGGGTTCAACGTCTCGGCGTCCGAAGTGGAGTCCGTCATGTTGCGTCGGGACGACATCACCCAGGTCGCAGTGGTGGCGGCGCCCGACGACCGGCTGGGCGAGGTGGGTGCGGCCTTCGTCGTCCCTCGACCTGGACACCGGCCCGACCCCGATGAGGTCATCGGCTGGTGCCGCGAGCGCATGGCCAACTTCAAGGCCCCTCGCTACGTCCATCTCGTCGACGCCCTCCCGATCACCTCGACCGGCAAGGTCCAAAAGCCCGATCTCCGAAAGCGGGCCGAGGAGTTGGTGGACCGGAGCCCCGGTGACGGGCCGGGAGCAGGCGTGACCAGCTCCGAGAGCCCGGTGACGGGAGACCTCTTGTATCGGGTGGTCGATGGCGTCGCCTGGATCACCTTGAACCGACCCGATGCGGGCAATGCCCTCACGGCCGAGGTTCACACCACGATCATCGATCTGCTCAACGGCGCTGACGCCGAGCCGTCCGTTCGCGCCGTGGTCATCGGAGCTACCGGCCGGCACTTCTGTACCGGCGCAGATCTCCGCTCCTCCACACCCGCGGTTGACGAAGGGGTCGCTCCCGGTGACCCAGCGACGGGGACGATCATGCGAACGATCACCGATGGCGCCCAACGCCTGATTGCCTCGGTCCTCGACTGTCAAAAGCCGGTCATCGCTGCGGTCAACGGCACTGCGGCGGGGATCGGCGCCCATCTGGCTTTGGCCTGCGATCTCGTCGTCGCCGTCGAGGAAGCCAGCTTCATCGAGGTCTTCGTGCGGCGGGGCATCCTCCCCGACGGTGCCGGTGCCTACCTCCTGCCCCGGCTGATCGGCATGCAGCGGGCCAAGGAGCTGGTCTTTCTGGGTGAACGCCTGTCGGCCGCCGACGCCTTCTCGTTGGGGATGGTCAACCGGGTCGTGACCGCCGCCGACCTCGAGACCACGGTCGGGGAGCTGGCCGCCCGGTTGGCGGAGGGCCCGACCGTCGCCTTGGGCCTGGCCAAACGCTTGCTCAACCGGTCCCTGGACGGGGACCGAGCATCGGCATTCTTCGAGGAATCGATGGCCCAGGAGCTGGTGACCAGGACCGAGGACGCCACCGAGGGCATCGCCTCGTTCGTCGAGCGCCGGCCGGCCGTCTTCCGAGGACGGTGACCGCGCCCACCTCCCGCCGAGCCGGCCCGATGACGGTCGCCTGCAGCGGGATGTAGACGTTCTTGGATCGGAGGAACTCGTCGAGCCCCGCCCGCCCCGCCTCTTTGCCCATCCCGCTCAATTTGTGCCCCCGAACGGGGCCGAGGCGGGCAACGCGGCGAAGCCGTTCACCGAGATGGAGCCGGCATCGAGCTCGGCGGCCACCCGGTGGGCCCGCTGGAGATTGGCAGTGTGGACGTACCCGGGAAGGCCGTACACGGTGTCATTGGCCAAGGCAATGGCCTCGTCCTCGTCCCGGAAGGTCAGGACGGAGAGGACGGGGCCGAATACCTCCTCTTAGGCGATGAAGTCGTCACTGGCCAACCCGTCGAGAGATCGTCGGCTCGATGAAGGAGCCTCCCTCCCGATCGCCGGACACCGCGGCCCCCTCGGTCACCAATTCCCCGTGCCCATCCTCGCGGTACCGGACGATCATGTTCAGCACCCGCTGGTACTGGGTCTCGCTGACCATCGGCCCGATCACCGTGGCCCCATCGAGCGGGTCGCCCAAGGGCAAGGCGCGGAGGTGGCCACCGCCCGGTCCACCTCGTCGAGGCCCGCCATGACCACGTCGGCCTGGACCTTGCGGTGGCCGGGTTCACGTGCTCGAACCGATCGGCACCGGTGGTGGCCACCCGCTCCTCCCCGATCAGCAGCTAGTGGGACCAGAGGGGCTCTCGGGCGAGACGGTCGTGCCGGGTTACGTCGACGGGCATGGACGCCTCTCTATTCTTCCCAGTCGACCTGATCCGAGCGGGCCGGCTGGCGCTGCGTCCGGAACGGGCACAGGGGGGCGTCCACCAACAGGAACCGGTGCATCGACGTGGCCTCGGCCATGGCCCGGGAACGCCACGCCCTCAGGGGCGGATGGGTCCTGGTGGCCTTCTCGAGCTCCGCCCACTGCTCCCACGTCGGGATGGCCCACAACAAGAAGCACTCGGAGTCGTCGATCATCAAGCGTCTCCCAGGCCCCGGCCAGCTCCCACCCGAATTCCTGGTAGACGGGAACGGCCTCGTGCCGGACGATCTCCAGGTACTCGGCCGATCGACCCGGGAGGGACCCGGACCTGCTCGTGGGCGTAGGTCTCACCGGTCACGCCGTCGGCGCACAGCTCGCTACTCGTCCGAGTCCACGGGGCGGGGGCCAACAGGCGATCGGTCCCGCTCGACCGGTAACTGGCGGCGGTGGCCCACCATTTAGCCAGTTTCGGATCCTGAAGGGTGGCGTGATTGAACTCGTGCCGGAACGAGCTGGCCATCCCGTCGAGGCCGTCCTCCTCCCACATGTTGACCACCTCGGGCCACCGCTTGGTCGTACCCACCACTCCCCAGACCCCGTAACAGAGCTGGTCGCGGTCCTCTTGGGCCGTGGGGCTGAAGTTGGCCGTCATGTGGTGCATGTAGTTGGCCCGGTTGTGGCCGATGATGTCGATGAACTCGTGGATGTAGACTTTGTCGTTCATCGCTATTTCTCCGGTTTGTCGCCCCAGTCTCAGTCGTTCGACCCCATAGTCGTCGGCGAATCGTTCCAGCTCTTCTACCAACGCCGGCGACAACGGGATGCCCTCCAGCACCCGGCGGGCGCGGAGGTGCGCTCGATGTCGCCCGGGCACCGACACGGCGTCAAACCATCGGCCGGGTCCGATGACCACATGTCCTGGATCAGCGTGTCCATCCGCGCCCCGAACTCATCGCCTCCTGGGAAGGGGCCGGGTCGATGGCCAGAGAGAGGGCGCCCTTGGCCACCCGTGTCCTTCCCGTGCACCGGCGACTCGGTGTGCTCCGTCCGGCCGAAGCTGCTGTTGGCCAGGACGCCCGCCATCACCTCGACGAAAAAGGCGATGCCGTAGCCTTTGTGCCCCCCGAACCACTGCAGCTGATCGATCGACGCCTCCGACGTGTCGGTGGTGGGACGCCCCTCGCTGTCGCCGGCCCAACCGGGGGGATGTAGGCGTCGCCTCGCTTCTTGGCCAGCAGAATCTTGTTGCCGGCGACGGCCGTTGTGGCAATGTCGAACACCACAGGGGCCTCGTCCTGGCCGGGAAAGGCGTACGAAAATGGATTGGTCGAGAACATGCCGGTGATGCCCCCATACGGGGGGACGAAGGCCGGACCGTTCTGAACAACCAAGCTGATGAGGCCCTGTTCGGCAACGCGGTGGTGAAGTACCCGAGCGCACCGAGGTGAGTCAGCTCTCGAACCGATATCGCCGCCAGACCATGTTCGCTGGGCCCGCTCCGCGGACAGATCGTGGCCGCGGATCCCGCAATCTGCCCAACCCGAGGCCGCCGTCGAGCAGGACCGACGAGCCGTTATCCCCGACGGTGGTCACCGTGGATCACGGGCTTGATTGTCCGGACCGAATCCGGTTTACGTAGAGGGACATCAGATTTGCACCGTGCGAATGCACCCCTCGGAGATCGGCGTCCACCAGGTTGTCGCCACCTGTTCGGCGTCGAGCTCGGGCACACCCAAAGCCGTGAGCAGGTGGGCACAATGCCACTGTAGATCTTCGGCGGTGACGATCGGGTCAGACGTGGGCACGATTCCCCCTGCTCTTACAAGACAGTGACGAGCTCCCGCGGGAGCCCGGCGGTTCCGAGCGACGACATGGTACCCAAACCGACTGCGTCGCGTTCTCGGAGCCCACTCCGCCAACCTTAGGGAGAGGCTGGTACATAACATATATAGTTCGGATCGACTGGTGCGGGACGGCGTGCCGCCACCAGATCGGTCAGCCGACACCACCGGGACGGTTGGTCCCGCTCGTACATGCCGATGATCCGCGGCTGCTCGGCGTCGGGGTCGAGCCTGAGGTTGGGCAGCCGATCGAGCAGCGCCCCGATGGCGGTGGTCATCTCGGCTCGGGCCACGTGCATCCCGAGACAGACGTGCGGTCCGCCCCCGAATCCGAGATGGGGCTGGAGGGCACGGCTGGGATCGAACTCGTCGGGGTGGTCCCAACGCGCCGGATCCCGATTGGCGGCACCAAAGCAGAGATGGACGACCGAACCGGTCGGCACGTCGATGCCGCCCAAGGTGGTGTCTCGGACGGCGAAGCGAGAAAACATGGGGTCGGTCGGCGCCCAGCGCAGGCTCTCTCGATGGCCGCCCGCAACACGGCCGGATCGTCCGTGCCGCGCCGAGCCACTCCGGCTGGACGAGCAGGGCGTTCAGGGCGATGCCCATCTGCTTCCAAGTCGTTCCCGACCCGGCGGCCAGCAACAGGAAGGAGAACCCCAGCACCTCGTCATCGGAGAGCACGTGGACGTCACCGGCCTCGTCTTGGACGTCGGCGTGGACGAGCACGCTGATCAGGTCGTCGTGCGGCTCGAGCCGGCGCGCCTCGATGATCGGCTGCACGATCCGGATGAACGTTTCGATGCCGTGGCCGTCAGCGGTGACCGAAGCGCGGATATCGAGGGCCTGAGGAACCGACACGCCGAAGCTTCCGGTGATGGTGAGCAACGGGATGGCCGCGGAGAATTCCACGTTCAGGTCAGCCCGTCCATTGGGTTCGAAGGAGTCGATCAGGGCATGCACCGTCGTATCGATCCATTGCTCGATCCACCAGCGCGCTGCTTGGGGACGAACGACGGCTGCACCAGCGTCCGATATGCTGGCGATGCCGTTTGCCGTCCATGTTGAGGATCATCTTCTCTCCCAGGGCCGCCTCGCTACCGGGAGGGTGCTCGGTGGACGAGAACAGCTCACTGTCCTTCAGGACGGCGTCGCACCCGGCATAGTCGAAGATGGAAACGTGCTGGCGGTCGGGGAACGGCAGGCCCTGGAAGAACGTGTCGCCGTGGAAGCCGACGAGCGGGCCGACGACACCGCGGTGCACGGGTCCGGTCTCGCGGAGGCGATGAAAGGCGGGATTCACGTCACCTTCGAAGGCCCCGCCGCGTGAGGCATAGGTGTCGCCTCGGAGGTCGAACAGCTCGCGCAGACGGGCGGGGTCGGGCAGGGCAAACTCGCTGGCCGTCATGTCGGATCCCGATCGGGCACGACCACCGGGATGAACACCCAGTGGGCCGGCTCGACCACGCGTACGCCGGCGAACAGCGGTGCGCCGTCCTCGTCGCTCACCCCAGGCCCGGCCCGTGGTCCGGTTCTGCCGGCATGAAGCGGAACAGTTTCTCGGCATTGCCCCGGAGGATCTTGTACTGCGACTGCTCGGGCAGGCCCTCGACCAGCTTTCGGGCCACACCGATGCAATCGGGCCAGGTCGTGTCGGTGTGGGGGTAGTCGGTCTCCACCATGATGTTGTCGTCACCCAGTATGTCCAGGCACTTGAGGCCGGCGGTCTCTTCGATGAAGCAGCCGTAGATGTGGTCGCGGAACACCTGGCGGACGTCCAACGTGGACAGGTCGGCCTGCAGGGATGCGCCGGCCTCGAGGTTGTAGAGCTGCATGGAGGTCTTCGATATCCAGTGCCGTTGCCGGTCCACTACTTGTTCGGCGCGCTCGAGGAAGTACGGCATCCATCCGATGTTCCCCTCCGACAGGGCGATCTTCAAGGTAGGCATCCGCTCGAAGTAGTCGCTGAAGATCCACGACAACATGGTTCCCGCCGCTCGCACCGCGCCGAATGTGAGATTGGCCAGGGCGGGCGCGTCCGAGCAGATGGACGGCATGGTCGAGGACGAACCCACATGCATGCACACAATCGTTTCGGTGTCCTGGGCCGCAGCCATGACCGGGTCCCAGTAGTGAGCCGGATCGTGGATGGTCGGCAGTCCGAGCGGCTCGGGGTTCTCCGAGAAGGCTACGCCCCGAGCACCCTTGGCTGCGCAACGCTCGATCTCCCGGGCCGCCGCCACCGGGTCCCACAACGGAATGATTATCAGGGGGATCATGCGACCGGGAATCGTCCCGCACCAGTCCTCGATCATCCAGTCGTTGTAGGCCTGCACGCACAGGTGGGCGAGGTCCTTGTCCTGGGCCTCCCAGAAGACCTGCCCGCAGAATCGTGGGAAAGACGGAAAGCACAGTGACGCCAGAATGCCGGCGCGATCCATGTCGGCGACACGCGCCACCGGGTCGTAAGCACCCGGCCGCATCTCGTCGAACGGGACGGGATCGGGCGAGAACTCTTCTTTCTTCTTACCGGCCGCGACCGACAGGCCGGATGTCGGCGTCCGCTTGCCGTCGTACTCCCAGGCGTCCCCGCCCGTTGTCTCGACCATGCGGGGCCCGAGGTCCCGGTACTTGGCGGGTAGGCGATCGATCCAGACATTGGGGGGCTCGATGACGTGGTCGTCGACCGAGACCAGCCACTCGAGCGATCGAGGTGGATTGCCCATCACTGCTCCTTCCCCCTTGGCACCAGCCACCGGCCGCGAGCACTCACGACCTGGGCGATAACCCATTAGCGGACAGTATGTCAGACTCAGCGCTAGCATTTCAACCGATCGAGCCGACCAACAGCGGCCTCCGAGCGAGTACCCCGACCGATCTCAGCCCGTCGACTTGACCGTACCGGTCGGCCCGGTGGCGATCGAGTGGGTCAGCCGATCGGCCGCCTGGCGCACCGCCTGGCCGTAGACCTCGAGCTGCTCGGTGGCCAGCTCGAGTCCGACGGCGACACAGAGCACGATCATGACCACGGCGCCGGCGTGGTCGAATACCGGGGCCGACACCTGGGTCAGGCGATAGGTGCGTCCCGCCTCCAACGACGCCGGCAGGTAGGTCGTGCCCAGCTCGCCGATCAGCTCGTCCCGGCGGGACCGGGCCGCCCGGGACTCCGGGTGCCTCGCCGCCTGCTCGACCGCTTCGGCGAACTCGACGCCCGCGGGGATCGCTGAGGGTCACGCTGTAGCCGTGCTCGTGGGCCATGGCCAACGCAGAGTAGAAGTGCTGGCGTTCGCCCTCGCTCAGATCCCGGGGCGCCCGATCGAGCCACGCATCCACCTCGTGCTTCGGGGCCCAGGCAACGAAGGCGCCTCCCGAGCGGAGGTGCGAACGGCACCATCTGGCCGACAGGCATGGTGACCTGAAACGACTGGGGAGGGCTGACCGTCGAGATGACGACGAGGTGAGATCCCCCGGTCACCGCGGCCACCGTGGTGAGGCCCAGGGCGTCAGTCAGTGCCTCCATCTCCGAGCGCGGCGATCTCGGGTAGCCGCAGACTGGAGGCAGCCGAAGCCCCCAAGGTGATGCAGGCCGGGGCCGAGGGAGTACACGAGTGACGATGGGTCGCGACGGACGTAGCCGCCCTCGCCCAGGGCCAACAGGACCGAGTGGCAGGTCGCCTTGCTCATACCGGTGCGGCGGGCAATCTCGGAGAGCGTGGGAGCGGCTGAGCTCTCCACGGTGAGGAACTCGAGAACCTGCATGGCCCGGACGACCGCGGGGGCAGGTTTGATGGGCATGACGGATCCTCCGGACCTCGACGAGGTGTCGTGAAGCAACGGTCACCCCGTCGCCTCCTTCCGCCCAGTCTTCTCGTTCTGCGGACTGGCAAGGTTATCCGAGCCACTCGGCGTTTTCGCCCTCAGCATCGCATGTGCGTTTCTCGAAATCTCAAGCAGTGCCGGTACCATGGCGGTCATGCCCGAGCTTGAGTCTCTCCTGTACGAGGAATCCGACGGCGTGGCCTGGGTGACCCTCAACCGCCCCAAGGCGCTCAATGCCTTCGATACCACCATGCAGCGCGAGCTGCGCGAGCTCTGGTTGATGCTGCGGAAGAACGACGATGTCCGATGCGTGGTCCTGACCGGAAGTGGCGAGGAAGCCTTCTGTACCGGACTCGACAGCGAGGAGTTCGAGCGCTTCGAGGACCTGGCGCCGGGCAGCAACCTCCCCGGCTACAACTCGCCGTGGGACTTCGAAGATCCGGGCAAGAGCGTCTGCCCGAAGTCCAACCATTTGTGGAAGCCCGTCATCGCCGCCGTCAACGGCATGGCCTGCGGCGGGGCCTTCTACATCTTGGGCGAGGTGGACTTCATCATCGCCGCCGACCACGCCACGTTCTTCGACCCGCACGTGACCTATGGAATGGCCGCCGCCTTCGAGCCGATCTTCTTGCTGCACAAGGCGCCCTTTCAAGAGGTCATGCGCCTGTCCCTGTTCGGGGGCCCACGAGCGGCTTTCGGCCGCTCGGGCTCACCAGATCGGCTTCGTGACCGAGGTCGTGCCCTTCGACGAGCTCAGGGAGCGGGCGGCCTGGGCAGCCAACGCCATCGCCGAGCAGCCGGCGCTGGCCGTGCAAGGAACACTGCGGGCGCTGTGGACCGGCTTGGACTCAGCCGCCGCCAGGCCCTCGACCATGCCTTCTTGTTCACCAACATCGGCAGCGACCCTGCGCTGCTGGCCGAGGGACAGAAACGTCGCACCTCGGGCGAGCGGATCGACTGGCGTCTCCGCTGACCGACCGCCGCCCCCGGCTCCAGAGCGAAATCTCGTTCGAGTATGGGACGCGGCGTCCGCCACGGAAGAGAGGGTCAAACAGCGATGACCGACACGAGTGCGTCCGGCCCGGTCGGCCATAACGTGGGGGTGACCACCGATCTACCCGACGGCCCCTACTGGGACCCATTGGACGAGTCCCTGAAGGACGATCCTCATCCCGCGTGGCGGCGCCTGCGTGAGGAGGCGCCCGCCTACCACAACGAGAAATATGGCTTCTGGGCCCTCAGCCGGTTCGAGGACGTGGAGCGGGCCCATCGGGACACGAAGGTCTACAGCTCCGCGGACAGCACCGTCCTGGAAATGATGACGGACGAGCCGCAGCGCGAGGGGATGATGATCAACCTCGACCCCCCAGAGCACACCGTGCTCCGGCGACTGGTGTCCAAGGCGTTCACGCCCCGGCGTGTGGCCGAGCTCGAAGACGAGATCCGAGTGCTCTGTGCACGCCTCCTCGACGCTCAGAGGGGAAGTGGCGGATTCGACTACGTGCAGGACTTCGGTGCGCAGGTCCCGGCTAATGTCATCGCCGCCCTGCTCGGGGTACCACCGGGTGACCGGGATGAGGTTCGGCATCACATCGACCAGATCTTCCATATCGAGCCCGGGGTGGGGATGGTCAATGACGTGTCGGCCCAGGCCGCCATGTGGCTCATCGACTACATCGATGGCCAACTTGCCGAACGGCGGACGCATCCTCGGGACGACATGCTCACCGACTTGGTGGAGGCGGAAATGGTCGACCAGGACGGTGTTACCCGGCGCCTGACCCCCCAGGAGAGCACGGGGTTCGGCTTGTTGATCATCAGCGCGGGGACGGAAACCGTTGCCCGATTGCTCGGCTGGGCCGGACTGCTCCTGGCCGGGCACCCCGATCAACAGGCCGACCTGGCCACCGACCCGTCGCTGATCCCCAATGCCGTCGAGGAACTGCTCCGCTACGAGTCGCCGTCACCGGTGCAAGGCCGGTGGTTGACCGAAGACGTCGAGCTGTACGGAACAACGATCCCGGCGGATTCGAAGGTATTGCTCCTTACCGGTTCGGCCGGACGGGACGATCGGGTTTACCCCGACGCCGACCGATTCGACGTACGTCGCACCTTCAAGCTGCACGTGGCCTTCGGCTATGGCATCCATTTCTGCTTGGGCGTGGCCCTCGCCCGCATGGAGGGCAAGATCGCCCTCGAGGAAACCTTCAAGCGTTTCGAGAAATGGACGGTCGACCAGGAGCACGCCGTTCCCCTGCACACCAGCACCGTTCGCGGTTACAAGGAACTGCCGATCTTCACCTGACCGATCGGAGTCGGTCGGTCCCACCGGGTCTCGCCGGTCGATGGAGCACTCGCTCGGGAAGGTCGATCCCCACAACGCATATAATGTACGGTCGTCACCCGATCGGAGCGACAATGCGCCGCGGTGCGGCCGGAAAGGATGTTGCGTGCCCGACTCGCTCGACGACGCCGGAGAGCTGGCGAGCCTGCTGGTCCAACATCCGCTTCCCGATCCTGCTCCCCTCATCAGTACGGTGAGCGACACGGTCACCGCCGGGGAGGCCCGGGCCGACGCCGCCCGCATCTCGAAACAACTGCGCGCCCAAGGGCTCGAACCCGGTCAGGCCGTGGTCATCCAGTTGCCCAACGGCCCCGAGTTCATCTCGGCGATGTTCGGCGTCTGGACGGCAGGAGCGGTGTTCGTACCGGCCAGCCCCCGGCAACCGAGGGCCGAGCTCGACCACGTGATCGAGGCGACGGCCCCGGCCATCGTCATCGATGGGGCAGGCATGCGGAGCTCAGGTGTGGTGCCGACCACCTACGAGCAGGACATCGCGTTCGTCACGTGGACGTCGGGTACCACTGGGAAACCCAAGCCCATCCTACACACCCATTCGGGTTACATGGAATTACTCGACCGGGTGCTGGCGCCACTGCGAGGGCGGCCGGCGGACCCGGGACGGCCCCCATCCCCCAACCTCGTCCCGGTCTCGCTGGCCCTCAATGCCGGGATCTACAACGTGCTGTTCGGGTTGCGGGCCGGGGCGCAATTGGGACTCGATGGATCGATTCTCCACGGCCGAATTCGCCACTCTGGTGGACCGGTTCGGCATCCGCTCCACTGTTCTGCCTCCCGCCGCGATGGTGATGTTGGCCGACGACGACGGCATCACCGATCTGGCTCCCTTGCGCTACGTCCGGAGCATCACCGCTCCCCTGTCCCCTCTGTCGGCGCGTCGGTTCTCCGACAAGTTCGGGGTGATCGTGCTCAACAGCTATGGACAGGCCGAGGTCGGAGAGGTCATCGGCTGGACCGCCGCCGATGCCCGGGAACACCCCGAGAAAGTCGGTGCCGTAGGGCGACCCCATGCCGGCGTGGACATCAAGTTGATGGCCGAGGATGGCACGGTGGCGTCGGGCGGAGCCGTAGGTGAGCTACTGGTGAAGCCACCGCGTATGGCGTCGGGCTATGCCGACGGCGAGAGCCTTGACGACCGGATCGACGACGAGGGCTATGTCCGCACCGGTGACTACGCGGACGTCGACGAGGATGGTTTCGTGTGGATCGAGGGCCGGGTCAGTGATCTCATCAACCGGGGAGGTAACAAGGTGTTCCCCGAACAGGTCGAAGAGGTACTCCGCCTCTCGCCCAACGTGATCGAGGCGGCCGTGGTCGGCGTGCCCGACGAGCGGCTCGGCGAAGTCCCGGTGGCATACATCGTCGGGTCTGCATCCGATGAGGAGCTCGAGGGCCTCTGCCGGGATCATCTGGTTGCCTACCGGATACCGGTTGCGTACCACCACATTGATGCGCTGCCCCGGAGCGAGGTGGGAAAGCTCTTGCGCCGGGCCCTGGTCAATCGGGCCGACTCGGCGCCGGACGTCAAGTCGTCGTGACCTGCTGATCGAACACGTCAGGTAGTCGTGACCTGCTGATCGAAGAGGGAACGCTCGTCAAAGAGAACGATCACCTTATTTCCCACCTGCCTCATCATCTTGGCGTATTCGGCCGACGCCCTTTCCCCGTCGTTCTTCTTCATGGCCCGAACGATGGCGGCCAAACCTCTCTTCTCGACGTCCACCGAGTCGGGCACCATTTCGAAGAAGTCGCCCGGCACCAGTGCGGACATGGCCCGCAACACCACGATGATCCGGGGTGATGCCGCGGCCCTCACGATGGCCGCGTGGAAGGAAATGGACAGCTGTTGTTGCTCAGCGGGATCGGTGGCGTCTGCGAACCTCCGCTGGAGGTCGGCGAGGACCTCGGGCAGCTCGTCCCCCGCTCGGGCCAGCGCTCGCTGAGCGGCGAATCCGTAAATGAGACCATAGAGCTCGTAGTTGTCGTGGACAGCCCGCTTATCGAGCGCGTTGATGTAGGCGCCCCGGTGCATCTCGATGGTCACCCAACCCTCGTGCTCGAGCACGATGAGCGCTTCGCGAACCGGGATCCGGCTCACGCCCAGATCTTGAGCGATGGCGTCCTGGGGTACCCGCATGCCGGGTCGAAGCACGCCGTCGAAGATCAGCGTCCGGATGTGCAAGGCGATGTGGTCGGCGCTGCTGGTGCGGACAAGCCTCTTGCCGCGGTTGACCGGCGAACGCTTCGCAACCTTTCCATTGGAATTTCGAGGGGAGGACGCCACGCAACGATCATATTCGATATGAGGGAGACCCTTGAGCCGCGGGGCGGAGGTCGTGGGCCGAGCGCCGGGCCCGGCCGGACAGGAGGGCCGGGGCCGCACCGACGGGAGGGGCCGAAGGCGGCGTTGGCCTGGGTCGATAGCCAACCTGTCATATACGATATGCAATCAGGGGACTCGGTATGGCCGGACCAGCCAGATCCAACGCACTATGGTGGCCGAGCACCTTCTCCACCTTCCCCGGGAGCGTTGAGGTGCCCGGACTGAACTCGTGCTGACCCCCTTCGACGACTTCCCGATCCATCCCTCGGCCGATCCCATTGCCCACCCGGCAACCGGTGATCCGAACCACTACGACCGGTATTGGTTCAATGGCCACCAGAAGGTGGGCGACTTCTACTTCGGGGCCGCCATGGGCCACTACCCGGTCCGAGGGGTCATCGATGCCGCCTTCAGCCTGGTGCGCGACGGCGTGGAACACTCTGTCTTCGCCTCGGGCACCATGCCCTTGGACCGGTCGACCACGATCGGACCGTTTCGGATCGAGGTCGTCGAGCCCCTGCGCATCATCCGCTACCTGGTGGAGCCGAACGAACACGACATCTCCGCCGACCTCACCTTCGAGGCGACCACCGTGGCCGTCGAGGAGCCTCGCCAGCGCCTGGTGGGGGACGACGGCGTGCTCGGCATGGACCACACCCGGCTCACCCAGTGGGGCACCTGGAGGGGGTCGATCGTCGTCGATGGCGTCGAGCTCGCCGTCGAGCCCGACGATGTGCCCGGGACCCGAGACCGATCATGGGGCGTGCGGCCGGTAGGGGCGCAGGTGACCACGAACCGCCGGCCGCGCCTGCCCCAAGTGTTCTGGCTCTGGGCGCCCCTTCATTTCGAGGACCGTTGCACGCACCTCGCCTTGCACGAACGCAGCGATGGCACTCGATGGCTCGAGACTGCCCTCGTCTTGCCGCGCCAACCCTCATCGCAACCGCCCTCGGACGGCACGGGCGAGCTCCGCGAGATGACGGACATCCGCTACCAGCTCGACTGGGAGCCGGGCCGTCGAGAAATCCGGTCGGCGGTGCTCGAGTTCGTCGATCCCGAGGAGGGTCCGCAGCGCATCGAGCTCGAGAAGCTCTTCACCTTCCGGATGCGGGGTATCGGCTACAACCACCCCTACTGGTCCCACGGGAGCTCGCATGGTGGCCTGGAGACCGGTCGGGAGTCCATCCGCCTCGATGCGTTCGACCCCCTCGACGTCGGCTCCATCCACATTCAGAACGTGGTGCGCGCCCGGATGGGCGAACGTGTCGGCATCGGCGTCCTCGAGCAGTTCGCCCTCGGCCCGCACGCACCGAGCGGGCTCACCGGCCTGTTCGACGGGTACGGCGGGTAACGCCTCAGCCCCGTTTCGCGATCATCGACGGTACAGGTCGAGTTGCCCGGTGCGCTCGAAAACCCTACTCAGGCCGGTCCTGTCGAATTCCATCGCTGGGTGGCGACCGTCCCGCCGTCCACCAGGACATCGTTGCCGGTGATGAAGGTGGACTCCGGCCCGGTCAGGAACGCGGCCATGGCGGCAATATCGTCGGGGGTCCCCACCCGGCGAGCGCCCGAGTGCTCGATCATGGAGTGGATGAACGGACCGGTGGGGCCCTCGAGCTCCTGGCGTCCCATCGGGGTGGAGATCACCCCGGGGCTGATGGAGTTGAGCCGGGCGTCCTGTTCTCCCCACCGTTGAGCCGCTCCTTCTACCCGCAGCGGTTCCCTCGCTTGGCGACGACGTAGGCCATGCCGGTGTCCGCCGATTCGAGATCGATCTCCCGATGGTCCAGGAGCTGCTCGGTGGGCGCAGTGGCCAGGTGCCGTTCGAAATCGGCGGAGAGCGAGGCGAAGTGACCGGCCATGCTGGCCACGCATACGAGCGCCATGCCGGGCGAGGCGACAGCATGAACGCGTCGATGACGTGGGCCGTACCGAGCAGGTCGATCTCATAGATCTGCCTAGCCGTCGCCGTCACCGGTGAGACACCTGCGGTGTGGACCACAGCTTCGATCCTCCCGGCGTCGTCGGCCGCGCCGGCCAGCTTCTCGACCGAACCGCGATCCGAGACGTCGACCCCGTGCCCGACGACGTCATGTCCATCGGCTCCCAGCGCGCTCAGCACGGCTTCCAGGCGCTCTTCTGAGTAGTCAGCCAGGAGCAACCGTCGCCCGCCGGCCAGACGCCGGGCGACGGCCATCCCCATCCCGCCGACCCCGATGACGACAAGAACGTTTCGCGGCACCGTCGTTTGGCTCACTGGAACTCCAGACTGGTGGCCACGGTGAACCCTTCACCGTGGAGTACGAATAGGGATGACACAGCTACTCGGAGCGCCGTGGTCAGTCCGGAGGGGCCGAGCGCGCACCCCGCACCAGCCGGCCCGGGAGTTGTCCGGTGTGCTCGCCGTCCATGAAGGTCGGCTGGCCCGCTTTGACCGTGCACCGATACCCGTAGGCCTGCTGGAGGAGTCGCCTGCCCCCGGCCGGCAAATCGTTCACTATCCGGGGCGGGGCACAGCCCAGCACGTCGAGGTCCAAGACGTTGATGTCAGCCAGCATGCCCGGTTCCAGGGTGCCCCGGTCCCGCCAGCCCACGTGCCGGGCCGTGTCCCGGGATATGCGGGGCACGATTTCCTCGATGGGCAGGCGATCGACGCGATCCCGGGCCCACAACGTCAGATAGCTGGTGGTGAAGCTGGCATCGCAAATGGCCCCGCAGTGGGCCCCGGCGTCGGAGAGCCCGAACAAGGACCGGTCTGCTCGGATCATCTCCCTGACGTCGGCCAGGTCTCCGTGGACGAAATTGAACAGCGGGGCGTACAGGAGTTGATGACCGTCTTGTTCCATCAGCGTGTCGAAGACCAGCCCGGCGGCGTCGACTCCGGACCGTGCCGCCGCCGTGGCCATTGAGGCCTCCGGGCAGATGTCGTAGTCGACGGGATCTTCGAGGCGGAACATCAGGTCGAATCCGCCCAACATCTGCCGGGTCGGGCCCGCACCCGCCAGCCGCTCCACGAACACCCGATGCTCCTCGATGATCCGCGAACGCCGCGCCGGCTGGGACAAGGCTGCTACCCGCTCGGCCAGGTCGAGATGGGCGACCTCCCGATATGCCGCATCCGGAGAACGGGTTCACGGTGGCCGACAGGCCCATGAGCACCCCGATAGGCCGAGGGGCCACCTGGGTCCACACGTCGAGCCCACGACCGGCACACTGTTCGGCCCAGGCTTGGAGTTCGCGCCACCGCTCGGGCGCCGATGCGGGCTGCTGGACCGAGAAGCTCAATCGTCCCCTCGATGCCCCGGCCATCGCCTCCATGAGGGACAGCTCCGAGGCAACGTACTGGGGGTCGGCGGACTGATAGCAGTCAGAGATGAGTTGGAGCACGGCGCCGGTGTCGCGGAGCGTCCCGGCCAGCATCACCAGCTCACGGTGGGCCGCCCGCAGTGTCCCGATCGGGTCTCCCGACCGGGTGCGGTGCAGTTCGGTCCGTGATGTGCCCATGCCCACGGCCCCGACGGACACGCCTTGGGCCAAGAGACCGACCATGCGGGTCAGCTCCTCGTCGTCGGGCGCTTCGATCGGGTCCGCGCCCCGGTCCCCCATCACGAAGGCCCGCAGAGCCGCGTGCGGCACATGGGCGCCGACATCGATGGTTCGCGAGACGCCCTCCAGGGCATCCATGTACTCGGGAAAGCTCTCCCACTCCCACGACAGACCCTCGGCCAAGGCCGCTCCGGGTATGTCCTCGACCCCCTCCATGAGGCTGATGAGCCAGTCGTGACGATCGGAGCGAGCGGGGGCGAAGCCCACGCCACAGTTGCCCATCGCCGCCGACGTGACTCCGTGCCAGGCCGAGGGGGCCAAGATGGGGTCCCAGGTGGCCTGGCCATCGAAGTGGGTGTGGATGTCGACGAAACCCGGGGTGACGACGAGGCCGTCGGCGTCGATCTCGCGGTGGGACCCTTCGGTCAGGCGGCCCACCTCGACGATCCGCCCATCGCGAACGCCGACGTCGGCGGTGACCGGCGGGGCTCCCGTCCCGTCGACCACCGTCCCGGCCCGTACCACCAGATCAAACATGTCGCCTCCTGATCGTCACCGTCGGACCGTCACGCAAAGGTCAGCACGCCGCGGATGTTCTTGCCGTCTCGCATGTCCCGGTAGCCCTCATTGATCTCCTCGAGCGCATAGGTCCGGGTCACCAGCTCATCGACCTTGAGCTTTCCCGCTCGGTACATCTGCAAAAGGTTGGGTATGTCGAACCGGGGATTGCCGGAACCGAAGATGGTGCCCTTGATCTCCTTGTTCATCATGGCCACGTCCATCAGGTTGATGGCCGCCTCGGACTGCATCATCGGGGCGACCCCGGTGACCACGCATGTTCCCCCCTTGCCGGTCAGGGTCATCGCCTCGGCCATGAGGTCGCCATGCATGACCGAGGGGACCATGATCACCCGGTCCGCCATCTCCCCCCGGGTCATGCCCCGGACCAGTCCGATGGCATCAGTCATGCTGGCGGTGGAATGCGTGGCTCCGAGCGTCTCGGCCATCTCGCGTTTGAATGCCACCGGATCGACGGCCACAACTACCCGGGCCCCAGCCATGGCCGCCCCCTGCACGGCGTTGATGCCGACACCCCCGATACCCACGACCACCACCACGTCCCCGGCCACGGTGCCGGCCCGGTGTACCGCGGAACCCCAGCCGGTGGCCACCCCGCACGACACCAAGGCCACTGCGGTCGGGGACAGGTCGGACTCGACCTTGATGACCGACTCCTCGGAGACGAGCGAGTGCTCGGCGAAGGTCCCGCACTTGGCGTAGAGGTTGAGCGGCTCACCGCCGCAGAAGTGGCGCACCACTCCGTCGACCATCTGGCCCGGCTGCATGAGCTGGGCTCCTTGGTTGCATAGGTTCTGGCGTCCGGTGACGCAGTAGCGGCAGCGCCCACAGGTTGGGATGAACGAGGTGGCCACGGAGTCCCCCACCGTGAGCGAGCTCACACCGGCGCCGACGTCGACCACCAACCCGGCGCCCTCGTGTCCACCGATCATCGGGAACGGGCTCGGCATGCCGTACTGCCGGCGTAGGTTCTCGGGCATCACGAAGTCCCCGGTGACGAAGTGCTCTTCGGAGTGGCATAGCCCCGCCGCCTGCCATTTCACCAGGACCTCCCCCGGTGCGGGTGCGTCGATGTCGATGTCCTCGACCTTCCAGGCCTCCCCGATACCCCACAGCACTGCCGCCCGGCTCTTCATCGTGCCCCCGGCTCTCGATCCACTCGGTCTGCCCCGGCCCCCGTTGGTCCGCAGTGTACCCGGCTGCCCGATGGTTTAGAGTCTGATTCTAGGAAATGGCGTTCCCAGGGGAGGCGACACATGCACGACCTCGTTATTCGCGGTGGCACAGTGGTCGACGGGACCGGAGGTGCACCCCGCGTGGCCGACGTGGCCGTCGACGGCGGGCGGATCAGTGCTGTGGGGCGGGGCGCAGACGGCGGAGCGCCGGACCATGATGCCGACGGTCTCCACGTCATCCCTGGAGTGGTCGATGTGCACACCCACTATGACGGCCAGGTGACCTGGGACCCGCTGGTCACGCCCAGCTCGTGGCACGGGGTGACCACGGTGGTCATGGGCAACTGTGGCGTGGGCTTCGCCCCGGTGCGCCCGGGGTCACAAGAGTGGCTCGTGCAGCTGATGGAGGGCGTCGAGGACATCCCCGGCACCGCGCTGACCGAGGGCATCAGCTGGAGCTGGGAGACCTTTCCGGAGTACCTGTCCGCCCTGGACGATACGAACCGGGTCGTCGACATCGGTACCCAGGTTCCCCACGGGGCCGTGCGCGCCTACGTGATGGGTGAACGCGGGCGCGCGCAACGAGCCGGCCACGCCCGAGGACATCGTGGCCATGGCCGCCCTGGTACCGAGGGCATGCGGGCCGGAGCACTGGGTTTTCCACGTCGCGCACCATCGTGCATCGAGCGGTGGACGGCGAGCCCGTACCGGGTACCTTCGCCGCCGAAGACGAGCTGTTCGGCATAGGCCAGGCCCTGGCCTCGCTCGGCACTGGCGTTTTCGAGCTGGCCCCTGCGGGCGTCATGGGCGAGGACATCCTGGCCCCCGAACGAGAGGTGGCCTGGATGCGACGCCTGTCGTCGGAGATCCGGCGGCCGGTCAGCTTTGCCCTGCTGCAGGTCAACAGCGCTCCCGACCAGTGGCGCGACCTCTTGCGCTTGGCCGCCGAGGCCAATGCCGACGGTGCCGACTTGCGGCCCCAGGTGGCAGGGCGGGCACTCAACATCCTCATGGGCTTCCAGACCATCCATCCCTTCTCGAACCGGCCGTCCTACGCGGCGATCGCCGACCTGCCGCTGGCGGAGCGGGCGTCGGCGCCTGGCCACCGACGAGGTGCGCCGGGCGATCCTGTCCGAGGGACGGAATACAGCCCGATCATGAAGATGATCGTGGGCGACGGAACGACCCGGATGTTCCCGTTGGGCGAACCACCGAACTACGAGCCCACGCCGGCTATGAGCGTCGCCGCCATCGCCGCTCGGGATGGACGGCCGACAGAAGAGGTGCTCTACGACCTGATGCTCCGCCACGACGGCCGGGAGCTGTTGTTGTTCACCCTCTCGGCTACAGCCACGGCAGCCTCGACGACATGAGAGAGATGATCATGGATCCCAACGCCGTGCTCGGCCTGTCGGACGGGGCGCCCACTGCGGAGTGATCTGCGATGCCAGCGTCACCGACCTTCATGCTCGGCCACTGGGCCCGGGACCGGGCTGACGGTCTGCCCCTGTCCATGGTGGTCAAGAAGATGACCCAGGACACCGCCCACCTGTACGGCCTCGAGGACCGGGGGGTGATCGCCCCCGGCTGCAAGGCCGACCTCAACCTGGTGGACCTGGAGCACCTCAACCTGCGCCTGCCCGAGCTGGTGCACGACCCTACCGGGCCAGGCGCGCCGTCTGATCCAGCGCGCCGACGGCTGGAAGACGACGATCTGCTCCGGGAAGTCACCGTCGAAGACGGTGAGCACACCGACGCCCGGCCCGGGCGCCTCATCCGGGGTGGCCAGCCGGCGCCGGTGCACTGAAACTTCAAAGCGTGCGCGGCCGGCTAGTCGCTCCCACCGGACGAGCGGGTATCCAATCCGAGCAGCTCCGCCGTCTCTGCGCCGGTGGCAACCGGACGACCGATCTCGGCGCATACCGCAGCGGCGGCCACGACGAGCTCCTCATTGCCGGGCGTCCCGAGGCCGCCCAGTCCTCGAGACCCACGTGCAGATGGCCTCCTCGTTCGAGGGCCAGCCGGGCCATCCCGCTCTCGACCACGTCGCCACCCATCACCGCCACCGACCAGGGCAGTGGGCAGCCCTCGAGCATCGACATGTATGCCTCGAAAGCCGCCTTGTCGGCGGGAGGCCGAAGACCCCGCCGAGGTAGCCGGCGTCGCCCCCGAAGTAGAGCTTGATCATCGCCCCCACCGGGAGTCGCCCCTCGTTCCACAGTTGCAGGGCCCGTCTGAGAAAGCCGGGCTCGAAGATGGCCATGCTCGGGCCGAGCCGGTTCTCGGCGACACGCGGGAGCTGGTGATCGATGTCAGACCTCGAGTTCAATGACGAAGCCGCCGAGGTTTACCGACCCGGGATCGACGATGCCGATCCGGCACCCGGCGGCGGCCAGAAGGGAGAAATGGGCAAAGCTCATCTCGACCGGACCGGCGTTCACCGTCGGCGACAAGAGGGCGCCGGGTGCGGTCTCCCACACGGGACGCCAGCATTCCAAGTAGCTGGCCGCCGTGGTCGGGCCGTTCGACCATGACGACATCCACGTGGTTGTGGACGATGGCTGCGCCCGCAGCCAAGCAGCGCTTCGGCGTCGTCGGCAATCTCGGCGGACCGACGAGGAACTTGTGGGTTCCGCTCCTTCGGGTCACACCGTTGATGGCGGCTTCATGATCACCGGCTGTTCCACGCGCCTAGAGTCTAGTTCTAGCAATTAGGCCGAGAATGGGCGGCGGTCCCGACCACCGGCACTAGCCTCTCCGAACGTGAGCAACCCCGTGATTGCGTCGAGCCTCGCCCCCGAACCGAACAGGCGCCCCCGCTCCCTTCGACCCTGACCGACCGGCAGCGGGCCCGACGGGACAGCTTGATCGAGGCCGGCCTGGCGCTGCTCGAGACCCAGGAATACGAGCGCATCCAAGTCAAGGACGTCGCCGAGAAGGCGGGCGTGTCCCTCGGCACCCTCTACCACTCTCCCGTCGAAAGAGCACCTCTTCGCCGAAGTGCTGTCCGTTGGGCCAGCGTGTTCGGGTCGAACGTCCAACGGCGGTCCCTGGTCGCGGAGTCGCCCACCGAGCGGCTGGTGGAGGTCTTCCACCGAGCCCTTCGGGCCTTTCAGCACCAACCGCAGATGGGCCGTCTGGTCAACGTCCTGTTGGTGTCCACCGACTCGTTCGCCGTGGAGCTCATCGGTCGCCTGGAGCAGGCCCACGGTTTCCACCTACGTGGACGCACTGGCTCCATGCCCCCCGTAGCGGCCCGGCTCGATCGTCGACGTGACCAACGCGGTGTTCGCCGGGGCCCTGCGCGAGTGGTCGATGGGGCGGATGTCGATCGTCGAGGTCTACGACCGCGTCACCGAAGCCATCCACCTGCTCTTGGACAACTGAGACTGCCGCGAGCCCGACGGCCGCTCAGTCCGGTTGCCCGCTCCGTCGGGCCGCCAACTGGCGAAAGGGAATGCCCTTGTCCGCCCGCGGCTCACCGGGCAGCCCGAGCACCCGCTCGGCGATGATGTTGCGCTGGATCTGCTCGGTCCCCCCACCGATCCTGCTCATCCACTGCCCCAGGAACTGCAGCGCCCACCGGTTGCTGGCACTGTCGTCGTAGTCCAACAGGGTCGCCCGAGGGCCCTGGAGCGACATGACCAGATCTCCGGTCAGGCCGAGGTGCCGGGACAGGCCCAGCTTGAGCACCGAGCTCTCGGGCCCGGGCTGCTTGGTTGCGGGAGACCGCCGTCTGGATCCGCCATCCCAGGTACTTGAGGAGCTGCAGGCGGATGTAGGTGTCGGCCAGGGCCTGGCGAACGACCGGATCGCCGGTCCGGCCGAACTCGCGGGCCAGCCGGACGATGTCACCGAAGGCGTCACCGACGCCGGCCCCGGTGCCGATCATGGTCCGCTCGTTGGTCAGGGTCGTCATGATGACGCCCCACCCGCCGTTCACCGCACCCACCACGTTGTCGGCCGGTATCCGCACGTCGGTGAGGAAGACCTCGTTGAAATGGGCCGCACCGGTCGCCTGGCGCAGCGGGCGCACGTCGATGCCCGGCGTCGTCATGTCCACCAGGAAGTAGGTGATGCCCCGGTGCTTGGGCGCATCGAAATCGGTGCGGGCCAAGAGGATGCCCCAGTCGCTGAAGTGGGCCGACGAGGTCCACACCTTCTGGCCGTTGACCAGGAACTCGTCGCCGTCGCGTACGGCGCTGGTGGCCAGCGCGGCCAGGTCGGAGCCGGCGCCCGGCTCGCTGAACAGCTGACACCAGACCTCCTCGCCCCGCAGCATCGGCTCCAGGAACCGCTCCTTTTGCCCGTCGGTCCCATGGGCCATGATCGTCGGGCCGGCCATCCCGATCCCCTGGGCGAAGACGCTGGTCGGCACGTCGAAGCGGGCCTGCTCCTGGGCGAAGATGATGGCCTCGATGGGCGTGCCGCCCCGTCCCCCGTACTCCTTGGGCCAGGTGATGCCGGCCCATCCGCCGTCGAAGAGCGTCCGCTGCCAGGCCTTGGACTGGCGGACGTGCTCCCGCTCGGCCTCTCGGTCCGACTCCCGGCCACGACATCGGCACCTCTTGGCCGGATCCTTGAGCGCTGGCTGTCCGCGCTCAGCCAGGCAGGGCCTCGGCCCGAAAGGCCGCCTCTTCAGCGCTCTCATCAAAGTCCATCGTGGCTCACTCCTGTACGAAATCGCTGGAGGCTCGGTCCGAGCCGAGGAGATGCTTGAGAACCTTGCCGGACGCATTGTGGGGCAGATCGGGACGAACTCGACATGGGCGGGAACCTTGAACCCGGCCAAAGCGACCGCGCACCAGTCCCGGACGTCGGCTTCGGTCAGCGTGCCGGGGACCTTCTCGACCACGTAGGCGGTGACCTCCTGGCCCAGGGTGGGGTGGGCGACGCCGACCACGGCCACCTCGGCCAGGCCGGGGTGCTCGATCAGGCGGTTCTCGATCTCGACCGGGTAGATGTTCTCCCCGCCCGCGGATGATGAGGTCCTGACGTCGCCCCTCCAGGTACACGAAGCCATCGCGAGCATGGCCGAAGTCGCCGGTGTGGTACCACCGCTCGGCGTCGAGGGCCTTGGCGGTCGCCTCGGGGTTACGCCAGTACCCGAGGAAGGTCGCGCCCACTCCGCATGGCTATCTCCCCCACCTCACCATCGGGGAGAGCGCACGCGGGTATCGGGGTCCCGAATCTCGACCTGCATCGTGGCCGAGGCCGCCCGATCGAGTCGGGATGGGTGTAGGTGTCGGCGAGCCGCAACGAGGTCCCCAGCCCGTTGGTCTCGGTCATCCCGTAGCCCATGCTCAGGCCGGGCCGCACCCAGGGCAGCTTCTCCTCGAGCCGGCGCAGGAGCTCGGGGCCCAGACGGCACTGCCGCCCCCGATGGTTCTGAGGGAGGAAAGGTCGTAGTCACCCAGTCCGGGCCAGTCGAGCAGCCGCCACAGCTGAGTGGGCACCAGCGACCACATCGTGGCCCCGTGCCGGTCGGTGAGCTCCAGCTGGGAGGCTTCACTCCACTTCCCCGCCGGTGGGTAGACGATCGTCAACCCGTTCAACGGGGCCAGGACCAACGAGCAGTTGAGCCCGGCCACGTGGAACATGGGGCTGGCCGAGATCGAGCACGTCAGCACCGCGGGCTGGGCCGGCTGGGCCGGCCCCTTGGCTTGGGCCGTGGCCATCCCCTCGGCCGCACTCAGCCGTGTGGCCAGACCGAAATGGATGTTGCTCCGGTGCGAGATCATCGCTCCCTTGGGTCGCCCGGTGGTGCCGCTGGTGAACAGGATGAGGAAGGGATCGTCCTCGTCGATGTCCTCATCGGGTAGCACCGCCCCGGCGCCGGCGGCTTCGAGCGCGGCGAAGTCCTCCTCGAAGAGGAGGCGGGGCAGACCAGGCAGGTCGCTCTCCGACAGTCGGTCGAGGCAGCGCCGGTCCCCCACGAGCAGTTTCGGTTCCGTCAGGGACAGGGCATAGGCCATCTCCGGACCGGTCCACCAACCGTTGAGCGCCACCGTCACGCCGCCCAGGACGGTCACGGCCCAGAAGGTCAAGGCGAACTCAACGCAATTGGCCGAGCAGATGGCCACCCGGTCACCTCGTCCCACCCCGTACTTGTCCTTGAGACTTCGGGCCACCGCCGCCACCGGTCCGATGACGGAATCGAAGCTGAGTTCGCGCTCGGGGAACACCATGTACGGCCGGCCGGCAAAATGCTCGGCTCCGCTGCGCAGGATCTCCACGATCGTTCGAGGCCGATTGGCGAACACGGGTATCGGCGTTCCCAGTACCTCCTCTTCGATCAACTCGAAGGGGCCCCGGGGCCCACGAGAGCGAGTCGCAGCTCTTCGGGGAGGCGCGAGCTGGGCCAGGTCAGTGTCATGGGTGCGTGTGCTGCCGTTGTTGCATTGGTCGGAACGCCTGGAGTTGGCGAAGTCGGTGGCTGACGCGGGCCGGCGGATCGACAGAGCTATCCCGTTCTCGCGCATGACCAGCTCGCAGTTCTCGTCGGAGAAGTCGAAGTTCTTGAGGTCCTTGATATAGCTGGTGGGGTCGGCCAGCCCTTCGGCGTGGGGGTAGTCCGAGCCCATGAGCAGGCGATCGGCCCCCAGCAGGGTCCGCAGCTCACCGAGCTCGTCCTCGTAGTAGGGGGACACCCAGACGTGGCGCTTGAACGTCTCGCGGGGGTCTCCGTCATACGCCTGCGGTGTCTGGCCGTAGGACTTCTTCAGCTTCTCGAACAGGTGGAAGACCCAGGCGGCGCCGTTCTCGATGGACGCCAGGCGCAGGTTGGGGAACCGATGGAACAGCCCATGGGCGAGCAGGTTGGCGAAGGTGTCCTGGACCGGGCTGGGGGAGGCCAGGGCGCGGAAGGGGTTCTGTCGGAACGCCTCGGTCTCTGCTCGTCTCTCCCCAGTCGCTGAGGTAGCTCGAATAGCGACTGTCGCCCCCGTGGTAGCAAACGGTTACGCCGGATTCGTTGACCCGTGACCAGAACGGATCGAAGACAGGGTCAGCGGGGGAAACCCCATTCCGTTGACCACGATCGGGCCGCCCACCATGACGATGAATCGGGCATCGTGGTCCAGAGCCCACTCGAGCTCGGCCACCGCGTTGGTCGGGTCGACAAGCGTCATGTACGGAGCGGCAAATATCCGCTCCCGGTAGGCGAAGCCCCAGTCCTCGTCCATCCAGCGGTTGAAGGCCCGGAAGGCGGCGGTGAGGGCAGGAACATCGTGAAGGAGGGCCTGTTCCATGCCGACGCCCAACGTCGGGAGGAAGATGGCCCCTTGGAGGCCCTGGGCGTCCATGAGCTGCAGGCGAGCGTCTCGGTCCTGGTACTCGGGGTGGTCGGCCAACCGGTCGAGCTCCCCGAAGAGGGTCGACGTGTCTTCACCCTTGGGGTTGCGGCCCCGGAAGTACTCGTCGAGAGCCCCCGGCTTGGACACCGGGTCCCAGGTCGGGTTGGGGATGAACCGGTTGATTCGGCCCGAGACCAAGAGCCGACGGCGACCGTTTATCTCGGCCCACTGCATCGCTCGTTTACTGAACTCGGGTTCTATGTGCCGGGTGAACGCGTCCGCCGCCTCGTAGTAGTGATTGTCGGCATCGAACGCGGCAAAATCCAGATCAGTCATTGGCGCCTCCCAAGCGGTACCCCTCCGAAAAGACTAAAATCAGACTCTAGTTTGGTCAAACCGACGGTGTTCGCCGTGGAGGCACCACAATGGCATCAGGAAGCCGGCTGATCGCCGGGATAGGACAGCGCCACGTCCATGGCCAATCCGTGCTGTCGCAGGTTCTTCACCGCGATCGACTCGAGGACCGACTTGGGGACAAGGCAGTACTCACACGCTTCCGGGCCAGCAGTAATGGTGAGAAGGGCGGTGACCCCGGCGCCTTCCGCCACCGTAAGTTGATAGCCATCAGCCGCCAGCATCGCCCGCACCGGTGCCAGCGCCTCGTCGATTTGAGCCATGGTGCTTATGATATATGTGTGCGGCTCCGGGCATGACCTAGGGGCATGACTTACGAGGCAGCACGACCGAGACATGACCGTCAGGCAGTCGAACCTCGGGCGGGATTGACGAACCGAATGCGACCAAAAATCCGAATCCGACCAAAGGGGAAAACGTGACCGAGATCGAGTCCGCGTGGGATCGGTATCCCGAGTATCGGATCGACATCCTGCCCTGTCCGGCGACCGCCCGGGCCTGGGTTGGTGACCTGCTCCTGGCCGAGAGCGACTCGTGCCTTCGGGTCGCGGAGACCAAGCACGTCGATCGGCTGTACTTCCCCGAGGGCGACGTCCGCTGGGAGCTCTTCGAGCCGACCGATCTCCATACCATCTGCCCCTTCAAGGGCGAGGCCGACTACTGGACGCTCACGGCCAGCGATCCTCCCGAGGACGACGTGGTGTGGACGTACCGCGAGCCGTTCGCCGAAGTGGCCGGGATCAAGGGCTTCGTCTGCTTCTATCAGGAACGGGTGCGCATCGTGCTCGAGGAGCACTGGTCGGGTGACGATGACCCGCGCGCGCGGCGACGACGAGCTTTCCGGCTTGGGCGACGCCGAGGACCTTCTCCGTCTCATGGATGTCGAGCCGGTCGGATCCAACCGCTTCGTCGCTCCCGACTTCCGGGCCCCCGCCTATCGGGAAACCATGGTCCGCGACGTGGTCGAGGGCGGCCAAATGCTGGGCCAGGGCCTCGTGGCCGCCTCCAAGTCGGTCCCCGACCAGCGGGTCACGTCGGGCTACATGATCTTCTCCAAGGCGGCGACGTTCTACAAGCCACTCGATGTCACCGTCGACGTGCTCCGAGCGGGTCGGACCTACTCCACCGTGGAGGCCCGGATCAACCAGGAGGACGCCCTCTGCAGCGTCGGCCTGTTCCTGTTCGACTCGGGCGCCGCCGACGTGATCCGGGGTTCGGTGGAGATGCCGCTGGTGCCCGGTCCCTTCGAGGCCACGCCGTTGGACATGGGCGTCACCGGGCGTGATCTCCGCATCGTCGACAACGCCTACGCCGCTGATCCCGACAGGGTGGGTACACCCGAGATCTACGCCTGGTGCCGTTTCGCCGAGGCGCCCAAAGAGCAGTACCTCCACGCCGCCTTGATGGTGCAATCGATGACCCACTGGACCATCGCCGCAGCCATGCGGCCCCATGCCGGGATCACCGAGGAAGCCGCCCACGACACATTGTCCACCGGCATCATGTCCATCGCCGTTGCCTTCCACGAGCCGGTGGACGTGACCGACTGGCTGCTGTACACCAACCCAGCCATCTACGCCGGGCACGGGCAAGCCCAAGGAGAAGGCCGCGTTGCACACAAGACGGGCGCCTGGTTTCCTCCTACACCGTCCAGGCCATGATCCGGGATTTCACCAGACCACCGGAGGCCATGGGTATGGATTCCTCCAACGTGATGTGACCGCGTCAGACGGTGGCGGTCAGACCCATCAGCTCCATCATGTTGCCCCCCATGACCTGGCGCAGCTCGTCGTCGGGTAAGCCATGGAGCTCATCGGCCCACGACAGGGGATCGGCGAGACCCTCGATGTGGGGAAAGTCCGATCCGAAGATGACGTGATCAGCCCCCAGGAGCTTGACCAGCTCGCGAGGATCCTCCTCGTGGAAGGGGTGCATCCAGAAGTGGCGCTTGAAGGTGTCCGACGGCCGTTCGACGTAGAGGTGGGGCATCTTCTCGTAGGCGTGATCGAGCTGCTCGAGAAAGTGCGGGACCCAGCCGGCGCCGTTCTCGACCAGGGCAATGCGCAGCTTGGGGAAGCGCCACAACGTACCGTGACAGATCATGGCGGCAGAGGCGTCGCGGATGGCGCGGTAGTCACCCTCGATGACCGAGCTCAACAGCTTTGGCTCTCCGAAGGCGAGCTCCTCGGAGTGAACCCCTTCCCACTCGTTGGTATAGCGAATGTAGCCACTGTCGGACGCGTGGAGCACCACGAGGACTCCGGAGTCCTGTACCCGCTCCCAGAACGGGTCGAACTCGGGTAGGGCGAACGAGCGCGGGCCCCGATACCCCCACGCCGGCGCGGGCCGCATGAGAATCGCCTTGGCTCCGTGGTCCACGACGAACTCGAGCTCCTCGATGGCCGTTTCCAGGACACCGGGGGAAATGGCCGGCGTGGAAAAGATTCGGTTCTCGAAGGTATACGGCCACGCCTCGAGCATCCACCGGTTGAGCGCGTGGAGGGCCGCGGCACACAGATCGGGGTCGTCCTTCATGCGTTCCTCGATGAGGCTGGCCAGCGTCGGGTACATCATGGCGTAGTCGACGCCCTGTTCGTCCATGAGCTCCAAGCGGGCACCGGCCTCGCGGAACGCCGGCGGGCAGTCGATACCCCGGCCGATGATCTCTCGGTACGACTTTCCGTCCGGGTTTCCCAGCTTGAAGTACTCCTCTTGGGCGCCCGGGCGGCCGACCCGATCGAACGTCGGATTGGGGATGTAGTTGCTGATCTGGCCCTGCACCACGATCTTGGTGCGCCCGTGCACCTCGACGAAGTCGATGGCGTTCTTGTGGGCGTCGGGAAGGTACTTGGTGAGCGCATCGCGCGTCTCGTAGAGATGGTTGTCGGCGTCGAATACGGGAAATCCGAGATTTCGGGTAGCCATGGCGAATTCCTCCCGATCAATGTGCATAGGAGCGGCCGTCATGGACCATCCATGAGCCGCCAATACTCATACGTATATTTTATCAGCGTAGCCCAGTCTGGAGCTGCGGGGTCGCCTCGAACCAGTAGCCAACATGAGATTCTAGATACTCGCCGGTAGGCCTCGCCGATGGCGCGCGGCTCTGGCCGGCGGGGCCACGCGAGCTATCAGGAGAACTCGGCGATGGTCCCTGCGTAGCCATCGAGCGCCCGTTCCATGGCGCCGACGCTGTCGGTGGGAAAGCCCAGCACGATCTCGTTCACACCCAGCGATCGGTAGTGCTCGAGCTTCCCCGGATCGGGGACCACGCCCATGATGACGACGTCCAGGGCCGAGGGATCCCGCCCGGAGTCCTCCCACACGTTGCGCAGCACCGGCAACGACGTGCTCAGTCCGGCCCCGCCGTGGGGCATCCAGCCGTCGGCATACTCGGCGATGTGGGCGAACGTCTTGGGCCCGGCCGCCCGCCGACCAGCACCGGCAGCCTCACCTGCACCGGCTTCGGCCACGACCAACTGGGGCCGAAGGCGACGTACTCGCCGGTGAAGGACGCCTCGTCTTGCGTCCACAGCGCTTGCATGGCCAGGACGCACTCGCGCACCACGGCGCGCCGGTGGCTCGGTTCGACACCGAAGTGGGCCAGCTCCTCGAGGTTCCAGCCGTACCCCATGCCGAGGACGACGCGTCCGGCGGACAGGTAGTCCAAGGTGGCGATCTCCTTGGCCAAGGTGATGGGGTGATGCTCGGCCACCAGGGCGATCGAGGTCCCCAGCCTGATGCGCTCGGTGGCGGCCGAGACGGCGGCCAGCGTCACCCACGGGTCGAGGGTTCGCCGGTACTCGTCGTTCAGCGTGTCGCCGGTCAGCGGGTGCGGGGTCTCGCGGTCGACGGGGATATGGGTGTGCTCGGGCACGTAGAAGCAGTGGAAGCCCCGGGCCTCGGCCGCCACCGCGGCGGTGACCGGGTTCACGGCATGGTCGGTGGCGAACAGGGCAGTGGAGAACCGCATCAGATGACCCTACCCAACGTTTGATCGGTGCGAGCTGGGGTCGGCACCTACTATGGGCACAGCGAGCAGATCGGGGGATGATGATCGTCGAATTACCGGAATCCTGGGATGACGTGGTCGACGTGATCGTGGTCGGTTCGGGCGGCGCCGCACTGACGGCGGCGACTCTGGCCGCCGACGGAGGGGCCGAGACGATCGTGGTCGAGAAGAGCGACATGATCGGGGGGACCACCGCGGTCTCGGGCGGCGTCTTGTGGATTCCCCAGAACGCCCACATGGCCGACGCGGGTATGGACGACAGTCGCGAGGACGTGCTGGCCTATGTTCGCCACCTGGCCATGGGCATGGAGCCCGATCCCGCCCTCCTGGAGGTCTTCGTGGACACCGCACCGGTGGCGCTCGACTACCTCGAGTCGAACACACCGGTGACGATGACGTCGCTGTCCTTTTTTCCTGACTACTACTTTCCCTATGACGTACCCGGGAAGAAGCCTGGTGGCCGCTCGGTGGAGCCCGTCCCCTACCCATTCGGCGCCGAGTTGCCCGAGTGGCGCGACCGCCTGGCGTCCCGGGGCACGCTCATGTCGTTGGGGTCGTACACCACGCTGGCCGAGGACCTGTTCGGCGCCAGCGATCCCAACTTCGACGCCGAGCTGGCCCGGCGGGAGGCCGAGGACGTTCGCCCCAAGGGGGCGGCGCTCATCGGCATGCTGTGGAGGGGGTTGTTGGCCCGAGACGTCGGCATTCGGCTGTCCACCCCGGCACGCGAGCTGATCGCCTCCGACGGCGCCATCGTCGGCGTGCGGGCCGAGCACGATGGGAGCGACCTGTTCCTCGGAGCCCGAAAGGGTGTGGTGCTGGCCTGTGGCGGGTTCGAGTGGAACCGGGGCATGGTCCGTGACCTCATCGGCTACGACGTGCAACCCCTGTCGCCCCCGAACAACGTGGGGGACGGCCTGGTCATGGCCACCGAAGCCGGGGCCGCACTGGCCAACCTGAACTCCTATTGGGGGACACCGGCCATGTTCGACCCGGCCATCGTCGATCACGGTGAGCCGGTCCCCCAGTTCGAGGGCGGCCGGGGGATGCCCGGGTCGATCATCGTCAACGGGCACGGCCACCGCTTCGCCAACGAGGCGGTTCCGTACAACGACTTCCCCAAGGCATTCGGCATCTTCGACGCATCGCGGGCTGAGTTCCCCAACCAGGCTCCGGCATGGATGATCTTCGACCACGAGGCCAAAGAGACCACGCAGATCCTGTCCATCACCCCGGGCAGCCCGTGCCCGACTGGGTCCGGCGCGCCGACACCATCGCCGAGCTGGCGGACCGCATCGGCGTCGACCAGGAAACGCTCGACGCCACCGTGACCCGGTACAACATCAATGCCGGAAACGGTACCGATCCCGACTTCGATCGCCATCTATTCGGGTTGATGGCGGCGGCCACCCTTGCGACCGATCGGCGCGGCGCCGTACTACGCGCTGGCCGTCTACCCCGGCACCCTGGGCACCAATGGCGGACCGCGGGTCACCGCCGACGGCCAGGTCGTGTCACGGGCGGGTACAGCCATACCCGGCCTCTATGCCGTCGGCAACACCGCGGCCAACGTGTTCGGTTGGGCTTACCCCTCTGGTGGTGCCACCATCGCCCACGGGGTCACGTTTGGGTACCGGGCCGGTCGTCACATCGCCGCCCAGACGGCGAGGTCGGCATTCGCACCCGTCGGTGCCCGACAATGAGGCAATCGGCATGAGGAGAACGACCACGACGCCCGGTGACGGCTTCGATCAGCGCCCGGGCCGTTGACCACCCGGGCTCTGGTCCTGGGCGGTGGCGGCGTCGCCGGGATCGCCTGGGAGACGGGCGTTCTGGCCGGACTGGCCGACAACGGTGCCGACGTGACCGGCGCCGACCTGATCATCGGCACGTCGGCCGGCTCGACCGTCGCCGCCCAGATCACCAGTCGACTTCTCGCTCGAGGACCTGTTCGGTCGCCAGGTCGAACCGCCCGGAAGCTCGGGCGAGCTGGCCGCACCGTCCAACCTGGCCAGCCTGGTGCAATTCTTCGCCGACGCCGTCGCCACCACCTCCACTGCGATGGAGCTCCGGATAGCCGTCGGGTCCATGGCCCTCAAGACCGACACCGTGCCCGAGGAGGCGCGGCTGAAGGTCATCGCCGGACGGCTTCCGAGCCATGTCTGGCCGGACCGCGCCCTGCGCATCGTGGCCGTCGACGCCCTCACCGGTGACGAGCGGATCTTCGACGAGCGAGGGGATGTCTCCCTGATCGACGCGGTGGCGGCTAGCAGTGCCGTTCCCGGCGTGTGGCCGCCGGTGACCATCGACGGCCGTCGCCACATCGACGGCGGTTTTCGCTCAGTGCACAACGCCGACTTGGCCGTGGGCCACGACTCGGCGGTGATCCTCGCCCCTATCGATGAGCTGTTGCCGGTGGCCCCCGACGTCTCCGCCAGGATGGAGACCCTCGGTGCCCAATCTCGGATCCAGTTCGTTAGACCGGACGAGGCCTCCACCGCGGCCTTCGGTCCCGACCTCCTGGACCCGGCGGCCAGAGAGGCCTCTGCCCGGGCTGGGCGCAACCAGGGTCGGGCCGTCGCCTCGAGCATCCAGTTGCTCTGGGGGTAGTCGAGAGCCCGCGCCTCGCGGGCCTTGGGGTCAGACCGCTCCGTCGGGATCAGCCGGCGACGTCGGAAACAGCCAGAACGGTGCGGGCGATGGTACCGGACGCCATGTCCTCGAAGGCGCGCTCGATATCGTCGATCGGGTACACGTTGGTCACCATCTCGTCGAGCAACATGTGCCCGGCCTGGTACAGCTTGATGTAGGTGGGGATGTCGTGGTGGGGTTGGGCCGAGCCGTAGCGACAGCCCATGACGTTCTTGTCCAACCAGAGGTCACGCGACAGGAACGACACCTCGGCATCCATGGGCGTGGTCCCGACCAACACGCAGCTACCGCCCCCGGCCAGCGCTTCGATCGCCACCCGGCTGAGGTCCGACCGCCCCACGCACTCGAATGAGGAGTCCACACCGTCCGGACAGATCTGGCGGATGGCGTCAGCGCTGTCCTTGCCGTCCATCCCGATGAATTGGGTCGCCCCGAACTGCCGGGCCAGCGCCTCTTTGTCCCCGTTCACGTCGACGGCGACGATGGTGGTGGCGCCGGCGATCCTGGCTCCCTGGATGGCGTTGAGGCCGATGCCGCCTACGCCGAGCACCACCGCGCTCGAGCCTCGCTCGACCTTGGCCCGGTTCAATGCGGCCCCGGCGCCGGTCAGGACCGCACATCCCAGCAACGAGGCCACCTGCAACGGCACGTCGTGGCCGATACGAACCGCCTGGTTCTCGTGGACCACGGTGTACTCGCTGAACACCCCGGCCTGGGCGAACGTGTACGCCGGGTCGCCCCTGTAGGTGAAGGGCTGGCTGAGACCGCCGAGTGACGATCGGCAGTGGGTCGGCCGGCCACGATCGCATTGGTCGCAGGCCCCGCAATAGGTGAGGGTGTGCAAGACCACGTGGTCGCCCACCGCAACCTTGGTCACGGCCGAGCCGACCGCCTCCACCACGCCTGCGCCCTCGTGGCCGAGCACGACCGGGGGCGGAAAGGCGATGGTGCCGTTCACCACGCTGTAGTCGCTGTGGCACACGCCGGCATAGGCGATGTGCACCAGGACCTCGCTCGGCTCGGGCCGACGAACCTCGAGGTCGTCGGTGACGTCGATGAACCCGTTCCAGACGATGCCCCTCATCGCTCTCCCCTCTCGGTGATCGGTGATCGTGCTGTGGGACGAGAGCGGGCTCAGCCCACTGGTTCGGGCGAGAGCTCGTGCAGGGCGGGCAGCACTTCCTTGGCGATCAGCCGCATCGTCTTCTCCCCGGCATCGGCGGGCATGCCGCCATAGCGGGGGTGGAGGATGATCTCGTCGCAGTTGGTGCCGCCCATGAGCTTCTTGATCCGCTCGATGCACTGATCGGGCGTTCCCCACATGTGGTCACCGATCAGGTAGTTGGACTCCTCGATGGACTGGGACTCGCGCACCCGCGCCGCCCGCTCGGCGTAATGGGAGAAGCTGGCCAGGTTGTCGAAATGGGTCCCGAAGAACTCGTAGTGACGGTAGGCCGACTCGACGTAGCTGGTCAGGTAGCGCTCGGCGTACTCCTTGGCCTCCGCCTCGGTCTCGGCGCAGTAGGCCCACACCACGATGGTCGGCGACGACGGCTCGTAGCCGTTCTCGGCCCGTATGGTCGAGTACTCCTCGAGCTCGGCGCCGTATCTCCTCCATCGGCTTTTGGGGGATGACGAAGGCCTTCAGCCCGTTGGCCGCGGCGATGGCCACCGACGCCGGGCTCCCCCAAGCGCAGGCCATGTTGTCGATGATCTTCTGGCCGTTCCGGCACCGTGGGCGCATCTCGGTCTCGGGGATGGTGAAGATCTCCCCGTCGTAGGAGAACCGGTCGGAGGTCGAGGGCCAGCTTCATGATGTCGAGCACCTCTTGGAAGCGCGGCCGGGACTCTTCCATGTCGATGCCGAGGGACCCGTACTCCCGTCTTCCGATGCCTCGACCGACGCCCAGCTTGAGGGAGCGGTCCTCCCCCATCACCTCTTGGAGGAACGCCACCTGCTCGGCCAGGCGCAGCGGCTGGTGCCAGGGCAGGACGGTGACCATGGTGCCGAGGTCGATCCGCGAGGTGCGACCGGCCATGTAGGTGAGGAACTGGAGCGGGTTCGGGGCCATCTGGTACGGGGGTGACGTGGTGCTCGACCGACCAGAGGCTGTCGAACCCGAGCTCCTCGGTGAGGTCGGCCATGGCCAGGTCCTCTTGCAGGATGTCCCAGTCGGGCGTGGCCGGGGCGGGAGGGACGTCCTCGTGGCGCTCGGACGCCTCGAACCGGTCCCAGTCATCCGTGTTCGAAAAGTGCATACCGATTCCAACACGCATGGCAACTCCCAGGTTCTCGACGATGTGCAGTGGCGGCCCAAGAGCCGTTTGTCAGGTTATCCATAGTTGGTGTGGGCCGTATTTCAGCAATTCGGGCATGGATCGAAGGTCACTCCTCTGGCGACGGGAAGATGACTCTCACGACTCAATCTGGGGTCACAGGTGGGCCAGGAACCAATCCCGCGCCGCCCCGCTGGTCGCCTCGAAGGCGTCGGTGTACACCGCATAGTGGTCTCCGTCCACGGTCACCAGCGCCTTGGGCTCGAGGGCCCGGTTGTAGGCAGCCAGGGCGTCGGCCGACGGGGTCATGGTGTCCCCGGTGGGGATGACCATCAACAAGGGCGTGGGGCCGATGCGCTCGATGAACGCGGCCGGCTCGTACTCGGCGTAGAGCTCCCAGGACCGCAGGGTGATCTCGTTCTTCCAGTTCTCCACGTACTCCGGCGGGAGCGACTTGATGAACCGGACCGAGTCGCTGTCGTCGGCGAACGCTTGCACCACGACCGGGGCTTCGCCCCGCTGTTGCGCCAATCGGTCCTCGGCGAAGCGCCGGTACAAGTCCACCACCGCGGCGGGCGAGTTGCGGGCGATGGTGTTGTCGCGCCCACTGATGGTCATGGCCTGGGATACCACGCACTTGACCCGCCGGTCGGCAGCGGCCACGGCCAGCACATGACCGCCCGAGTAGCTGGTTCCCCAGATGCCGATGCGCTCGGCATCGACGTCGGGGTGCCCGGCCAGAAAGGTGATGGCGTCCTTGTAACCGCGCTGTTGTTTGATGGGGTCGAGCTCCTGTCGAGGCAACCCGTCGCTGGTCCCGCAATTGATGTGGTCGTAGTTCAGCACCACGAAACCGGCATCCGCGAAGACCTGGGGATAGTTGTGATGGAGGAACACCTCCTTCACCCCGCCGAACCCCCCGGTGACCACGACGCCAGGATGGGGCCCTTCGCCGTCGGGCAGGTACAACCAGCCCCGGAGGGTGGCACCCTCGGATATGAACTCGACGTCCTGTCGCACTCGTGTTCCTTTCGGTGACCGACCGATCCCCAATGGGGCATCGACCTCGGGGCTACGCGATCATGACGGACGCGACCAGAGGAGGACGATCGACATGGAACCATGGGAGACGGCGGCACACGAGGAGATCCGAGAGCTCGTCGCCCGGTACACGCACTTCGGCGACGGGGGGAAGATCGACGAGCTGGTGGCCCTCTTCGAGCCCGACGCCATCTTCGAGACCGACACCGAGCCCGAACCCCTGCTGGGCCGGGCCGCCATCGCTGGGCTCCTCGGGGGCCTGGCCACCGATCACGGGGGCGAGCAGGGTCAGACCTACATGCGCCACAACGTGTCCAACCTCACCATCGAATTCGAGAGCCAGTCGGTGGCCGCCGGATCGGCCTACTGGTTCGTGATCAGCGACAACGGCCTGTGGCGATGGGGTCGGTACCGCGACAGCTACCGGCGAGTGGGCGACGGCCCGTGGCTGTTCGCCCGCCGAAAGGTGCGGGCCGACCCCCAGAACGGCTGAGAGCCGCGGCGCACAGGGAAGCATCCGATACCTCCGACTATCCAACGGTCGCGACCCGCTCGGTGAATCGCCAGCCTTCGGAGGTGCGGACAAACACGTCGGCATACGATCCCATGGCCGCGAGCGTGGGCGACGTGGTCGTCTGCGAAAAAAACTGCCAGGACGAACGGGCGGAGGCCCGGTCGCCCTCCACCGATACCGACAGCATGGAAACGATGTGTCTCGTGTGAGCAGCGGGCCCGGTCAGGCCGGCGGCCCGGCGCTCTCGAGCCGAGGCCAGGACGTTCTCCTGGCCGACAACGACGTCGCTTCCGGGCATCTGCCAGCTTGCGTCGGGGCTGATGAGCTGGGCGTACTCGCCCAGGTCGCCTTCGTCGGTCACTCTCGCCATCCTCACGATGAGATCACCGATCTCAACCATGTCGGCAAGCTCTCTCGTATCCCGATCCACTAGAGGCCGGAGCCTTTCTCGGGCGCCGATCCCGGGTCCGCGGTCGCATTCTCGTGGCCCTGATACAGGCTCTCGAGTTGTTCGATGCTCGTATCCGATGCTGAGCCCTGGTACACAGCAACACCTCTCGACAGAACAAGCAGGATGTCGGCGATGCCGTACGCTCGCTCGAGGTACTGCTCGATGAGTATGAACGTCGTGCGCCCTTTCGACTCTCGCAACGTTCGGAACAGACTCTCGACGACGGCGGGGGCGAGTCCGTGCGAGAGCTCATCGATGACGGCGAAGGGCGGTTGGGTGATCAGGATGCGGGCCAGCGAGAGCATTTGCTGCTCGCCGCCAGACAACATTCCCGCTTTGGTATGGCGTCGAGCGCCCAGGAATTCAAAGTATCCGGCCGCCTTCTCGACGGTCTCCGCCTTGCCCCGCCGTGAGACACCCTTTGTGCCCAAGGACAGATTCTCGGACACGGTCAGAGAGGGAAATACGGCACCACCCTCGGGGATGTAGGCGATGCCCCTGCGGGCCCGCCGGAAGAGCGGCTCGGTCCCAACGTCCACATCATCGAGAAACACCTTGCCGGCGCTGACGGGCAGGGCGCCGGCCACCGCGGCACCAAATGTCGACTTTCCCGCACCGTTCGGCCCCAGCACGCAGCAGACCTCGCCGGGCTGTATGGACACATCAACGTCGTGCAGAGCGGCCAGTGCCCCGTACGAGTAGGACAGGTCCCGAATCGAGATGCTGCCCTTGCGGTCCTCGAGGTCCGTCATCCGACAGCCTCTTCCAGTCCGAAGTACGCACGACGAACGTTGGCGTCCTCGAGCACACTTTGGGTGGGGCCGTCGGCGATCACTTCGCCAAAATCGAGCACGACCAAGCGATCAGCTAGTCGAGACACGATGCCGACGTCGTGTTCCACCAGCACGATTCCTGGGCCCGAGGTGGCCTTCAGCTCCAACAGGAGGTCGGCCAGATCATCTCGCTCCGTTGCTCCCAGTCCAGAGAATGGCTCATCGAGCAACAGCACCACTGGTTGCGTGGCCAGGGCCATGGCCAGCTCGACCAGTCGCGCCTGCCCGAGAGGGAGGGTTTCGACATCAGCATGGGCCAGCCCGGCTATACCCACTTGACGCAGGAACTTGATCCCCTCCAGCTCCCCCGTATCCCCATCCGGCCCTTGAGGTCGGCTCCGGAACTTCCATAAACCCCTGGATGTCTCCAGGGCGAGCTGCACGTGCTCCACCACGGTCAGATCGGAGAAGAGGGTGACTCGCTGAAAGGTCCGAGCGACGCCGAGGCTGGCCCGCTTGTGCACCGATGAGCGGGTGCTGTCTCGGCCACCAACGGCCACTCGCCCTTTGCTGGGATGGAGGAGTCCCGACATGACGTTCAACAACGTGGTCTTCCCCGCGCCGTTCGGGCCGATGACTCCGACGATCTCGCCGAGGGCGACTCGAATGCTTACCTCGCTCAGCGCCCTCAGGCCTCCGAAATGCACCGACACGTGGTCTACGTCCAAGACGAGACGCTGATCCTCGGTGGGAACACCCACGGCTGTCATCGTTTCCTCATCGCTCGCCGGCCATCTCGAGTCCTGCAGGCTGGGGCGCTCCGACGTCATCGCTGCCGCGGCCGCCCGTCGCACTGGTCCGGGATCTCCATTTCGAGATCACCAGGTTCCAACCGTCGTCGAGCTGGGCCAGGAAGCCACGCGGCTCCTTGGCCAGGCCGACCGCACCCAGACCGAACAGGATGGTTGGGACATTGGCGATCCAGCTCACGCTTATGAGCGAGAACGCCGCCGGTATCAGCGCGAAGGCCAGGCCGGCCAAGAGCGCTCCTCGCGTGCCCCGTACCCCAAACGTGACCACCACCGCGACCCATACCAGCCCGACAGCCAACGCCACGTCGGGGATGCCGAGCTGTTGCTCGTCGATACCCAGCAGCACGCCACCCAACCCAGCGATGCCGCCACCTATGGCAAAGATGATCGTGCGCATGAGCCGGACGTTGATTCCGAGGCCTTCCGAGGAGAGGGGGTTGGCCCGGATCGCCGCGTAGGCACGCCCAAAGCGCCCACGCTTGGCATAGACCACGAGCCCGGCGACCACAGCAAACACCACGGCTCCGAGCAAGACCTCGCTCCGGGCCACACTCATCCCGAAGAAGTGGGCTGACTTGAACGGCACACCCGATGTCGGCACGAAGAGCGTGATGTTGAAGGCGAATCGCTCGCAGAACAGGGCGAAGGCCAAGGTGACGAGGGCGAAGCCGATCTGATCGAGACGGGACCCGATGGCCCCGATGATGAAACCGACGGCCATGGCGGCAACCACACCGATGAGTGCGGCCAGGACGATCGACATACCGTGAGTGCTGGCCAGTCGCCCGGCGATGAACCCACCCACTGCGGTAAACGACGCCTGCCCGAGACACAGCACGCCGCCTTCACCGGTGGCGACCGTCAGGCTCAAGAAGATGACGGCGAAGGCAAGCCCGCTGGCCAGGATGCCCGTCCAATAGTCCGAGAACGCGAACATGGCCACGAGTAGGAGTCCGACACAGGCGACAGCCGTCAGCAGGGTGACCGGCGAGAGATATCGGGATCTTTGAGCCGACAGCCCCGCCCTGGGGCCCCCGTCCCCCGACGCGGCGAGCTCGCCCGATACGTCGGTTACTGGCGCGGACCGGGAGGCGGCCGCCACTCGAGCCAGCGATCTGCGTCGCGTCGGAGGGGCCTGCACGGCGTCCTGGCGAGCCGAGAGCGGCGATGCACCGGACAACAGAAGGATCGTCAACAAGAAGAAGGGAAGTGAGGGTACGAGGCCACCGATCACCGTATTTCCCGCCGGGGCATATCCGGTGATGAGTGACGAGGCCACACCAAGTCCCAGCCCAGCAAGAGCGGTGACGATGAGTCCACGGAATCGGCCGAACAAGGCCACGCTGAGGGCGGCCACGGTGAGCTCCGTGTACGTTCCGCTATCGAGGGTGATGAGGGGCGAGAGCAAGACCCCCCCGATTCCCGCCAGCAGCCCGGCCAGCACCCAGGACGCAGCACCGACACGGGCCGTGTTGATGCCCCGGCTCTGAGCCAGGAGGGGCCGATCGACGACGGCTCGGGTGGCCAAACCGAGTCTTGTTCGATCCACCAGCAAGACGAGACCGATAACGCAGACCAGCGCACCGATCACGGCGGCCAGTTGATTTCTCGTCGCGGTGATGAACCCCAGATGCACGATGTAAAGGCCTCCGGGAATGATCCCCGGCGCCTGCTGCACCTGAGCATTGGGAATGACCACCTGCATGATGGCGGGAAGGGCTACGGCCAGCCCGATCGTCGCCACCACCTGCACGACCAAATCGGATTTCTCCATCTGCCGAAAGACGGTCAGCCATAGAACGAATCCCAGTGCGGGAGACACGACCACAATCGACAGAAGACCGGCCGACAATAGTGTCCAATTCTCCACGGCGACCAGGTGATAGTAGAGGTCAGCGATTACGTAAGCGATGGTGCCGGTGGCCAAATTCAATACGCCAGTGGCGCTGTAGGTCAGGGTGATGCTGTTACCCAAGATTGCGTACACCGCACCGATGACAAGGCCTGGAAATATATATTCCATCTACGTCGTTCCCCTCTCCGGGTTGGTACGCACCTGAACGATCCTTATCGCCTGCAGCGTTGGTTCATGGCACGAGAACAATGAGAGCGACCATCTGGTCGATTCGCACCAATGAACGATGGCGAAGAAGTCGCCCACATATCCCCCAGGCTTTCACGCAGAAATGGTTCAACAAGCCCCCACTAACACGGTAGTGAGCCTATCGATCGTTTGGTGGACTTGCAAGGGCGGAGGGCCGCGGGTTTGTCCTAAATTGCGGCCCGTCATCCCCTTCTCTTGTGTAGGAGTCCCATGAAGCCACCACTCGCATTCTTCTCATTCGCTGCGCTCACTGACTCGACGAAACACCATGAGTTCAACGAGTACCACCAGCTCGACCATCGTCCGGAGAATCTGGCCCTTCCTGGTGTCATCTTCGGGGAGCGTTGGGTCCGTTCGCCCGACTGTGCAGACGTGATTCCCTCTCCGCAATCCGAGTTCTCCGGCGTCCAGTACATGACCATGTATTGGCTCCGCGAACCCGTCGAGACAAGTCGCCTGGAGTGGATGGACTTCGGGACACAAGCCACACACCTCGGCCGCCGGCCTGACCTGGCTTGGGCGACCAGGCCTCTTGTCGGTGCCTTCATACCGATCAAGGGCTACGTGCACAGGCGAGTCCTCATTTCGGAGGAGGCGCTCCCCTTCCGTCCCAACCGGGGGATCTTCGTCACCGCCACGCAACTGAGTGAGGATCTCCCTGCGGTTGAGAGACTGGCTCGATGGCATGATCGGGTTCGAATTCCGGACATGCTCGACTGTCGGGGCGTCGCCGGTGCGTGGACGTTCGTCAGCGAGAGTGCCTTCCCAGGCCGTCATCGTGGATCGGCGGAATCAACCACACCCGGAATTCGAATCCACGTGTACTTTCTCGACGAGGATCCACTGGTCTTTGCCCAGGACCTGCACGAGCACGAGCGGCAGTGGGAGGCCGACGGTCGCACTCCGGACGAAATCGATGCCGAAGTGCCGATCTTCACGTCCCTGCTACGCACCATCGTCCCGTGGGAGTGGGACTGGTTCGAAGTACGAGGGTAGGGCGCCGACCACGGCCTCACCCGGTGCCGCGTCGAGACGCGACACCGGGTGCACCGTCACTCAGGGCAGTGGCGCCGCGCAGTAGAAGGGGTTGCTCGTCGTACCGCTGATCTGCACCCACTTGCCGTTTTGAACCTGCACGAAGGCGAAGCACGATGGAGCTGCCGTATGGAAGAGCGGGAAGCTCACCGGGGCCAAGACACCGTTTCCGGTGTAGTTCTTCAACGAGTTCGTCGACCTGGTGAGTGACGCTCTGGTGACCGGCTGTGACCCCAAGGCCTCTACCCCGCCGGCCAGCAGGCTGGACGAAGCCCAACCGACCAACGCCTGGAAGTTGTACTCATTGGCCGGTGATGTCTTGGCCATCGCCTTCAAGTAGTTCGTCATCCCCGGCGTCTTCACCGTGAAGGGAGTCGTGAAGAAGAAGAACGTGTAGTTGTTCAGAGAAGGTCCGAACTGCTGCGGAAGGTTCTGCTGGTAGTCCGACCCGTTGGACACCCAGATGTTGCCGCCGCCAACTTGGGCCAGATCCGCTTGGAACTGTGCCTCGGTGCCACCAGCCGCAGAGTCAACCACCGTTGCCCCTGAGTTCTTGACCGCTTGGGCAACGGAAAGGAGCGACGCAGTGTTGGTCGGGTCCACATTGAAGTTGGTATAGACGACCTTGCCGCCGGCCTTGGCGATCAGCGGCACGGATGTCTGGATTCCAGCCGAGTCAGCCGGGCTGGGGTCCGACAGGAGAGCGAACTTGGTCTTGCCCTTCTTGACCAGGAACTTGACCGTCCCGGTCGATTTGCCGTCAATCGGATTGCCTGTATACGAGAAGAAGTTCGTCTTGTCGGCCCCAAAGAAACCGGGCGTAATCCCGAAGGCGTATACGGGGATGCCGACCGATTGCAGGTAGGGAGCCGCACTGTCGAACAGCGGATCCGAGTCAATGAGCGCGACCGCCCCATTCTGAACGGCAAGATGAGCGTTGGCTACCACCTGGCTCGGGCTGCTGGCGTTGTTGTAGATCTTCAGCGAGACCTGGTGGCCGTTCAGGCCGCCGTGGCTGTTGACCCAACTCGCCCACGCTTGCACACCGGGGACCAACGGACCGAACTGGGCACCGAACTCCCCGGTGCTCTCATTCAACACTCCGATATTGAGCGTTGCCGGTGCCGCCACTGCGGCCACCGAGGTGACCACGACGCCCACGATCGACGCCAACAGGGCCGAGATCGTCATGCCGATTGCGACGACCATCGAGCGTCGTCGCCTCTTCCCGCCGGACCTCGCCCGGCCACCGTTCCACTGGAACTGCTTTCCTTCATTCATATTGCCCCCCAAATGAGATGGTTTTCCCTGTTACGCTTCGATTACAGAAATACGACATTTACGTGTCAACGTCAAGCTTCTATCGGCGTTTCCTGTGCGTTCACCTCTCCTCTTCACTGAGTGTCATGAGTTGCCCGAAGCTGGGGGCGATGATGCGGAGCTCCCCTTACGGCAATGGATTGGGCGGGACCGGGTGGCGGAAGAGCTTCACGGCGTTCTGCCAGCACATCTTGCGCTGCTCGTCGACGGGCACGTCGGCCAGGTGCTTGCGCAGCAGGGCTTGGGTGTTGGGCCACGTCGAGTCCGAGTGCGGGTAGTCCGACTCGACCAAGATGTTGTCCACGCCGATGATGTCTTTGGTCAAAAAGCCCGAGGGGTCGTCGAGGGCGCAGAACCAGAAGTTCCGTCGGAACACGTCCGAGGTGACCTGGAGGTCGGGATCGTCGACGCCGAGCTCGTCTTGGCGGATGTTCAAGTGGTCCACCCGGTCGATCACCGCCGCCGACCCAGCCGATGCCCCCTTCGGACATGCAGATCTTGATGGTGGGGAACCGGTTGGCGATGCCCGAGTAGAGCCAGTCCACCGAGTAGGTGAACGCCGAGGCGGCAAAGAGGGCGCCGATGACCCCGGTGGGGGCGTCGTCAGAGGTGGTCGACGGTCTCGCCGGCCGAGCCGACGTGCAAGGAGATGACCGTCTCGGTCTCGGCGCAGGCGGCAAAGAACGGCTCCCAGTAGCCACTGTGGATGGTGGGCAGGCCGAGCTTGTGGGGGGCCTCGGAGAAGGTCACCGCCTTGAACCCCCGCTCGGCGTTGCGACGGATCTCCTCGGCGGCGATCACCGGGTCGCGCAACCAGGCGATCTGTTGGGGGATGAACCGATCGGGGTCGCTCCCACACCAGGACTCGAGATGCCAGTCGTTGTAGGCCCGCATGGCGGCAAAGGCCAGCTCCTCGTCCTTCGGCCACAACGTCAGGCGCTGGCCCACGAACCCGGGCAGGAACGAGGGGAAACACAGCGAGGCCCACACGCCGTTGAGGTCCATGTCGACCAATCGGGACTTGGCGTCCCACGCCCCCTTGCGCATGTGGTCGAAGCGCGAGGGCTCAAAGGTGTGCTCGGCCCGGGGCCGACCGGCCACCGCGTTGAAGCCGACGTTGGGCAAGAGCTTGTCCGTCCACAGCCAGGCCTGTCCCCCGTTGTCGGTGTCGACCACCCGGGGGGCCTCGTCGGCGAACTTGTTCGGGAACCGGCCCTCGAAGATGTCGGGGGGCTCCACCACGTGGTCGTCGACCGAGATGATGGTGGCCCACAGCTCGGGGGGCTCGGGATCGGGCAAGAAGGTGACCGTGCCCGGGCCCTGGCGTCCGAAGTCCCCGGTGCGCTTTTGCAGATCTTCAACCGAAATCCCCACGGGGGACCTCCTTGCGATAGGGCGAACGATGCCCGGTGGGTGCCAGGGTCAATCGAGCACGTCGGGCTCGGTGCGCAACAGCTGGCGCACAGCGCCGTCCCAGAACACCGGGGGGCACCCGGCCTTCAGGCCGGCCTTCAACGCGGCCCGGGCGGATGGCGCAATGGGGCGGGGCTTGATCCCGGTCACCAAGGAGTCGTACATGAACTGGCACATGCGCTCGAAGGTGACCGCCTGGTAGCAGGCCTGGCCGATGGTCTCGCCGGTCACGATGGCGCCGTGGTTGGCCAGCACCACGCCGGTGGCGGTGCCCACCTCTTCGGCCAGGTGCTCCCCGGCCGAGGAGCTGTCGACCAGTCCGGCGTACTCGTCGACAAAGGCGATGTCGCCGTCGAAGATGGACGAGTTCTGGTGGATGATCTCGGGGGTGACACCCAGGCCGCCGAGCAAGGTGGCGTAGTAGGGATGTCCGTGGACGACCACTTTGGCGTCGGGCCGGGCCCGATGGAGCTCGGTGTGGATGAACACGGCGGCCGTGACGTCCCACTGTCCGGCCACGTGCTCGCCACTGTCGGCGACCAAGGCGATGTCCGAGGCCGTTGTCTCTTCCCACCAGATGCCCCATGGATTGCACCACAGGTTGGTCGACCCGTCTTGGACCCAGGTGATGTGACCCGACAGGTTCTCCTGCCAGCCGGCGTGAGCCAGGATGCGCAGGGCACAGGCCAGTTCCTGTTGGACGCTGAGCTCTCGGCCGATCCCCTTCACCGGTCGGCGCGCCGTGGCCTCGGGCTCATCGTGCGTCTTTGTATCCGAGTGAGTTTCCGTTAGCGAACTAACCATGAAGCCACCTCCCCCTGCTCCGAAGAGCACACGAAACAGCCCCGAAGAGCAATGCGAAACAGCCTACCGGTTGTTTGGTAGGGCGGCAAGGCAATCCGGGACCAGAGGTGGTCCCTCATCTCGACCGGGGGGTAATGGTGATGTGCATGGCGCGCTCCCCGGCGATCTCACCGCCCAGAGTCCGAAGAGCACGGTCCACCTGGTCGATGGGCATGGTGTGGGTATGCAGGGCCGATAGGTCATCCTGGCTAGAGGACAGAAACCGAATCGCCTCCTCTTTCGCCCACTCGCTGACGCTATAGGCCCCTCGGAGCGTGAGCGCCTTGGCCAAGAGCACGTCAATGAGGAAAGACGCCTCCACCGTCGATGCCTTCTTGGCCGCCAGCACCACCGTGGCCTCGGGCTTGGCGATCTCGCACGCGTCAAGTACCGGCTGCATGGCGCTGGGCGTCGTGTCAATCACGCGATCGGCCATCCTTCCGTCGGTGGCCACCCTCACCGCCTCGAACACCGACTCGGTGTCGCTGTCGATGGTGTGGGTGGCGCCAAGTGAGCGGGCGAGCTCGAGCTTCCAGGGGCTCCGCTGTCGCCCGACGACGACGATACGGTCCGCCCCCGCGTGGCGAGCGGCAATGACGCAGGCCAATCCCCTCTGACCCGGGCCGAAGATCACGATCGTGTCACCGGGCTGAGTGCCGGCCGTGCGAACGCCCCAATCGAATCCGGCGCCCAGGGGATTGAAGAAAACGGCGTCCTCGGTGGTCAGATGGTCTGGAAGGGGGTAGACCCGACTATGGGCCCGAAGGACCATGTACTCGGCAAAACCGCCGGAGAGCCCGGGCTTGTTGGCGACGCTGGTCAGTCCATAGATGAGGCGTTGCCCGCAGAACAACCACTGGCCAGCTGCGCAGGGAGGGCAAACCCCGCACGGCACCGTCGATTCCACGGCGACACGGGCACCTGGGGCTAGCCCCCATCTCTTCGACGCGGTTTTGCCGCAGGACACGATGCGCCCGATGGTCTCGTGTCCCGGAATCACCGGAAAGGGCACAACCCCGGCGAGCAGGCCCCGGTACTGATCCCAGTCCGTTCCGCACATCCCCGTTGCCTCGATGGCGAGCAATGCTTCATCGTCGCCGAGCTCGTCGGGGACCGGAAGTCGCTGCAGCTCGATGTCACGAGCTCCTACCTGGACAGCGGCGAGAGCATCCATTCAGCACCCCATCGAAGTATCCTGCGTCCCGTTACGACGACCCCGGTGCAAGTGACGGGGAAGAGAACGACCAACCATATCCTCGTTCCTCTCTGCGTAGCGGTCCCGAAGACCTGTGGCTGCAACGCCATCGATGGGTTGCCAGATCACGTGACAAAAGACGGTGAGCGACCATGACCGATCCAATCCTCGTTGGCGTCCTGAACGATGGCGAGCGTCCGAGCAATCTCGACGCCGGCAGTGCCGCAAGCAGCACGTACAGTCAGTTGGCCACCGACATGTCCCTACCCATTGATGCCGCCGTGGCCGCCGGTCGTATCGATCGGCCCGTCGAATTCGTCCACGAGTACCGAGAAGGGCTGCCCAACGGGACGGCCTATGCCGTCGAACAGGCGTTCACTGCGCTCGTCGACGCTGGCGTCCTCCTCATCGTCGGCCCAGCTATCGGGGACAACGCCATCGTGGCCACGCCGCTCGCCGATGCCAGACGAATTCCCACCATCAACTGGTCGGCCTCCGAGCGAGCCCGGAGCGACTACATGTTCCACCTCCAGGTCGGATCGCACGAGGACGAATCAATCCTGATGGCCAGGTACCTGGCCGGCAACGGACATCAGCGAGTCGGAGTCATCTACGACAAAACCCCAATCGGCCGGCGTCACCTGACCTTCTTCGAGAACGAATGCGAGCTGTTGGGCCTGGGAGTCTCGGTTCCGCGTCTCGATTCCCCCACTGGCACCCGACGCCACGGCGCAGGTCGATACCCTCGTCAACGAGAACGTGGACGGCATCGTGTACCTCGGCCTGGGCTGGGCCGGCCGCGAGGTGGCCAAGGCCAGGACGGCTCGCAACTTCTCGGTCCCCGCGATCATGAACGCGGCCGGCATGCGGGGAGTAGAGGCTTCGTACGCCCACGACATCGACGGATGGGTCTATCCCGATATGCACTCCGACGGAAACCAGACGCTGGCCGACGTACGCCAACAGCTGGGAGAGGATCCGCCTCGCGGGGCGGCGCTGGCCTTTGGGTACGACATGGGTCAACTGGTGGCCGAAGCCATCGCTCGAGCGCCGGAGCTCAACCGTTTCGGCATCCGAGCAGGACTGGAAGAAACCAAGCTCATACCGGCGGCCGAGGGCCACGAGGGGACAACACTTGGATTTGGACGGTGGGATCGCGGCGCGCTGAAGGGAAGCTACCTGGTGCTGAGACGGTGGAAGGACGGCCAGACGGTCGAGCTCACCTGACGATGCACACCGTCTGTGCCATGTGTTCCCTATGCCATGTGCTTCCCACCGTTGATACGAAGCACCTGACCCGTCATGAACGAGGCCTGCGGCGAGCTGACGAAGGCGATGGCCGCGGCGATCTCCTCGGGACTTCCCCACCGACCGAGGGGCACGGAGTCCAACACCGTGGCCGCAGCGGTCAAGGGGTCCGCCTGGTCAGAACCGGGATCGGGAACCGGCCACGTGGCGATCGGACCTGGTGAGACGACGTTTACCCTCACGGTCGGGGCCGCCTCCAAGGCCAGCACCCGGCTGAACGCCTCGATGCCGCCTTTGCTGGCCGCGTAGGCGGAGAACCCATCGAGGGGAACAGCAGCGGAAGCGGATGCGACGCTGACGATGCTGCCGCGGCCGGCGTGCAGCATTCGGGTCAACCCGGCGCGACAGCAGTAGAAGACGCCCGTGAGGTTGGTGAGGATCACGTCGTCCCAGAGCTCATCGGTCATCTTCGTCACCCGCTCCGATGGATAGATGCCGACGATGTTGGCCAGAACGTCTATCCCTCCGAACATGTCGTCGACCGTCCCGAAGAGGTCATCCACACTCTTGCGCGATCGCTGATCGAAGGGGACGGTTCGAACATCAGCTCCCCTGTCATGGCAAGCATCGGCGGTCGCCGCCAGCCACTCCTCGTTGATGTCGGCCAGCACCAAGTTCACGTTGTGTTCGGCGAACAGCTCCGCCGTTGCTCTGCCGATACCGTGGCCGGCTCCGGTAACGACGACGGTGTCCCTTGCCATGTTCACAACCTCCAGTTGCACGTCTGCGATCCCGATCGATCAGCGTTGACCGGTGTGTATCGTAGGCTCGGCCTGCCGTGGTGGAGGCGAGGGGTGGCAATGTCCCGTCCGGTGACAACACGCACGCGCCTCACGCGATCGGAGAGATCATTGACCATGCGATTCGGAATCGGATCCCCCATCGTGACGTTCTCGAATCCCGAATCGTGGGAACGCAACGCTGGTCCGAAGGACCTGGCCGCGATCGCCATCGCCGCCGATCGCCTGGGGTACTGGCACATGACCTGCTCCGAGCACATCGCCGTACCCGATGGCCCCTACGCCAACTCCCCGTTCTGGGATCCGGTGGCGACGTTCGGATATCTGGCGGCCGTGACCGAGCGAATTCGGTTCGTCACCTACGTGTTGATCCTCGGGCTCCACCACCCTCTGGCCATAGCCAAGCACTACGGAACGGTCGACATGATCTCGGGAGGCCGGCTTGTGTTGGGCCTGGGCGTCGGCAACGTCGAAGAGGAGTTCGACGGATTGGGAGCCTCGTTCGCCGACCGGGGTGCTCGAGCCGACGACGCGCTGCGAGCTCTGAAAGTGACCCTGTCACGCCGCGAAGTGAGCTACCACGGCTCGTACTACCACTATGACCAGCTCATCGTGGATCCCCACGCCGTCCAGCCCTCGGTGCCCCTGTGGATCGGCGGTCACTCCCGACGCTCCTTTCTGCGGGCCGTCGAGCTCGGTGACGCCTGGATCCCTCCCCCCGCATCGCACCGGGGACCCACGCCGACTGAGCTGGCCACCATGCTGGCCGCCGCCGATGTGCCCGACGGGTTCGACATCGGGGTGAGTTCCGATCCGCCGATGGACCCGGTGAGCGAGTCCTCCCAGTGTCTGGACGCAGTGGAGGTTTGGCGGCACGCCGGGGCCACGGTCATGACGGTCTCGTTCGTGCACAACTCGGCTGCGCACTACGTCGAGCAGCTCGAGGCATTCGCCGCGCTCGACCGGGATCGACGCCCCTGCAACCCGGACCACGGAAGGGCGGGGTTCGTGACGTCGAAGGTCGCTTTCGTGACCGGAGCCAGCCGTGGGATTGGACGGGCCTGCTCGATCTCGTTGGCCCAGGCCGGGTTCGACGTGGTCATCACCGCCCGGACGGTCGCTCCAGGGGAACGGCGTGAGCATTCCGTCACGGTCCACGAGTCCGACACGCAGCCGTTGCCGGGGTCGCTGCAAGAGACGGCGGCGATCATCGAGGAAACCGGTCAGCGGAGCCTGATCGTTCCCATGGATCTGCTCGATCGCGGCCTCGGTCGGTGCGGGAATGACGGTTGCCCTCGAACGGTGGGGACCCATCGATCTCCTGTTGCACAACGGTCGCTACGTTGGACCGGGCATGATGGACGTGATCCTCGACACACCCATCGACGCCTACGAGAAGTTCCTCGAGGCGCACGTGATCGCCCAGCTGACCCTGACCAAGATGGCCCTTCCCGGCATGCTCGAGCGAGGACGCGGCACGATCATCACCATGGGTTCGGGCGCCGGGTACACCGACCCTCCGGCTCCGGCCGGGCAAGGAGGGTGGGGCCTCGGCTACGGGATAGCCAAAGCGGCGAGCCATCGGTTGGTCGGCCATCTCAAGGTCGAATTCGCCGGCCAGGGTATTCGAGCGTTCAACGTCGACCCGGGATATGTCCGAACCGAACGCAATCAATCCGTCTCGGATGGCCTCGACCACTCGACCGGAGCACCACCGGAAGCCATTGGCGCCGTCATCGCGTGGTTGGCGTTGTCGCCCGATGCCGACCCGCTCCATGGCACCATGGTCATTGCCCAGGACCTGTGCCAGGAATCGGGGCTCTACCCGCTGTAGGGCGGCGGCGTCGTCAAGGCTGTCGCGGTCACTTACTCGACGCCAGAGCTTGGGCCAAGTGGCCTAAACCGTAAACATATACTGGTTATCGGGAAACCGGTCAGCCTGGGGGTGCGCAGTGAAGACCAATGGCATCGATCTGCTCGATTTGGACGCCTTTCAACGCCAAGAGCATCACGACATGTTTCGCCGCCTGCGGGCCGACGAGCCGCGTGTCCTGGCACGAAGTTCCAGGAGCCAAGGGCTTTTGGAGCTTCGTCGGCCACGCCGATGTGGTGACCATCAACCGGGACTCGAAGCTGTTCTCCTCGGAGGCAGAGGGAGTGGTGGGGATGTACAACCCCGACGAGATGCCCACCGCCGCGGGCGAGGCCGGGGCCGACCCCCGAGGCCTGATGATGCTCTACACCGATTCGCCGAAACACACCCGCTACCGGCTCCTGGTCAGCAAGGGCTTCACCCCGCGCATGATCGGGCTTATCGAGCAGTACCTCAAGCATCGGGCCGTCCTGATCGTGGACAACGTGGTTGAACGGGGCTCCGCCGATTTCGTGACCGAGGTGGCCTCCGAGCTCCCGCTACAGGCCATCGCCGAGATCATGGGCGTCCCCCAGGAAGATCGCAAACTCATCTTCGACTGGTCCAACCGCATGATCGGGATGGACGACCCTGAGTTCGCCAGCGACGACGGGGCGACGGCCTTCGTCGAGCTGTACACCTACGTCAACGAACTGGGAAAACAGCGCCACAGCGATCCGCGCAGGACATCGTCACCAAACTCATCAACGCCGAGATCGACGGGGACCGGCTCAGCGAGCTCGAGTTCGACATGTTCATGCTGCTGTTGTCTGTGGCCGGCAACGAGACCACCCGCAACGCCACGGCGTGGGGGATGTTGGCGCTGATGCAGAACCCCGATGCCTACGCCGCCCTCGTCGAGGATCCGTCCAAGCTGGACGTGGCGGCCGATGAAATCCTGCGCTGGGCCACGCCGGTGCTGCATTTCCGGCGCACCGCTACCGAGGACACCGAGGTCGGTGGCCAGGCCATCGCCAAGGACGACAAGGTCGTCATGTGGTACATCTCCGCCAACCGGGACGAAGAGGTGTTCAAGGACCCGTTCACCTTCGACATCGAGCGCAACCCGAATCCCCACATCGCCTTCGGCGGTGGCGGGGCCCACTTCTGCCTCGGTGCCAACCTGGCCCGCATGGAGTTGCGCCTCATCTTCGACGAGATCGTGCGGCGCATCCCCGACATGCACATGACAGGCGATCCCCAGTTCTTGCGCTCCAACTTCATCGGTGGGATCAAGCACATGCCCGTGGCGTTCACTCCCGGCGCCCGCGTCAATCCCGGCCCGCTCGCCACCAACACGGTCTAGCGGTGGCCCCGGCACCCGGATGTCGGGGCCGCTGGACGGACTCCCGCCAGATCCCCATCTAGTCGGTCTCCACTCCGCTGACATGCCACAGGTGGTTCACCACCTCCTCGAGCTGGCCGATGGGAGCCCCGAGAGACCGGGCCACCGCGAAGGCTATGGAGGCATCCTTGCCCAGCAGTGGGTATACCCGCACGCCGAGGGCGGCGGTCGAACCACCGTCGGGGAGCAGGTCAACGGCACGACTTCCGCCGGTACCGTGGCGGAGCACTTCTAGGACCACTTCGGGCTTCATGTCGAAACCCCGGCTCATGGCGACCGCATCCACCAGTATGGAGAAGTTGGCAGTGAGCACGACGTTGTTGATCAACTTGGCCAGCTGACCGGACCCCACCGGGCCGACGTGGACCACTGGATCGCCGAAGGCATCGAACACCGGTCGAGCTCGTGTCACCGACTCGTCATCGCCGCCGACCATGACCAAGAGGTGTCCGGCCTGAGCGGCCGGGGCTGCTCCGCTGACTGGCGCGTCGATCACGTGCACGGCCTTGGGCGTGGCTGCCTCGGCCATGGCGCGGCAGGTGTCCGGGTTCACCGTGCTGTGGATGGCAATGATCGATCCCGGCCGCATGGAGGACAGGAGCCCGTCCGGGCCGGACACCACCTCTTCTACGTCCTGGTCGGCAAAGACGCAGACGCAGACCAGATCGCAGTGGGCCCCGAGCTCGGGCAGCGAGGCCGCGACCGTGGCGTCGGTTCCCAGAAAGGGCTCGAGCGACTCGGGCCGCCGAGCCCAGATGGTCAGCGGAAACCCTGCGGTGATGATCCGCTGGGCCATGGGGGTCCCCTGTGAGCCCAGTCCGATGAAACCGACCTTCACATGCCCTCCTGTGCTGCTACAGGCCAGCGCGGCGATAGCGCTCCGCCATCGCCGAGTAGCCGCCACCAACGCTTCCTGCTGCTCGCTGTGCTTCTAGCAGTGCCTCGTGCTTCGAGCCGAGAGGCCTCACGATAGCTGGCACTCCGGAAACGAACGAGCGGTCAGGGATCTTGGAACCCGGGAGCACCACCGCGCCGGCAGCCACGACGCAGAACATGCCGATCTGGGCATGATCGAGCAGGGTGACGTTATTGCCTATGAGGCACACCGCGTCGATCGCCCCACAGTGCACGATGGCGCCGTGGCCAATGGTGACATCGTCGCCTACGACCAGATCGACACCACTGTGAACGACACAGTTGTCTTCGATGTGGACACGGTCCCCCACTCTGATCGATCCGAAATCACCCCGAAGGACGGCACCGGGCCACACTGTCGAACCTCCCCCCACGGTTACATCCCCCACCACATATGCCGCCTCACTGATCCATGCGGAGCTGTCGATGACCGGGCGCCGGTCACCGAGCGTCCTCACCACCATCGAGATGCCACTGCCGGAGAAGCCGTCATCACCACCTAGGTCACCGCACCGGCGATCTTCATCTGGATGATCTCGTCCTCCGTATGGCCGAGCTCACGCAAAACGTCGTCGGTGTGCTCAGCGAACAATGGGGCCCGATCGAACGTCGATGGGGTCTCGTCGAACTGCACCGGTGCGGCCACGAGTCGTCGGGGGGTGCCGTCAGAGTCGACGACATCGCCGACATAGCCGTTGATTCGCAACTGTTCGTCGTTTCCGACCTCCAGGCTGTTCTGCACCGGCTCCCATGGTCCCTCCATGGTCTTGAACCGCTCGAGCCACTCCTCGAACGGCCTCGAGGCCAGCTCGGCGGCGATGATGCCGCTCACCACTTCGGCCTGCTCGACCACTTTTTCCACCGTGTCGAACCGCTCGAGCAGGTCTTCTCGCCCCAGGTGCCGACAGAAATCCTCCCAGTAGCGCCCGACCTGCAGCATGGTGAAGGCCAGCCAACGACCTCCGCCCGTCTTGTAGATGCCGGCCAATGGATTGGTCGGGGCCCCGTAGCTCCCGCCGATCTCCGCCGCCGACCACGGCTTTCCGTTCACAAAGGACGCATCGATGGCCAGTGCGTTGGACCATGCCCCCACGCTCAGCAACGAGACGTCGACCACCGACGGCTCTCCGGTTCGCTCTCGGGCGAACAGGGCCGCAGAGATACCTCCCGCCACCGTCATCCCTCCGATGGAGTCCCCGTAGGCCGGTGCCGGCATGGTCAGCATGGCGTCGACGTTGGGCGGAGTCACGCCTTGAGCACTGCCTCCCCGACACCAGTAGGTGATCGCGTCGTACCCACCCCGTTCCCGCATCGGCCCCCGGTTTCCCAATGCTGAGCCCCTCCCGTAGATGATGTCAGGGTTCACCTTCCGGACATCATCCACGTCGAGGGCCAGCCGGGCCCGAGCGGTGGGAAGGAAGTTGGTCAGGAACACGTCGGACTCGCGAATGATCTCATCGAGCACCTGGCGTGCCTCGGGGTGCTCCAGAGAGAGCCCGACACTTCGCTTGCCATGGTTCGGGTGCTCGATGATCGGAGCAAACGGGCCGGTGGCCGAGACGGCACCGATGTTGGTCAACCCGCGCTGTGCGTCACCGGTCTCAGCGTGCTCCACCTTGATGACCTCGGCGCCCCACTCGGCCAGGATTGCCCCGGCCGAGGGGACGAATGTGTACTGCGCCACCTCGACCACGCGAACGCCTTCCATCGGACGAAATACCATGGGTCGGTGGCCTCTCAGGCGCTGAGGGTTTGAATGGCATAGTGCGGCTTGGCCTCGTAGCGGGCCCGCCAGGTCTCCCGGGGCACCTCGGCCGTCTCGACGTCTTTGGCCAGTGAGCGAAGGGCCCCGACGGTGGCCTGCTCCTTGGGGATGACGGCAAAGGGCTCGTAGTCACAGAACCTCGAGACGTTCTCCCAGCTGATCTTGTTGATGTCCTCGTCGGAGAGATTGGCCTGTTGGCACTCCTCGAGCAAGTGCTCGGGGGCATCGGGCCACAGACCGTCCGAGTGCGGGTAGTCCGACTCGAAGGCGATGATGTCGATCCCGATCTCGTGCGCCAGCTTCAGCGACATGGGGTCCGAGATGAAACAGGCCAGGGCGTGCTCCCTGAACACATCGCTGGGCAACTTGTCGCCGAAGTCCTGGCCGGTCCACTTCTGGTTCATGTAGTGGCGATCGCACCGATCGAGGAGGAACGGGATCCAGCCGATGCCGCCTTCGGACCAGGCCACCTTCAGGTCCGGGTACTTGCGCAGGGCCGGACCCCACATGAGGTCCTGCACCGAGAGCACCGACACCTGCGTGGCCAGCACCATGAAGTGATCGTTGGACATGTCGTCGGCCATGGTGATGGCCGAGAATCCCTGGCCGATGTGCAGGCACATCACCACCCCTTCGTCGCACACCGCGGTGAAGAAGGGGTCCCAATAGTCACTCTGGTAGCTCGGGAGGCCCAAGAGGTGGGGCAGCTCCGGCATGCTGATGGCCCGACATCCCTTGGCTGCCACCCGGTGGACCTCAGCGGTGAGGGCTTCGATGTCCCATGCCGGGGGGAGGGCCAAGGGCATGAAGCGGCCCGGGTACGCACCGCACCACTCATCGATGTGCCAGTCGTTGTACGCCTGCAACATGACCAAGGCCAGGGCCGGATCGCCGATCTCGGCTGCTTCTTGGAATGTCCGGCCGCTGAACCCCGGGAAAGTCGGAAAGCACATCGATGCCAGTACGCCGTTGCGGTTCATGTCCCGAATGCGCTCATGGATGTCATAGGAGCCGGGGCGCATCTCGGAGAGCGTGCTCGGATCCATGCCCCACTGTTCCTTGGGCCACGACACCACGCTGTTGAGACCCATGATGCCCATGGTCGTCCCTTGAAAGACCCATTTCTCGAGGCCGTCCACATCTCGGATCAGCTTCGGCGCCTGGTCGGCGTACTTGGCCGGTACGTGGTTGTCGAACATGTCCGGCGGTTCGATCAAGTGGTCATCGATGCTGACGATGATGAGTTCTTCTGCACGCATACGTTTCTCCCTTTACCGGTCCTGCACTCTCGGGCAACTGATTGCTGTCCGGTGTCTTCGGTAGCTCCTTACGACTTCGTACTCAGATCGCACCGGCATCTCTCAGTGCTTCGATATCCGACGGTTCCAGGCCCATGGCGCCCAATACATCGCTGGTGTGCTCGCCCAGCCCGGGCGGGCGCTGCATCGCCGGCCGGTCAGCCGGGCCCGACTCAGTGTTGAAATGCAGCGGGTTCGAATAGACCCGCCGGTGGGCAGGGTCGTCGGCGATCTCGGCGATCGCGCCTCGGGACACCAGGTGCTCGTCGTCCAACAGGTCCGGGGCATCGTTGACCGGGTCCACACAGGCCCAGTCGGCACCGAGGGTCTCCACCCACTCCGAAGCCGGCCGGGTGGCGAACGTTCGCTCCAGCCGAGTCCTCATCTCCGCCTGTTCCTGGTCGGTCTGAGGAATGTGGTCGGAGAACTCCTCGAGCCCCAGGCCCTTGCACAGCGCCGTCCAGGTGCGCGGCTCGTCGGCGGCCACCGTGATCATGCGATCGTCCGAGCACTGGTAGACCCGGCGTTGCGCGGTCTCGTGCCACCAACGGGTGGAATAGCCAAGCGAAACCCGAGCGACGTCGTCAGAGAGGATCCATGCGTTGGCGTCCACGATGCTGAGGTCGACCTGGGAGCCCTTTCCGGACTGGGCCCGCTCGGTCACCGCCGAGAGGATGCCGACCGCCGCGGTCAACCCGGCGATCGGACCGGCCAAGAAGAATTGCGGCAGCCACGGGAAGTGGTCGCCGGACATGGCTGTCAACAGGCCGGAGTGGCCGAGGTAGGTCAGCTCGTGACCCGGCCGCTCGGCGTAGGGACTGTCTTGGCCGAAACCGGTGATCGAGCACCAGATGAGCCGTGGATTGATCTGCGAGAGATCCTGGTAGCCGATACCGAGTCCCTCCATGAAACCCGGCCGCTGCGATTCGACCAGGACGTCGGCCTCGACCACCAGCCGCTTCAGCACGGCGACCGCCTCGGGCCGCTTCAAGTTGAGCGTCATCGAACGCTTACCCCGGTTGAGCGCCAGGTGCGAGGGCGAATCACCATCGGTGGCACCGGCCCGAACCGGATCGCCTGTGCCCGGCTGTTCGATCTTGACCACGTCCGCCCCCAGATCGGAAAGCATGAGCGTGCAAAAGCCGCCCGGGTACATCCGGGACAGATCGAGAATTCGGACCCCCTGGAGCGGCACGAAGGTTCTAGAGGGCAAAGGAATAGCCTCCGTTCACGGGGTACGTCTGGCCGGTGATCCACGACGCGTCGGGACTGGCCAGATAGGTCACGATCCCGGCGGCGTCTGTGGGCCGACCTCGCCGCCGCACGACATAGCGGCTCACGATCTTTTGGGCCCGCTCGTCGGCCAGGTCCTGATCCGGGTCGGTCCCGTGAGGCATGATCGTTCCCAGGGCGACGCAGTTCACCGTGATGCCGTGCCGGCCCACCTCCCGGGCGATGCAGCGGGAGAACCCGGCCGCTCCGGCCTTGGCCGCCGCGTAGGGGGCCAGGTTGGCGTCACCGGTTCGGCCCGAATCGGAGACCACCGTGATGATCCTCCCGTCCGGGCGCCCGATCATGCCCGGGAGGACTGCTCGCACACAGTGCATGACTCCGTACAGGTTGATGTCGATGAACCGGCCCCATTCGTCCGGCTCCGTCTCGTGAAAGGGACGCATCGCCTTCCATCCCTCGGGGCCGGCATTCCCGGCGTTGTTCACCAGAATGTCCACCGGCCCAAGCTCGTCCACCACACCCTCAACTGAAGCCCAGTCGGTGACGTCGAACACCGCGGTGCGGGCCTTTCCCTCAGCGGCGATTTCCAGTACCACTGAATCGGCTCGCTCAGCATCGATGTCGTTGACGAGAACTTCGGCACCGGCTGCCGCCAGGTACAGCGAGATCTCTCGTCCGACTCCCTGTCCGGCGCCGGTGACCAGAGCCCGGCGTCCCGAGAGATCAATTGACAAGCCAGTCACGAATCAGCCCCTCGATGTTCCGTCGCTTGACGAACCATCGCCCGGACCCACCGGCAATGGATTGGGCGGGACCGGGTGGCGGAAGAGCTTCACGGCGTTCTGCCAGCACATCTTGCGTTGCTCGTCGACGGGCACGTCGGCCAAGTGCTTGCGCAGCAGGGCTTGGGTGTTGGGCCACGTCGAGTCCGAGTGCGGGTAGTCCGACTCGACCAAGATGTTGTCCACGCCGATGATGTCTTTGGTCAAAAAGCCCGAGGGGTCGTCGAGGGCGCAGAACCAGAAGTTCCGTCGGAACACGTCCGAGGTGACCTGGAGGTCGGGATCGTCGACGCCGAGCTCGTCTTGGCGGATGTTCAAGTGGTCGACCCGGTCGATCACCGCCCCGACCCAGCCGATGCCCCCTTCGGACATGCAGATCTTGATGGTGGGGAACCGGTTGGCGATGCCCGAGTAGAGCCAGTCCACCGAGTAGGTGAACGCCGAGGCGGCAAAGAGGGCGCCGATGACCCCGGTGGGGGCGTCGTCAGAGGTGGTCACGGTCTCGCCGGCCGAGCCGACGTGCAAGGAGATGACCGTCTCGGTCTCGGCGCAGGCGGCAAAGAACGGCTCCCAGTAGCCACTGTGGATGGTGGGCAGGCCGAGCTTGTGGGGGGCCTCGGAGAAGGTCACCGCCTTGAACCCCCGCTCGGCGTTGCGACGGATCTCCTCGGCGGCGATCACCGGGTCGCGCAACCAGGCGATCTGTTGGGGGATGAACCGATCGGGGTCGCTCCCACACCAGGACTCGAGATGCCAATCGTTGTAGGCCCGCATGGCGGCAAAGGCCAGCTCCTCGTCCTTCGGCCACAACGTCAGGCGCTGGCCCACGAACCCGGGCAGGAACGAGGGGAAACACAGCGAGGCCCACACGCCGTTGAGGTCCATGTCGACCAATCGGGACTTGGCGTCCCACGCCCCCTTGCGCATGTGGTCGAAGCGCGAGGGCTCAAAGGTGTGCTCGGCCCGGGGCCGCCCGGCCACCGCGTTGAAGCCGACGTTGGGCAAGAGCTTGTCCGTCCACAGCCAGGCCTGTCCCCCGTTGTCGGTGTCGACCACCCGGGGGGCCTCGTCGGCGAACTTGTTCGGGAACCGGCCCTCGAAGATGTCGGGGGGCTCCACCACGTGGTCGTCGACCGAGATGATGGTGGCCCACAGCTCGGGGGGCTCGGGGTCGGGCAAGAAGGTGACCGTGCCCGGGCCCTGGCGTCCGAAGTCCCCGGTGCGCTTTTGCAGATCTTCAACCGAAATCCCCACGGGGGACCTCCTTGCGATAGGGCAATTCCTGTTGGTGAGTTTCCGTTAGCGAACGAACCATGAAGCCACCTCTCCTTCCTAAACCGTCGCCGCCGAGGGGTGCTTTTCGCTCATCGGCATGACCTCGTCGACCACCAATTGCAGGCCCTCCTGGCCAAGGGCAAACGGCATGCCTCCCATCATCGGATGGAAGACCAGCCGGCCGGCCTGACCGAGGTCCTCGTGTTGTCGAATCCTCGAGACCGTTTGGTCCGGCGTGAGCACCCCATAGGTGCCGTTGGCCACCAGCTCACCAGGAGTCTCCGCACCCCGGTACGGACTGGCACCTCTCTCAGCCGTCCACTGCACATACATATTGCTCTCGTAGAGGGCGTGAGGACCGACGATGTTCCAGGCCGCTTGGGGATCGGTGGCCACGAGGAAGAAGTTGGTCGGCACGCCTGCCGGCACCGTGGCCGTCTTCGGTTGACTGTCGGGATCCCTTCCGAGGCGCAGCATCTCCTCCCGCCATGCGGCTGCGTGTTCCGGCTGGTTGGCGGCGAAGCCATCGGCGATGCGAGCGGCCCGACGAGCGGCCGCCTCGGAGCTCCCGCCCATCACGATGCGAGGCCGCGGCTGCTGCACCGGCTTGGGCTCGACTTGCACGTCACACAGATCCCAGTACGTACCGGCGAAGCTGAACCGATCCTCCTCCCAACAGCGGGTGATGATCTCGATCGCTTCCTCCATGCGACCCGGGCGCTCTCGCATGGGAATGCCGTATCCGGCGAACTCAGCGGGGCGGTACCCAGCTCCGACGGTGAGCTCGAGGCGACCGCCACTGATGATGTCCACGACGGCGGCATCCTCGGCGACCTGCACCGGATGCTTCAGGGGTAGGAGCACCAAACTCAGGGCGATCCTGATCGATTTGGTGCGGGCCGCAACTGCGGCGGCGACAGTCAGTGTGGATGGAACGTAGCCGTCTTCAGAAAAATGGTGCTCGCTCAGTGTGACCCGGCTGAACCCATTGGCGTCGGCCCACTCGACCTGGTCGAGGAAGTCGGCGTACAGGGCCACCCAGTCCCGGCGCCAGGCAACGGGGTTCCGAAGGTCATAGCGAAGCTCATAGTCCACGCAGCCCGTCCCCCTAACCCCTAGCGCTCTGATGTCTTCTATACAAGACGCGTGTTTTGCCCGAAAGAAGTGTATCGTGAGCCCTGTGGGGTGGCAACCAACACCGTCGAAGGCATAAGGCGCATGGCTGCCCCGGTACCTGCAGTGGAACGGGCCCACCGGCTGTTCGTCACGATGGCGGCATCGCCACGGACCCGGTTCACCGCGGCAGAACTGGCCCACGAGCTACAGATCCACCGGTCCAGCTGTTACTCGCTCCTGTCGTGCCTGACCGAACTCGACCTCGTTCATCGGGACCCGATCTCGAAGACGTACACCCTCGGCCCCGGCCTTTTGCGTCTCGGCGCGGCGGTGGCGGAGTACTTTCCCGGAATCGCCAACGCCAGGCGCGAGATGTATGCCATGGCCCATGAGCTCGATGTCGGCGGCCTGATATGCGCCTCGGTCGACGGGGACATGGTCATCCTCGACCGGGTTGGAAGCGACATCCCAGCCTTTTCGATGCCTTCGATCGACCATACGAGGGCGGCCTTGGCGCCACCGATCGGGGCGATCTTTGTGGCCTGGTCCTCCCCCGGGGCGATTCAGTCCTGGTTGGAGCGCGCTCCGAGCACGGCCACGCCAGCCGACATGGAGTCGTACCTTCGCAGCGTGGCTGCAGTGAGAGCGAGAGGGTTCTCCATCGGCAGCGAAGTCGAGGTGGAACTGCAGCTCGAGGAAGTCCTGGGGCGGCTCCGCCAGAACGGCCGCACTGAACGCTTGGCCGCCGTGCTCGAGGTGGCCGATTTGGTCCGCCTAGGACTGGCCGCGCCGGACGATCATGCGGCAGATCGGGACCAGGCGATCGACCACCTCATTGGACCAGTCTTCGATAGCTCCAAGCAGGTGTACCTGACAATCACCATCTTCGGCCGGCCAGGTCAGATCCACGGAGCCAACCTCAGCGACTATGCGGATCCACTCGTTGCCGCCTGCGCACGACTCACCCGGAGCATCGGCGACGCACCGACGGATGTGCCCATCCGTGCGACAAGGATGGCAAGCGGATAGCACCCGCTCATGTTCCAAACGAACGGTTGGTTTGCCTGTTGCAGGTTATACGATGGTCTTCTTCATCCGTGGCGGGGGTCGCGTCCACACAGATGGGACCGTGCCGGTGTTCCGTATCGACCCAACAGGGGGGCCACATGAGCGATCCAGATGTAACAGAAGCCGTTCGCCGTCTCGAGGAGCGGGTGGCTCTGCTCGAGGACCAGGTGGAGCTGTACCAGCTCATCAGCAGCTACGGGCCCGCGGTCGACAGCGGCAGCGGCGACGTCGCGGCCGGCATCTGGACCGAGGACGGGACCTACGACACCATCCCCCAACCCCTCAATGGGCGCGACGACCTGCGGGCCATGGTCGCCGGCGACGGGCATCAGTCGCTGATCGCCAACGGCTGTGCCCACGTGTTGGCCCTTCCCCACGTCGTGGTGGACGGCGACACCGCGGTGGCTACCGGCTATTCCCGCGTCTATCTCGCCGACGGGGACGGGTTCCGGGTGTGGCGGGCCGCCTCGAACCGGTGGGAGTTCGTCCGACGGCCCGAGGGCTGGCGCGCTGTCAGCCGGGTGAACCGAGCCATGGACGGCTCCCCCGAAGCTCGCCAGATCCTGCGAGACGGGATCGCCCATCGTCCCACCTGAGGCCCCTCGTGTCTCCTAAGTCGGATCGACGGATCCGATTCGGAGACGAGCTGCCGTCGAGGGCCACAGGCACCGAGCACCGTGGCACCGGACGAGAGGAATGGCGATGGGCACCGTTCAGGACAAGGTAACGATCATCACCGGCGCGGGCGAGGGCCTGGGTCGGGTCATGGCCAACCGGTTCTCGGCCGAGGGCGCCCCCGTCGTTCTGGCCGGGCGTCGGGCCGAACTGCTGGTGGAGACGGCATCGCAGGTGCCCGGCCCGGTGCTGGTCGTCCCCGCCGACGTGACCGATGAGGTCCAGGTCGACAACCTGGTGGCCGAGGCGGTCGATCGCTTCGGTCGGGTCGACGTGCTGTTGAACAATGCGGCACAGCCAGGAACCGACCTGTTCATCTGGGAACAGACCCTCGAGAACTGGAACAACACCATTGCCATCGATGTGACGGCCGCCATGCTCTGCACCAAGCACGTACTGGCTCAGTGCATGCTCGAACAGGGCTCGGGTTCGGTCGTGAACTTCTCCTCGACCGCCGGTTGGAACGGCATGCCTCGCAAGAGCCACTACGCGGTGGCCAAGGCTGCGCTGCGCACGCTGACCAAGGTGTCGGCGCTCGAAGCCGGTCCCTATGGCGTCCGGGTCAACTGCCTGGTCCCCGGCAGCATCGACACCGAGCTCCTCCAGCGCTATCTCGATCGCGTCTCCGGCGAGCAGGGGATCTCGTCCCAACAGCTGCGGGACCAGTGGGTGGCCAACGTGCCCCTCCGCAAGATCAGCTCACCCGAGGAGGTCACGGAGCTGGCTCTATTTCTGGCCAGCGACGCGTCCGCGCCATCACCGGCCAGTCGATCAATGCCGATGCCGGCGGCGTCATGGTCGGCTGACCCGGGACCCGTCCCTCGAGCTCACACGTTCGCAGCATCTGACAGGCAGCATCTGACAGGCACCATCTGAAGGCACAACCCGATCACCCAGAGAGGAACCCACATGACCGACCAATCCGTTCTCGAGCGGCTCGACCGCGTCGAATCACAGCTGGCCATCGCCCAGCTCCCCCCTCGCTATGCCCTGGCTCTCGACTCTCGGGACCTCGACACCATGGTGGGGCTCTTCGTTCCCGACGTGCGCGTCGGGGGCGCCGGCGACGGCACCGGTCGAGCGGCGCTGAAGGAGTTCTTCGTGGCCAACCTGTCGCACTTCTATCGGAGCATGCACCTGATCAGCGGTCACGTCGTCCATTTCGACGACGCCGACCACGCTCACGGCAGCGTTCACTGCCGGCCGAGCACGAGGACGGGTCCAAGTGGGGGATCATGGTGATGAACTACAAGGACACCTACGCGAGGGTCGACGGCGAGTGGTTCTTCGTACGCCGGCGGCTCCAGCCCCTCTACACCTGTGATATCACCGAACGTCCCTCGGGCCCCGAATTCAACCGGGGATGGCGGGACGGACCGGCGGCCGAGGACACGACCGAATGGCCGGCCCGCCTGCCCGGTGAGTACCCGACGTTCGGCCCGTTCTGGGAGCAGTTCGATCGGTCCCATGTCGACGCGCTGACGGTGGCTCCGGTCGACTCCCCCCGGTCGTGAACCACCTCACCCTCCTCTACGACATGCGGGCCCCGGACTTCGGGGCCCCAGCCGACTCCCTGTATCAGGCCGCGGTGGAGCAGTGTCGGTGGGCCGACACCCGGGGATTCACCAGCGTGACGCTCACCGAGCACCACGCCTCGAGCGACGGCTATCTGCCCTCGCCGATGATCCTGGGTGCCGCCGTCGCCGGAGGCACTGAGAACCTGCTCATCCGATTGTCCCTGGTGCTGCTCCCCCTCTACCACCCGTTGCGGGCCGCCGAGGACCTCGCCGTTCTCGACCTCATCAGTGGCGGCCGGCTCCGGGTGACGGTGGGACTGGGCTATCGACCCGAGGAGTACGAACAACTGGGTGTGGTGATGAAACACCGTCCGTCGTTGATGGAAGAGGGGGTGGAGACGCTCAAGTCGGCGTGGACCGGGGAGCCGTTCGAGTACCGGGGCCGGACGGTTCGCGTCCTGCCCCGCCCGGCCCAACGCCCGCGACCAATGATCGCCATGGGGGGATCCTCACCGGCCAGTGCCCGGCGGGCGGCGCGGATCGCCGATGACTACCAACCGCTCTCGCCCAAGTTGTACGACCTGTACCTGGAGGAGCTGGCCGCCCTGGGCAAGCCGACACCCGTCCCGGCGAGGCCGGTGCCGGAGCCGGGACCTACCTCTTCGTGTCCGAGGACCCCGATCGGGACTGGGCCCGGATCGCCCCCTACGCCATGCACGACAACAACGAGTACGCCAAGTGGATCGGCGCTCGAAAGGGGGCCTTCAGCGCCAGTGCCGGAGCCGACGAGCTGCGACGCTCGGGGCCATACCGGGTGGTGACACCGGAGGAGTGCGTGGCCATCGCCGCCGGCCAGGACACCCTGGCCTTCAAGCCGCTGGTCGGTGGCATGGATCCCGATATCGGCTGGGAGGGCCTGCACTTGTTCGCCGACAAGGTCCTCCCCCACCTCTAGTCCGTTCCGCCTCTGGTCGGCTCAGCGTCCCCGAAACCGGGGGCGACGCTTCTCGGCGAAGGCAGCCAGACCCTCGGGGGCGTCGAAGGACGTCAGGCAGTAGTAGGCGTTGCGGGCCAGTTCGTAGTCGAAGCCCCGCGTCCACGCTCCCGTTGTCGGACCACACGTCGTGCATCACCTGCTTGGCGTTGGCCACGGCCAAGGGGCTCTTCTCGGCCACCTCGCGGGCGAAGCCCAGTCCGGCGTCAAGGAGGTCCTCGTCGGCGACGACCCGGCTTACCAGTCCCCACTCCACCGCCTCGTCGGGCATCGAGGAAGCGACCGCTGAGCATGAGCTCGGTGGCCCGGGCCCGACCGATGGCCCGGGGCAGAAGGGTGAGCACCCCTCCCCCGCCCATCTGCCCGAAGTTGAGATGCCCGTCGCCGATGCGGGCCGAGGCGCCGGCGATGGCGAAGTCACAGTTGAGCAGTAGCTCGAGGCCCCCGGCGGCGGTCACGCCGTTCACCAGCGCAACCACCGGGACCGGCAGGGCGCGCAGCCGGCCGAAGACCCGATGGAGCTCGGCTCACGAACTGGGGGAACCGGACGGGATCGCGCTGCAAGGTCACGTACGCCTTGAGATCGCCCCCGGCGCTGAATGCCCGACCTGCCCCGGTGATCAGGATGGCTCGCACCTGTCGGTCGTCGACCAGTTCGGTCAGTCCGTCGTCGAGTTGCTGGAGGACCCTTGCGTCGATGGGGTTCAGCTGGTCGGGCTGGTTCAGCCGCAGCACCCCGGCCACGGCGGACCGCCGCCCGAGTCTGAGCCGTTCGAGCAACACAAGCGGGGTGGTGGCCACCGGACTCCTTAGTCGTTGTCGGTCTGCATGAGGGACCGGATGAGCTCATGCTTGGTGATCTTCCCTGACGCCGTGGTGGGGATGCGCGTCGACGACCTCCAGGCGCTCGGGGAGCTTGTACGTGGCCAGACCCTGTTCCTTCAGCCGATCCACGGTGGTCTCCAAGTCGAGGCGGGCACCGCGGTGGACGCACGCACGCGCACATCCGCTCACCCAGCCGGTCGTCGGGCAGGCCGACCACGGCAGCCCGTTCGACCTCGGGGAAGGGGGCAGCAGCTCCTCGATCTCGCGCGGCGTGATGTTGAGCCGCCCCGGATGATGATCTCCTTCTTCCGGCCGACGACCGTCAGGTACCCGTCCTCGTCCATTGTGGCCAGGTCACCGGATCGCACCCAACCGTCGACGAAGGTGGCGGCCGTGCGCTCGGGGTCATCGAAGAATCCGACGCAGGTGTTGGGCCCGCGGACGGCGATCTCGCCCGGCTGCGCCGGGGCGCGACGGGTCGCCCCCGTCGTCTCGGACCTCGATCTCGACGTGCGGTCATGGCCGTGCCGTCGGTGTCTCGGCGTGCCGAGGCTCGAGTGCCGGGCCGGTTCCACGTGGCCACCAGCACCTCGGTCGAGCCGTACAGGCGCAGCACGCGCGATGCCCGCGCTCCCGGCCGCCTCGACCAGGTCGGGCGGGACCGGCGCGCCCCCGCAGCCGAAGCAGCGGAGGGTCCCGAGCGATCGGGCCGCCCGCGGCCGCCTCGACCAGGTCCTGGAGGAAGGTGGTGGCGGCCAGGGTGTAGCGTGCACCGTTCGCGCGACGATCAGATCGACGGCCAGCCCGCCGTCCCAGCGGTCCTGCAGCACCAGCGACAGCCCGTGGTAGAGGGCGAAGCGCACGCCGTAGTTGAAGCCGGTCGAATGACCGAGCGGCGACGGCATCCACACCACGTCATCGCCGCCGAGGCCAGGTCGCTGCATGGGCGATCCGGACGCTGAAGTTGGCGGTCTGCTCGGTGTGCATGATGGCCTTGGGCCGGGCCTCGGTGCCCGAGGTGAAGATCAGCTCGGACACGGCGTCGGCCCGGCCGCCGCGCAACGCGGAATCGGTGGGCGACAACAGCTGTGCGTACGCCGTCGCGTCGGGACCGGGAGCGCCCCCGACCACGATGTGATGGGGACGCACTCCGGTGGCCTCGGCCACCTCTGACACCAGGGAGCGGTGATCGAAACCCCGGTAGTCCGCCGGGGAGACCACGACCCGCGGGGCCGCGGTGATGAAGACGCCCCCCAACTCGCGGCCCCGGTAGTTGGGCAACAGGGGGTTGATCACCGCGCCGATCGACTGCACGGCCACGGCCAACACGGCGAACTCGTAGCGATTGGGAAGCTGGACCGACACCACGGTGCCCGGCTCCACCCCGAGCTCGGTCAAGCTGGCGGCCACCGCCGCAGCATCCGAGCAGAGCCGGCTGTAGCTGTACCGGCCGGCATCATCGGTGACGGCGATGGCGTCAGGCGAGGTCGACGCATGGTGGATGACGCGACCGGCCAACGTGGTCTCGTCCCACAGCCCCTCGGCCAGGTATCGCTGTCGGGTTGCGGGGGCGGTGACGGTATCCACGAGTCGGTCCTCGCCCCTAGCCATCGCGACCTATCCATCAACGACCCTCCTTGACTTCACGCTGAAGGCTATAAGAACACCACGAGTACCAACTCATGAATCAGCCCGGCCAGAACGGCTCGGTTGCATGCCGTCGTCCGCTCGGCGCATGGCGAGGGACCAGCACCATCGACCTCGACAGTTGCGCACGGCCGACAGCACCGGCGAGTACCGCTCGGTGCCTTCGACTGGAGCCCAACCCTGGTCTACCTCCGGGGAAATCACGGATCAACGGGGTTCCCGGAGACGCTGGCGGTCGGCAGCCGTTGCGCCACCTCGTCGGCGAAATGGCACTGCACCGTCGTCCCGTCCTCGTACGAGACTGCCGGTGGCGTCTCCTGCCTGCAGATTGCTTGGGCAAAAGGACAGCGTTCGGACGTCAGACACATCCCTGCTCGATCCGGCTCATCAGTGGCTCGCTTGTCGGGTAGATGTTCACTCGGTGCCTGACCACTTGGACATTGCCCTGCTCCTTCCGCGGCCCCACTCGGACGACGTCCGGTCCGTGGACCGCGTGGGGTCGGTCGACAAGATCGCGCCGATGAGGGCCTGGGTGTAGGGATGTCGTGGCCGGCGGTAGACCGTCTGGCTACTCCCGATCTCGACCAGCTGGCCCCGGTACAGAATGGCCAAGCGGTTACTGAGGTGGCTCACCACGGCGAAGTTGTGACCGATGAAGAGATAGGACATCCATGGGAGGCGCGGGAGGTCTTCGAGCAGGTTGACGACCTGGGCCTGGGTGGACACGTCGAGTCGAACTGATCGGCTCGTCCAGCACGATCAGCTTTGGGTTCACCGACGGGCGCAGGGCGATGGCGATAAAGCTGCAACTGGCCTGCCGGACATCTCATAGATGTAGCGGCGCAGGTATTCGAGTCCCGAGCCTACGCTGGCCAACAGCCCGGCTCGACGGCGTGGTTCGCTCGTGCTCTTCGACGATGACTCATGGACGTCGATGGGCTCGGCCACCAGGTCCACCACGGTCATCGGTCGGGTTGAGCGATGAGTACGGGTTCTGGAAGATGGCCTGCAGGTCCCGATCGACCGACTGCGGGCGCTCTTGTCCACATGGCTCAGTGTCACGCCCCGGAACCTGATGGTGCCGTTGGTGGGGTTCTCGAGTCCCAGTACGAGCCGGCCCCGTGGTCAACTTGCCGGCCCCGGTCTCGCCCACCAGCCCCAAGGTCTCGCCCGAGAAATATGAGGAACGAGACCTTGTCCGCCTCGACCACGTAGCGTCCGCGACCGAAGACGTTGCGCCCTTTGAACTCCTTCGCCAAGCTGCGGGACCTTGAGCAATGTCTCGGTTTCCGAAACCGGTCCCTTCGGCAACTGGTCGTCTTCGGCTCGCGGCCGTCTCGTCTGCCGGTGTGGGAGCGATACCACGTAGATGCAGCTCTGGCGAGCGAACGCACCGGACCACGTGAGGAGAGGACGACGGGGAATCAAGGAGAGGGACCTCCCCCACCCGGCATTCGTCGCGCCGCAAACCGGCCGCGCCGCGGATGAAATCGGCAGCCGCTCGGCATTCGAGCCACCGATCGGTACCAGTCCGGGGATAGTGGTCAACCGCTGCGTGCCGGTGCTTCCATCTCGCTCGCGCCAATGAGGGCTTCGAGGTAGGGATGGCGAGGTCGGACGAACAGGTCGGTGGTCAGACCCTCCTCCACGATCTGCCCGCCGATCATCA
>CAVQVK010000076.1:0-42808 GCA_963717035.1 uncultured Acidimicrobiaceae bacterium | reverse complement strand
CGACCTCGGTCGCAAGGTCTACCGCCTGGCCAAGTTCCGCCGTTCGAACCAGAACACCGCCATCAACCAGAAGGTCATCGTCGAGGAGGGCCAGAAGGTCACCCGCGGCGAGGTGCTGGCCGACGGTCCCTCCACCCACAACGGCGAGCTGGCCCTGGGCAAGAACCTGCTGGTGGCCTTCATGCCCTGGGAGGGCTACAACTACGAGGACGCCATCATCCTCTCCGAGCGCCTGGTGAAGGACGACGTGCTCACGTCGATCCACATCGAGGAGCACGAGGTGGACGCCCGCGACACCAAGCTCGGTGCCGAGGAGATCACCCGGGACATCCCCAACCTGTCCGAGGAGATCCTGGCCGACCTGGACGAGCGGGGCATCATCCGCATCGGCGCCGAGGTCGACGCCGGCGACGTCCTGGTGGGCAAGGTCACCCCCAAGGGTGAGACGGAGCAGACGCCCGAAGAGCGCCTGCTGCGAGCCATCTTCGGTGAGAAGGCCCGGGAGGTCCGGGACACCTCGTTGAAGGTGCCCCACGGCGAGTCGGGCAAGGTCATCGACGTCCGGGTGTTCTCCCGGGAGGACTCGCACGAGCTCCCCCCCGGGGTCAACCAGCTGGTCCGGGTGTACGTGGCCCAGCGACGCAAGATCTCCGAGGGCGACAAGCTGGCCGGCCGGCACGGGAACAAGGGCGTCATCTCCAAGATCCTCCCGATCGAGGACATGCCCTACCAGGCCGACGGCACCCCGGTGGACATCATCTTGAACCCGCTGGGCGTGCCCAGCCGGATGAACGTCGGCCAGGTCCTCGAGTCCCACCTGGGCTATGCCGCCCGGTGGGGCTGGGAAGGCGCCGGCTCGTCGTCGACGCCGCCGCTGCGGGGCACCGAGACCAAGACCCGGCCGCGGACCGACCCGTCGGTGTGGGTGTCCACGCCGGTGTTCGACGGTGCCCACTGGGACGAAGAGGCTGATGCCGGGAAGCACCCGACCATCCAGCAGATCTTCGGCCGGCTCAACTCGGACTCCGCCGACGGCAACGTCCAGGTGGGGACGGACGGCAAGACCACGCTGTACAACGGGCGTACCGGGGATGCCGTACGACAACCCGATCTCGGTCGGATACGTCTACATCTTGAAGTTGCACCACCTGGTCGACGACAAGATCCACGCCCGGTCGACCGGTCCGTACTCGATGATCACCCAGCAGCCGCTGGGTGGGAAGGCCCAGTTCGGTGGCCAGCGCTTCGGGGAGATGGAGGTGTGGGCGCTCGAGGCGTTCGGCGCCGCCTACGCCCTCCAAGAGCTGCTCACCATCAAGTCCGACGACGTGCTCGGACGGGTCAAGGTCTACGAGGCCATCGTCAAGGGGGAGAACATCCCCGAGCCGGGTATCCCGGAGAGCTTCAAGGTACTTATCAAAGAAATGCAGTCGCTCTGCCTCGACGTGGAGGTTCTGTCCACCACCGGCGAGGAGATCGAGATGCGCGAGCTGGACGAGGACGTGTTCCGCACGGCCGAAGAGCTGGGCATCGACATCAGCCGACCCGAGCGTGGGTCGGACGAAGAAGATGCTCGGCGTGCAGCGGAAAGGGGTTTCTGATGTTGGATGTCAACAACTTCGATCAATTGAGGATCGGTCTGGCTACGGCCGACTCGATTCGGGGCTGGTCCAACGGTGAGGTGAAGAAGCCGGAGACCATCAACTACCGGACCCTGCGCCCGGAAAAGGACGGGCTCTTCTGCGAGAAGATCTTCGGTCCCGACCAAGGACTGGGAGTGCTACTGCGGCAAGTACAAGCGCGTCCGTTTCCGCGGCATCATCTGCGAGCGCTGCGGCGTCGAGGTCACCCGCTCCAAGGTCCGCCGCGAGCGCATGGGCCACATCGAGCTGGCCGCCCCCGTCGTCCACATCTGGTACCTCCGCGGCACCCGGAGCTGGCTGGCCTACCTGCTCATGGGCACCGAAGCCCGCGAGGAGCTGAAGGCCAAGCAGCTCGAGAAGGTCATCTACTTCGCCGCCAACCTGGTCACCTGGGTCGACGAGGCCAAGCGCCATGAGGACCTGCCCACGCTGGAGGCCGAGCTGCGCGACGAGCTCACCGACATCGAGCGCAAGCGCGACCTGGCCCTCGACGCCCGGTTCAAGGCCCTCGAAGAGGAGCTGGCCGAGCTGGAGTCGTCGGGCGCCAAGGACACCGAGATCAAGGCCCGGCAGCGCAACGTGGAAAAGGAGATCGGCAGCCTCCGCGACCGCTATCAGACCGAGCTCGAGCTGGCCCAGCGGGCCTTCGACGAGTTCAAGAGCCTGCACTCCCGGAAGATCCTCGAGGACGAGATGCTGTGGCGCGAGCTGCGCATCCGCTACGAGGACTACTTCGAGGGGGGCATGGGCGCCGAGGCCATCTCCCGCCTGATCGAGCGCATCGACCTCGATGTCGAAGAGGTCAAGCTGCGCGAGATGGTCGACGCCGCCGACGGCCGCAAGCCCTTGTCGGCCCAGCGCCGCCAGAAGGCCATCAAGCGGCTGAAGATCGTCACCGCCTTCAACCGCCGCGACGAGCACGGCCGCCGGGTCAACGACCCTCGGGCCATGATCCTCGAGTCGGTGCCGGTCATCCCGCCCGACCTGCGTCCCATGGTCCAGCTCGACGGTGGCCGGTTCGCCACCTCGGACCTCAACGACCTCTACCGCCGGGTGATCAACCGGAACAACCGGCTGAAGCGCCTGTTGGACCTGGGTGCTCCCGAGATCATCATCAACAACGAGAAGCGGATGCTCCAAGAGGCCGTCGACGCCCTCTTCGACAACGGCCGCCGCGGCCGTCCCGTCACCGGTCCGGGCAACCGCCCCCTGAAGAGCCTGTCCGACATGTTGAAGGGCAAGCAGGGACGGTTCCGCCAGAACCTGCTGGGCAAGCGGGTCGACTACTCGGGACGTTCGGTCATCGTCATCGGCCCGACCCTGCAGCTCCACCAGTGCGGGCTGCCCAAGCTGATGGCCCTCGAGCTGTTCAAGCCCTTCGTCATGAAGCGGCTGGTCGATGCCGAGCTGGCTCAGAACATCAAGTCGGCCAAGCGCATGGTCGAGCGCCGGCGTCCCCAGGTATGGGACGTGCTCGAAGGGGTCATCAAGGAGCACCCGGTGCTGTTGAACCGGGCCCCGACCCTGCACCGCCTGGGCATCCAGGCCTTCGAGCCCGTCCTGGTCGAGGGCAAGGCCATCCAGGTCCACCCGCTGGTGTGCACGGCCTTCAACGCCGACTTCGACGGCGACCAGATGGCTGTCCATCTCCCGCTGTCCGCCGAGGCCCAGGCCGAGGCGCGGGTGCTGATGCTGTCGGCCAACAACATCCTGTCCCCGGCCACCGGTCGCCCGATCACCGTTCCCACCCAGGACATGGTGTTCGGCATCTACTACCTGACCCTGGCCGTCGACGGCGAGAAGGGTGAGGGCCGGGTCTTCCGCCACGCCTACGAGGTGGAAGCGGCCTTCGACGCCGGCGACATCCACCTGCAGGCCAAGATCGTCATCCGGCCCGAGGTCGGCACCCCGCTGGCCCAGTCCATCGAGCGGGCCAACGATATCGACGTCACCCATGTGGACGGCGATCGGGTGGAACTGGTGACCACGGCCGGCCGGCTGTTCTTCAACTCCGGCCTGCCCGACGGGTACCGCTTCATCAACGACATCGTGGGCAAGCGCAACACCTCGATCGGCTCCATCGTCGAAGAGGTGGCGGCCAACTATCCCAAGCACCTGGTGGCCGAGAGCCTCGACCGCATCAAGGCGCTCGGGTTCCGCTACGCCGCCCAGTCGGGCCTGACCATCTCCATCAACGACGTCCGCACCCCGCCGGACAAGCAGACCATCCTCGACCGCTACGAAAAAGAAGCGGACAAGGCTGAGACCCAGTTCAAGCGGGGCATCATCACCGACGACGAGCGCCGCCAGAAGGAGATCGAGATCTGGACCTCGGCCAACTCCGAAGTGGGCCGGGCCATGGAGAAGTCGCTCTCCAAGATCGCCTTCAACCCGCTCGACATGATGGTCGACTCCGGTGCCCGAGGGAACGCCCAGCAGATCCGCCAGATCGCCGGCATGAAGGGCCTGGTCTCGAACCCTCGCGGTGAGATGATCCCCCGGCCCATCAAGTCGTCCTTCCGGGAGGGCCTGTCCGTGCTCGAGTACTTCATCTCGACCCACGGTGCCCGCAAGGGACTGGCCGACACCGCCCTCCGGACGGCCGACTCGGGCTACCTGACCCGGCGGCTGGTCGACGTGGCCCAGGAGCTGATCGTCCGCGAGGACGACTGCGGGAGCACCCGCGGCATCTGGATCGACAACATCGTCCCCGACGAGGCCGGCAAGCGCTCGTACCTGGAGACCCGGGTCTACGGCCGCATCACCGTCGACGACGTCGTCCTGTCGGACAAGTCGACCATCCCCGCGGGCACCATCCTGTTCGACGACGTGGTCAACCGGCTCCGGGACGATCCCAAGGTGGATCGGGTCCGCACCCGTTCGGTGCTGACCTGTGAGGCCGAGCAGGGCATCTGCGCCGCCTGCTACGGCCAGTCACTGGCCACCGGCCTGATGATCGAGCTCGGCGAGGCGGTCGGCGTCATCGCCGCCCAGTCCATCGGCGAGCCCGGCACCCAGCTGACCATGCGGACGTTCCACACCGGCGGCATCGTGGGCGAGGACATCACCCACGGCCTCCCCCGCGTCGTGGAGCTGTTCGAGGCTCGTACGCCGAAGGGCGCCGCCGTGCTGGCCCGCCACTCGGGCGTGGTCCGCGTGGAGGAAGAGGAGAGCGGCCGCCGCATCACCGTGGTGGCCGACGACGGTGCCGAAGAGACGGTGCTCGTCGCCCAGCGCGCCCACCTCGAGGTCACCGACGGCCAAGAGGTCGGTGCGGGAGACGCGCTGGTCGAGGGCCCGAAGGACCCCAAGGAGCTCCTCGACGTCAAGGGCATCCGGGAGACCCAGCAGTACCTGGTCGAAGAGGTCCAGAAGGTCTACCGGGACCAGGGCGTGTCCATCCACGACAAGCACATCGAGCTCATCGTGCGCCAGATGCTGCGCCGGGTCCTGGTGGCCGAGCCGGGCGATGCCCCGTTCCTGCCGGGCGAGCGCGTCGACAACCGGTCCTACGCCGAGGTCAACCGGGAGCTGGTCCAAGACGGCAAGCGTCCGGCCGAGGGTCGTCCCGAGCTGATGGGGATCACCAAGGCCTCGCTGGCTACCGAGAGCTGGCTGTCGGCGGCCTCCTTCCAGGAGACCACCCGGGTGCTGACCGAGGCGGCCATCGAGGGCAAGTCGGATCAGCTGTACGGCCTGAAGGAGAACATCATCATCGGGAAGCTGATCCCGGCCGGCTCGGGCATGGAGCGGTATCGGGACATCCGGCTCGAGATGCCGGGGGCCGAGGCCCTGCCCTTCTGGGCGCTCGGGTCCGAAGGCGATGCCGGTACCGAGGATCTGGCCGCATGGCTCCGGGACACCGGAGGCGATGGCCCGGTCGAGAACTTCAGCTCGGAGATCGACGCCAGCTGGTTGGGGGCGGTGCCCTCGGCCGACGACGCCGAAGGGGCCCCGGCCACGCCGAGCGAGGCCGTGTTGGGCGGTGGCGATCCCTCGCCCTCGACCAGTGAGGGCGCAGCCGAGACCGGGACCTGACCGGAACCGGCCGGCGACCGGCCGGTCTCCCGGGACGCGGCCCGGGCCGCCGGCCGCACCGGGCCCGACGCTCAGGGTCGCCCCGGCGGCCATGACTGCGCACGACGATGACTAGGCACGAGGGGGGCCGAGACGGCCCCCCTCGGTGTCTGAGCAGGGCCGTCTGGCCACTACACTGGCTGAGGCGACCGCACCGAGGGGTGCCGGTTGGGGCCGTCGTGTAGCTTGTTGGACCCGTTTGCCCTGCAGGGGGCGAATGCCGTAAGATTTCCTGTCTGCACGGGCACGCCGGTATTGCGCGTCGTGCCCCGTTCCGCAGGCCACCCCGCAGTTCAAACGTAGAGGTAACGCGTGCCCACGATTTCCCAGCTCGTCCGCAAGGGTCGAGTCACCAAGGCGACAAAGACGAAGACCCCGGCTCTCCGGGGCGCGCCCCAGCGACGGGGCGTCTGCACGCGGGTCTATACCCACACGCCGAAGAAGCCGAATTCGGCCCTGCGCAAGGTGGCCCGAGTGCGCCTGACCAGTGGCGCTCGAGATCACCGCCTACATCCCCGGTGAGGGGCACAACCTCCAAGAGCACTCGATCGTTCTCGTCCGCGGTGGTCGGGTGAAGGACCTGCCTGGCGTCCGCTACAAGGTCATCCGCGGCACCCTCGACGCGTCCGGGGTACGGGACCGCAACCAGGCCCGCAGCCGCTACGGCGCCAAGAAGGAGTCCTGAGATGCCCCGCAAAGGTCCTGCCGTACGTCGAGAGCTCATGCCCGATCCGGTCTACCGGTCGGTCCTGGTCACCCAGGTGGTCAACAAGGTCCTGAGCCGGGGCAAGCGCACCCTGGCCGAGCGCATCGTCTACACCGCGCTGGCCGACGTCGAAGAGAAGATGGGCACCGATCCCGTGGCCGTCCTCAAGAAGGCCGTAGAGAACGTGCGCCCCGAGCTCGAGGTGCGGAGCCGCCGGGTCGGTGGCGCCACCTACCAGGTCCCTGTCGAGGTGCGCCCCCGCCGAGCCACCACCCTGGCCATCCGGTGGTTGGTCGGCTACTCGCAGCAGCGCCGGGAGAAGACGATGGCCGAACGGCTGTCCAACGAGATCCGGGACGCGGCCAACGGCATCGGCACTGCGGTGAAACGCCGCGAGGACCTCCACAAGATGGCGGAGTCCAACAAGGCCTTCGCCCACTATCGCTGGTAGTCGAGTGCGGAAACGTCCGCGCCGCTCGCCACCACCACATTCCACAAGCACGACCCGAGAGCTGATTCATCATGGCTGAAGCGCCCAACCGCAACCATCCCCTGTCCAAGACCCGCAACATCGGGATCATGGCCCATATCGACGCCGGTAAGACCACGACGACCGAGCGCATCCTGTACTACACGGGAAAGAACTACAAGATCGGTGAGGTCCACGAGGGCGCGGCCACCATGGACTGGATGATCCAAGAGCAAGAGCGGGGCATCACCATCACCTCGGCCGCCACCACCTGCAACTGGCGGGACACGGTCATCAACATCATCGACACCCCCGGCCACGTCGACTTCACCGTCGAGGTCGAGCGGTCGCTGCGCGTCCTGGACGGCGCCGTGGCCGTCTTCGACGCCGTGGCCGGTGTGGAGCCCCAGACCGAGACGGTGTGGCGCCAGGCCAACAAGTACGAGGTTCCCCGGATCTGCTTCATCAACAAGATGGACCGGATCGGGGCCGATTTCACCCGCTCGGTCGAGATGATCAAGGATCGCCTCGACGCTGTCCCCGCCGTGGTCCAGCTGCCCATCGGGTCCGAGAGCGGCTTCCGCGGGGTCGTCGACCTCGTGCACATGCGCGCCCTGGTGTGGGACGAGGGCATGGGCGAGGAGTGGCAGGAAGAGGAGATCCCGGCCGATATGAAGGCCGAGGCCGAAGACGCCCTCCACCAGCTCATCGACGTCGTGTCCAATCACGACGACACCATCATGGAGAAGTACCTGGGCGACGAGGCCATCCTCCCCACCGACCTCCGAGCGCGCCCTGCGCACGGTGACGTTGGGCAACTTCGCCGTCCCCGTGCTGTGCGGGTCGGCCTTCAAGAACAAGGGCGTACAGCCCATGTTGGACGCGGTGGTCGACTACCTCCCCAGTCCGTTGGACATCCCGCCCACCGTCGGCCACCGGCCCCGCCACGAGGACCAGCTGGTCGACCGGCCCTCCGACGACGCCGCGCCGTTCTCCGCCCTGGCCTTCAAGATCATGACCGACCCCTATGTGGGCAAGCTGACCTATATCCGGGTCTACTCGGGCTCGCTGGCCAAGGGCTCGGGCGTCATCAACTCCACCAAGGACCGCAAGGAGCGGGTCGGGCGCATCCTGCAGATGCACGCCAACCACCGCGAGGATCTCGATTCGGTCTACGCCGGCGACATCGTCGCCGTCGTCGGGCTGAAGCAGACCACCACCGGCGACACGCTGTGTGATCCCAACGATCAGGTCATCTTGGAGTCGCTCACCTTCCCCGAGCCGGTCATCCACGTCGCCGTGGAGCCGAAGACCAAGGCCGACCAGGACAAGCTGTCCAAGGCCCTGTTCTCGTTGTCGGAGGAGGACCCCACGTTCCGGGTCCAGTCCGACGAGGAGACCGGCCAGACCGTCATCTCGGGCATGGGCGAGCTCCACCTCGAGGTCCTGGTGGACCGGATGCTCCGCGAGTTCAACGTGGACGCCAACGTGGGCAAGCCCCAAGTGGCCTACCGCGAGACGGTCCGCAAGACGGTCGAGAAGGTCGAGACCCGCTACGTGCGCCAGACCGGTGGCAAGGGCCAGTACGGGCACGTGGTCATCACCCTCGAGCCGACCGGCCCGGGCGGCGGCTACGAGTTCATCGACAAGATCACCGGCGGGGCCATCCCCAAGGAGTACATCCCCTCGGTCGACGCCGGCATCCAGGAGTCGATCACCTCGGGCGTGCTGGCCGGGTACCCCACCGTGGACATCCGGGTCACCCTGACCTACGGCTCGTACCACGACGTGGACTCGTCGGAGATGGCGTTCAAGATCGCCGGGTCCATGGCCATCAAGAAGGCGGCCAACCTGGCCAGCCCCGTGCTCCTCGAGCCGGTGATGGCCGTCGAGGTGACCACCCCCGAGGACTACATGGGCGACGTCATCGGTGATCTCTCGGCTCGCCGGGGCAAGGTCGAGGGCATGGAACAGCGGGGGAACAGCCATATCGTGAAGGCGCAAGTCCCGCTGAGCGATATGTTCGGCTACGCTACTGACCTGCGCTCGCGTACGCAGGGACGAGCCACGTACTCCATGCAGTTCCACGCGTACAACGAGGTCCCCGAATCGATCGCCAAGGAGATCATTGCCAAGGCGCGCGGGGAGTAGGCGTCACGCCGGCACGCTCAGGCGGTGATACCGGCACGAGACCAGCATTATCGAGTAATACGACAGGATGCAACACCAGTAACGCAGTACCAGCAGCACCAGTACAACACGCAGACCAACACCAGACGATAACACAGAAGGACGGAAGGCATCCGCCTCCGTCGTGGCGGGCCCGAGGGGGCGCCGCCCGAGACCCAGGGAGCATTACCCCAGCCATGGCCAAGAAGAAGTTCGAGCGCAATAAGCCCCACGTCAATGTGGGAACGATGGGTCACATCGACCATGGGAAGACCACGCTCACCGCGGCCATCACCAAGGTCCTCCACGACAACGACCCGACCACGGAGTTCACCCCCTTCGACCAGATCGACAAGGCGCCCGAAGAGAAGCAGCGGGGCATCACCATCTCGATCGCCCACGTCGAGTACGAGACCCCCAACCGGCACTACGCCCACGTCGACATGCCCGGTCACGCCGACTACATCAAGAACATGATCACCGGCGCCGCCCAGGTGGACGGGGCCATCCTGGTCGTCTCCGCCGCTGACGGACCCATGCCCCAGACCCGCGAGCACGTCCTGTTGGCCCGCCAGGTCGGCGTTCCCTACATCGTGGTCGCCCTGAACAAGGCGGACATCGTCGACGACGAGGAGCTCCTCGACCTGGTCGAGCTCGAGGTACGCGAGCTGCTCAGCGACAACGAGTTCCCCGGCGACGACACCCCGATCATCCGGGTCAGCGCCCTGAAGGCCCTGGAGGGCGACCCCGAGGCCGCGGCGAAGATCACCGAGCTGATGGATGCGGTGGACTCCTACATCCCCGAGCCCAAGCGCGACGTTGAGAAGCCCTTCTTGATGTCGATCGAGGACGTCATGTCCATCACCGGTCGCGGCACCGTCGTCACCGGCAAGGTGGAGCAGGGCGTCGTGAAGGTGGGCGAGGAAGTCGAGATCGTCGGGCTCCGCGACACGCAGCGGACGACGGTCACCGGTATCGAAATGTTCCGCAAGCTGCTCGATGAAGGCCGCGCCGGCGACAACATCGGCGCCCTCCTCCGAGGCACGAAGAAGGAAGAGGTGGAGCGGGGCCAGGTCCTGTGCAAGCCCGGCTCGATCACCCCCCACACCAAGTTCGAGGCCACCGTCTACGTGCTGAACAAGGACGAGGGCGGCCGGCACAAGCCGTTCTTCACCAACTACCGGCCCCAGTTCTACTTCCGGACCACCGACGTGACCGGCACCATCGAGCTGCCCGAGGGCACCGAGATGGTCATGCCCGGTGACAACACGGAAATGACGGTGGAGCTGGGCAAGCCGATCGCCATGGACGAGGGGCTCCGGTTCGCCATCCGAGAAGGTGGCCGCACCGTGGCCTCCGGTCGGGTCACCAAGATCCTCGCCTAGTCCGGCACCGAGCACCACTCCAAGAGAGGACGCCGCCACCCATGGCCGCAGAAGGCCCACGACAGAAGATCCGCATTCGCCTCAAGGCCTATGACCACGAGATTCTCGATCAGTCGACCGAGAAGATCGTGCAAACGGTGATCCGTACCCAGGCGAAGGTGCTGGGTCCGGTCCCTCTCCCCACGGAAAAGCATCGCTATACGGTGATCCGGTCGCCCCACAAGTACAAGGACAGCCGCGAGCACTTCGAGATGCGGGTGCACAAGCGCCTGGTCGACATCGTGGAGCACACGCCCAAGACGGTCGACTCGCTCCAACGGCTCGATCTGCCCGCCGGCGTGGACATCGAGATCAAGATCCAGACCGTCTAGCCCCGTCGCGAGACCGTTCGCCCAGTTCGTCCTGTTCGCCCTGGTGGCGAATGCGACCTGGGCACGGATGGTGTAGCGTAGTCAGCCGGGTCGATTTCGACCTGACATTGTCGAGTGAGACGTGCTCGAGCGCCTTCCGGGAAACCGGCGGGGACCTCGGGCCCAACAAGCGAGCGCTCCGCTCGGGTTCATCCGAGCGGAGCGTCTGCATGCAAGCCGGAGCCATCCGATGCACCGGCTGAACCGTGGATTCGGAGCTGCCCGGTACGCCCGGCAGCAGTCGAAGTAGTCGAGCAGTTACACGAGCAGTTACACATCGGTGCCGGCCGGCGCCGAGCAAGCACAGAACAGTCGAGACGGAGAAGCTCCAGTGGCCACCAGGGCGATCGTGGGCGAAAAGGTCGGAATGACCCAAATATGGGACGATCAGAACCGGGCCATCCCGGTCACGGTGGTGCGCGTCGCGCCCGTCCGCATCGTCCAGGTCAAAACGACCGAGCGGGAGGGCTATGCCGCCCTGCAGGTGACCTGGGGCTATCGGCGGTCGACCACGCTGTCCAAGCCCGAACAGGGCCACTTCGACAAGGCCGGCGTCGACCCTGGCCGACGCCTGGTGGAGCTGCGGATCGACGATGCCGAGTCCTACGAGGTGGGCCAGCAGCTCACCGCCGACCTCCTCCAGCCCGGCGAGCTGGTCGACGCCATCGCCGTCAGCAAGGGCAAGGGCTTCGCTGGAGCCATGAAGCGCCACAACTTCAAGGGCCAGGGCGCCTCCCACGGGAACCACAAGAAGCACCGCTCGCCCGGCTCCATCGGTGCCTGCGCCACGCCGTCCCGGGTGTTCAAGGGCACGAAGATGGCCGGCCGCATGGGTGGCGAGCAGGTCACCACGTTGAACCTCGAGGTGGTACAAGCCGATCCGGAGCGGGAGCTGGTGCTCATCAAGGGTGCCGTACCCGGGCCCCGCGGCGGCATGGTCGTCCTCCGCGACGCCATCAAGGCCCCGACGGTCAAAGGAGGGAGGGCATCGTGAGCGCCGCCCAGACAGGTTCTGACGTGATCGACCTGGAGACCGCCTCCCCGGCTGCCATCCGACGTTTCCTTCGCCCCGAGCTGAAGCACCACACCGTGACCCGCCGCAGCCAGGACGGGACCGAGCTCGGTCCGGTCGACCTGGACCCGGCCACCTTCGGCGTCAAGCCCAATCAGGACGTGTTGCACCAGGTGGTCACGGCCCAGCTGGCCGCCGCCCGCGCCGGCACCCAGTCGACCAAGACCCGGGCCGAGGTGCGAGGAGGCGGGGCCAAGCCCTTCCGCCAGAAGGGCACCGGCCGGGCCCGCCAGGGTTCCACCCGCTCGCCCCAGTGGATCGGTGGCGGCGTCGCCCTCGGGCCCAAGCCCCGCAGCTACGCCCAGAAGACCCCCAAGAAGATGGTGCAGCTCGCCCTGCGCTCCGCCCTGTCCGACCGGGCCTCGGGCGGCAAGGTCGCCGTGATCGACCAGTGGACCTTCGATGTGCCCCGGACCAAGGACGCCGTCGCCGCCCTCGGAGCCCTCGGCCTCAAGGGTCGGATCCTGCTGGTGCTGGGAATCGACGACGGGTACGCCGACCGCTCGTTCGGCAACCTCACCGACATCCAGACGATCATGATCTCCGAGCTCAACGCCTACGACATCCTGTGCAACGACTGGATCGTGTTCACCGACGCCACCCTGCCCGGCGGCGCCGCCCCCGAGGCCGACTCGTTGACCGAAGCGGCTGCGGCCCCGGTGGCCGACTCGGCCCCGGCAGAAGCCGCCGGCGAAATCAAGACCGAAGCGGCCCCTGTTGCCGATGCCGAAACCACGTCAGGCACCGAAGCCGAAACCGCTACGGCCGCAGACACGGCGACAGACACCGCCACCGCAGCCGACGCTGACACCGAGGGGAGCGACTCATGAGAGATGCCCACAACATCCTCTTGCGACCGGTGGTGTCGGAGAAGACCTACGCCTTGATGGACAACAACGTCTATGTCTTCGTCGTCGACCCCGACGCCACCAAGATCGAAGTCCGCCTCGCGGTGGAGCAGGCGTTCAACGTCCGCGTCACCAAGGTGAACACCCTGAACCGCAAGGGCAAGTCGAAGCGGAACCGCCGCAACAACACCGTCGGCCATCGGGTCGACACCAAGCGGGCCATGGTCACTCTGCAACCGGGTGACTCGATCGATCTGTTCGAGAGCTGAGGAAACGAGTCCCACTATGCCCCTCCGTTCACGCAAGCCCACCAGTGCCGGCCGTCGGTTCCAGACCGTCTCCGACTTCGCCGAGATCACCCGCGACCGGCCCGAGAAGTCGTTGCTCGCCCCCAAGCCCTCCACCGGTGGTCGCAACGCCTACGGGCGCAAGACGTCCCGTCACCGCGGCGGCGGCCACAAGCAGCAGTACCGCCTGGTCGACTTCAAGCGGGACAAGGACGGCGTGCCGGCCAAGGTTGCCGCCATCGAGTACGACCCCAACCGCAACGCCCGGATCGCCCTGCTCCACTACTTCGACGGCGAGAAGCGCTACATCCTGGCTCCGGCCGGGGTGAAGGTCGGTGACCGCCTCCAGTCCGGTCAGGGTGCTGAGATCCGTTCCGGGAATGCTCTGCCCCTCCGGTTCATCCCCGTGGGTTCGGTCGTCCACAACGTCGAGCTGCGGCCCGGCGGCGGGGGCAAGCTGGCCCGCGGGGCGGGCATGAGCATTCAGCTGGTGGCCAAAGAGGGGCTGTTTGCCACCCTGCGGCTGCCGTCCACCGAGATGCGCCGGGTGTCCATCGACTGCCGGGGCACATTGGGCACGGTCGGGAACGCCGAGGCCGAGCTGATCAAGATCGGCAAGGCCGGCCGTAACCGCTGGAAGGGCAAGCGCCCGCAGACCCGTGGTGTGGCCATGAACCCGGTCGACCACCCGCTGGGCGGTGGCGAGGGCAAGTCCTCGGGTGGCCGCCATCCGGTCTCCCCTTGGGGCAAGCCCGAGGGTCGCACCCGTCCACGTCACAAGGACTCCGACAAGATGATCGTCCGCAGGCGCCGCACACGCGGTGCCCGGCGGTAGGGAAGTAGAGGGAACCGCACACCATGCCTCGCAGCTTGAAGAAAGGTCCGTTCGTCGACGACCACCTCCTGAAGAAGGTGGACGTACTGAACGCGGCCGGGGACAAGAAGGTCATCAAGACGTGGTCCCGCCGCTCGACGATCATCCCGGACATGGTGGGCCACACCATCGCCGTCCACGACGGGCGCAAGCACGTGCCCGTGTACGTGACCGAGTCGATGGTCGGTCACAAGCTGGGGGAGTTCTCGCCCACCCGGACCTTCAAGTTCCATGCCGGCCAAGAGCGGGCGGGAAGGCGCTGACATGCCGGGCGTGAAGACCAATGAGCGGGAAGGGACGAGGGCTGTCCTCCGCCACACCCGGCTCTCGCCGAACAAGGCGCGCCAGGTCCTCGACCTCATCCGCGGCCAGGACGTCGACCGGGCCGCCGAGATCCTGTCCCTCGGTGACCGTGAAGCGGCCACCATCATCGGCAAGGTGCTCGCCTCGGCCGTGGCCAACGCTGTCCACAACGACGGCCTGAACGGCGAGGAGCTGTTCGTCTCCGCCTGTTACGCCGACGAGGGCAGCACCCTCAAGCGCTGGCGCCCCCGCGCCCGGGGTCGGGCCACCCGCATCCGCAAGCGCACCAGTCATGTCACCATCATCGTGAGCCGCCTTCCCGAGAATCGCCTGGCCCGCCGTCGAGCCAAGCAGGCCGCCACCGGCACCCAGCGCTCCCGCCGCGTGGCCGGGTCCCGTCGCCGCCAGCAGTCCGAAGCCGCGGTCGACACCCGTCAGGCGGAAACGCCGGAGGTGGACGAGCTCGACGACGAGATCGAGGACTACGACGACGAGGCGGTCGAAGAGGACTTCGACGATGAGGCGGTCGAAGAGGACTTCGACGACGACGCCGATGATGAGGCGGTCGACGAGGACGAGGTCGACGACCAGGCCGACGAAGCCGACGACGAAGCAGACGACGAAGTAGACGAGGTCGACGACGAGGCCGCCGTGGACGACGGCACAGGACGAGGCAACCGCCGACGAGACGGCCGAAGACGAAGAGGCCGACGCCCAGGCGACGTCGTCCGACGAGACGAGCGGCGAATCCGCCGAAAAGAAGGGCAAGTAGATGGGCCAGAAGGTCAACCCCTACGGGTTCCGGCTCGGCGTGACCACCGATTGGAAATCTCGGTGGTTCGAAGAGCGCAACTATCAGAACTGCGTGATCGAGGACTGGAAGATCCGCGACTTCCTGATGTCGCAGCTGGAGTCGGCGGCCGTCAGCCGCATCGAGGTGGAGCGCACCCGTGATCGCCTGCGGGTCGACATCCACACCGCCCGCCCGGGCATCGTTATCGGCCGCCGCGGGTCCGAAGCCGACCGGTTGAAGAAGAAGATCGAAGAGATCACCGGCCTGGTCAACCGGATCCAGCTGAACATCCAAGAGATCAAGCAGCCCGAGCTGGATGCCGCCCTCATCGCCCAGGGGATCTGCGACCAGCTCGCTCGTCGGGTCGCCTTCCGGCGGGCCATGAAGCGAGCCATCCAGACGGTGCAAAAGGCCGGTGCCCTCGGCGTCCGGGTCCAGTGCTCGGGCCGCCTCGGCGGTTCGGAGATGGCCCGTAAGGAGTCCTACCGGGAAGGCCGGGTGCCTCTCCATACCCTCCGGGCCGACATCGACTACGGCTTCCGTGAGGCCAAGACCACCTTCGGCCGTATCGGCGTGAAGGTGTGGATCTACAAGGGCGACATCCTGCCCTACAAGATCTCCTCGGAAGAAAAGATCAACCGCGAGGCAGCCATGGCCGTGGGCGAGACGTCGGGCCAGGGCGCCCCGCCCCGCCGGCTCATCACCGCCGGCGGCGGTCGTCGCCGGGCCGAACAAGGTGCACCGGGGAGCGTCGTCGTGGGCGACGGTGCCACCGAAGCGCCTGAGGTGCCCGAGGGCATGGTCGACCAGGACACCGCCGATATGGTCGCCACCCCCGCCGTTCCCGACGAGCTCGAGCGCATCCTCAGCGAGGACGAGGAGATCGAGCGCCGGACCCGCGAGCACCACGAGACCCCGCACTTCCGCAAGGAGGTCGACTGACATGTTGATGCCCCGCAAGGTCAAGCATCGCAAGCAACAGCGCGGCCGGATGACCGGCGCAGCCAAGGGTGGCGCCACCGTCAATTTCGGTGACTTCGGCATCCAGGCCCTGGAGCCTGCCTGGCTGACCGCCCGGCAGATCGAGGCCGCCCGTATTGCCATGACCCGTCACGTGAAGCGCGGTGGCAAGGTATGGATCCGGGTGTTCCCGGACCGGCCGGTCACCCAGAAGCCGGCCGAGACCCGCATGGGCTCGGGCAAGGGCAACCCCGAGCACTGGGTAGCCGTGGTCAAGCCGGGCCGGATTCTCTTCGAGCTGGCCGGCGTGGAGCAGGGCCTGGCCAAAGAGGCCATGGAGCGGGCCATCCAGAAGCTCCCGTTCAAAGCCAAGTTCGTCATCCGTCCCGGGACCCATGGGACACCGGAGGTCCAAGTCTGATGGCCACCGCCGCAGAAATAGTCGAGCTCGACGGCGACGAGCTCGAAATCCGACTCAACGAAACCCGCCGCGAGCTGTTCAACCTGCGCTTTCAGCTGGCCACCGGTCAGTTGGACAACTTCTCTCGGATGAACCACGTCCGTAAGGACATCGCCCGACTTCTCACCGAGCTCCGGGCCCGGGAGATCGCCGAGGCCGAAGGGTTGGCCGTCGAGGACATCCCCGTCCACCAGGCCGCGGCCCGTCAGGCCGCCGAGGACAAGGCGCTGGGGCGGACCCGAGTTCCTGCCGCCGAACGGCGGGCGGCCGAGCGGGCCGAGGAGAACGAGGACGTCGAGACGGAAGACGGCGCCGCCGACCACGTCGTCGACGAGGACGCCGAGGCTGAGGACGGTGCCGCCGAAGACCTCGCAGCCGAGGCCGAAGAGGCTGAGACCGAGGACATCGCCGCCGAAGATGCTGAGGCCGAAGACGCAGCAGCCGAAGACGCCGAGGCGGACGAAGAAGACGAGGACGGCGTGAAGGTGGCCGGCACGACGACCGCGACAGCGGCCAAGGCCGCGTCCACCGACGAAGATGTGGAGGAAGAGGGCTGATGGCCGACGAGCCGACAACCGACGAGCGGGCGAACCGCCGCAAGGTCCGTGAGGGCATTGTCGTCTCCGACGGCATGGACGCCACCGTGGTGGTGTCCGTGGTCGAACGGGTGCGCCATCCCCGCTACGGGAAGACGGTGCAGCGCACCAAGCGCCTCTACGTCCACGACCAGGAGAATTCGGCCAAGGTGGGGGACCGGGTCCGAGTGGTGGAGACCCGCCCGATCTCGAAGCTCAAGCGCTGGCGCCTGGGTGAAGTGCTGGAGCGGGCCCGATGATCCAACAGGAATCCCGCCTGCGGGTGGCTGACAACTCCGGGGCCAAAGAAGTGCTCTGCATCAAGGTGCTCGGTGGCTCGCGCCGCCGCTACGCCTCGATCGGCGACATCTTCGTGGCCACCGTCAAAGACGCCATCCCCGGCGCCGCAGTGAAGCGGGGTGACGTCGTCAAGTGCGTCGTCGTCCGCACCAAGAAGGAAAAACGCCGACCGGACGGCAGCTACATCCGTTTCGACGAGAACGCCGCCGTATTGATCAACGACCAGCAGCAACCACGTGGGACCCGCATCTTCGGACCGGTCGGCCGAGAGCTGCGCGACAAGCGCTTCATGCGGATTGTCTCACTAGCACCGGAGGTGTTGTGATGCGTATCCGCAAGGGAGACAAAGTTCAGGTCATCTCGGGCAAGGACCGGGGCAAGCGCGCCGACGTCGTCCGGGCCATCCCGTCCGAAGGTCGGGTCATCGTCGAGGGGGTCCACGTGGCCAAGCGCCACGCCAAGCCCACCCGCGCCACCATGCAGGGCGGCGTCATCGACAAGTTCATGCCCGTATCGGTGTCCTCGGTGGCCATCGTGTGCGGCTCGTGCGGTCCGACCCGGATCGGAATGCGGATCGACGAGAACGGACGCAAAGTGCGGGTCTGCCGCAAGTGCGGCGGTGATCTGTGATGGCCCCCGCCATTGGCGCCACTCGGCCGCGGCTGAAGAGCCGCTACAACAACGAGGTGCGGGCCCAGCTCCAGGAGTCCCTGGGCCTGGCCAACATCATGGAAGTGCCCCGCGCTGTCCAAGATCGTGCTCAACATGGGCGTGGGCCGGGCCACCCAGCAGAAGTCGCTCATCGAGGGAGCCATGACCGACCTGGAGATCATTACCGGCCAAAAGCCGGTGGTCACCCGGGCCAAGAAGTCGATCGCCGGCTTCAAGCTTCGGGAAGGCCAGGAGATCGGGGCCAAGGTGACCCTCCGGGGCGACCGGGCCTGGGAGTTCTTCGACCGACTGGTGGCCACGGCCATCCCCCGCATCCGTGACTTCCGGGGCCTGTCGCCGAGATCGTTCGACGGCCACGGCAACTACACGTTCGGCGTCACCGAACAGCTCATCTTTCCCGAGGTCGACTACGACCGCATCGACTCCACCCGAGGCATGGACATCACCATCGCCACCACAGCACGTACCGACGACGAGGGCCGGGCACTCCTGGCTGCTTTCGGTTTCCCGTTCCGACAGGAGAACCAGTAACCCCATGGCGAAGAAGGCTCTGATCGAGAAGCAACAGCGCACACCGAAGTTCAAGGTACGCGGGTACACCCGCTGCCGTCGGTGTGGCCGCCCGAAGTCCGTCTACCGCAAGTTCGGCCTGTGCCGGATCTGTCTGCGGGTGATGGTGCACGCCGGCGAGATTCCCGGCGTGACCAAGGCCAGCTGGTGAGGGGAGGAGACGACCGATGACTATGACCGACCCCATCGCCGACATGCTCACCCGCATCCGGAACGCCAACACGGCCCATTTCGATACGGTGAAGATGCCCGGTTCCAAGCTGAAGGAGTCCCTGGCCGCCATCTTGGTGGACGAGGGCTACATCACTGGCTTCGAGGTGAACGACAACCCGGACAAGCCGGGACGGACCCTCGAGATCATCATGAAGTACGCACCCGACCGGGCCCGGACCATCTCGGGAATCAAGCGGGTGTCCAAGCCCGGCCTGCGCATCTACGCCCGCGCCGACAAGATGCCCCGCGTCCTCGGAGGCATGGGCGTGGCCGTGGTGTCGACGTCCAAGGGTCTGATGACCGACCGTGAGGCCCGCAAGCGCCGCATGGGCGGGGAGGTTCTCTGTTATGTCTGGTAACCGAATCCTGACCAGCCGGCAGTGCCATGACCGGCCGCTCCATGACCAGTGGGCGGTGATCGCTGATGTCGCGCATCGGACGATCCCCCATCCCGGTGCCGTCCGGCGTGTCCGTGGCCGTGGCCGAGGGCAACCGGATCACCGTCAAGGGACCCCAGGGCGAGCTGGCTCGCTTGGTTCCCGCCGTCATCACCGTCCGCCAGGACGGCGACGAGGTGGTGGTCGAGCGGCCCGACGACCAGCGACAGAACCGGGCCCTCCACGGCCTGACCCGCTCGCTGGTGGCCAACATGGTCGTCGGCGTGACCGCCGGGTACACCAAGGAACTGGAGATCGTCGGCGTCGGGTACCGGGCCATCCCCAAGGGCGCCGGTGCCCTGGAGCTGGCCCTCGGCTACTCGCACCCGGTGAACGTGAGCGCACCCGACGGCGTGACCTTCGAGGTGCCCACCCCCACCCGCATCATCGTGAAGGGGATCGACAAGGAAAAGGTCGGCCAAGTGGCGGCAGACATCCGAAAGCTCCGCAAGCCCGAGCCCTACAAGGGCAAAGGGGTCCGGTACGCCGGTGAGCGGGTCGCCCGCAAGGCAGGGAAGGCAGCGAAGTAATGGGACGAGCAACCGATCACAAGCTGGAGCTCCGGCGTCGGCGCCACTCCCGGGTCCGGCGCAAGGTCTCGGGAACGGCCGAACGGCCGCGCCTGGCCGTCTTCCGGTCCAACAAGCACATCTCCGCCCAGCTCATCGACGACCTGGCCGGGCGCACCGTCGCCTCGGCGTCGACCGTCGAGAGCGATCTGCGGGGCAAGCCGGGCAGCAACATCGACGCGGCCAAGGCGGTGGGCACGCTGGTGGCCTCGCGGGCCAAAGCGGCCGGCGTCACCACCGTGGTCTTCGACCGGGGTGGATTCACCTACCACGGACGGGTCGCCGCACTGGCGGACGCGGCCCGTGCTGAAGGACTGGAGTTCTGATGGCCGAACTGCAATACGAAGAGCGCACCATCCGGGTCAACCGGGTGTCCAAGGTGGTCAAGGGCGGCCGCCGGTTCTCCTTTGCCGCCCTCATGGTGGTGGGCGACGGGAACGGCAACGTCGGCCTGGGCTACGGCAAGGCCAAAGAGGCCGGCCTGGCTGTGCAAAAGGGCATCGAAGAGGCGCGCAAGAACGTCTTCGAGGTGCCGCTGGCCGGCTCGACCATCACCCACCCCATCGTCGGCGAGAGCGGTGCCGGCCGGGTGATGTTGAAGCCCGCCGCCCCCGGTACCGGCGTCATCGCCGGCGGCGCGGCCCGGGCCATCCTGGAGATGGCCGGCATCCGGGACATCCTGGCCAAGTCGCTCGGCTCGTCCAACGGGATCAACGTGGCCCATGCCACCATCGCCGGGCTCAAGGGCCTGAAGCGACCCGACGAGATCGCCACCCTGCGGGGCAAGCGGGCCGAGGACGTCATCCCCCGCGGTGTGCTCCAGGCCTACCGCGAGCGGCGCCGTGAAGGCGACCTGTTCACGGAGGTGAGCTGAGCATGGCAGCAGCAACTCCGGCACCGACCGATCGGCCACGGGCTGGATCCGCGTCACCCAGGTGCGCTCGGGCATCGGAACCAAGCCCAAGCACCGGGGAACGCTGCGTGCCCTGGGGCTGCGCGGCATCGGCCGCACCAACGTGCTGCCCGATCGGCCCGAGATTCGCGGCATGCTGGCCCGGGTGCCCCACCTGATCGAGGTCACCCCGGCCCGTGAAGACGAGAGAGGTGCTCGATGAAGGTCCATGAGCTACGACCGCCAGCCGGGTCCACACGACCGCGCCGTCGTGTCGGCCGAGGCATCGCCGGCAAGGGCGGTAAGACCGCTGGTCGAGGGACCAAGGGCCAGGCGGCGCGGAGCAAGATCCCCGCAGGGTTCGAGGGTGGCCAGCTGCCGTTGATGCAGCGGATCCCCAAGCTGCGCGGTTTCAAGAACCCCTTCCGGGTGGAGTACACCCCGGTCAACGTCGGCGCCCTCAGCGCCATCGACGGTGAGCAGGCCGATCTGGCCGCCCTGGTGGCGGCCGGGCTGGCCAAGAAGAACGCCCTGGTGAAGATCCTCGGAGGCGGCGAGCTGTCCCGCCCGTTGCGGGTCGAGGCTCACGCCTTCTCGAAGTCGGCCGAAGCCGCCATCACCGGAGCCGGTGGCTCGGTGACGGTCGTGCCCCTGCCCTTTGGCAACGGCCGACCGCCCGCAAAGGGCAACGCCCTCACCAACCGCTAGCATCGACCGACCGAAAGGCGTCGAGGGGCACGCATGCTCTCCAGCTTGGCAAACATCTTCCGTATTCCGGATCTTCGCAAGAAGGTCCTGTTCACGCTGAGCATCATCGCCATCTACCAGTTCGGCGCCAACGTCCCGGCCCCGTTCATCGACTTCGCCAAGGTCCAGCAGGTCACCTCGGCGGCCAAGTCGTCGGGGGTGCTCGGCTTCCTGAACCTGTTCTCGGGTGGGGCGCTGACCCGCATGGCCGTGTTCGGGCTGGGGATCATGCCCTACATCACCTCCAGATCATCATCCAGCTGCTGGCCACGGTGATCCCCAAGCTCGAGCAGTGGCGTGACCAGGGTGCGGTCGGCCAGAAGAAGCTGACCCAGACGACGCGGTACCTGACCATCGCCCTGGCCCTGATGCAGTCCACCGGGCTGGTCTACGTGTTCCACAAGGGCGGCGGCGGCCTGTTCGGCGAACCAGAACATCGACCTGATCCTCCACTCACCGATCTGACGTGCCGCTTCATCGTCATGACCCTGACCGCCGGCACCGCGTTCGTCATGTGGTTGGGCGAGCTGATCACCCAACGGGGTATCGGCCAGGGCATGTCCATCCTGATCTTCGCCAACGTGGTGGCCGGCATCCCCGGCGGGATGAACACAGTGCGGAGAGGGTGGCCGTTCAAGTTCGGGGTCATCCTGGTGTGTCGGTGGCCCTGCTGGTGCTGATCGTCTTCGTCGACCAGGGCCAACGGCGGATCCCGGTCACGTTTGCCAAACGGGTGGTTGGTCGGCGCGACCTTCGGCGGCTCAGAGCACCTACATCCCGCTGAAGGTCAACCAGTCCGGCGTCATCCCGATCATCTTCGCCAGCTCGGTCCTGTACATCCCGGTGCTGTTGTCGAACATCGTCCCGTCGGCGGCCTTCCAGCACCTGGTCAACCACAACATCACCCCGACCAGCCTGGTCTACATCTTCTCGTACTTCGTGCTCATCTTGTTGTTCACGTTCTTCTATGTCGACGTCGCCTTCGACCCGCACCAGCAGGCCGACATCATCCGGAAGCAAGGCGGGTACATCCCCGGCATCCGGCCCGGTCGCCCACCGAGCGCTACCTTGCCCAGATCCTCAACCGCATCACCTGGCCGGGCGCGTTGTTCCTGGGCGCGGTGGCCGTTGTGCCCTCGCTGCTCATGTCGGCCTGGCACATGACCGGCTACCCCTTCTACGGAGTGACCCTCCTTATCGCCGTGGGCGTTGCGCTAGAAACGATGAAGCAGATCGACAGCCAGCTCATGATGCGGAACTACGAGGGCTTTCTCAAGTAAGTGGTACCCGGCGCCAGGCTCGTTGTCCTCGGCAAACAGGGGGCAGGTAAGGGGACGCAGTGCGTGCGTCTCTCGCACCATTACGTCGTCCCACATGTCTCCACCGGGGACATGTTGCGGGCCGCGGTCAAGCAAGGGACGGCCCTCGGGCACAAGGCCAAGGACCTCATGGACCGGGCGAGCTGCTGAGCGACGACCTGATCATGGACATGGTGGCCGAGCGGCTGAACGAGGGAGACGTCCGGGCCCGGGGCTTCGTCCTGGACGGCTGCCCCCGGACCATCGACCAGGCCGAGGCCCTGGCCGACCTCCTGGCCCCGATGGACCTCGACCTGGCCATCGACATCGAGGTCTCCACCGCCCAGGTGCTGCGCCGGCTGGCCGCGCGCCGGGTGTGCGTCGACTGCGGGGCCAACTACTCGGTGTCGATCGCCACCACTGATCAACTGGACCTGTGACGTCTGCGGCGGTGAGGTCATCCAGCGCGAGGACGACCGCGAAGAGGCGATCCCCCGCCGGCTGGAGATCTACGAGCGCCAGACCGCTCCGCTGATCGAGTGGTACCGGGAACGCAAGCAGCTGGCCACGGTGAACGGCTCGGGCTCGCCCGATGCGGTGACCGCCGGCTGGTCCGGGTCGATCGAGGTCACCGCGACCGGAGCGTCCGGCGAGGTCGGCGAGGCGCCGACCCTGGCAGACGGGCCGGAGGCGGCTCGGCAGGTCGACGACCCAGAGCCGAGCGTGGAGACGACCGACGACTGGCCAGATGCGCAGGGCCGGCAAGGTCGTCGCCGAGATGCACGAGGCGACCCGGGCCGCGCCCCGCCCCGGCGTGACCACGGCGCCATCGACCAGGTGGCCCGAGACGTGCTCGAGCGCCGGGGCGCCAGTCCAACTTCCTCAACTACCACGGGTTCCCGGCCGTCATCTGCACGTCGCCCAACTCCATGATCGTCCACGGCATCCCATCGGACCACGGTGCTCGAGGAGGGCGACATCCTCTCGGTCGACTGCGGGGCGATCATCGAGGGCTACCACGGCGATGCCGCCTTTACCGTGGGCATCGGGGAGATCACCCCCAAGGCCGACGCGGCTGTTGGAGGTGACCGAGGGCAGCCTGTGGGCAGGGATCGACCAGCTGCGTCGACGGCAACCGGCTGAACGAGGTCGGGCCGGGCCGTCCAGAAGGTCGCGGAGGGGGCCGGGTTCACCGTGGTCCGTGAGTACGTCGGCCACGCCATCGGCACGGCGATGCACGAGGAGCCCCAGGTGCCCAACTACTGGCCGGGAACGCCGGGCCCCATGCTCAAGTCGGGGATGGTGTTCGCCGTCGAGCCGATGGTCAACGCCGGAAGCCCCGAGACGCGTCCAGCTCGACGACGGGTGGAGCGTGGTCACCGCAGACGGGCGCTTGTCGGCCCACTTCGAGCACACCATCGCGGTGACCGACAACGGTCCGGAGGTGTTCACCGTCCTCTGAGGGCCGGCCGCGTACCGGGAACCGCCGAGGGGCCACCCGGTGGCCGTTCGGGCTCCGAGGTGGCCATCGGGCACCCGTTGGGGCCGGATTTGCCGATCGAACTGGCAATTGCGCCGAGGCGCTAAACTAGTCGTTCGGCTCGCCACCGGTGGTGATGGCGTGCCGATCCCGCTCCCGGTAGCGCCCCTCTGGTGCCCGCCGACGGCGGTGCGGTACACCGACACTATGCCGATCGTGTGCTGCACGCTGACCGTGGGGTGAGCGGAACAGGACAACTGAGTTTCGAGGAGAATCACCTGCCCAAGCCCAAAGAAGACGCCATCGTGCTGGAGGGAACCGTCGTCGAGCCGCTGCCGAACGCCATGTTCCGCGTCGAGCTCGAGAACGGCCACAAGGTACTGGCCCATAGCTCGGGGAAGATGCGGATGCACCGCATCCGGATCCTCCCCGGCGACCGTGTGCAGGTGGAGATCACCCCCTACGACCTGGCCCGGGGCCGGATCACCTACCGCTACAAATGAGGGCTGAACATCGAGCGGGCCGATGGCCGCGACGTTCGGAGCAGCGGCAGCAGGTAGCAGGCAGCGGCGGCAGTAGGGCAGAGCAACAGAGATTTCGATGGCGGCAGTAAGCAGCAGTGAGAGAGGTGCAAGAGCATGAAGGTACGACCGAGCGTCAAGCCGATGTGTGAGAAGTGCAAGGTGATCCGCCGCCATCGGCGGGTCGTGGTCATCTGCGAGAACCCCCGCCACAAGCAGCGGCAGGGCTAGGGCAAGGAAGAAGGAAGGACAGCGTGGCTCGTATCAGCGGCGTAGACATCCCCCGTGAGAAGCGGTTGGAGATTGCTCTCACCTATATCTTTGGCATCGGCCAGACCACGGCACAGAACATCTGCGCGGCCACCGAGACCAGTCCCGACACCCGGGTCCGGGACCTCACCGACGAAGAGGTCACCCGTCTGCGCACGTTCATCGACGCCAACTACCAGGTCGAGGGCGACCTGCGGCGGGACGTGTCCCAGGACATCAAGCGGAAGATGGAGATCGGCTGCTACCAGGGCGTCCGCCATCGCAAGGGCCTGCCCGTGCACGGCCAGCGCACCCACACCAACGCCCGTACTCGTAAGGGACCGAAGAAGACGGTCGCCGGCAAGAAGAAGGTCCGCAAGTAATGGCCAAGCCCACCAAGGCAGCCGGCGCCGCCCGCCGGCCCCGTCGCAAGGAGCGCAAGAACATCGCGGTCGGCGTCGCCCACATCAAGAGCTCGTTCAACAACACCATCGTGTCCATCGCCGACCCCGAGGGCAACGTGCTCGCCTGGGCCTCGGCCGGAAACGTCGGGTTCAAGGGATCCCGCAAGTCCACGCCCTTCGCCGCCCAGCTGGCGGCCGAGTCGTGCGCCAAAAAGGCCATGGAGCACGGCGTCCGCCGGGTCGACGTCCTCGTCCGCGGCCCGGGCTCGGGCCGGGAGACGGCCATCCGGTCCCTGGCCGCCGCCGGCATCGAAGTGGCCGGCATCAAAGACGTCACCCCCATCCCGCACAACGGCTGCCGCCCCAAGAAGCGGCGCCGGGTCTAGCCGGGCGAAGATCGAAGGGATCAGAGGAAACACATTGGCCAGATACACCGGACCCGTTTGCCGGCTTTGCCGCCGGGAGCGCACCAAGCTCTTCTTGAAGGGACGAGCGCTGCTACTCGATGAAGTGCCCCGTTTCCGAGGCGGTCACCGACCGTCACAGTCGCGCCTATCCCCCGGGCGAGCACGGCCGCGACCGCATGCGCCAGGGCTCGGAGTACCTGGCCCAGCTGCGTGAGAAGCAGAAGGCCCGCCGCATCTACGGTCTGCTCGAGAAGCAGTTCCGCAATCTCTACGAGGAAGCCAGCCGGGCACCCGGGCATCACCGGCGAGAACCTGCTGCGCATGCTCGAGCTCCGTCTCGACAACGTGGCCTTCCGGGCCGGGTGGGGCGCCAGCCGTTCCCAGGCCCGCCAGTTCGTGCGCCACGGCCACGTCCAGGTGAACGGCAAGCGGGTCACCATCCCCAGCTACCGGGTCCGCAAGGACGACGTCATCAGCCTGAAGCAGTCAGTCCCGCGAGCTGTTCCCCGTTCGCCGGAACATGGACACCCTCGATCGCCAGCTCCCGCCTGGCTCGAGACGGTCGGGGACAAGTTCGCCGTCAAGGTGTCCTCGCTCCCACTGCGCGAGCACATCGACGAGCCCGTACAAGAACAGCTCATCGTCGAGCTGTACTCCAAGTAGACCACCACCGCGCAACCATTGCAGCACAGACCTAGCTAAACCGTGAACGAGGAGCCACGATAGGCTCATCATCCAGCGACCTACCGTCGAAGCAATCGGCGAAGCAGAGGACAACCGGCAGCGGTTTGCCGTGGGTCCTCTCGATCCCGGCTTCGGCCACACCCTGGGCAACTCCCTGCGCCGCACCCTGTTGTCGTCGATCCCGGGCGCCTCTGTCACCCAGGTGCGCTTCGACGAGGCGCTCCACGAGTTCACCACCCTGCCCGGCGTGAAAGAGGACATCACCGATCTGCTCTTGAACCTGAAGGACGTGCTGTTCAAGGTGCACAGTGACGAGCCGGTGACCATTCGCCTCGACAAGCGGGGCCCCGGCGACGCCACCGCCGGCGACATCCAGGTCACCTCGGACGTCGAGGTGCTCAGCCCGGCCCAGCACATCGCCTCGCTGAACAGCAAGGGCCGGCTGGCCGTGGACCTCACCGTGGAGCGGGGCCGGGGCTACTCGTCGGCTGACAAGAACAAGCGCTCGTCGGTCATCGGGGTGATCCCGGTCGATGCCATCTTCTCCCCGGTGCGCCGGGTGGCCTTCACCGTCGAGCCCGTCCGGGTGGAGCAGTCGACCGACTTCGACCGCCTGGTCCTCGACATCGAGACCGACGGCTCCCTCACCCCCCGTGAGGCGCTGGCCTCGGCCGGAGACACGCTGCGCACCCTGGTCGGCCTGGTCGCCGACCTGGAAGACGCCCCCCAGGGCCTGGAGCTGGGCGAAGTCGGCACCGTCGGCACCGGCTCACCGGACCTCGATCTCCGCATCGAGGACCTGGACCTCACCGAGCGGCCCCGGAACTGCCTGAAGCGGGCCCAGATCAACACCATCGGCGAGCTGGTCGACCGCTCGCTGGACGACTTGTTGAACATCACCAACTTCGGGCAGAAGTCGCTCGACGAGGTGCTCCAGAAGCTCGACGAGCGGGGCCTGTCCCTGCGGGTGAAGGACTGACGTCATGCTGGGAACCCCGAAGAAAGGTCGTCGCTTCGGCGGCAGCTCGGCCCACCAAAAGGCCATGATGGGCAACCTGGTCGCCTCGCTGATCGCGGCCGAGTCCCTGGTCACCACCGAGGCCAAGGCCAAGGCCCTCCGACCGGTGGCCGAGAAATGCATCACTGCGGCAGCCAAGGGCGGCTTGCACCGTCATCGCCAGGTGGTGGCGTTCATCCGGGACAAGGACATGGCCCACAAGCTCTTCGACGAGATCGGTCCCCGCTACGTGGACCGCCCCGGTGGGTACCTCCGGATCCTGAAGCTCGGGAACCGTCAGGGTGACAATGCCCCGATGGCCCGCATCGAATTCGTCGAATCGGCTTGAGCTCGGTCCCCCCTCCCGGGGGGTCTGGCGCCTCCGAGCGCCCTGACACCGACGAGGCGGTCCGGTGGCGCCTTCGGATCGCCTACAACGGGTCCGGTTTCCACGGGTTCGCCGCTCAGAACGGCCAGGCCACCGTAGCCGGCGCCCTCGCCGCTGCCTTGGGCCGGGTCACCCGGTCGTCGCCGACACTTGGTCTGCGCGGGACGGACCGATACCGGCGTCCACGCCCAGGACCAGGTGGTGCACGTGGATCTCCCCGCCTCCATCGCTGACGGCCTCGATCCCGACGTGCTGATTCGGTCGTGCAACCGGCAGCTGGGACCGGCCATCGTGGTCCGAGAGGCCGGGCCGGCCCCTGACGGGTTCGACGCCCGACGGTCGGCGACGGGCCGCCGGTACCGCTATCTGGTCGTCAACGCGCCGGTCGCCGACCCATTGTTGGCCGGCTTGGCCTGGCACGTCCCCGAGGTGCTCGACCTCCGGGCCATGGCCGCGGCCTCCGATGCCCTCTTGGGGGAGCACGACTTTCGCGCCTTTTGCCGTCGGGTGCCGGGCACGTCGGCCGACGATCCCATCATCCGGCGGGTGGTCGACGCCCGGTGGTCGGTGGTCGACGGGGACGGCGCCCGGGGTGGATCCGGAGGCCGTGGCGCTCGTAGCTCAGGGCCCGTTGGCGGCCATGCTGCCCTCCTCCCGGCCGACGGTGCGCTGCTGGCCTTCGAGATCGAGGCCAACGCCTTCTGCCACCAGATGGTGCGATCGCTGGTCGGCACCCTGGTGGACGTGGGCCGGGGCAGGAAACGGCCCTCGGACATGCTGTGGATCCTGCGCTCGGCCGACCGCCAGCAGGCATCACAGCCCGCTCCACCGCACGGCCTGTGCCTGGTCGCCGTCCACTATGGCTCCTGACCCGGCACGCTCTCGGCCAGGCAGCTTGCCGACCAGGGCACTTTCGTCGTATCCTTGTGCTCCGCTGGGTTCGCCCGTGACCGTTTGTCGACAACCTGTTGCCACCCGACGGTCGGCCAGTTGACGAGCGACACAGGCGATTTGGCTCCCAACCGGCTCCGAATCGCAGCCCGGCATCACCGAACAAGGATCTTTCGTGCGTACGTTCTCCCCTAAGCCCGCTGATATCACCCGTGCCTGGCACCTCGTCGACGCCGACGAGATGGTCCTCGGCCGCCTGGCCACCGAGGTGGCGTCCATCCTCCGGGGCAAGCACAAGCCGATCTTCGCCCCCCACGTCGACACCGGAGACCATGTGGTGGTGATCAACGCGGCCAAGGTCGTGCTGACCGCGGGCAAGGCCGACTCCAAGCTCGATTACCGGCATAGTGGCTATCCCGGCGGCCTGACCACGACGACGTATGCCCGGCTCTTGGAGGATCGCCCCGAAGAAGTGGTGCGGAACGCCATCCGGGGCATGCTGCCGAAGAACCGGCTCGGGCGCCAGATGATCGACAAGCTCAAGGTGTACGCCGGTCCCGACCATCCTCACGCTGCGCAGTCCCCCGCGCCGTTGGACCTGCCCGGCGCACGCCGGCTGGCTTCGACCCGCGGCGGAGCCTGAGCGCGCCCCCAGAACGAACAGACAACTAGGAGCTCCTCGTGGCCAACACCCCCCTCTGCCAGACCACCGGACGCCGCAAACAGGCGGTCGCCCGTGTGCGGTTCCGTTCCGGTGACGGGACCATCACCGTCAACAACCACACCTTCGAGGACTACTTCACCTCGGCCACCCACCGGATGATCGTGACCGAGCCCCTCCGGCTGACCGAGACGGCCGAGATGTGGAACATCGATGTCACCATCGACGGCGGCGGGGTGGCCGGCCAGGCCGGCGCCTTCCGCTTGGGCATCGCCCGGGCCCTCTGCACCCTCGATCCGGAGTTTCGTGGCGCATTGAAGAAGGCCGGCTTCCTCACCCGGGATGCCCGGGAGAAGGAAAGCAAGAAGTACGGCTTGAAGAAGGCCCGCAAGGCACCTCAGTACTCGAAGCGGTAGTTCAACAGCCATGGTGCAGGCCCGGTTCGGCACCGATGGGGTGAGAGGTGTCGCCAACGCCGAGCTCACCCCCGAGCTGGTCCTCGCCCTGGGCCGGGCCACGGCGCGCATCCTGCCTGCTGCCGCCTTCATCGTGGGCCGGGACACCCGGCGCTCGGGCCCGCTCCTCCAAGCGGCACTGGCCGCCGGCCTGGCCGGCGAGGGCGCCGACGTGATCGATGTGGGCGTCCTGCCCACGCCCGCGCTGGCCTGGATGTCCGCCCAGCGCGACCTCCCCGCCGCCGTGGTGTCCGCATCCCACAATCCCTTCGCCGACAACGGGATCAAGCTCTTTGCCCGGGCGGGCCTCAAGCTCAGCCCCGAGACGGAGGCGGCCATCGAGGACGCGCTGGTCAGCATCCTCGACCCCGCGGTCCACGGTCGAGAACCCCGAGGGACACGGCGTGGGTCGCCTGATCACCGAGCTCGATGCGGGAACGGCCTACGTCGAGCACCTGGTGGCGTCGCTCGACGGTCGCCGGCTCGAGGGGATGCGGCTGGTCGTCGACTGCGCCCACGGTGCCGCGTCCGGGGTGGCCCGCGAGGTCTTCGAGCGTGTGGGGGCCGACGTCGTGGTGATCGGGTCCGAGCCCGATGGCAGCAACATCAACGCCGGGTGTGGGTCCACCCACACCGAGACCCTGGCCGCCGCGGTGATCGACAACGGAGCCGACCTGGGTCTGGCCCTGGACGGCGATGCCGATCGGCTGCTGGCCGTGGACGGCACCGGGACCCTGATCGGCGGCGACGAGCTGCTGGCCCTGTTCGCCGTGGACCTCGCCGACCGCGGCCAGCTGGCCGGGAACACCGTCGTGGTCACGGTGATGACCAACCTGGGTTTCCGGTTGGCCATGGCCGAACGCGGCATCCTGGTCAAAGAGACCCCGGTCGGGGACCGTCATGTGTTGGCCGCGTTGGATGTCGACGGTCTGGCCCTCGGCGGCGAGCAGTCCGGGCACATCGTGTTCCGGCAGCTGGCCACGACCGGCGATGGCCTGTTGACCGGGTTGGTGCTGGCCGACCTGGTGACCCGCATGGGAAAGCCGCTCTCCGAGCTGGTCGACGGGGTGGTCATCCGGGTCCCCCAGGTGCTGGTCAACGTCCCGGTCCCCAACACCGAGCTGCTGGCCGACGCCGCCGCCGTGTGGTCGGCGGTGGCCGAGGAACAAGAGCGCCTGTCCGATACGCGGCCGGGTCCTGTTACGGCCGAGCGGGACCGAACCAGTGGTCCGGGTCATGGTCGAGGCCGCCGGCGACGGGGTGGCCGAGGAGATCGCCCAGCGTCTGAGCGCGCTGGTCGCCTACGAGCTCCAGGCTGCGGCGGCGACGCCGGGCTGAACGACGCGGTGGGCGGTGAGCGTGCCTCGGGCTGCCGTACGGGCCTCGGCCTGCAGTACGGTTCTCGACCTGGTACGGGCTCCGGCCTGCACGCGCTAGCCTCGTAGCCCATGTGCGGCATCATCGGCGTGACCGGCAGCGACCACACACTCGAGGTACTGCTCGAGGGCCTTCCCGGCTCGAGTACCGCGGCTACGACTCCGCCGGGATCGCCATGATTCCCCCGGAGCCCGAGGGCGCTGTGGCGGGGCCGGGCCGCCACGGCACCCGGTCCCTCGACGAGCTGACCAAGCAGCGACCACGGCCCCCGCCGGCGGGTCCACCGGCATCGGGCACACCCGTTGGGCCACCCACGGCCGGCCATCGGTGACCAACGCCCATCCCCATGTCGACTGCACCGGGCGCATCGCCCTGGTCCACAACGGGATCATCGAGAACCACCACGAGCTGGCCGACGAGCTCTTCAAGGTGGAACACGAGCCTCGAGTCGGAGACCGACACCGAGGTGCTGGCCCACCTGATCGAGTCGGCCCTCCTGGTCAACCCGGCCGGTGGCCTGGCCGGGGCGGTGCGGGCCGCCCTCCGCCGGGTCCGGGGTGCCTTCGCCCTGGCTGTGGTCAGCTGCGACGAGCCCGACCTCATCGTGGCCGCCCGCCGGGTCTCGCCCCTCATCATGGGCGTGACCGACACCGAGGCGTTCTTGGCCTCGGACATTCCCGCCCTGTTGGGCCGGACCCGCTCGTTCTTCCTCTTGGAGGATGACCAGATCGCCGAGCTGCGGCCGGGAACCATCCGGGTGACCACCATGGACGGAACCGAGGTGACGCCCAAGCCGCTCACCGTGGAGTGGGACCTCGACGCCGCCCGCAAGGACGGATACGACGACTACATGAGCAAGGAGATGCACGAGCAGCCCCGGGCGGTCGCCGATACCCTCCTCGGTCGGCAGCTCCCGGAGGCTCATTGGCCCTGGACGAGATGCGGCTCTCCGACGACGAGCTCCGCTCGGTGGACAAGGTGTTCATCGTGGCCTGTGGCAGCAGCTATCACGCCGGCCTCATGGCCAAGTACGCCATCGAGCACTGGGCCCGCCTGCCGGTGGAGATCGACATCGCCAGCGAGTTCCGCTATCGCGACCCGGTGCTCGACTCCCAGACCCTGGTTATCGGGGTCAGCCAGTCGGGCGAGACGGTGGACACCCTCCAGGCCCTTCGTGAGGCCCGGCGGTGGAGCGCCAAGGTCCTGGTCATCACCAACGTCGTCGACTCGTCGATGGCCCGCGAAGCCGACGCCGTCCTCTACACCCGGGCCGGCCCCGAGATCGGCGTCGCCGCCACCAAGACGCACCTGGCCCAGATCACCGCGTTGGAGATCCTGGCGTTGTACCTGGCCCAGCTGCGGGGAACCCTCTACCCGGCCGAGGCGCTCGATCTGTTCACGGCCATGAGCGAGCTTCCCGCCGGGGTGGAGACGGCCCTGTCCCGGGTCTCCGATGTGGAGCAGGTCGCACGGGCCTACCGCGATTCGCCCTCGTTCATCTTCCTCGGTCGACACGTCGGCTACCCCGTCGCCCTCGAGGGGGCGCTCAAGTTGAAGGAGCTCTCCTATCTGCGGGCCGAAGGGTTCCCGGCCGGCGAGCTGAAGCACGGGCCCATCGCCATGGTCGAACCGGGGACGGTGGTGATCGGGGTGGCCACCCGCACCAGGCTGTGGGAGAAGATGATGGCCAACGTGGCCGAGGTGAAGAGCCGCGGGGCCACGGTGGTGCTGGTGGCCAACGACGGCGACGAGGAGACGGCGCAACAGGCCGACGGCGTGCTCTGGGTGCCGGCCACGCACCAGCTGTTCGCCCCGATCGTCGACGTGGTCCCCCTGCAGCTCTTTGCCTACACGATGGCGCGCCTCCACGGACTCGACGTGGACCGACCCCGGAACCTGGCCAAGACCGTCACCGTCGAGTGACAGCGGCATCGGGGCTCTGGACGGTGGCATCGGGCCTCGGGACGGTGGTGGGCATCGGTGTCGATGCGGTCGACCTGCACCGGTTCCGGGACGCTCTCGTCCGCCGACCTCGGATGTCCACCCGCCTGTTCACCGAGGGCGAACAGGCCTACGCCTCCCGGGCTGTCGATCCGACCGCCCGCTTGGCCACTCGGTTCGCAGCCAAGGAGGCCACGATGAAGGCCCTCGGGGTCGGCCTCGGCGCGTTCGCGTTTGTCGACGTCGAAGTGGTGCGGTCGGGCCTCGACGCGCCGTACCTGGTGCTCTCGGGTGGGGCGGAGAAGCTGGCCGCTCGGGCCGGGGTGGTCCGCTGGCACCTGTCGTTGACCCACACCCATCTGGTGGCCATGGCGTCGGTGCTGGCCGAACGGGACCCGTTGGGCGACGACCTGGCGGGCGTGGGCACCGCGGAACCGGGCGTCGGGGCAGCGGCGTGGGAACCGGGCGACGGCGCCCGGCGGGGAACGGGGCCTGATCGTGCGACCGGTGCTCACCGTCGCCGAGATGCAGGCCACCGATGCCCAGGCCCAGGCCACCACCCCGCTCGACATCCTGGTGGCGCGGGCGGGGACGGCGGTTGCCGTTGCCGCGCTGGACCTGTTGGGCGGGGCCTACGGACGCCGGATCGTGGTGGTGGCCGGGAAGGGGAACAACGGCGCCGACGGCCGGGTGGCGGCGTCGCTCCTTCGGCAACGGGGTGCCCGGGTCGAGGTGATCGGGGCGTCGGGGGCGCCCCCGGGACAGGTCCGGCGGACCTGGTGATCGACGCCGCCTTCGGCACCGGGTTCCGAGGTGAGTACCACGCACCGGCGGTTCCACCGGGGACCCCGGTGTTGGCCGTGGACATCCCCTCGGGGATCGACGGTGACTCCGGGGTGGCCTCGGGCTCGCCGTTGGCCGCGGTCCGGACCGTGACCTTTGCCGCCTTGAAACCGGGTCTCATCCAGGCCGATGGACCCGGGCTGGCCGGGGTGATCACCGTGGCCGACATCGGGCTCCCGGTCGAGGGCGCCCGGGTCGAGGCCATGGAGGACGATGACATTGCCGATCTGCTTCCTGCTCGCAAGCGGGAGGACCACAAATGGACCTCGGCCGTCCTGGTGGTGGCCGGATCGCCCGGCATGACCGGGGCGGCGGGCATGTGTGCGATGGCCGCGTACCGGGCCGGCGCCGGGATGGTTCGCCTGGGCGTCCCCGGAGCTGACGTCGGCCAGACCCCGGCATCGGAAGCGGTGAGCGTGGCCCTGCCCCAGAAGGGCTGGGCCGATGAGGCCCTGGCCCAAGCGGGGCGGTGTCAGGTCGTAGTCGTCGGCCCGGGTCTCGGGAGGGAGGAGTCGACGGCGACGGACCTCCGGCGCTTGGTCGACCGCTCACCCGTCCCCGTGGTGGTGGACGCCGACGGGCTCTATGCGCTCGGTGAGCTCGACCGTCCGGTCTCGTCCACCTCGACGATCGTGCTCACGCCCCACGACGGGGAGTACCGGCGCCTGACCGGTGGGGTACCGGGGTCGGACCGGGTGGCCGCGGCCCGTCGGCTGGCCGAGATGTCCGGGGCGGTCTCGCTGGTCAAGGGGACGACCACCGCAGTGAGCGAGCCGGGTGGCCGGGTGGTCCTCGGACTGGCGGGGACGCCGGCGCTGGCCACCGCCGGGACCGGCGACGTCCTGTCCGGAGTGATCGGCGCGTTCGTGGCCCGGGGCGTGTCCCCCCTCGAGGCGGCCGGCCTGGCTGCCCACGTCCACGGTCGCGCCGCGGCCAACGGCGCGATCGAAGGGCTGGTCGCCGGCGATCTCCCGCGGCTGGTCTCCGACGTCCTGTCCCGGGCCCGAGCCGGACTCAGCGTCTCGTCCCCATCGGCTGCCGGATCGACCGTCTCGTCCCCATCGGCTGCCGGATCCTCGGTCCGACATGGGTAGCGGTCGGTGGCGCCCGGCCTGGGCCGAAGTCGATCTCTCAGCCATCAGGCACAACGTCGCCCTGTTGTCGGCCCTGGCCGCGCCGGCGACCCTGAGCGCCGTGGTCAAGGCCGACGGCTACGGGCACGGATCGGTGGACGTGGCCCGAGCGGCGCTCGACGGCGGCGCCACCTGGCTGGCCGTGGCGCTGGTGGAAGAGGGGGTGGTGTTGCGCGAGGCGGGAATCGAGGCGCCCATCCTGCTCCTCTCCGAGCCCCCCGCCGATGCGGTGACCGAGGCGGTGGCTCAGAACCTGGTCCCCACCCTGTACACCGAGCGCGGCATCCAATTGATGGCCGCCGCCGCTTCGGGCCGCCTCTCGCCGGCCCACGGGCCGCTCGCTGTCCACCTCAAGATCGACACCGGTATGCATCGGGTCGGCGCCGAGCCCGCCGAGGCCGTCTTCCTGGCCGATCTGATCGGCGCTCAGGAGAGCCTGACCCTCCAGGGCGTGTGGACCCACCTGGCCGTTGCCGACGGCACGACGACCGCGGATGTGGCCTTCACCCAGGCGCAGCTGGCCCGCTTCGACTCCGCTCTGGCCGAGCTGGGCGCGGCTGGTCACCGGCCCGAACTCGTCCACGCCGCCAACTCGGCGGGGACCATCGCCCACCCCGGCGCCCGGCGCGATCTGGTTCGCTGTGGCCTCGCTGTCTACGGGGAACTTCCCCATCCGGCCCACCAGGCGGTACTGGCCGATGCCACCGAGGGCGGGCGCCTGCAGCCCGCCCTGTCGTTGAAGACCCGGGTGACCTACGTCCGGGAGCTCGAAGAGGGCGAACGGCCGTCCTATGGCCGGCGTCGGCCCCTGCCCGAGCGGTCGGTGGTGGCCACCGCTCCCATCGGGTACGCCGATGGCGTGCCCCGGCGTTTGTTCGAGCGCGGTGGCCAGGTGCTGGTGGGGGGAGCCCGGCGTGAGCTGGCCGGCATGATCACCATGGACCAGATCGTCATTGACTGCGGTCCGCCCGGTTCGACCGCGCCGGCCGTCGGCGACGAGGTGGTCCTGCTCGGGCGCCAGGGCGACGCCACCGTGACCGCGACCGAGTGGGCCGACCTGCTGGGCACGATCAGCTACGAGGTGATGTGCGGCATCGGTCCCCGGGTCCCCCGGGTGACGATCAACCCGTGAGCCCGTCTATCCCCCGGCCCTCGCGCCGGGTGATCGCCGTCGGTGCGGCCGCCGTAGCCGCCGCGGCCGTAGCCGTCGGTGGGGCTCTCGCCGCCCAGCGGCAGTGGACGCGCCGGTGGCGGGCTACCGACGAGGCCATGGCGGCAGCCGGTCTGCAGATGGTCGACGATCTGGTGCACCACGAAGTCTCGACCGGCGACGGTGGTGTGATCCACGCGGTGGAGCTGGGTGAGGGGCCTCCGGTCGTTCTGGTTCATGGCGTGACGCTGTCGGATGCCGTGTGGGTTCGCCAGTTCACCGCACTGGCCGATCGCCACCGGGTCATCGCCATCGACCAGCGGGGCCACGGCCTGTCGGTGGCCGGTGACGACGGGTACGCGTTCGATCGACTGGCCCAAGACCTACTCGATGTGCTGGAGGGCCTGGCCGTGGGCCACGCCGTCCTCGTCGGCCACTCCATGGGGGGCATGGTCTCGCTCACTGCGGCGCTGGCTGACCCGGACCGGCTGGCCAAGCACGTGGCCGGCCTGGTGTTGGTGGGAACCACGGCCGGGCCGTCCACCGGCCTGCCCTTATGGCCGGTGGTCACCGGCCCGATGGCGGCGCTGACCGGTCGCAGCCTGGCCTTGGCCGAGCGGCGGGGGTGGGGGTTGTTCCCGGGCGAGGACCTGTCCTCGTGGACCACCCGGGTCGCCTTCGGTACCAAGCCGACCCCCCTGGACCAGGAGCTGACCCGGTCGCTGACCTCGGCCATGTCTCCGAGCGCCATGGCCGACCTCCTGGTCTCGCTGGTCGGCTTCGACGTGCGTGCTCGCCTGGGGGAGATCCGGCTCCCCACTCGGATCGTGGTCGGATCACGAGACCTGCTCTTACCCCCCTACCACTCCCGCCGGCTGGCCGCCGGCATTCCCCACGCCGTTCTCCAGGTTCTGCCCGGGTGCGGGCACATGGTGATGCTGGAGCGGCCCGACGAGCTCAATGCCCTGCTCCATGAGTTCTCGATGTCGCTGCAGTCCGACACCGGCGCGGCCTGAACGGCCCCCCGCCCGGTGGCGGTACGATTCGCCCGTGGCCGAGCCGACCGCACTGGCCGACCTTGCCCTGGAGGCGTCGACGTGTACCCGGTGCCCCTTGTCGGAGCACCGCACCCAGGTGGTCTTCGGGGTAGGGGCGCCACGGGCCGACCTGATGTTCGTGGGGGAAGCGCCGGGGAGGGACGAGGACCTTCAGGGCGAACCCTTCGTGGGTCGGTCGGGCAAGCTGCTCGATCGGCTGATGGCCGAGGAGCTGGGCATCGACCGGAGCTCGTGCTACATCGCCAACGTGGTCAAGTGCCGCCCTCCGGACAACCGCGATCCGCGACCGATCGAGATCGCCACCTGCCGACCGTATTTGACCGCGCAGGTCGACCTCATCCAGCCCAAGGTGGTGGTCACGCTGGGGAATTTCGCCATGAAGCTGCTCCTCGAGACGACCGACGGCATTCGCTCGGTTCGAGGACGGTCGTACCCGTTCGGCACCGGCCACTTGGTCCCGACCTACCACCCTGCGGCCGCCTTGCGATCGGGCGGTGCGGTCGTGGCCGAGATGCGCGCCGACCTGATCAGGGCCAAGCGGCTCCTGGGCTGGTCGGCATGACCGGCGGGTCCGGTGCGACGGTGCACTGCGTCACCACCGACGTCGACGAGACGCGCTGCACTGGCCGGCGCCTTGGCCGGCCTGTGCGTGCCCGGTGACATCGTGCTGCTGGCCGGCGACCTGGGGGCGGGAAAGACGGCCTTCGCCCAGGGGTTCGGCCTCGCCCTCGGGGTGACTGAGCCCATCACCAGCCCGACGTTCGCGCTGCTCCGGCCCTACTCGTGTGGCGAGGGAGCGGTGCAGACGCTCCTCCATGCCGACGTCTACCGGCTCGACCACCTCCAAGAGATCGCCGATCTCGGACTGGGTGAACTGGTCGAGGACGGAGGCGTCGCCGTGGTCGAGTGGGGCGACGCGGCCGAGCCCGTTCTCGGGCGGGGTTCGCTGGCCGTACACATCGTCGCCGGCTCGGACGAGAACCGGCGCGCCATCGCCATCTCGCCCATCGGCGCGGCGTGGGACGCCCGGTGGGAGCGATTGGTCGCCGCGCTCGGCCCCGTGGGCGCCGCCGCGATGATCGTGCTGGCCCTCGAGTCGGCCACCGACCTGGTCGGTGCCGCCCTGTTCGGCGACGTCCCGCCCCGGCCGGCCGTAACCGAGACGGGCGGCCGCCGCCACGCCGAGGCCCTGGCGCCGGCGGTGGAGCAGGTGTGCCGGGACGCCGGTGTGCCCCTCGCCGCCGTCGACGCCATCGCCGTGGACGTCGGCCCGGGCCTGTTCACCGGGCTCCGGGTGGGAGTGGCCACGGCCAAGGCCCTGGGGCAGGGCCTGGGCATCGGTGTGGTGGGAGTCGGGAGCCTCGACATCCTGGCCGCGGCGGCAGTCGCCCGGCGACCGGAGGGTTCGCCCGGTCAGGTGATCGCGGTCATCGACGCCCGACGTAGCGAGGTGTTCGCCGCCCGATACCGCGTCGCTGGCGGTGAGCCCTCGGAGTGGGATCCCGCAGAGCACGAATTGTGGCCCGCGGCGCGCTACGAGCCCCAGGCCCTGGTCGATGAACTGGCGGGGATCTCCGGCGACGGTCCCCTGGTCCTGGTGGGGAACGGCGTCGCCCGCTACCAGGACCTCTTCGACCAGCTGCCCTCGGTCGAGTCGCATCCGGGACCACCGCTCCTCGCCCCTCCGCCGGACACCCTGGCTCGGCTGGCCTACCACCGACTCCAGCGGGGAGCGGTCGCTTCGGACCCGATCGACGTGCTGCCCCTCTACCTGAGGGAGGCGGATGCCAGCATCAACTGGGAGCAACGGGTCCCCGTTGATCCGGCCAGCACTGAGCAACGGGTCCCCGGTGATCCGGCCAACACGGCGCAACGGGTCCCCGGTGATCCGTCGTGAGCGCCCCATCGGCTGCCGGAGGCTACGACCTGCGCCTGGCCCCCATGCGCAGCCGTGACATCCGGGGCGTGCTGGCCATCGAGGAGGCGGTGTACGCCCGTCCCTGGTCCCACCGGCTGTTCGCCGACGAGCTGTCCCAGCGGAAGTCGCGGATCTACCGGACGGCATGGGTGGACCGGGATATCGTCGGGTTTGCCGGGCTGATGCTCATCGAGGAAGACGCCCATGTGAACAACATCGCCGTGGATCCGGCGTGGCACGGGCGGGGGATAGCCACGGTGCTCATGCTCGACCTGGCCCGCTCGGCCATCGATCGCGGGTCACGGCACCTCACCCTCGAGGTCCGGGTGGGCAACGAGCCCGCCCTCGCCCTCTACCGGCGTTTCGGGATGGCCCCCGTGGGCCTCCGACCCAACTACTACGCCGAAACCGGCGAGGATGCACTGGTGATGTGGGCCCGGTCGATCGACTCCGATACCTACCGGGCTCGACTGGCGTCGATCGAGGCCGACCTGCCCCCCGAGATGAGCGTGACCTGGTGACCATCGACCGGGTGCTGGGCATCGAGACCTCGTGCGACGAGACCGCCGCCTCGGTGGTGGACCACGGCACGGCCATCGCCTCCTCGGTGGTGGCCAGCCAGATCGACCTGCACGCCCGCTACGGCGGGGTGGTGCCCGAGCTGGCCGGTCGGGCCCATATCGAGCTGCTCACGCCGGTTCTGGCCGATGCCCTGCGCACCGCGGGGTCGGATCCATCGGGAACCGGGGTCGACGCCATCGCCGTGACCTACGGCCCCGGCCTCATCGGCTCCTTGCTAGTGGGCGTGGCTGAGGCCAAGGCGCTGGCCCTGGCCTGGGACGTGCCCTTCGTGGGGGTGAACCACCTGGAAGCGCACCTGTTCGCCTCGCTGCTCGAGCAGCCCGACCTGGGGTGGCCCCTGGTGGTGCTCCTCGTCTCGGGCGGCCACACGCTGTTGATCGAGGTGACCGCCCCGGGGCACTATCGGCTGCTGGGCGGGACCATTGACGACGCCGCCGGCGAGGCCTTCGACAAGGTGGCCCGCTTCCTCGGCCTGGGCTATCCCGGGGGGCCGGCCATCGACCGGGTGGCCGATGCCGGCGACCCGGAGGCATTCGCCTTCCCCCGGTCCTTCCTGGGCGAAGGCTACGACTTCTCGTTCAGCGGCCTGAAGACCTCGGTGGTCAACACCGTTCGCAAGCACCCCGAGGCGGCCACCGAGGACGTGGCCGCCTCGTTCCGGGCCGCGGTGGTAGACGTCCTGGTGGCCAAGGCCCGCCGGGCTGCAGCCGATGTCGGGGCGAAGGCCGTGTGCCTGGCCGGCGGTGTGGCCGCCAACTCGTTGCTTCGGAGCAGGGTGGAGTCGGCCTGCGCCGAGGACGGAATCGGGGCGTTCCTGCCCAGCCGGGCCCTCTGCACCGACAACGCGGCGATGGTGGCTGCGGCGGGCTGGTGGCGCCTTAACCACGGTGATCGGAGCTCGTTGGCGCTCGGCGCCGACCCCAATTTGCGCCTGGTTCCCCAGCTCTGATCGGCTAAGGGTGCCTCCCACCTGCGATAATAAGGTCGCGGTTGCCTCGGCCCAAGCGGCTCGCTATCGTTAGCACTCGCAACGTTCGAGTGCTAAAGCGTGCCACAGGAGGCCCGATCACATGAGTCTGCATCCACTTGACGACCGCATCGTCGTCCGCCCCGGGAGTCGGAGGAGACCACGGCGTCTGGCCTGGTAATCCCCGATACCGCCAAGGAGAAGCCCCAGCAGGGTGAAGTTCTAGCCGTTGGGCCCGGGCCGCCGGGCCGAGAGCTCAGGCGAGCTCGTCCCCTTGGACATCGCCGTCGGTGACACGGTCGTCTACTCCAAGTACGGAGGTACGGAGATCAGTTCCGATGGTGAGGATCTGCTGATCCTCTCGAGTCGTGACGTTCTGGCAAAGGTAGGGAAGTAAATGCCCAAGATCCTCAAGTTTGACGAAGCCGCTCGGCGCGGTCTCGAGGCGGGTGTGAACAAGCTCGCCGACACGGTAAAGGTCACCCTCGGGCCGAAGGGCCGCAACGTGGTGATCGAGAAGAAGTTCGGTGCTCCCACCATCACTAACGACGGTGTTTCCATCGCCCGTGAGGTGGAGCTCGAGGACGCGTTCGAGAACATGGGCGCCCAGCTGGTCAAGGAAGTGGCGACGAAGACTAACGACGTCGCCGGCGATGGCACCACCACCGCCACCGTCCTGGCCCAGGCCCTCATCCGCGAGGGACTCCGCAACGTCGCCGCCGGCGCCAACCCGCTGGGTCTGCGCAAGGGCATCGACAAGGCTGTCCAAGCGGCTGTCGCACTCCATCAAGAAGCAGTCGAAGGAGATCGACTCCAAGACCGAGATCGCCCAGATCGCCGCGATCTCGGCCGCGGACAACGCCATCGGCGACGTGCTGGCCGACGCCATTGACCGGGTCGGCAAGGACGGCACCGTGACTGTCGAGGAGTCCAACACCTTCGGCATCGAGCTCGAGTTCACCGAGGGCATGCAGTTCGACAAGGGCTACCTGTCCCCGTACTTCGTCACCGATACCGAGCGCCAGGAAGCCGTCCTCGACGAGCCGCTGATCCTGTTCGCTAACCAGAAGATCAGCGCCGTTCACGACCTGGTCCCGATCCTGGAGAAGGTCATGCAGACGGCCAAGCCGCTGCTGATCATCGCCGAGGACATCGAGGGCGAGGCTCTGGCCACCCTGGTCGTCAACAAGATCCGGGGCACGTTCACCTCCGTGGCCGTCAAGGCCCCCGGGTTCGGTGAGCGCCGGAAGTCGACGCTCCAGGACATCGCCGTCCTCACCGGTGGACAGGTCATCTCCGAGGAGATCGGCCTCAAGCTCGACACCACCACCGTCGACCTGCTGGGCAGTGCCCGCCGGGTCATCGTCACCAAGGACGACACGACCATCGTGGACGGCGGCGGTAGCGAGGACGAGGTAAAGGGTCGTATCGCCCAGATCAAGCGGGAGATCGACGACACCGATTCCGACTGGGACCGGGAGAAGCTGCAAGAGCGCCTGGCCAAGCTGGCAGGAGGCGTGGCCGTGGTCAAGGTCGGCGCCGCCACCGAGGTGGAGCTGAAGGAGAAGAAGCACCGCATCGAAGATGCGCTCTCCGCCACTCGCGCCGCGGTCGAAGAGGGCATCGTGGCCGGAGGCGGTACCGCTCTGGTCCGCTCCCGTTCCGCAGTCCAAAAGGTCATCGACTCGCTCGAAGGCGACGAGGCCACTGGTGCCTCGATCGTGGCCAAGGCCCTGGCCGAGCCGCTTCGCTGCATCGCCAACAACGCCGGCCTCGAGGGATCGGTCATGGTCCGTCAGGTGGAGTCCGAGAGCGGTTCGGCGGCCTCAACCGGCCACCGGCAGTTCGAGGACCTGGTCAAGGTGGGCGTCATCGACCCGGCCAAGGTGACCCGGTCGGCGCTTTGCGGCACCGGTCGCTACTCATGCGCTTGAAGGGGGGGGGGGGGGGGGGGGGGGGGTGTGTGTGATGGA
>CAVQVK010000075.1:0-5701 GCA_963717035.1 uncultured Acidimicrobiaceae bacterium | reverse complement strand
CTCTTCGCACAAAACGTGCGCGCCGGCCGTCAGCGCCGCGCAGGCGTGCTCGTGGTGCAGCGCCGGGGGGCTGGCGATCACCACGATGTCGACGCCCGCGTCGAGCACGTCCCGGTAGTTCTCGCTCGCGCACCTGGAAATCCGAAGCGCTCCTTGATCCGCCCGAGAGCATCACCGCCGCGCCTGCACACGCCGACGAACTCAATATCCTCCTTGCGGCTGGCCAGGGCCGGCAGGTGCGCGGCCACGGCCCAGGATCCGGCACCGATGACGCCCAGGCGGAGTCTGGTCACAGGGGCTGTCTCTCCTTCACGTCGCGGGTGTGGTGGCGAAACTCGGCCCGGGCTCAGGCCCGGGCCGATCAAGAGCAGGCCGGGCAGAGCCAGACGTTTCAAGCGAGCGGCGGCGTCGGCCTCGAGCTGGGTGCTACCGGTGCGACCGTGACCTTGAACGCCATTCCCGGTGGTGCTGCCCAGTCCGCTGAACGTTCCCTTCGAGGCCACGTTCACTCCAGGGGCCTCGAGCACCACGACGACCAGCCCGTAGCGCCGCCACTCAGTCCGCAACGCCGGCCGATCAGCCCGCCTACCGATCAACCCTCTTTGGCCACTGCGTCGAGGACGAAAGCGTAGACAAAGGCCTCGTCCCGCCAGGCGTCGTACCTCCCCGAGGCCCTCCGTGGCCGCCCCGAGCTCGGTTTTCGAGCAGCACGCGGTTGTCCGGGTTGGCGGCCCGAAGCTTTGCCGTCCACTTGGCCGGTTCCCAGAACCCGACTCGGGATCGGACAGCCCGGCGGTAGCCAGGATGTCCGGATAGCGGAGGGGCCGGCCCTGCCCATCGACGGAGCGAACGTTGTCGTAGGGGGAGTAGGACTTCATCACCGCGTAGACCTCCGGATCCTCCACCGGATTGCCCCACTCCTCCCATTCGAGGACGGTGAGCGGGAGGGACTCGTCGAGGATGGTGGTCAGGCAATCGACGAAGGGGACCTCGGCCACGATGGCCCGGAACAGGTCGGGGGCGAGATTGGCCACCGCACCCATGAGGAGGCCGCCGGCGCTTGTCCCCGCCGCGGGCCACCAGACGGTCGGGGGTCGTGGTGCCTTCGGCTATCATGCTCGGGTGCAGGCGATGAAGTCTATGAAGGTGTTGGGTTTGGCCAGGAGCTTCCCTTCCTCGTACCACCGCCGGCCCATCTCCCCACCACCTCGGACGTGAGCGATGGCGAAGACGAAGCCGCGATCGAGGAGGCTGAGCCGCAGCGAGGAGAACGAGGGATCCATCGACGCCTCGTAGGAGCCATAGCCGTAGAGGACAGGCCGCGTGGCGGGTCTCCCGCGGCCACCGTGTCGCCTGAGCGCACCGATCGGGCCGGTACACGAGCGAGATGGGCACCTGCGTCCCGTCTTCGGAGGTTGCCCATCGCCGTTCGGTCCGGTACAGGTCGGGGTCGAACCCACCCAGGACTGGTTGGCGCTTGCGCAGCACAGCCGAAGCCGAGGGACGTCGTAGTCGTAGACCGACGCGGGGTCACCAGCGACGTGTACTCGTAGCGGAGGATGGCCGACTCGTACTCGGCATTGGCGCCCCCCCACACGGTGGAGGGCGATTCCGGCTGGCCTATCGGGGTGGACGCCCCGCTGTCTGCGTCGATGACCCGGATACGAGTCTCACCATCTTCTCGCTCGTACACCACCAGATGGTCGGCGAAGGGGTCGACGGCATCGAGGCGGATGCCGGGACGGTGGGGGATGACCTCCCGCCATGCCCCAAGATCGTCTCCATCTTGATCGCCTCCGTGGTCGGGTACCTCCAACAGCCGGAAGTCCTCGGCTCCGTCGTTGGTGACGACGAGGAACCGCGATGGTCTGGTGGCCGAGCCCCGGTCGTGGTCGACGCTGTACTCGACCCCCTGCCTCCGTGCGGCCAGCACCGAGAAGGTGCCGGTCGGATCGCCGGCCCGCAGGACCCGGACCTCGGAGGTGACCTTGGAGTCCAGCCCCAACAGCACGTACTCCTCGTCCCGGGTCCGCCCGACCCCGAGGTAGAAGTGCTCGTCCGGCTCCTCGTAGACCAGCTGGGCCTGGGATGGATCCGATCCCAGCACATGGCGCCACAGCTGGAAGGGACGCATCGCCTCGTCCACCCTGACGAAGAACACGGTGGCATTGTCGTTGGCCCAAGCCATGCCGTACGAGGTGTCCTCGAGCGACTCGGGCGACTCCTCGCCGGTGAGGAGGTCCCGGAATCGCATGGTGAACCGCTCGGCCCCGGTCGTATCGGTGGAATAGGCCAGCCATCGGTGATCCGGGCTGACGCCCAGGTTCCCCAGTGCGAAGTAGTCGTGACCGCCGGCCAGCTGGTTCTCATCAAGCATGACGACCTCATCGTCGGGGATCTCCTCGCCGGGGACGCCGCCGTCGGGGACCTCCTGGCCGGACTGATCACGGTCGGCGTCACCATCGGCCGGCCGGCGGCAGTGGATGCCGTAGCTCTGTCCCTCGACGGTGCGGTGGTAGTACAGCCACGGCCCCTTCCGCACCGGTACCGAGAGATCGGTCTCTTCGATGCGCTCCACCATCTCCTCGAAGAGAAGGGCCTGGAGCTGGGCGGTATGGGCGGTGGCGGCTTCCGTGAAGGTATTCTCGGCGCGAAGATGCTCGATGACCTCGGGGTTCTCTTTGTCCCGCAACCAGTACCAATCGTCGATCCGCACGTCCCCATGGGCCTCGAGCTCGACCGGTCGGCGCTCGGGCATCGGGGGCGTGGTCGGTCCGGATCGGTCGGTGAGGGTCTCGTCGGGCATCGACCCAGGATGGCACGTGGGAAGCGGCCCTCCCAGCAGGGTGTTTTGTTCGTCCCCCAGGGTTGTTACTATCGGTATAGGAGAAATCGGCCGCCCACACGGGCCGCCCGTCTGGAGCACGTATGACGACCACCGATCTCGACCTCGGGCGATACAAGCTCGGATGGTCCGACGACGAGGACTACATCTTCAAGCCGAAGAAGGGCCTGAGCGAGAGCATCGTGCGCGAGATGTCGGCCATGAAGAAGGAGCCCGACTGGATGCGGGACTTCCGGCTCCGGGCCCTGAAGCGGTTCGAGAAGCGACCCATGGCCGAGTGGTTCGCCGTCAACATGCCCGATCTCGACTTCGAGGACATCTACTACTACATCAAGCCCACGTCCGAGCAGGTAGAGGACTGGGAAGATCTGCCCGACGCCATCAAGACCACCTACGAGAAGCTGGGTATCCCTCAAGCCGAGCGTAAGTACCTGGCCGGTGTCACGGCCCAGTACGAGTCCGAGGTGGTGTTCCACCGCAACCGGGCCGACCTGGAGGCCTTGGGCGTCCTGTTCTGCGACATGGACACCGCCATCCGGGAGTACCCCGAGCTTGTCCGCAAGTACTTCGGCACCATCATCCCGCCCAACGACAACAAGTTCGCCGCGGTCGAACTCGGCCGTATGGTCGGGGGGCTCGTTCATCTACGTGCCGCCGGGGGTCGTCGTCGACCAGCCCCTGCAGGCCTACTTCCGGATCAATGCCGAGAACATGGGCCAATTCGACGCACGCTGATCATTGCCGACGAGGGTTCCCAGGTGCACTACATCGAGGGATGCTCGGCTCCGGTCTACACCAGTGACTCGCTGCACTCCGCCGTCGTGGAGCTAGTCGCTCTCCAGGGCGCTCGGATCACCTACACCACCATCCAGAACTGGTCCAACAACGTCTACAACCTGGTCACGAAGCGGGCCCGGGCCGAAGCCGAAGCCCATGTCGAGTGGATCGACGGCAACATCGGTTCCCGGCTGACCATGAAGTACCCGTCGGTCTACCTCATGGGCCCCAAGGCGTCCGGTGAGGTGCTCTCGGTGGCCTATGCGGGCGCCGGCCAGCATCAGGACGCCGGGGCCAAGATGATCCATGCTGCGCCGGAGACCACGTCGACCATCGTGTCCAAGTCGATCTCCAAGGACGCCGGGATCACCACCTATCGAGGCCTCGTCCACGTCGACGAGGGAGCGAAGAACGCCAAGAGCTTCGTCCGCTGTGATGCCCTGCTTCTCGATGACACGGCCGTATCCGAGACCAAGCCGTACATGGAGGTGGCCGAGCGGGACGCCCGGATCGGCCATGAGGCCACCGTCTCGAAGGTCGGCGACGACCAGCTCTTCTACCTGATGAGCCGGGGTCTGTCCGAGACCCAGGCCATGGGGATGATCGTGAACGGTTTCATCGAGCCGATCACCCGGACGCTCCCGATGGAGTACGCGGTGGAGTGGAGCAGGCTGATCGAGCTGCAGATGGAGGGCTCGGTCGGCTGACGCCGATTGCGGGCACCGCCGTGGTAACAAACCACAGTCCGATCAATCAGAACAGGACCGTGGCGATGGGGGCAGAATAGAACCATGTCGATGCGGGAAGAGTGCAAGCACTTCCAGAGCAGGACCTACGCGTCCGGGGAAGTGGCAAGGTTTTGCAGCCTGGACCTGGCGCCGGACGTGCCGTGGAAATGCCCGGAGAACTGCCCCTCGTACCAACCACGCTTAGCCGACGTCGGATGGGGCCACGGCTCGTTGGTCGAGCCTCCGATGGAAAGCATGCCCGACGTCCCCGACGTGGACGCCGCCACCCTCCTCGACCAGGCTGAGGACATCATCAACACCGTTGGCCCCGACGTGCTGGCGGACGTGGAGGCGGAGCGCCTTCGCACCGAGCGGAGCTCGGCCCGCAAGCGCTGGTGGCGCCGGAAGACCTGAGGCAAACCGGGCTGGTCCGACCGGGCCTCAGTGCCCGGTGAACTGGGCCGGCCGCTTTTCCAAGAACGCCACCATGGCCTCGGTCAGGTCGTCCGAGGACAGTGCGGCGGCATTCCACGTGGCCACGTAGTCGAGGCCGTCGGCCACCGATCGGTCCTCGCCCGCCGTCAGCACCGCTTTGGTGCCCTGGACGGCAAGGGGTGAGTTGGCGGCGATGGCGGCGGCCAGGTCCTGGGCCAATGCCCAGACACCATCGACGTCGGTGGCCACCTCGTTCACCAGCCCGATCTGGGCGGCCCGCTCGGCGGTGATGTCCTTGCCGGTGTAGGCCAGCTCGGCCACGTGGCCCTTGCCGATGATGTGGGGCAGTCGCTGGAGGCTTCCCAGGTCGGCGACCATGGCCATCTTCGTCTCTCGAACCGAGAAGGTGGCATCGGCGCTGGCCACCCGGATATCGCAGGCCGCGGCGAGGTCGACCCCGCCACCGATGCAATAGCCGTGGATGGCGGCGATCACCGGCTTGGGACAGGCGGCCACGGCGGTGATCGAGGATTGGAGCCTCGCGATCTCGGTCCGGGCCCGACGCCCGCGGGTGGCCAGGGACGGTGCCGGCGTCGATGGGTCACCTCCGCCGCTTTCGAGCAGCCCGCCCGGTGCCGCGACCGCCTTGAGGTCGAGCCCCACGCTGAAATGGGGACCCCGGGCGGCAATGACGACGACCCGGATGTCCGTCTCTGCCCCCAGTGCGTCCATGGCCAGGGGCAGATCCGTCCAAAAGTCGGGTCCCAGCGTGTTCAGTTGCTTGGGCCGGTCGAGCCACAGCGTGGCCACGTGGTCTTTGACCTCTATGGTCAACACATCGGAAGCAAAGGTATCGGGAGTAGTGTCGGCTGCGTCGGCGGTCATAACGACCAGCGTAGGGTGTCCGCCCGGTCCG
>CAVQVK010000074.1:0-20269 GCA_963717035.1 uncultured Acidimicrobiaceae bacterium | reverse complement strand
ACCGACGGCACAAGGCCCGCTGCAGGGCCCAGGCCTCCCGGTAGGGGACGCGGCCCAACCAGCGAGCTCGGAGCGGGGTGGTCGCCACTTGGCCTACAGCTCGCTCGCCCAGTCTCGTTCGACGAGGATCTCCGACATCTTGGCCAGGAAGCGGGCGACGTAGGCCCCGTCCACGGCCCGGTGATCGAAGGTCATGGCCAGCAGGCCCATCGAGTGGATGGCGATCGACTCGCTCCCGTCGGGCAGCTGCACCACCACCGGTTTCCGCGAGACCCCGTCGGTCGAGAGGATGGCCACTTGGGGCTGGTTGATGATCGCTCCGGTCAACAGGGTCCCGAACGGCCCGGCGTTGGTGATCGAGAACGTGCCCCGCTGATGTCATCCGCGCTCAGTCTCTTGGTCCGGGCCCGATCGGCCAGGTCGCGGATCCTCCGGGCCATGCCGCGGAGGGTCAGCTCCTCGGCATGGTGGACGACGGGGACGATCAGGCCCTCGTTGTCGAGATCGACGGCGATCCCGAGGTTCACGTCGTAGTGGACGATCAGCGCGTCCTCACCCACCGACGAGTTCAGGTGGGGGAAGTCGCCAAGTGCCTCCACCGCGGCTCGAGCGGCGAAGGGGAGGTAGGTGAGGCCAAACCCCTCTTCGGCCTTGAACCGCTCGCCGTGGGCCCGGCGCACCTGCTCCACGCGCTCGTAGTCGGCCTCTTTGACCATGAGCGTGTGGGGCGATGTGGCCTTGGACCGCACCATGTGCTCGGCCGTTCGCCGTCGGATGTTGGTGAAGGGGACGACCTCGTCTCGCCCGTCGGAACGCGACGGAGCCTGTGCCGGCAGCGGCGTCGGGGGTGGCGAGGACGCCGTGCCGGGGCTGGCGCCGGTTGGGCTGGCGCGGACCTGGGCGGGGGAGGCCGTCGGGGTACCCGATCTGGCCGCGATGACCGCCTCGACGTCGTCCCGGGTGATGCGGTTGCCCAAACCGGTTCCGGTGACCTGCGAGGGATCGATGCCGTTCTCGTTCATCAACTTCCGCACGACCGGCGAGAGCACCTGCCCGTTGCTGGAGGAGACCGGCGGCGCTTCGGTGGCGATCGATGCTGCCTCGGGCGCGGACGAAGCGCTGGGCACGGCCTGGGGCGCAGCTGGTGCGGCCGGTACCGATGGCGGTGGTGGGGAGACCGGCGGCGGTGGGGCGGGAGCCGGGGCCTCGGCTACCACCGGGGCTGCGGTCTCGGCCGGTGCGCCGGCCGCTCCGGCACCGTCGCCGCTGATCACGGCCAGCCGGACGCCGACGTCGACGGTGTCGCCCTCCTGGACGATGATCTCGGACAGGACCCCTTCGGCCGGCGAGGGCACCTCGGAGTCGACCTTGTCGGTGGATACCTCGAACAGGGGCTCGTCCCGCGCTACCGGCTCACCAATGGCCTTCAACCATTTGGTCACCGTGCCCTCGGTCACTGTCTCGCCCAGCTGCGGCATGGTCACGTCAGGCAACGTGAAGCCCCCTTCCGGTCAGGGCCAGCACCGTCTCGCCGAACGTCTCCGACAGCGAGGGGTGTGGCTGAATGAACTGTGCCACTTCGTCGGGTGTGGCCTCCCAGTTGATGGCCAGGTACCCGGCACCCAGCTGCTCGGTGACCCAGGGGCCGGCCATGTGGACTCCGAGAATGCGCCCGGTGGTTCCGTCGGGACGCTTCTCGGCGATCACCTTGACCAGCCCTTCGGTGTCCCCGATGATCCGGGCCCGGCTGTTGCCGCCCATTGGGTCCTTTTTCACCACCACGTCGATACCGGCGGCTTTGGCCGCCGCCTCGGTGTAGCCGGCGAAGGCCACCTCGGGATGGCAGTAGATGGCCCAAGGCACCCGGTCATAGGCCACAGGTGTCACCGGTTCCCCGAGGATGCTCTTGATCACCACGATGGCCTCGGCGAAACCGACGTGGGCCAGCTGAGGTGTACCGGCCACCAGGTCCCCCACCGCCCACACCCCGGCGGCGCCGGTGCGCATGTACGGATCGGCTTCCACGAAGCCACGTTCGTCGAGGACGACGCCGGATCCCTCGCCGAGAAGGCCCGTGGTCCGCGGTGCCCGACCCACCGAGACGACGACAGCGTCCACCGGCAGGGTCTCGCCGTCCCCGTAGGAGATCACCGTGCCCCCGCCGGTTTGGTTGGGCGTATGGCCGTGGATCTGGACCCCGACCTTGACATCGATGCCCCGCTTGCGGAAGGACCGGGACACCACCGCGGCCACGTCCTCGTCACAGCCGTTGAGGATGGCGGGTAACGCCTCGAGCACGGTCACCTTCGACCCCAAGTCGGACAACATGGACGCGAACTCGCAGCCGATGGCTCCCCCGCCGATGACCGCCACTGTTCCGGGGAGCTCCTTCAGGTCCAGGACCTCGTCCGAGGTCATCACCAGGGTGCCGTCCACCTCGAAATGGGGGATGGTCCGGGGCACCGAGCCGGCCGCCAGGATCACGTCGCTTCCGTGGATCTCGGTGGTGGTGCCGTCGTTGCCGTCGATACGGACGCGGTGGTCGGCCAGGAGGGTCCCGGTCCCGGCGAAGACGGTGATGCCCCGTCCTTTCATCAGGCCGGACAGACCCTTGAACAGCTGGTTGACCACCTTTTGCTTCCGGCCCTGGCTCACGGCGAAATCGATCACCGGCGAGCTGTCGGATCCGCCGCCGCTGGTCACCCCGAATTCGGCCGATCCGGCTACCGTCCGGAACACCGATGCCGTTTCCAGGAATTGCTTGGCCGGGATGCAGCCACGGTGCAGACAGGTGCCGCCGACCTTGTCGAACTCGACGACGGCGACCGTGAGATCGGTCAAAGCGGCGTAGAGGGCGGCGGCGTAGCCCCCTGGCCCACCGCCGATCACCACGACGTCAAACGATGTCTTGGCCCCTTCTCCGGTTCCTGATCCGCTTCCCCCGATGCTGCCTGCTGCCCTGTCGCTTCGGGTGCCGTCGGAACCACCTCCGTAGTCTCTGCTGGTCGGGACCAGACTAACGGTCCGGCGCGCCGGCGCCGCCACCACGGGAGGCGGGCGGGCCCGAACCAGCGGCGAACCGATCCGAGAAGCTTCCTCGTCACCGCGGCGTCAAAGATCCGGGGGCACCGGAAGGGGCTTGCGACCGGCAAATCCCTCCTCGGCAAAGTGCCACCAGCCGAGATCGTCCTCGTCCCGCTTCCAGCACAAGAGGTAGACCACGCCCTGCTCGGTGACGGCGGGGAAGTCCACCAGGCCGGTCTGCGGGTCACGCAGCACGATCCCCTTTTCGGACAGTTCACCCAAGGCCGACTCGACATCGACCACCGGATCGCCACCCCCGATTACCTCGCCCCCCGGCTCGGATCCGCCTTCCCCGCCGGAATCGTGCGGACTTGTCCCGTTGGACGACACGGCGTGACCGTTGGAGGCGGCCGCCGAGGTCTGGGAGGCAGCCCGGGCAATCACGTCGATGAGCATCCTCAGGCGTGGGAGCTCGGCTCGGGCTTCAGCCTCGGTCCAATACCGCATCGTCGCAGCGTAGACCTCGGGCCATCCACGACCCCGGCTCTGCTCCGGGTCTCGCGGCGCCGAGCCGTCTTGCGGCCCGGGCACCCGGCCCGGCGTCGCCGACGAGGTGCTACTTGGGCGGCATCCGGATCCCGCCGTCGAGACGGATGACCTCGGCGTTGAGGTAGCTGTTCTTGGCGATGTGGGCGATCAGCTCGCCGTACTGGGCCGGCTGGCCCAGGCGCTTGGGGAAGAGCACCGACTGGCCGAGGATGTCGCGCTGCTCCTCGGGCAGCATGGCCAGGAGCGGGGTGTCGAACAGTCCGGGGGCGATGGCCAGGACCCGGATGCCCACCACGGACAGATCCCGGGCTGCGGGCAGGGTCATCCCCACCACCGCGCCCTTGCTGGCCGAATAGGCGAGCTGTCCGATCTGGCCGTCGAAGGCGGCCACCGACGCCGTGTTGACGATGACGCCGCGCTCCCCTTCGCTCTGGGGCTCGGTCTGGGCGATGGCCGAGGCCGCCTTGGTCATCACGTTGAACGTGCCGATGACGTTGAGGTTCTGAATGAACTGGAACGCACCCAGGTCGTGGGGCGTGCCGTCCCGGTTGATGACCCGGCCGACCCAACCGGTGCCGGCACAGTTCACCGCAATGCGGAGGTTCCCCCCTCCGCGGCCTGGTCCACCGCCCGCTGGCAGTCCTCAGGATCGGTGACATCGCCGGCCACGTAGTTGGCATCGCCGCCGACGTCTTTGGCCACATCGGCCGCCCCTTGCTCGTTGCGGTCGAAGATCGTCACCCGGACGCCTTCGGCGGCCAGCTTCCTGACCGAGGCCTCGCCGAGCCCCGATGCGCCGCCGGTGATGATTGCTGAGCTTCCTTTGATCTCCATTGCTGCAGATTACGGGGAGCGGGAGGACACCGCCAAGGAGGCCATGTCGACGGCCCGACCCGACGGCCCGGTGCAGCCCGACGGCCTACTGCCGGTCGGCGGCCTCGGTGGCCAGCCGATCGACCAGATCGTTCATCTTGTCCCCCGAGTGGCCCTTGACCCATGAGAACGTGACCGGCCGGCCGTCGTCGAGGGCCAGCTTCAACAGTGGTTCCCACAGGTCGCGGTTGGCCACCGGCTTGCCTTGGGAGTTTCGCCAACCGCGCCGGAGCCAACCCACCCACCACTTCTGGCGGAAGCAGTTCACGACGTAGGTGGAATCGCTCACCACGTGCACCGGCCCGGAGAGGGACCGCAGGGCCTCGATCACGGCCAGGACTTCCATGCGCTGGTTGGTGGTGTGGGGCTCGCTGCCACTGTCAAACGGACCCTCGTCGACGGCCCAAGCCCAGCCGCCCCGGCCGGGGTTCCCCCGACACGCTCCATCGGTGTAGACCTCGGTTACCGGTCCGTCACCGGCATTGGGGTCCGGTTCACTCGCCGCGGCCGGCTTCTCGTCCAAGAACGATCCCTGCGAGGGGTCGATGTCAGTGGTGCGTCGCGTCACCCGGTAAGCATGCCCGCTCCGCTCCCGTGGGGCACAACCTCTGTTTCCCAACGTTCCCGCACCCGAGATTTCAATTGTCCGGACCGGAGTGGGATCATGGGTAAGTGCTCTTTGACGGCGTCAGCCACCAACTACCCGATAACGATGCCGGCGAGACCGCCGAGTGGCTCGAGGCGTTCGACGACGTCGTCGAGACCTACGGCAGAAACCGGGCCCGCTACCTCCTGATGCGGCTCCTGGAACGGGCCCGGGAACAGACCGTCGAGTTCCCGGTCACCGTCTCGACGCCGTACGTCAACACCATCCCCACCGATCAGGAGCCCGAGTTCCCCGGCGACGAGTACCTCGAGCGCCGGATCCGGGCGTTCATCCGCTGGAACGCCGCGGTGATGGTCACCCGGGCCAACGCCCGATCGGACGCCATCGGCGGGCACCTCTCCACCTACGCCAGTTCGGCGGCGCTCTACGAGGTCGGGTTCAACCACTTCTTTCGGGGCAAGGACGGCGACAGTGCCGGGGACCAGGTGTACTTCCAGGGCCACGCCTCACCGGGGATCTACGCCCGGGCCTTCGTCGAAGGGCGGCTGACCGAACGACAGCTGGACAACTTCCGCTTCGAGGTGAACGCAGAGGACGACAGCAGGGCTGTCCGTCCCACCCCCATCCCCGGTTGATGCCCGACTTCTGGGAGTTCCCCACGGTGTCCATGGGGCTCGGCCCCCTGAACGCCATCGGGCAGGCCCACGTGAACCGCTACCTGGCGGCCCGAGACATCGTCGACACCTCCGGCAGCCAGGTGTGGTGCTTCGTCGGGGACGGCGAATTCGACGAGCCCGAGACCATCGGCGGCCTGGGGGTGGCCGGCCGGGAACACCTGGACAATCTGACCTTCGTGGTCAACTGCAACCTCCAGCGTCTCGATGGCCCGGTCCGTGGCAACGGCAAGGTGATCCAGGAGTTCGAGGCCCTTTTCCGGGGAGCGGGCTGGAACGTGATCAAGGTGATTTGGGGACGCACCTGGGACGAGCTGTTGGCCAAGGACGTCGACGGGGTCCTGCTCAACAAGATGAACTCCACCGTGGACGGCGAGTTCCAAAAGTACGCCGTCGAGTCGGGCGCCTATATCCGGGAGCACTTCTTCGGCCCCGACCCGCGGCTCCGGGCCCTCGTCGAGCACCTGACTGATGAGGAGCTCCAGGCCCTGCCCCGGGGCGGGCACGACTACCGCAAGCTCTACGCCGCCTACAAGGCGGCAAGCGAGCACGTCGGTGCGCCGACCGCCATCTTGGCCAAGACGGTCAAGGGATGGACGCTCGGTCCCGAGATCGAAGCCCGGAACGCCACCCACCAGATCAAGAAGATGACCAAGGCCCAGCTCCACGCCCTCCGGGACCGCCTGTTCCTGAACGAGGAGATCCCCGACGAGGCCCTCGACGCCGACCTTCCCCCCTACTACCGCCCACTACCGGGGTCGGCGGTGGCCGAGTACATGGCGGGCCGGCGACGGACCCTGGGTGGTCCCCTCCCCCGGCGGGTGGTCCGTCCGGAAGTCCTGGACGCCCCGGCCGACTCGACGTTCCGCGACCTGCTCGGCGGCTCGGGCACCCAAGCTGTCTCCACCACTATGGCCTTCTCCCGGCTGCTTCGGAACCTGATCCGGGACCCCTCGGTGGGCTCCCGGATCGTGCCGATCGTGCCCGACGAGGCTCGGACCTTCGGGCTGGAGTCCATCATCAGTGAGGTGCGGATCTACGCACCCGAGGGGCAGCGCTACACCCCGGTCGATGCCGGATTGGCCCTCAACTATGCCGAGAGCGAGTCGGGCCAGGTCCTCCAGGAGGGGATCACCGAGGCGGGGGCCACCGCCGCCTTCACCGCGGCGGCCACCTCGTATGCCACCTGGGGGGAGCCGCTCATCCCCTGCTACCTCTTCTATTCGATGTTCGGCTTCCAGCGGGTGGGCGACCTCCTGTGGGCTCTGGCCGACATGCGCGGCCGCGGCTTCCTCCTGGGCTGTACCGCCGGTCGCACCACGCTGAACGGCGAGGGCCTGCAGCACCAGGACGGGCACTCGCTGATGCTGGCCTCGGTCGTACCCAGCGTGGCCGCCTACGACCCGGCGTTCGCCTACGAGGTGGCCACCATCATGGAGGACGGGATCAAGCGGATCTACCGGCCCGACCCCGAGGACCGGTACTGGTACCTGACCCTCTACAACGAGAACTACCCGATGCCCGGCCTTCCGACGGACCCGGCCGAGACCGAGCGGGTAAGGCGGGGGGACCATCCAGGGTCTGTACCGGTTCACCGAGGCCCCCGAGGTCGAAGGCGGACAGCACGCCACCATCCTCTTTTCCGGCTCGGCCTGGAAGGCGGCGATCGAGGCCCAGGACCGCTCGCCGCCGACTGGGGCGTCGGCGCCGACACCTGGTCGGTCACCTCGTACAAGTCCCTGCGCGAGGACGCCCTCTCGGTGGATCGCTGGAACCGGTTGCACCCCGGCACCCCTCGCCGGGTGGCGCTGGTGACCGAGTCCCTGGCCGACGGGACGGGCCCGGTGGTCGCGGTCACCGATTTCATCCGTTCCGTTCCCGATCAGGTGTCCCGGTGGATGCCACGCCCGTTCAGCTCTCTCGGCACCGACGGCTTCGGCCGATCCGATACCCGGGACGCCCTCCGGCGGTTCTTCGAGGTGGACGCGGCCCACATCGTGGTCAGCGTCCTCGCCGGACTGGCCGAGACCGGAGCGGTCCCCGACCAGGTCGTAGCCGACGCCATCGCCCGGTACGGGATCGATGGCTCCACCGCCGATCCTTGGTCGTGCTGACCCGGATCGTGCCAGAATCACGTCTATGACTAGCGCATCGAGACGGAAGGAGCCTCGATCGCTGGCCCTGGCCGGGGATGACGAGGCCGACCAGCTGTTGGCTCAAGACCCTCTGGCCCTGTTGATCGGGATGGTCCTGGACCAGCAGATCCCGTTGGAACGGGCCTTCAAGTCACCGGCCGATCTGAAGGAGCGTCTGGGCGGAACGCTCGACGTCGGTGCCGTCGCCGCCATGGACCCCGACGAGCTGGCCGCAGTGTTCAGCGTCAGGCCGGCGCTGCACCGGTTCCCCGGCTCGATGGCCCGCCGGGTACAGGAGCTGTGCCGGGTGGTCGTCGACACCTACGACGGTGACGCCGCCGCGGTGTGGACCTCGGCCACCGACGGGGGTCAGCTCCTGGCCAACGTCAAGGCCCTCCCGGGCTTCGGCGAGCAGAAGGCCCGCATCTTCGTCGCCCTCCTGGGCAAGCAGTTCGCCGTCCGCCCCCGGGGTGGAAAGAGGCCTCGTCACCCTTCGGCGAACCGGGGTCGTTCCGCTCCGTGGCCGATATCGACTCCCGCGAGGCGCTGGGCAAGGTCCGCCAGTACAAGCAGCAGCTGAAGGCGGAGGCCAAGGCCACGTCCAAGGCGACATCCAAACCCACGGCCAAGGCCACATCCAAGGCGGCATCGAAACCCACGGCCAAGGCCAGGTCAAAGGGAACGCCAGCGGCCTCGCCCAACGCCCGGTCCAAGGCGGCATCTCCAGCCACGGCCAAGGCGGCGGGCACCGGTTGAGCCGGCCAGGCCGGAGCGAGCGGTACGCCCCGATCCTGCCGGTGAGCGAGTCCGGAGGTCGCTGGTCGCTCGGTAGCCGGCGCCTGTACCTGTGCACGGCGGACCGACCGGACCTCGAAGCGTTCCTGGCCGCCTGCATCCGGGGCGGCGTCGATATCGTCCAGCTTCGGGACAAGGTGCTCCCCGACCGGGCCCTGGTCGAGCGGGCCAAGCTGGCCCACAAGGTGTGCGCCGACCTCGGCGTGCCGTTCATCATCAACGATCGTCCCGACCTGGTCGCCGAGATCGGGGCCGACGGCGTGCACGTCGGACAAGACGACATGTCGGCGGTCGACACGCGCCGCGTGGTCGGCCCCGCTGCCCTGGTGGGACTGTCCTCACATGCAGTGGATGAGCTCGACGCGGCCATCGGGACCCCGGGTTCGCCGGTGGCCCCGGTCGACTACGTGTCCGCTGGTCCGGTCTCGGCCACCCCGACCAAGCCCGGTCGTCCCGGGACCGGGCTCGGCTACGTGAGCCAGGCCGTCGCTCGTTCGCCGTGGCCGGTGTGGATCACCGGAGGGGTGGCGCCGGACACCGTCGGGGCCATGCTCGAGGCGGGAGCCCGCCACTTCGTGGTGGTCCGCTGGTTGACCGAGGCCGACGACCCAGCGGCTCATGCCCGCGCCCTACGGGAGGCCATCGACGAGGGCATCGACCGGGCCGACGCCGGGAGCTAGGCCGTCTAGGGAGTGGTAGTGCTGGTCGTCGGGCTGCCGCTGCTTATCGACGACGTGGGCGGGACCTGGATCGGGGGCGAGGAGTTGATGTGGGAGACGTCGATCCGGGTGACCGAGCCGGGATGAGGACATCGATCCTCGTCACGTAGTCGCCGGTCACCGTGTACCGAAGCAGGGCTTGCCCGCCGGTGCTGGTGGTCAAGGAGAAGGTGTACTCCGAACCGTTCCGATGGATCGCCTTGGCCCGGCCCACCAGGTTGAGATAGGAGGGCAACGGATCGACTTGGCTCAAGGGGTTGGCCACGTGGATGACCTTGAATCGCGGCGTTGCCGGAGAAGCGGTGATCTTTGCCGGTGGGCTCTGGTACACAGTGTTGTTCACGACCACCAGGTACGAGCGCCGACCCGTGCCCTGCTCGTAGCCCGCGGCACGCCCGGGCACCTGCACGACCAGGTGCAGGTGGACGGTTCCGGAGGACAGGGTCTGCTGCAGTTCCTCGGTGTAGCTGGTGGCGGCGTTGGTGGCCTTGGCCGCCAGGCTCAAACTGGTCGCCGGCTGGGAGGGCGCGTAGTAGACCGCCAGGAACGCCCCGCCTGCAGTGACCACGGCAACGAGGACGAGCAACAGGTAGCTGAGGGTGCGTCGGGCGTCAGTCATCGGAGAGACGATACGTCAGTTGGATAGGGCGCAGGATCAGCGGCGGCGGAACCTGCGGCGGGGGGCCTCGGTCTCGGGGGGAGGGAAGGGCAGATCACTACAGATCTTGTACAGCTCACCGAGTGTCTCGGCCTGCAGGACCCGATCGAGGCGGTCGTCGAACTCCTCGGCCGACAGGCGGCCGTGGGCGTAGTGGTACTGGACCAGGTTGGCGAATCGATCGCGGTCGGCGGCCGATGCTCGCGGATCCGACCAGTTGCTGGTGCCGTGGTCCGAGGCCATAGATCCCAGTATCGCCCCTTCTCGTCCCACGACGGCGGCGAACCGGTTCAGATCCCAATGCGCTGGGCCAGGAGCTCCCGGTGATACGCCGGATCCCCGAAGAGCAGCTCCGAGGACTTGGCCCGCTTGAAGTACAGATGGGCCGGGTGCTCCCAGGTGAAGCCGATCCCGCCGTGGATCTGGATGTTCTCGGCTGCGGCGTGGAAGTAGGCCTCCGAGCAATAGGACTTGGCCAGGCTGGCCACCACCGGAAGCTCGTCGGAGTCCTCGGCCGCAGCCCAGCCGGCGTAATACGCGGCTGACTTGGACGACTCCACCTCGAGCAGCATGTCGGCGCACTTGTGCTTGATGGCCTGGAAGCTGCCGATGGGTCGGCCGAACTGGATCCGGGTCTTGGCGTACTCCACCGCCGTGTCCAGGCAGCGCTGGGCTCCACCGACCTGTTCGGCGGCGAGGGCCACCGCAGCCAGATCGAGGGTCTTGGACAGGCCGGCCTCGGCGCCGCCGTCCGTCCCGACCAGCCGCGCTGGTGTGCCGGAGAACTCCAATCGGGCCTGCTTGCGGGTCTGGTCCATGGTGGCCAGAGGCGTGCGGGTCAACCCGTCGGCGTCACCGGCCACCGAGAACAGACTGATTCCGGCGTCGGTTCTGCCGACGACCAGGATCAGGTCGGCCACATGACCGTCGAGGACGAAGGACTTGTGCCCGTTCAGCACCCAGCCGTCGCCCGACGGGGTCGCCTCCAGGGCCACTCCTCCGATATCCCATCGCCCACTGTCCTCTGTGAACGCCAGCGTGGCGATGGTCTCGCCGGAAGCGATTCCCGGGAGCAGGTCGGCTTTGGCCGAATCATCACCGGACGTGAGCAGGGCGTTGGCTCCGAGGGCGACGGTGGAGAAGAACGGCGCGCACAACAACGCAGCACCCATCTCTTCGAGCACCACGATCAGCTCCACATAGCTGAACCCCGATCCGCCGAACGCCTCGGGAATGGTCAGGGATTGCAGACCGAGCTGATCGGCCATCTGGCTCCACACGGCGGTGTCGTAGCCCTCGGTGGTCTCCATCAGCCGCCGGACCTCGGTCTCAGGCGACTTGTCCTCGAGGAACCGACGGACCGCGCTACGGAGCTCGTCCTGTTCCTCACTGAAGGCGAAATTCATGTGGCTCCCATGCCCCCTTGCTGGTCTCCCGGCCGGGAGACGGTGGTAACCGTTGTCTACCAGACCCATGACCGGCTTGACCAGCGGGTCAATAGCTGGCGGTACTCTGGATCCCGAACGGGAGGAGGCCTGCGGTGAGCGACACGATCATCGATTACGAGGACACGGCGGTCGAGGTTCATCGGGTGGTGGTAGGCCCGATGGACAACAATGTGTACGTGGTCCGGTGCCGGGCCACCGGTGACGCCCTGCTCATCGATGCCGCCAACGAGCACGATCTCCTCTTGGACCTGTGCCGGGATCTGGGTGTCCGCCAGGTCGTCGAGACCCACGGCCACTGGGACCACATCCAGGCGGTCGAGGCGGTGCGGAACGCAGGGTTCGAGGTGGCGGTCACTGCGGCCGATGCCGGGATGCTGCCGGCCTACGACCTGTTGCTCGACGACGAGTCCACGCTGACCGTCGGGCGGCTCCGGATCGGGACCATCGCCACACCCGGCCACACGCCGGGATCGATGTGCTTCGCCGTCGAGGGCACCCCGTTGCTGTTCAGTGGGGACACGCTGTTTCCCGGCGGCCCGGGGAACACCTCGTTCGAGAACGCAGACTTCCCGACCATCATCGAGTCGATCGAGGACCGGCTCTTCCGGCGCTTCGGGCCCGATACCCAGGTCCTGCCTGGTCACGGCGCGGGAACCACCATCGGGAAGGAAACCCCCCACCTCCAGGAGTGGATCGACCGGGGCTGGTGAACCGACCGATTCCGACCCGACCGGGTCGGTCGAGCTCAGACAGCGGTGGTCGGTCGCCGGGGCTGGAGGATCAGCTCGATCTCGGGGGGCAGCCCGGTGACCGAGACGCCACCGGTCACCCGGGTCCCGGCCTCGATGGTCACCCTCGACCCGGCCAACGGGATGCCTGCCACCTTCAAGTAGCCGATCCCTTCGGGCAGGTTCGGGGCCAACCAGGTCTTCCCGTAGGGAATCCACGGATCGAGGCGCAACAGGGTGCGGAGGCACAGGAGGGGCGACGCCGCCGACCAGGCCTGAGGTGAGCACGACGTGGGGTAGCCCACCGGGACGCTCAGCTCACCCCGGTCGAGCCCGCTGAACAGCTCCGGGAGCCTCCCGCCCTGGGTCGCCGCCGCGTCGAACAGTCCAAGGATCAGGCGCTGGGCCGCGGCGTCGAAGCCGTAGCGGGCCAGGCCGGCGGCCACGATGGCGGTGTCGTGGGGCCATACCGACCCGCAGTGGTAGCTGATCGGGTTGTAGGCGGGGTTGTCGGTGGACAACGTCCGCACCCCCCAACCGCTGAACATCTCGGGCGACATGAGTTTCTGCGCGACGGCGACGGCCTTGTCCTCATCGATGATCCCGGCCCACAGGCAGTGCCCGATATTGGAGGTGAGCGAGTCGATCGGCTGCTTGTCGGCGTCGAGCCCCACGGCATACCAACCCTTGTCCTCGAGCCAGAAGTCGCGGTTGAAGGCCTTCTTCAGCTGAGCGGCCTTGGTCCGGAACCGTTGGTAGGTGGCATTGTCCCCCACCTCGAAGGCGAAATGGGCCCGAGCCAGGTAGGCCCCGTACACGTAGGCCTGAACCTCGCACAAGGCGATGGGCGCCTCGGCCACCCGGCCGTCGGCGTAGCGGATGCCGTCCCAGCTGTCCTTCCAGCCCTGGTTGGCCAACCCGTGATCGGTGGCCCGCTGGTACTCGACGTACCCGTCGCCGTCGGCATCACCGAAATTCTCGATCCACTCGATGGCCCGGTCCGCATTGGGCAAGAGCTCGTCGACGAGCTCGCGGGACACCCCCCACCGGCGCATTTCGCCCAACAGCATCACGAACAGCGGCGTGGCGTCGGCGGAGCCGTAGTAGATACTGCCGCCGCCCAGTGACAGGGATGCCGCCTCGCCGAAGCGCATCTCGTGCAGGATCCGCCCGGGCTCTTCGTCATGCCGGGGATCGACTTTGGTTCCCTGGAACCGGGCCAGGGTCTGCAACACGCCCCGAGCCACGTCGGGGTCGACCAGAAGGGCCATCCAGGCAGTGAGGAGCGAGTCCCGACCGAACACGGTCATGAACCACGGCGCTCCTGCCGCCACCACCACCCGCTCGGGGTAGTCGGGATCGAAGATGCGCAAGGCCCCGAGATCCTCAGAGCTGCGCAGGACCACTTCGCTCAACCCGGGGTGGTCGGTCTCCACCAGGGGAACCTGGCGGCGCCACTGGGCCAAACGCTCGGCCGGCTCGGCCCGGTCCACCGGGCGACCGCAGCGGTAGCGGGGGTCGATGGTCGTGCCCTCGATGACCGGAGCCACCTCCATGCACGTGGTCCACTCCCCCCGAGCCGGCACGATCACCTCGAAGGTGGCCAGATCGGGTGCCAGCGCGACCTCGTCGAAGAAGCGGATCTCGGTTCCCCGGGTGACGCCGCCCCGTCGATGGGTGAGGACGATGGAACCCAAAACGGCCGGGAGCTCGGGATCCGCGGCCTCGGGCCCGGTGACCGCCTGGCCTGCGTGGCCTGTCACCACCGTGACCTCGGTCTTCGCCGTTAACGCCCGGTCGTCGACGCGACCCTCTTTCACTGCGAACAGGTCGGCGAAGTCGGCGTCGATGAACAACTCGACTGTGCACAGGGAGGGCTCGTCCCCGAAGTTCCTGATGGTCAAGTCCTCTCGCATCCCCTGGCCGACGTATCGGGATCGGAAGACCATGAGGGTGGACTCGGCGTGGCCGGCCGAAGGGAGGCAACGGGACACGAAAGTCGAAGAGAAGGGATCGTCCGTCACCGCGGCCAAGGGCTCCGTCGGCGATCCGTTGACCAGAACCTCGAACCGGCTCACCACCCTGGTGTCCCGGACGAACAGTCCCTGAGCCGATCCCGGGATGATGTCGCCGGCCCGACCGCTGATGGCGAACGTGGACTCGTCGACGAGGGTGACGTCTCCTGAGCTCGAGTCGAGTTGTGCGACCGAACCCGTATACGTCCATGGGTCTGACATCAAGCGTTACCGTACTGCCTCTGGCTGGGGGATTTAGTCGATCACCCGGCGGAGTGGCTCGACGGTGTTGGCTTGGGTCTTGCCACCGGGCTTTGGCACCGGGTGTGTGAACGGTGAGCGGGGACTCTCGTAGCAGAGGCGACCGGTGTCTTCCGCCTATCGACGACGATGAGAGTTGTGGCCATCGTCAGCGGGCCGCGTCCCAATCCGGCGAAGACCACCAACCGGGAAGACCACCAATCGATAGGTGATGACGTCGCCGGGGCAACGACGGTCCCGCCTTTGTCCGCCAGGGCGGGGACGGCTGACGGTGCCCATGACGGTCGAACCGAGCTCGTCGTCCGTTTCGGTACCGGCTGTTGCGGCCTCTGTCCCGGCCGCTGGCTCTGCCCGGGGCCCCGGCCCGAACGAGCGCCAACCGGGCTGCATTGCCAGGGAGTCCCGCCAGGTGGAAGCGACAATTTACGGCGCCGGCCCTATTCCTCCTACGTCCGTAGGAGAAATAACAGCCAAGAGCTAGACTTGCGCTTGTGAGCACCGAACCGACGACCGGGTCCGACGCCGGCACGCCTTCGCCACTGGGCCTCCCCCTCTTGGACGTCGAGGATCTTCACGTCTCGGTTGATGGGGCACCCATTCTGAGAGGGGTCGACCTCTCGGTGAAGACCGGTGCAGTCCATGCCCTCATGGGGCCGAACGGATCGGGAAGCTCCACCCTGGCCAAGGTCCTGCTCGGACATCCTGGCTATGAGATCACCTCGGGAACCATCCGGTTCAAGGGCGAAGACGTCACCCACTGGCCCACCGATGTGCGCGGCAAGGCCGGCATGTTCCTGGCCTTTCAGGACCCCGAGTCCATCGGCGGCGTGCCCGTCATCCAGTTCCTGCGCCAGGCCCTCTCCGCTCGGCGGGGCTTGGACATTTCGGTGCTCGAGGTCCGTCTCGAGATGATGGAGTGGATGGAAAAACTAGGCATGGACCCGTCGTTCGGCGAACGACATCTGAACCAGGGGTTCTCCGGCGGTGAGAAGAAGCGCAACGAGATCTTGCAACTGGCGCTGATGGATCCGGAACTTGCCGTCCTCGACGAGACCGACTCCGGACTCGACGTCGACGCCCTTCGGGTGGTGGCCCGTGGTGTGCGCACCGTCCGTGAGACCCGGACCGACTTGGGCGTCCTCGTCATTACCCACTACCAGCGCATGCTCGACGAGCTGGCTCCTGATCGCGTCCATGTCCTGATGGACGGAGCCGTGGTCGCCGAGGGCGGTCCCGAGCTTGCCCATCGTCTCGAGGTGGAAGGATTCGACGCATGGCGCCCCTGACCGAAACAAATGCCGGAGTGGACGTACAAGCCCTTCGCAAGGACTTTCCCCTCTTGGCCCGAGAAGTCAACGGGCATCCCATCGTCTACTTGGACTCGGCTGCGTCTTCGCAACGCCCTCGACAAGTGCTCGATGCCATGCGCGAGTACGACGAGACCACCCACGCCAACGTCCATCGGGGCGTCTACGGCATCGCCGAGGAGGCCACCCGACGCTTCGAAGCAGCCCGGGTCAACGTCGGCCGGTTCATCGGTTCGAAGAACCCCGCTCGCGAAGTGGTCTTCGCCAAGAACGCCACCGAGGCGCTCAACCTGGTCGCCCATACCTGGGCGCGAGAGCACGTCAAGGCGGGCGACTCCATCTTGCTCACCGAGATGGAGCACCATGCCAACGTCGTTCCCTGGCTCATGCTGGCCGAGGAGCGTGATCTCACGCTGCGGTGGTTGCCCATCGACGAGGAAGGGAAACTGATCCTCGACGACCTCGATCAGCTGGTGGACGGGGTGCGCCTCGTCGGGCTGACCTGTATGTCGAACGTGCTCGGGACGCTGAACCCGGTCACCGAGATCGCTCGGGTGGCGCACGACGCCGGGGCCGTGGTCGTCGCCGACGGGGCCCAGTCCGTCCCCCATCTCCCCACCGACGTCTCGACACTGGGCGTCGACTTCCTCGCCTTCAGTGCCCACAAGATGCTCGGCCCCACCGGCATCGGTGTGCTGTGGGCCAACGAGGACCTGCTGGCATCGTTGCCACCGTTCCTCGGTGGCGGCGAGATGATCCTCGATGTGCGGAAGGACGGGTTCACGCCGAACGACATCCCCTGGCGGTTCGAGGCGGAACACCTCCCATCACCGAGGCCATCGGTCTGGGGGCCGCAGTCGACTATCTGAATGCCATCGGGATGGACCACGTTCGAGCGCACGAGCTGGCGTTGACCCAGTACGCCATGACGGCGTTGACCGAGCGGTTCGGCGACGACGTCCGGATCTTCGGGCCGAGCGATCCGGCGCTGCGGGGGGGCGTCCTGTCCATCGCCTACCGAGACATCCATCCCCACGATCTGTCCCAGGTCCTCGACCAGTACGGCGTGTGCATCCGGGCCGGCCACCACTGCGCCAAGCCCCTGATGCGCCGTCTGGGGGTCAACGCCACGGCGCGGGCTTCGCTGGCGCTGTACAACGATCGCTCCGATGTCGACGCCCTGATCGAGGCGTTAGCCGAAGCCGGGAAGTTCTTCGGATGAGCGGTCACCGGTATCCTGAAGACATTATGTGCATCCGAAGCCAGAGCAGCACCCGACGCCCGAGAAACTCTGTCCACGCGGGTCTCGATCAGCAACGGTCGATCCGCGTTCTTCGATCGGAGGTCGTAGCTGATGGCCGGCCTGGAAGACCTGTACCGGGAGATCATTCTCGACCATTATCGCTCGCCTCGGAACCGTGGGGAACTGGACTCACCACCGGCCCAACGGGTGGAGGGTTTCAATCCCCTGTGCGGTGACGAGGTGGTGGTCACCATCCAGGTCGAAGACGGCAAGCTGTCGGACATCAAGATCGGCGGCACCGGCTGTTCCATCAGCCAGTCATCGGCGTCGCTCATGTCGGCGGCGGTGAAGGGTCATCCCGTCAGCGAGGTCAGAGGCCTCATCCAGACCTTCAAGCAGATGATGTCCATTCACGAGTCGTCGCTCCCGGGCGCCGACGGCAGCGACGGGTCGGGCGAGGATCCTCTGGAAGCCCAGCCCGTGGATGTCGACTCCCTCGGCGAACTGGCCGCGCTGCAAGGCGTCGTGAAGTTCCCCGTCCGAATCAAATGCGCCACCCTGAGCTGGAACACGCTCGCCCAGGGTCTGGACGAGGCGGCCGCCACCGTCTGAGCCGCCGCTCCGTTGACTGGGCGTCGTCGGTAACTGGGCGTGGTAACCCCTTGGTCGCAGCACTGCGGGGCGACGGTCGATCAGAGGTAGGCGGCGTAACCCGTTCGGTCGACTTCTTCGGCCAGCTCCGGTCCCCCGGTGGCCACTATCTGCCCGTTGGACAGCACGTGGACCACGTCGGCTCGGAGGACGTTCAATAGGCGTCGGAAGTGGGTGATGGCGAGGACTCCGAGCCCCCACTCCTCGGTGGCCTCCTCGACCCGCCGGGCAACGGCAGCCAGCGCGTCGACATCCAGGCCGGAGTCGATCTCGTCGAGGATGGCGAACCGGGGCCGGAGCACACCCAGCTGCAGGGTCTCGTTCCGCTTCCGCTCGCCACCCGAGAGGTCCACGTTGAGCGGCCGATCGAGGAAACGCTCGTCGAAACCGATCCGCGCCGCTTCATCACGGAGGCGTACGTCGATGTCGTCCCCGGCCGATCCGTTACCCGCCGTCGCTCGAGCGGCAACCAGCGAGGTGGCCAAGGACACCCCGGGGACTTCGATGGGGTGTTGCATGCCGATGAACAACCCGGCCCGAGCCCGCTCCCAGGTGGGCAGGGCGAGGAGATCGACACCGTCGAGGGTGATGGAACCCCCAAGCACGTCATATCCCGGCCTGCCCATGATCACGTGGGCCAGGGTGCTCTTGCCGGAACCATTGGGGCCCATCACCGCGTGCACCTCGCCGCTGCGGACGATCAGGTCGACACCGCGGAGGATCTCACGCCCGGGAATGCCTACCCGCAGCCCTTCGATGCGCAGCTCCCCGGTTCCGTTGGTTGCCGCCGCGCTCATGGGATCACCACCGACACATCGTCTCCTTCGACCACGACCGTGTACACCGGCACCGCTTTCGTCGCCGGCAGCGAACAGGGCTCGCCCGTGCGCAGGTCGAAGGTTGAACCGTGTTTGGCGCACTCGAGCTCGCGCTCGTCCGGCCACACTTCGCCTTCGGCCAACGAGTAGTCCTCGTGGCTGCAACGGTCACCGATGGCATAGAAGTCGTCTTCGATCCGGACGAGAGCGACCCGAAGATTGTCGACGTCGAACCGACGGGCTTCCCCCGAGCTCAGCTCGTCCCGGCCGCACAACCGCACCGTCTCACCCATGATCGGCATCCGATTCCCCGACGCGGCCCTCGTCGGCGAGCGGTCCATCGCCGGGGACGTGCAGACGGTAGGCCAAGGCCTCTTGGACGATGGATCGAACGCCCTCGATGGGCAGTTGCTGGGCGATGTCGAGAAAGAACCCGGCCACGATGAGCCGTTCGGCCGTCTCGGGATCGATGCCCCGGGACTCGAGGTAGTAGCGCTGATCCTCGTCGACGGGACCAACCGTCGACCCGTGGCTGCAGCGCACATCGTTCTCTTCGATGTCGAGATTGGGGACGGAGTCAGCATGGGCTCCAACATCTAGGACCAGGTTGTTGTTGGTCTGCATGGCATCCGACCGGATCGCGCCACGGTGGACCCGGATCAACCCGCTGTAGACCGAGTGGGCCCGATCGGCCACCGCACCCTTGAACAGCAGATCGCTCGTCGTACGCGGCGCGGAGTGATCCTGCAGCGTGCGGAAGTCGAGCATCTGGTCGTCGCGTCCCAGGTACGCAGCTCGCAACTCGCTGGTTCCTCCCTGCCCGGCAAGCTCGGAGTCCGTCCGCAACCGGGCGAAGTCCCCTCCCAATGCCACGGCGAAGCTTCGCAATGATGCCTCGGAACCGATGCGGCTGACCTGGTACCCCAACTGCCACGTGGCCGGACCGAGAGCCTGAACACTGACGTAGGAAAGCCGGGCGCCGTCACCCACTTGGACCTCGGTCACCGGCACCACCAGCATCCGCGGTGAACCCGTCGCCGTGGCCCTGGCCGCAGTGGCTTCACGGCCCAGGACCCCGTCGGTCAGGTCGACGAGCATCTCGACGACACCGGCGTCGGCCGAATCGCCCGCCCGGATCACCGTGCGGGGAACACCGTCCCGCTCGCGTCGCTCGACCCATCGACCAGATGCACGACAACGATGGGCGCGGCGATCACGGCTTTGGGATGGACATCGATCACGACGGGGTCGGGGGCGAACGCCTCGTTCAAGAGGACGAAGTCACCGGGATCCGAGGCAACCACGCCGAAGAGGTGTTCTCCTTCAGGATGGTCGTGGAGCAGCCCGAGGGAGCACGCATTGTCGGTCCCCGATGCTGTGTCCAGATTGACCAGCCCACCGTTGTAGGACACCACCAGGGCAGACCGGGGACCGATCCTGTCCACCAACGACCGGACCTGTTCGGCCGTATGGGCACTGAGCTTGCCGCCCCCTTGCTCCGAGGGCCCGTTGACGGGATGAAAGCGATCGAGGTCGAGCTGGTCGATCCGGCTGTACCGCCAGACCTCGTCCTTCTCGGTCGGCAGGGGGGATGAGGCAAACCGCTCGGCTGCGTCGGTGCGCCGTCGTCCCAGCCACGACGGTCCGGGCAGTGCGGCAGCAGATTCAGGTGTAAATGCGGACAGAACGGGAAGCCTCTCGCGAGTCGAGGCCCGATTAACGAGCCTCACGACGATTCTACTAGCTGCGACGACGAGGCTGACC
>CAVQVK010000073.1:0-32830 GCA_963717035.1 uncultured Acidimicrobiaceae bacterium | reverse complement strand
GAACACGATCGGCTGCACGGTGGAGAAAAAGAGCGCTCCCGGGATCCCGGTGTAAGCGATCAGGTTCCGCTTGGCCACGGTCAGCGTGTCGGCGACCGCCCACTTCATTCCTGGTGCCTCTGGCAGGGACCCCCGGTGAAGGGCGGGCAGGGCGATGGTGCTGGTGGTCAACGACCTCTTCCTCCGCGGGGTCGGACTCGGCTGGCACTCGTCGACTCGGTCGGCGTCGCGCTCCCCTCTCGGTGGCGTTCTGGAACCCGTCGCACTCGGTGCTGCCGCTTCTCGATGCCGTTTCTCCTCGTCGACCTCGGCTCTCCGGCGGGGAGGGCCAGGAAGACATCGTCGAGGCTCGGTTCCCGCAAGCGGCCGAAGGCGGTCGGGACGATTCCTTGGCCGGTCGAGCGAGCGCAGCGCCTCCACGGCCGCTTTCGGGCCCGTTTCCCCCGTGACCTCGACCACCGTCCCGTTGGCGTTGGGTGCATGAGAGCCGACCGGCGGCCAACACCGCGGTCGCCTCGGGCCCGCGTCGTCGTGGTTGTGCAGGCTGCAGTGGACGCCAGATTGCTTTTTCCAGCTCGGCCGGGGTCCCCTCGGCGACGCCGCCCACTGGCCGGACCATCGGCCTCCAGGTACGGTGGCGAAGGGCGCGCTCCTGACCAGTCCCTCGATCACCTCCAAGATCGTTGCGGCTCTGGGGGTCGGCTGGGCTTCGTCCAGGTAGATGTTGGCCCGGGCCACCAGGGCGGGCGCCAGGTCCAGCGGCGCCGCATGCCGCCCGAGTAGGTCTTCGGGGTCAGGGTCGAACTGGTCGAGACTTGCCGCCGGGCCACTACCGGGCAGACGGTTCAAGCGCCCCGACCATGTCGATGTTCGCGACCGGTGAGGTTCTCACGGCGGCGTACTGGCGGGCCAACCCAATCAGCGGACGCAGATCGCTACACGCGGGCCACCCCGGAGTCGGGGTGACGGCGGTGAGTACCCGGACCCGCGGTGGTCTTGCCGGCGCCGTTGGGGCCCAGAAAGCGACACACAGCGAAGCTCACGCCGTCGAGGGCGTACTTTGTGCTTTCGGGAAAAGGTCTTCTTGAGGTCTTGTGTCTTCGATTGTGTTTGTCATGACTCCGCCTTCGTTTCGTTGAGTGCGTTTGCTTTCGAGGTTGGCACCTGATCTGCAGATGACCAAGTTTCCTTTACTTCTGGATATCTTAAAAACTAAGATAGTGCTGTGTCAAAGCGAAGGATGGTCCCACCAGGCGAGCAGTGTGGCGCCGGAGGCGGGCAACGGATTCCCAACGATTTCTGAGGAATCGCTGGGTCGGTCCCCCAGAATCGGCCGCGGCCACGTGGCTATCAGATCGTGCTTTGACGTCTTCGACGACGCCGTGGCGAACAAACTCGGGTCAACCGTACGTATTTCCGTCGCGTCGACATCCTCGAACAGCACCAGCGCATGACGGTGCGTTCGGCCAGGCCACCCGGTTGACCAGCGGGGCCATCACCTTCGCGTTGGCATGCCTGGAGCACGTGGTTCGTTCGCCGGATCCGTGATCGCCGCCGGGTCCGGTGGAGGCCGGTTTAGGCGCTGCTGAACGCAGTGTCCGGTTCCACGAACCCTTGGTGCGAGATGCTCGAGCGGCCACTTCCAAGGAGTCGGTGACGTGCCAATTTGGTCGTGGCCCGAGACCAGCGAGAAGCACGTCCCCAAGGGCCACAACGAGTAGCAGGTGATCCCGAGTAGCCGCGCCACAGCTCATCCCAGTAGCTCAGCCGTTCAGGGCGGCAACTTCCTCGGCGTAGCTCGGCCGCGGTCACGTTCTTTTCAGATGGCTGAGCGATGCCGTCCCCGGGGGACCAGGCACGGCGACTCGATACAGCTCGAGGCCAAGGCCCTTACCGGGGCGATGTCCACCTACTCGGCCCCGAGGAACGCTCCCGCCGTCGACCGGCTCGCCAGGGGGACGAAGAGGTGACTCGATTTTGCAGCACGGCCAACATGGCCTCCGCCGAGCGGCTCGGAGAATTGGAAGGATCTGCACGGAGACCGAGGACCCAAACTTTGTATGGCCCGGTGCAGCACTTCCTCGCTGACATTGGAGATCCGACATGGCGGGTATCTTGCCTTCATCCTTGAGCGCAGCGAGCGCACCCAGTGACTCTCCAGGGGGACCTTCGTATCGGTTGGTGAAACTGGTAGAGGGGAATCCTGGTCTGAGTTCAGTCTCCGGAGGCTGCCTCGCATGCCTCGGAGGTGCTCGGCATCGGCATCCGATACCCGGGGGCCTGGGGTAACCTGCAGCTGCCCTTGGTACTCACGTCATCGGGGGTGGGGGTGAAGAGCTTCGGTGATGGTCTCGCTGACGTAAGGGGCCGTAGCATCGCCGTGTCAATGAGCTTGACCCTGAGGTCCACAGCCCGCCGCAGGATGCACGTACTGTCACGATCGGGCGGGAGGTCCCCAAAAGGCCTCGTGGAGACCGCCCCATCCGGATGGAGTGCGGTGAGGTCTCCACCCACCCCCATGGTCCCTGATCCCTCAACTGGCGGAGTTGTGAATTGCTCAGTGGTCATGTTCATCGATTGTAAACACCTTGGCGTTGATTTTCCGAGTGGCCGCGGCGTGGGGTCTTGCCGGGGTTGCTTTGCGAATGCTGATGGATCGGTGCTCAGTTTAGCTTATGGTCCATCACCACCCCACCCGGTGTCTGTGAACCAAGTAATAAGGTCAACTGGTCGTGGAAAGTGCATCACCTGGAGCGCCTCGCTCGGAGCTGGCTGAGGTCGTTGGACCCGGGAAGGAGACGTGGTCTGAAATCCTGTTCGGGCGAGGTTGCCGGTATCGGATCCATGCTGGGATGGTGAACCGGTCGTAGTGGTGACGCAGTGTTACATGATCCGCTTCCCACTCGGGGATCCCCGTAGGCGGACATCACTTCTCCTGAGAGTCAGTGTCGTTTCGGTCTCCTCGAAGCCCAGCACGGCGAAGAAGCGCCGTCGAGATCAGTGACGGTGATGGACGCTATTCTTGAATCCTGGTTCCACGGGCAAGTACTCAGCGAGCGACGCGAGCGCGGTCGCCGCTGCCTCATGGGGTCCTCGATCGGCACGATCCCAGGAATCTTTGACCGTCGGGCTTGGTCAGGGACCACGTCTCCCATTACGGAGCACTGATTGTCGGAAGAGCCAGGGCGCGATCGGCAGAGAGTGCGCACTCTCGATGTGATCCACGGCCGCTGCAGAGCGCACGACGGGGAGCATTGCGGGCCCCTCCCAATCCCGTGGCAACGACCACATCGACCCACTGGTCGCTCCGGCATCGGTCGCGCAGGATGCCCACAGTCATCCGACCTGGCGCCCCGGCGGGCAGCCATGACTCCTCCGAGCCCTCCGCAGATGGTCGTGGCTCCCGCGGACGCGCTGCGAAGCCCCGACCGCCTCGGCCGCTGCCGTCGCTGGAGCGGTTGCCTCAGATCCACCCACGACTGCTGATTCTGGTCGGACTCAGCGTACGCCGGCCAGCGCCACGCCTGCTTCTCTGCCCGGCCCCAGCCCCGCCCCGCCCGCCCGGTTATGAGACGGGTGACTTCGCCTTGCACCCGCCATCCCGGATCAGGTCCGGATACGCCTGGTCCAACGCCTCAGTTTCTCGGCGCACCGCTTTGGCAACTGACCACGTTTGGGCAAGTGAAACCACTTCGGCTCCTCAACGAGGGTCCACGTTACCGCTCTGGACGGCGAGGGACTTGATCCGGGGTGTCAGCGCCTGGATGCTCCGAGGTATGGTGACCGCACAATCCCGCGGCTCGCACCCCGACACCGGCGTACGCTCCCGTCACCTCTACAGCTACCCAGCTCCACGAGCTGTCGGTCACCGGTTGATGGTGCGCTTCCTCATCGTCCGGCCGACGCCCAGACCGTGGATCTTCGCCGTATGGCTCCCTCCAGAGAGTCAGTCGCGGGGGTGCGGGTCCAGCTAGCACTTCTCTTGTCCTGTTACCCAAGCTGGGTAACGTGACCGGGTGAGAATTTCGGAATCGAAGGATGTATCCACCTGTCGTGACAAAAGGTTGGCAGAGCCTGGGGAGTCGATTTTGGCCAAGAGAGAACCGGCCAAGAGATACCGGCCAAGAAGACAACTGGCCAAGACTGGTGAAGACTTACTACTGTGCGGTCAGCGGGAACTTTAGGTCGTCGACTCTCGCCGCCTTCCCGAACCCTTCCAATGACACCTTCAATTGGTGCGTGTCGAGCGGCATGCCGAGGTATCGGCTGGTGACAGAGGCATCGGCTGCTGACGGTATGTAGAGCCACAGGAGGACGTTTCTGCTGGTCACGACGTATTTCGGGCGGCTGCTCGGCAGGAACTCCAAACCTGGCGCACGGCTCCGGAGGCCGAGCTGAGCTACGAGGGCATGTGAACGGCCGCTGCACTGGGTGACGCCGCCATCGGAGGACCACTTCGCTGTCCAGCGGGTCTTGGAACGTCCTATCCTCGGCGCAACAACTGCCGATCCGTGACCAGCTTGCCGAAGAGGCACCGTGGGGTCACCGGCCTCGGCCTGGCCCGTCAGCCCCGAGGAGGTCGACCTGGACGCGCCCCGGGCGCCGTGAGCACGGAGACTGGTCGAACCAATGTCGCGATGGTGAACGCCAAATCGGTCGGCCTCCCCTCCCCGCCCAGGCGGCGAGGCGCTCATCGAGGAACTACGTCTGGATCTCCTGCTGCTGCGGATCGAGATCGCCGGACCGGGATTCATCAATTTCCACTGGACGGGGCTGGTTGCACGGCTTCCTCGACATCGTCACCGAGGCGAAGAGAATTACGCACGACCCAGCTGACGGGGAGCGGGTCCAGGTGGAGTTCATCGGCTGAACCCGACCGGTCCCCTACCACCGGTGGGGGAGCTACGGCGACGCATGGCGGCGTCCATCGTCCCGGGCACCAGGTCAGCCGGGAGTTCTATGTGAACGACAACTGCCGGCGGGCAGATCAGGCGCCTGGGCGAGAGCCTGCGGCCACGGCACCGAGGTCCCCAATGAACAGGGTGAGTACGTCAGCGAGCTCCGTCACCTATGACGGTCCCGACGACGTCAACGTCGCCGGGCGTTGGGCGGCCCATTCGTGACATCTGCTACACGTTGGAATCCATCGGCATCATCTTCATGAGCTGGTACAGCGACTCTCCATCGACTCTTCCAGCTGGACGGCGCCACCTGGTTGCGCTGTCACCGAGCTGGGCGACAACCGCGGACCGGTTCCTGGTGCTGAAGTCGGACGGCGACGCCACCTATATCCTGGCCGGCGACCTGGCCTACCACCGTGACAAGTTCCTGATCCTGTGGGTTCGATCGGGTTATTGATGGTTCGCTCGCTGATCACCACGGCCCAGGTGGTGGAGCCTCATGGCCGGTGGAGGTGCTCCGGGGGTCCCGCCTGGACCTATTGCGAGGGTCAAGCTGGGCCCAGATGGTCTCCCTGCTCGATGGCGACCAGAACACGAAGACGTCGAAGCGGGCCGGCAACTTCGTGTCGCTCGATTCCCTCATCGCCTGCATCGGTCCCGACGCCACCCGCCTCTTGGAGCCGGACCACCTTGTCGACCAGTCCAATGTCGCTCGATCTGCCCGCGGTGCGGAGCAGTCGATGGAGAACCCGGTGTACTACGTCCAGCACGCGCGCCAACGCCCGGATCGCCGCCATCGGCGGCGGCCGAACAGGCGTGGTCCGTATCGAGGGCCGTATGTCGGACGTGGGCCTCCTGGTCACCGTGAGTGGAGCTGCTCCGCTGCCTCGAAGAACGGCCCGAAGTGGTCGCCGACGGCGGCGGATCAGGGCCCCCGACCAAGACTCATACCTGGGGTCCGTCGCCTGGCCGGGTGCTTCCACGGCTTCTCACGGACCTCCCCGGCGCTGAGGACGCTAGCCCGGCCCTGGCCCAGCGTGATCGTGGTGGTTGAGGCCGGATCGGCCTGGCCATCGGGCTGTCTCTGCCCCGGAGTCCATGCCATGGAGCAAGGTAGGCTGCACGAGCCGACGGAGGACCTCGCCGGATCGGCTCAAGGGGCCCAGTGCCGCAGGTTTCTTGCCCATGGCACTTCCCGGTCGATCCGAAGGGGTCGCCTTCGGAGCCGGTGCCATGTTCGTGGGGATCCTCGCCGAGGACGGCCCCGTTCGTCTATGACGAGTCACCTTCGGAACCGTGCCGGGAAGCGGTGGCGGTGTGGGGAGAAGGGTACCAAGGCCTTCCTGTGGGGCCATGGCCAAGCCGGCCTACGAAGAGGTACGTGCCTGGCATCACCGGGCTCCACGTCGCGTTGGCCGCCGGTGTCGCCGCCCATGGGCGTCTTCACGGAAACAACAAGTCCGAGTCCGAGCTGGCCGCGGGCCGGTCGGATCGTCATCGATTCCTTCGACGAGATCGACGGCATCGAGCGATTGCTGGCCGAGCATCCATGATCGGAACACGGGCCACCCGGAAGGCGCTGGGCCCGGCGACCCGGGCGTCGAGGTCCGCATATCACCGGTTGCTTCCGCACCGGCCAGGAGGACTCCAAGTTCGGGTTCGGACTGGCCTCGGGAGCGGCATCGGAGGCTCATCACCACGCTGAGGAACCTATCCAGTTTGAGCTCCACGTCCACATCGGCAGTCAAGTATTCGCGGTGGATGCCTTCGTGCAGGCCATCCAGGTCCTCGCCGACTCTCGCCGCGGGCGGCGGTCTGGGGTCGCCAGGAGGCGGCCGAGGAAGCACCGCCCACGGCCGACGGGCGGAAGCTCGGCTCGCCGAGCCTGCCGGGAGCAACGGCATCTTCGTTGCTGGCCGGCTACCGCTGAGCCCGGCCGGTCCATCGTGGCCACGGCCGGGATGACGTCTACCCAGATCAAGGACGTGCCCGGTGCATGCACCTACGTGTCATCGACGGGGGCATGAGCGACAACCCGCGGCCCGTTTACGGCAGCGGACGAGGCGTTCTTGCCGGCGGGTGATGCTCATCGGACCCGTCCGATCAGGCTGGCTGGGGAAGCACTGCGAGTCCGGCGACGTCGTCATCTCGGACGGGCTACGTACCCGCCGACCTTCGCCTTGTGGGCGACATCGTGGTCACCCCGTGACCGGGGCCTACTGGCACTTCGATGGCCTCGAATTAGCCAGAGGTTCCCCAGCGGCCGTGGTGTTCGTGGCCGCGGTGAAGCCTCGGTCCTAGACGATTATCTCCGCTACGAGTCCGAGGGTCCAGCCAGGCGGTAGCGTGACCGGATCGCCGAAGACGGTTGCGTGTGGCCGGCGCCGGGTTGCGGGAACGTCGACGGTTGGCGCCATCGTCCAGAGCGGGGCGCACCTGGAGCTGGCTGGTATCGCCGTCTCCGATCTGTCAGATCGGAGACGGCGATACCGCCCAGCTCCAGGTGCGCCCCGCTCTGGACGGCGATGGCGTCGGATCGGCTGTGCAGCAGGCCGACCAGTGCCGACCCGACGTTCCCGCAACCCAGCACGGCCACGCGGAGACCGTCTTCGGCGCCGAGGTCATCCGGTCACGCTACCGCCTGGCTGGACCCTCAGACGTCGTAGCGGAGGAGGTCGTCGAACGTCTCGCGCCGCACGACCAATCGAGACTCACCGTCGGCCACGAACACCACGGCCGCTCGGGGAACCTTGTTGTAATTCGAGGCCATCGAATGCCCGTAGGCCCCGGTCACCGGGGTGACCACGATGTCGCCCACGGCGAGGTCGGCGGGTACGTAGCCCTCCAGATGACGACGTCGCCGGACTCGCAGTGCTTCCCCACCAGCCTGATCGGACGGGTCCGATCGGCGTCGGTCGCCCGCGGCAAGAACGCCTCGTAGCCGCTGCCGTAGAGAACGGGCCGCGGGTTGTCGCTCATGCCCCCGTCGATCGACACGTAGGTGCGGTAGCCGGGCACGTCCTTGATCGTCCCCACTCGGTAGAGCGTCATCCCGGCCGTGGCCACGATGGACCGGCCGGGCTCAGCGGTCACCCGCACGGAATCAGAGATCCCGGTCTCCCGGCAGGCTCGGCGGACCGACTCCGCCCAGTCGGCCATCGGCGGTGCTTCCTCGCCGCTCACATAGGCGACCCCCAGACCGCCGCCCACCACCAGCTCGGAGAGACCCAACGGGGCAAAGAAGTCGGCGATGACCTGGATGGCCTGCACGAAGGCATCCACCGCGAATACTTGACTGCCGATGTGGGCGTGGAGTCCTACGAATTCGATAGTTCCCTCGGCGTCGAGGCGCCGCAGCCGGGTGATGGCCTCCAATGCCGCTCCCGAGGCCAGTCCGAACCCGAACTTGGAGTCCTCCTGGCCGGTGCGGACGAATTCGTGGGTGTGGACCTCGACACCCGGCGTCACCCGGGCCAGCACCTTGGGTGGCCCGGTGAGCGTTCCGATCATGGATGGCTCGGCCAGCAATCGCTCGATGCGGTCGATCTCGTCGAAGGAATCGATGACGATCCGACCCACCCCGACGGCCAGAGCCGCGGCCAGCTCGGACTCGGACTTGTTGTTTCCGTGAAGCACCAGCCGATCGGCGGCGACACCGGCGGCCAACGCGACGTGGAGCTCGCCTCCGGTGGAGACGTCCAGGCACATTCCCTCTTCGTAGGCCAGCTTGGCCATGGCCACGCACAGGAAGGCCTTGGTGCCGTAAGCCACTCCTTCTCCCCACACCGCCACCGCTTCCCGGCACCGTTCCCGAAGGTGGGCTTCGTCATAGACGAACAGGGGCGTGCCGTACTCCTCGGCGAGATCCACGACATCCACACCGGCCACCCGAAGGCGACCCTTCGGATCGACCGAGGAGGTCATGGGCAAGAGACCTCGCGGCACTGGGCCCCTTGGGCCCGATCCGGCGAGGTCCTCCATCGGCTCCATGGCTACCTCTGCTCCATGGCTACATGGACTCCGGGGCAGAGACGCCAAGCAGGCCCAGCCCGATGGCCAGGCCGATCCGAGTGGCCTCGACCAGCCACAATCGCGGTCTGGGCCAGGGCCGGGTCCACGTCCTCGGCCAGCACCGGGCAGTCGTGGTAGAAGCCGTGGAAGCACCCGGCCAGGCGACGGACCCAGGTGGTGACCTTGGTCGGGGCCCGATCGATCGCCGCATCGGCGACCACTTCAGGCAGTTCTTCGAGGCAGCGGAGCAGCTCCAGCTCGCGGTCGTGGACCAGGAGGCCCACATCGACGTCGGCCACATCGATACGGACCACGCCGCGTCCGGCCGCCTTTCGGCCGATGGCGGCGATCCGGGCGTTGGCGTACTGGACGTAGTACACCGGGTTCTCCATCGACTGCTCCCGCACCGTGGGCAGATCGAGCGACGTGGACTGGTCGAGCGAGGTCATCAGGCTCAAGAGGCGGGTGGCATCGGGACCGATGTCGGCGATGAGGGAATCGAGCGACACGAAGTTGCCGGCCCGCTTCGACATCTTGGTGTTCTGGTCGCCATCGAGCAGGGAGACCATCTGGCCCAGCTTGACCTCGAGATGGCCGGGCGGGACCCCGAGCGCCTCCACCCCGGCCATGAGGCTCGCCACCTGGCCGTGGTGATCGGCGCCGAACACGTCGATGACCCGATCGAACCCGCGGATCAGGAACTTGTCACGGTGGTAGGCCAGGTCGCCGGCCAGATAGGTGGCGTCGCCGTCCGACTTCACCAGGACCCGGTCGCGGTTGTCGCCCAGCTCGGTGGCGCGGAACCAGGTGGCGCCGTCCAGCTCGAAGACCAGCCCTTTCTCGTCGAGCAGGGCGATGGTATCGGTCACCGCCCCGCTCTCCTCGATAGAGGCCTGGCTGTACCACTCGTCGAAGATGATGCCGATCGATTCCAACGTGTGGCGGATGTTGGCGAGAATACGATCGGCGGCCCAACGCCCGGCGACGGTCACGTCGTCGGGACCGTCATAGGTGGCGGCGAGCTCGCTGACGTACTCGCCCTGGTATCCCTCGTCGGGGACCTCGGTGCGGTGATGCCGGGCCAGCAGGCTCTCGCCCAGGCGCCTGATCTGCCCACCGGTGTCGTTCACATAGAACTCCCGGCTGACCTGGTGCCCGGAGCGATCGAGCACCCGGGCCAATGCGTCGCCGTAGCTCCCCCACCAGCCATTTCCCACGTGGATGGGACCGGTCGGGTTGGCCGAGATGAACTCCACCTGGACCCGCTCCCCGTGGCCGACGTCGGGTCGTGCGTAATTCTCTTCGCCCTCGGTGACGATGTCGAGGAGGGCCTCGTGCAACCAGCCCGCATCCAGGTGGAAATTGATGAATCCCGGTCCGGCGATCTCGATCCGCTCCACGTGGGGCGGGAGATCCGACGTAAGTACCTCGATGAGCGCCTCGGCCAGTTGGCGGGGAGGGAGGCCGACCGATTTGGCGTTCACCATCGCGACATTGGTCGACCAGTCTCCGTGCTCGCGGCGCCCGGGGCGTTCCAGGTGGACCTCCTCGGGGCTGACGGCCAGGCCGAGGCCGTCACGCGCGGCCACAGTGGCAAGGGCAGTACTGATTGCTTCGGCAAGCTGGTCACGGATCGGCATGTTGCGCCGAGGATAGGACGTTCCAAGACCCGGCTGGACAGCGAAGTAGAGTGGTCCGTCCGATGGCGGCGTCACCCAGTGGGGCGGACCGTCACATGCCCTCGTAGCTCAGCGGATAGAGCATCGGCCTCCGGAGCCGTGTGCGCAGGTTCGAGTCCTGCCGAGGGCACCAGCCGAAATACGTCGTGACCAGCAGAAACGTACTATCTGGCTCTACGTCCGTCAGCAGCCGATGCCTCTGTCACCAGCCGATACCTCGGCATGCCGCAATTGCGATAGCTCGACACGCCGCCAATTGAAGGTGTGATTGGAAGGGTACGGGAGGCGGGGGCGAACGAATAGTCCGCCGTCGTAGAAGTCGACGACCTTAGGGTCGTCCCACTGAGCCAATCGACTGCCGGGTATCCCAACCTTTTGTCACGACAGGGGGATCGTCCTTCGATTCCCAAATTCTCGCCCGGATTCACGTTACCCAGCTTGGTGGACGGGGTAACAGGACAAGAGAAGTACTAGCTGTGGACCCGCACCCCGGGTCCAAACTGACTCTCTGGAGGGAGCCATACGGCGAAGTTGCCCGCGTCGGGCGCGGGCCGGACGATGAGGAAGCGCACCATGACCGGTAACCGACAGCTCAAGAAGCAGACCCGAGAACTCCTCGGGGGGCTGGGTAGCTGTCGAGCCGAGGTGGCGGGAACGTTACGCGGTGTCGGGGTGCGAGCCGTACCCAAAGATCCACGGGATTGTGCAGTAGCCATATACCTCGGAGCGGTATTAGGCGCTGACACCCGGATCAAGTCCCTCGCCGTCCAGAGCGGTGACGTCAAGGTTCTCGTTGAGGAGCCGAAGTGGTTTCATCTGCCGAACGTCGTGCGGGTCCAACTGCCGAAAGCGGTGCGCCAATTTATTGAGGCGTTCGACCAGGCGGTCTATCCGGACCTGATCCGGGAGGGCTGTCAGCGGTCGGCGAAGGCGAAGTCACCCGTCTCATAAGCGGCTGGGCAGGGCAGGGCGGGGCTGGGGCCGGGCAGGAGCAAAGCAGGGCGTGGCGTCGGCCGGCGTACGCTGAGTCGACTATGGCAACCCAGATCGCAGTCGTGGGTGGATCTGAGGCAACCGCTCCAGCGACGGCAGCGGCCGAGGCGGTCGGGGCTTCGCTGGCATCCGCGGGAGCCACGACCATCTGCGGAGGGCTCGGAGGAGTCATGGCTGCCGCCTGCCGGGGCGCCAAGTCAGTCGGCGGGATGACTGTGGGCATCCTGCCAGGCAACGATGCCTCGGAGGCAAACCAGTGGGTCGATGTGGTCATTCCCACGGGATTGGGAGAGGCCCGCAATGCTCTCGTCGTCGGCTCTGCAGCGGCCGTGATCGCGGTCGACGGAGAGTACGGCACTCTCTCCGAGATCGCCCTGGCTCTTCGAATCGGTGTTCCGGTAATCGGAGTGGGAACGTGGTCCCTGACCAAGCCCGACGGTGGAAGAGACCCTGGGATCGTGCCGATCGAGGACCCCCATGAGGCAGCGGCGACCGCACTGCGGCTGGCAGCCGTCGCTCGCTGAGTCCCGCTCACAGCTTGCCCATAGGAGAAAGGGAAACGATGGAACCAGGATTCGATCACGTCACTATCGCCGTCACTGATCTCGACGACGCCCGGCGCTTCTTCGCCGTGCTGGGCTTCGAGGAGACCAAAACGACACTGGTCTCAGGAGAAGTGATGTCCGCCTACATGGGGATCCCCGAGTGGGAAGCGGATCATGTGACGCTCGTGGCCACCGAAGCACCGACCCACCAAGAGGTGCAGCTCTCGAGGTTTCACCATCCGGCCGTCACCGTGGATCCCGATACCGGCAACCTCGCCCGGACGGGGTTCAACCACGTCTGCTTCCGGGTCAACGACCTGGCCGGGACGCTCGAGCGACTGGAGACGGCCGGCATCAAGACCCGCAACCAGGTGATGCACTTCCACGACCGTGACCTTGTCTTCGTTCACGGACCGGGTGGGGTGGTGATCGAGCTGGCCGAGTGGGAGGCGCCGTAAGGCTGAACTGAGCACCGATCCATCGGCGCAGGGTTCCGGCAAAAGCGACCCCGGCAAGCCCCACGCCGCGGCCGACTCAAATCGACGCCAAGGTGTTTACAATCGATGAACATGACCACTGACAATTCATCAACTCCACCGGCTGAGGGATCAGGGACCATGGGGGTGGGTGGAGACCTCACCGTCCGTCGGATGGGCTTCGGCGCCATGCGAATTACCGGCGAGGGCATTTGGGGACCTCCGGCCGATCGTGAGACATGCATTGCCGTCCTGCGGCGGGCTGTGGACCTCGGGGTCAACTTCATTGACACGGCCGACAGCTACGGCCCTTACGTCAGCGAGGAGCTCATCGCCGAAGCCCTTCACCCCTACCCCGATGACGTGGTCATCGCCACCAAGGGCGGCCTGGTGCGGCCCGGCCCCGGGGTATGGGATGCCGATGGGCGTCCCGAGCACCTCCGAGAGGCATGCGAGGGCAGCCTCCGGAGACTGAAGCTCGACCAGATTCCCCTCTACCAGTTTCACCGACCCGATCCGAAGGTCCCCCTGGAGGAGTCACTGGGTACGCTCGCTGCGCTCAAGGATGAAGGCAAGATCCGCCATGTCGGGATCTCCAATGTCAGCGAGGAAGTGCTGCACCGGGCCATGCGGACCGTGCCCATCGTCTCGGTGCAGAACATGTTCAACCTGTCCGACCGCTCGGCGGAGGCCGTGTTGGCCGTGTGCGAGATCGAGGACATCGTCTTCATTCCCTGGCGGCCGGTCGACGGCGGGACGTTGTCCTCGGGCCCGGTGGTGGACATCGCCCGAGCCCGGGGTAAGACTCCGAGCCAGGTGGCCCTGGCCTGGCTGCTGGATCGATCGCCGGCCATCCTGCCCATCCCGGGGACGGCATCGCTCACCCATCTGGAAGAGAACGTGACCGCGGCCGAGCTACACCTGACCGCCGAGGAAGTTGCCGCTCTGAACGGCTGAGCTACTCGGGATCAGCTATGCGGGCTGACCCACTCGGGACCAGCCACTCGGGACCAGCCAATCCGAATCCCTACTCGGGGACGTGCTTCTCGTACAGGTCGCGGGCCACGACCAAGAAGTCACAGATCACCGACAGTTCCTTCGAGGTGTACTTGGCCATGGCCGCTCGAGCATCTCGCACCAAGGGTTCATGGAACCGGGCGGCCTGCCGTTGGGCGGCAGGAACCAGCTCCACCAGGACCCGGCGGCGATCGGTTTCGTCCCGGATCCGGCGAACGAACCCCGCGTGCTCCAGGCGGTCCAACGCGAAGGTGATGGCCCCGCTGGTCAACCGGGTGGCCTGGGCCAACGCACCCGCGGTCATCGGCTGGTGCTGTTCGAGGATGTCGACACAACGGAAATCGGTACGGTTGAGCCCGAGTTTGTTGGCCACAGCGTCGTCGAAGACGTCGAGCGCGATCTGATAGCCACGCATGGCCGCGGCCAACGCCGGATTGGGGGACCGACCCAGCGATTCCTCAGAAATCGTTGGGAATCCGTTGCCCGCCTCCGGCGCCACACTCGCTCGCCTGGTGGGGACCATCCTTCGCTTTGACACGGCGCTATCTTAGTTTTTAAGATATCCAGAAGTAAAGGCACTCGCGGTCATGTGCAGTCAGGTGCGGTCAGGTGCAGGCCGCCGACGGTCCTCCCCGCAAGTGCCGACCTCGAAGCAACGCGGGCTGACGAAACGAAGACGGGGAGTCATGACAGACGCAATCGAGGCACAAGACCTCAAGAAGACCTTTTCCGGAAAGCGCGAAGTGCGCGCCCTCGACGGCGTGAGCTTCGCTGTCGAGGAGGCGACGGTGTTCGGCTTGCTGGGCCCCAACGGCGCCGGCAAGACCACCGCGGTCCGGGTACTCACCACCATCATCAGACCCGACTCCGGGGTGGCCGCGTGCTCGGTCACGATGTGACCAAAGAGGCAGGGCTCGTCCGCTCATTGATCGGGTTGGCCGGCCAGTACGCCGCCGTGGATGAGAACCTCACCGGTCGCGAGAACATCGACATGGTCGGGCGCTTGAACCATCTGCCCCATAAGGCAGTGGCCCAGCGGGCCGTTGAGCTGCTCGACCAGTTCGACCTAACCGACGCCGGCGATCGGCCGCTCAAGACCTACTCGGGCGGCATGCGGCGCCGGCTCGACCTGGCCGCCGCCCTGGTGGCCCGGCCAACGGTGCTGTTCCTGGACGAACCCACCACCGGACTCGACCCCCAGAGCCGCAACGATCTCTGGGAGGTGATCGAGGGACTGGTCGAAGAGGGCACCACCGTCCTCCTCACCACCCAGTACCTGGAGGAGGCCGATCGGCTGGCCAGCCAGCTGGCTGTCGTCGACCACGGGCGGGTGATCGCCGAGGGGACCCCGGCCAAGCTGAAAGGCGATCTGGGCACCACCGTGCTCGAGGTCGGTCTGCACAACCACGACGACGCGGCCCGAGCGACCGCGGTGTTGGCCGCCGTCGGCTCTCATGCACCCAACGCAAACGGGACGGTGGTCGAGGTCACCGTGGACAACGGGCCCGAAGCGGCCATGGAGGCGCTGCGCTCGCTCGACCAGCAAGGGATCGTCCCGACCGCCTTCGCCTTGCGGGAACCGAGCCTCGACGACGTCTTCCTGGCCTTGACCGGCCGGAGAGCCGAGGTCGACGAGGAGAACGGCATCGAGAAGGGGGAGGAGAACGACGAGGGCGGCACCGAGCCCGACCCGTCCCAGAACACCACCGACAGCCGCACCGACCCCCAGTCGGAGCGAGTGCCAGCCGAGACCAACCCCGCGGGAGGCAGATCATGACCACCAGCACCATCGCCGTGCCCACCCTCACCGGGGCGCCCCTGGCCACCGGCCTCGGCGCCCGGATGAAGTGGGCGGTCGCCGACACGCTGACCGTGGCCAAGCGGAACCTGATCGCTTACACCCGGATCCCCGAGGCGCTCTTCTTCTCCACCGTGCAGCCGATCATGTTCGTGCTGCTGTTCGTGTACGTGTTCGGCGGCGCCATCCACCCACCAAATGGCGTCGGATACACCAACTACCTCATGCCGGGCATCTTCGTTCAGACGGTTGCCTTCGGCGCGGTGAGCACCAGCGTCGGACTGGCCGAGGACCTGCAGAAGGGCTTGATCGAGCGCTTCCGGGCCCTGCCCATGGCCCGATCGGCCGTGCTCGCCGGGCGAACGACCGCCGACCTGGCCAGGAACGTCGTGGTGGTGATGATCGTGACGGCTGTCGGGTTTGCCGTCGGGTTCCGCCCCACCACCGGCGTCCTCCCCTACCTGGGCGGCATCGGGATCATCTTGCTGTTCGCCTATGCCCTCTCGTGGGGGTTCGCCGTCATCGGCCTGTCCGCGTCCAACAGCGAGACGGCCCAGATCATCTCGTTCCCCATCCTGTTCCCATTGACGTTCGCCTCGTCCGCCTTCGTCCCAGTGGCCTTCATGCCCAGCTGGCTACAGGGTTTCGCCACCTACCAGCCGGTGAGCGTGGTCATCTCGGCCTGTCGAGGCCTGATGATCGGGGGACCGACGGCGACATGGGTCATCCAGGCTCTGGCCTGGACAATCGGACTCCTCATCATCCTCGTTCCGCTCGCCGTCTGGCGATACCGGACCCGGACTTGAGCGTCGGGACCGGCCTGGTCAGGGCCACAGGCGGGCCCGGGCTCGGGCGGGGGTACGCCAGGTAGACGCCAGGTAGCCGATTGCGGTCGGGGCGAGCAGAATGGGGCCATGGCACAGTCTCCTCCCCCATCTCCTTCCCCGTCTCCCGGCCCCAATAGCTTCGACGCCCGAGCCGCCCTCCGCGTCGGCGATCGGACCTATGAGATCTATCGCATCAACGCGCTCGCCGACCGCTTCGCCGTCGGCCGCCTCCCCTACTCGATCAAGGTCCTCCTCGAGAACCTCCTCCGGCACGAGGACGGGCTGACCGTCCACGCCAGTGACGTCGAAGCGGTGGCTGATTGGGGCCGCAACCCCGAAAGGCACGGCTTCGGCGGCGCCGACTCGGCCGAGATCGCCCTTACCCCGGAACGAGTCCTCATGCAGGACTTCACGGGGGTGCCCGGGGTGGTCGACCTGGCCGCCATGCGCGACGCCCTGAGCGTCCTGGGCGGCGATCCGGCTCGGGTCAATCCGCTGGTCCCGGTGGAGCTAGTGATCGACCACTCGGTCATTGCCGAGGTGTCGGGAACCTCGAGCGCCTACGACGAGAACGTCGACATCGAGTACCAGCGGAACATCGAGCGCTACCAGCTCCTGCGGTGGGCCCAGGAGGCCTTCGACGGCTTCCGGGTGGTGCCGCCCGGCGCCGGGATCTGCCACCAGGTAAACCTGGAATACCTGTCCCGAGTGGTCTTCGCCACCGACGATGGAAAGGCCTACTGCGACACCTTGGTGGGGACCGACTCACACACCACCATGGTCAACGGGCTCGGCGTGCTCGGTTGGGGGGTGGGCGGCATCGAGGCGGAGGCGGCCATGCTCGGCCAGCCGCTGTCCATGCTCCTACCCCCGGTGGTGGGCTTCCGGCTGACCGGCGAAATGCCCGTCGGCACCACGGCCACCGACTTGGTGCTCACCATCACCGAACTGCTCCGCAAGCACGGCGTGGTGGGCAAGTTCGTCGAGTTCTACGGGCCCGGTGTCGCCGCCGTCCAGCTCGAGAACCGGGCCACCATCGGCAACATGTCCCCCGAGTACGGGGCGACGTGCGCCATCTTCCCCATCGACGAGGTCACCCTCGACTACCTGCGGTTCACCGGACGGGACGAGCAACACGTCGCCCTGGTCGAGGCCTACGCCAAGGAGCAGGGTCTCTGGCATGCCGCCGGCGGGGACGAGCCGGTCTTCTCCGAGACGGTCGAGCTCGATCTGTCCACGGTGGTCCCCAGCATCGCCGGGCCTTCCCGACCCCAGGACCGGGTCTCGCTCAGCGATGCGGGCAGCGCGTTCCGCACCGCGCTCGGTCGGGACAAGAGGTCTCGATCCACCACCCTGGGCGATGGGTCGACGGCCGAGATCGAAGACGGCCACGTGGTGGTGGCCGCCATCACCAGCTGCACCAACACCTCCAATCCCCAGGTCATGCTGGCCGCCGGGCTCCTGGCCAAGAAAGCAGTCGACAAGGGCCTAGGTCCGAAGCCGTGGGTGAAGACCAGCCTGGCCCCGGGATCCCGGGTGGTCATGGACTATTACGACCGGGCCGGGCTCACCGGGCCGTTGGCCGAGGCGGGATTCGACCTGGTCGGCTTCGGCTGCACCACCTGCATCGGCAACTCGGGACCTCTCTTGGCCGGGGTGTCCGAGGCCGTTCAGTCCGGCGACCTGTCGGTGGCCTCGGTCCTGTCGGGAAACCGGAACTTCGAGGGTCGGATCCATCCCGAGGTACGGATGAACTACCTGGCCTCGCCGCCCCTGGTCGTGGCCTACGCCCTGGCCGGCACCATGGACATCGACCTGGACACTGACTCCCTCGGCACCGGCTCCGATGGTCAGCCCGTGTACCTGGCCGATCTGTGGCCCAGCGCCGAGGAGGTAACCGAGGCGATCCGCGCCTCGGTTACCTCGGACATGTTCCGCCAACGCTACGGAGCGGTGTTCGACGGTGACGAGCGCTGGCAGTCGCTCGAGACGGCCACCGGCGACACCTTCGCCTGGAACAACGACTCGACCTACGTGCTCCGCCCTCCGTTCCTCGAGGGACTGGCTCCCGCGCCCGAACGGGTCACCGATCTGGCCGGCGCACGCGTCCTGGCCGTGCTGGGCGACAGCGTGACCACCGACCACATCTCCCCGGCCGGGAACATCGGACCGGCGACACCGGCTGGCCGCTATCTGGCCGACCACGGCGTCGAGCGCACCGACTTCAACTCCTACGGGGCCCGTCGGGGCAATCACGAGGTGATGATGCGCGGGACCTTCGCCAACATCCGCCTGCGCAACCAGTTGGCCCCGGGGACCGAGGGCGGGATCACCCTCCACCTGCCCGACGGGGAGCAGACCAGCATCTACGAGGCGGCCATGCGCTATGCCGCCGAGGGGACGCCGTTGGTCGTGCTCGCCGGCAAGGAGTACGGGTCGGGATCGTCGCGGGACTGGGCGGCCAAGGGAACCTCGCTCCTCGGCGTTCGGGCGGTGGTGGCCGAGAGCTACGAGCGGATCCATCGCTCCAACCTGGTGGGCATGGGTGTCCTCCCGCTGCAGTTCGGTGACGGTGAGAACGCCGGCACCCTCGGACTGACCGGGCACGAGGTCTTCGAGGTCAGCGGGGTCTCGGCGCTCAACGACGGCGAGGTACCCAAAGAGGTCGCCGTACGGGCCGTCGACGGAGACCGGGTGGTCGAGTTCGCCGCCCGCCTGCGCATCGATACTCCTATGGAGGCGCAGTACTACCGCCACGGCGGCATCCTCCCTTACATGCTGCGCCAAATGGCCCAGGCCTGAGCGGCCACGGTTCAGGCCCTCAATGGAGTGGGCTCGGCGGGTCGGCGGGAGGTCGGCGGGAGCCCAGCGCGGGCTCCGCGGAGATCAGCCGGGTGCTCAGCGGGCCAGCGGCAGCACGAAGGCAGCGATAACGACGTAGTGGAGCACGGCGCCCACGATGGTGCAGGCGTGGAACACCTCGTGATAGCCGAACACGCCGGGCACCGGGTTCGGCCGTTTGCGGGCGTAGACCAGGGCACCGAACGAGTAGGCCACGCCTCCAGCCACCAAGAGCCCGAAGCCGAGCCCGCCGAGGGCGTGCACCAGCTGGGGGACGACCACAATGGCTGACCACCCGACGACTACGTAGGGCAAGGCGACGACCCACTTGGGCGCGTCGAGCCACGCCTGGCGGAGGGTGATACCGATCACGGCACCGCCCCAGACGATGCACAGCACGGTGATCCTGGCCCATCCTCCCAGGGCGATCCCGGCCACCGCGGTGTACGACCCGGCGATGGCGATGTAGATCGTCGAGTGATCGACCCGTCGCATCCGGCGCCGACCGGCGGGCTCCCAGGTGTGGCGGTGGAAGAGGGCGCTCACCCCGAACAGCGCGCTTACCGAGACGGCGTAGACCGCGAGGACCAGGGCCGAACCGACCGTCGGGGCCACCGCCACGAGGACGGCTCCGGATACCAGGGACACGAAGAACGCGCACTCGTGCAAGACGCCCCGCATGCGGGGCTTGACCGTCTCGGTCTCCATGTCCGTGGCCGGGTCCATCTCGGTCTCCGTTGCCGGGTTCATCTCGGTCTCCGTTGCCGGGTCCACCACCCCATTGTTCCCCGTCATGTGGGGACCACGTGTGGCCCGACCGCGACCGAGACGAACCGGCGCAGGATGCGTCGACCAACGGTCTCTGCCTCCACCAGTTTTCCCTCGTCGAACGGGGTACCGGCGGGGACGAGCGGCGCCCACGACCGCGCCAGGGGCCGGTCCACTTCGACGTGGAACTGCAGCCCGTAGACCCGGTCGCCCACCCGGAAGGCCTGGTTGGGGTATCGAGCGGTCGCGGCCAGGTGCGTGGCCCCGGACGGGAGGGCGAACGTGTCCTGGTGCCAGTGGACACAGGCGATCGTCGAGCTGGACAGCCCGCCGTACTCCGGGCCGAGCACGGGATCGAGTCTCCCCGGTCCGGTGAGCTCCACCGAGCCGACACCGACCTCGGCCGTGGACCCGGTGGTGACCTCTGCACCGAGGGCAACGGCCAGCTGCTGAGCTCCGAGGCAGACCCCGAGCACGGGCAGGCCCTCGGCCACCGCGGCGGCCAGGAGCTCTCGTTCGGCCACCAGCCATGGGTGGTCGGCCTCGTCATGGACACCCATGGGACCGCCCATGACGGCCAGACCGCCGACGTCGGTCAGCGTCGGGTATGCGTCGTCGAGGTCCGCTCGCACGATCTCGAACCGTTGGCCGACCTCGCTCAGGGCCTCGGTGATGAGACCCGGGCCCTCATAGGAGACGTGCTGGATGACCGCCCACGGGCGTCCCGACATCTCTCCTACCACCCGACTACCACCCGATCACTACCACCTGGAAGGCTTCGGCCAGGCGGCCGTCGGGCAGGCCGGCCGACTGCGCTGTCGCCGACATCCACGAGCGCAAGATCTCCTCGAATGGCTCACCGTCTCCAACCTGGCTGCGGTGCGCGCGCAGCGCCGCCAGCTTGGCCGCGAACATGTCGGTCGCGTCCACCACCCGGTCAGCGCGCTCGGTGGCCATCAGCCACAGTTCGGGAACGGTGTACGGCTCCAGGCCCTCTTCTAGCAATTCGGGATGGGCAAAAGGATTGCGGGCGTCGGGGTAGACGGCACAGGTGGTGGCCTCGCCGGCAGCAAGATGGTCGGGATGGCTGGCGCCGAGCCGGTTCCAGCTCCGTTCGGGGGACGAGGTGATGACCCGCTGGGGCTTGAACTCCCGGATCACCCGCGAGATGTCGCGGCGCAGCTCGAGGCTCGGCGTCAGGCGCCCGTCGGGGTACCCGAGGAACCTCACGTCGTGCACACCCAACTGGGCCGCCGCCGCCCGCTGCTCCTGGCGCCGGAGCGCGGCCAAATCGGTTCGGCTGATGGTGCGGTCCGACCCACCGGCATCTCCATCGGTGACGATGCAGTACGCCACCTCTACGCCGGCGCCGGTCAGTGTCGCTACCGTCCCTGCCGCCCCGAAGTCCACGTCGTCCGGATGGGCGGTGACCACCAGAACCCGTTCGATCCCATCGGGACCGCCGTCGACCGTCAACCGCGTCGGGTTGGGTTCGTCAGCGATGTCGTTCCTCCATCCGCGGCACTCGGGCGCCCATCGGGCTCACCGAGCTGATCGTTCGTCGGTCCCGGGCTGATCGTTCGTCGGTCATCCTCACCGTCGAGCCAGGGGCTCAGGCGGCGTCCTCGGAGGGGTTCCATTCGGCCAGATTGGCCAGGCGCGGGTCGTTGGAGAAGATCTCCACGATCGGCATCCTCAGCCCGATGCGGGTCTGGATCCGCTCGACTTCGAGGACCTGGTTCCACTGCACCAGCGTGACCACCACGCCTGCCTCCCCCGCCCGGGCCGTCCGTCCGGACCGATGCAGATAGGCCTTGTGGTCCTCGGGCGGGTCGAAGTGGATGACCACGTCGACGGCATCGATGTCGAGCCCTCGCGCCGCCACGTCAGTGGCCACCAGAGCGGGAAGCTTGCCGTCGGAGAAGTCCTTGAGGGTGCGCTCCCGGTTGGCCTGGCGGAGGTCGCCGTGGATAGCGGCGGCATCGACCCCCTCCTTGCGGAGCTGCTCGACCAGCCGGTCGGCCCCCCGCTTGGTCCGCACGAAGACGATCGACTTGGACACGTTCCGACAGATGGCGGCGGCCACCTTCACCCGGTCCATCTGATGGACGTGCAGGAACCGGTGCTCCATCTCTTCGACGGTGGTCTGCGGCGAGGCCACCTCGTGCATGACCGGGTCGGTCAGGTAGCGCGACACCAATCGGTCGACGGCCCCGTCCAGCGTGGCCGAGAACAAGAGCGTCTGGTGGTCGCGCTCCAGACGCCGCAACACCCACTCGACTTGGGGCATGAACCCCATGTCGGCCATGCGGTCCGCCTCGTCGAGCACCAACGTCTCGATGTCGGCCACGGTCAGCTCGCCGCGGTCGCCCAGGTCGATCAGTCGTCCGGGGGTGGCGATGATCACGTCGACGCCGCGGCGCAGCTTCTTCACCTGGCGATCGATATCGGCGCCGCCGTAGACGGCTACGAGCCGAACGCCGACGGCATCGGCCAGTGGCTCGAGGACGTCGTGGACCTGTACGGCGAGCTCCCTGGTGGGGACGAGCACGAGGGCACGGGGCCGGCCGGGCTCGGTGGCCTTGTTGTCCATGGTCCGCTGCAGGAGGGGAAGGCCAAAGGCCAGGGTCTTTCCCGACCCGGTCTTGGCCTTGCCGCAGACGTCTCGACCGGCCAGGGCGTCGGCCACGGTCATCGCCTGGATCGGGAAGGCCGTCGTGATGCCCTGGGAGGCGAGCACCTTTACCAGGGCCGGCTCGACGCCGATGCTGTCGAACGGGACTGGGGTACTACCGAGCGGGGTGGTGGATGCGCCTGTGGTTTCGGCGCGTTCGGGCCGCTCAATCGTGGAAGTCATAGGGGTCGTTGTCTCTCATCTCTTCGGTGCCGACTGTGCGGCCGGCGGTCGGATTCCGCCCGGTCGGCAGAGGGGGCGGAGGCGGGCCCGCCTCGGATGGTTCCGCAGGACGCGGAGGACAGGAAGAGGAAGACCCCGCCACCAAACCAGTAGTCCGATGGCAGTATTCAGTGTACCGCGGGTCGGGCCCACAGCTGCGGCATGCCGCTCACCAGGAACTTTCTGGATGCGATCGGATCCCGGCGGTGTCCGGATTCCGAATGGGTTCAGGATCCCGGCGATGTCCGGAATCCGAATGGGGTCAGGACCCCGGCAGGGGTCTGGATCCCTACGGTGTCCGGTACACCTCGGTTCCTCCGGACCGGAATTTCGCCGCCTTCTCCTCCAGCCCGAGCTGGACGGCCGAGTCGAGCGGGACACCCTGGGACTCGGCGTAGTCCCGGACGTCCTGGCTGATTCGCATGGAGCAGAACTTCGGTCCGCACATCGAGCAGAAGTGGGCCGTCTTGGCCGGCTCGGCAGGCAGGGTCTCGTCGTGGAACGATCGGGCCGTGTCCGGATCGATGGCCAGGTCAAACTGGTCCTCCCACCGAAACTCGAACCGGGCCTTCGACAGCGCGTCATCCCAGACCTGGGCGCCGGGGTGGCCCTTGGCCAGGTCGGCGGCGTGGGCGGCGATCTTGTAGGCGATCATCCCCTGCTTCACGTCCTCGCGGCCGGGGAGGCCCAGGTGCTCTTTGGGCGTGACGTAGCAAAGCATGGCCGTGCCGTGCATCCCGATCACCGCGGCTCCGATGGCCGAGGTGATGTGGTCGTACCCCGGCGCCACGTCGACCGTCAGGGGCCGAGCGTGTAGAAGGGGGCGCGATGGCACACGTCAAGTTGGCGCACCACGTTCTCGGCGATCCGGTGCAGGGGCACGTGCCCGGGCCTTCGATCATGGTCTGGACGTCGTGGCGCCAAGCCACCTCGGTCAGCTCCCCCAGCGTGTCCAGCTCGGCGAACTGTGCTTCGTCGTTGGCGTCGGCGATCGAACCGGGACGCAGCCCGTCGCCCAGGGAGAAGGCGACGTCGTAGGCGGCCATGATCTCGCAGATCTCCTCGAACCGGGTGTAGAGGAAGTTCTCGGTGTGATGGGCCAGGCACCAGGCGGCCATGATCGAGCCGCCTCGGCTCACGATGCCGGTGACCCGCCGCGGCGGTCAGCGGCACGTAGCGCAACAGCACGCCCGCATGGATGGTGAAGTAGTCGACCCCCTGCTCCGCCTGCTCGACCAGGGTGTCCCGGTAGAGCTCCCAGGTGAGCTCCTCGGGTTGCGCCGTCCACCTTCTCCAGAGCCTGGTAGATGGGCACGGTTCCGATGGGGACGGGCGAGTTCCGGAGGATCCACTCCCGGGTGGTGTGGATCTCCGGACCGGTGGACAGGTCCATGACGGTGTCGGCACCCCATCGGGTGGCCCAGGTGAGCTTCTCGACCTCGTCATCGATCGAGGCGCTGACCGCCGAGTTGCCGATGTTGGCGTTCACTTTCACCAGAAAGCGACTGCCGATGATCATCGGTTCCGATTCCGGGTGGTTGACGTTCGCCGGCAGGATGGCCCGCCCTGCCGCCAGCTCGTCTCGAACGAAGCTCTCGGCGACGCCTTCGCGGAGGGCCACGAAGCTCATCTCCGGGGTGATCTCGCCCTGACGGGCGTAGTGCATCTGGGTCACCGCTCCCCCGGTTGACCGAAGCGGGCGCCGACCCGGGGCGGGATGAGGTCGGGGGGAGTCGGGTCGCCGCATCGCTCCCCTCCCGTCGTCTCGCCGATCGACCGACCGGCCCTCGTACTCGGTGACGTCGGAACGGTCGGCGATCCACGCCTGACGAAGGGCGGGAAGTCCCTCGTCGGGAACCGATCCTGGTCCCGACGTGTCGTACAACCACACCGGTGGATTGGCCACGGGTCCGGCCTTCCCCGGTGAGTCCGACAGGGACACCTCGACGAAGGGCACCCGGATCCCGGCCCGGTCACCCTCCACATAGACCTTGTGCCGACGATGGTCGGCACGCTGGCCGACCGAGACTTCGACGCTCGTCATGGGATCTCCCTCCGCCGGCATTACCCGGATCAGGTTCGGTCGGCGCCAGCGAGGCGCCCTCTCAGCCCGGTCCGTCCGAGCTCCCGTACCACCACTCTGTCACGCCGGGCTCGGCAGCGCGGCAAGCCGGTATGCAAGGGTATGGCCGTTGCTATCGACGATCGGTCCGACTGGACCGTTCACGCCAGAAGGGACGCCCACCCATGGGAAAGCTCGATGTCGGAGACAAGGCACCTGCGTTCAAGCTGCCGGACCAGGACGGGAAGACCGTGTCGTTGGCCGACTTCAAGGGGAACCCGGTGGTCGTGTACTTCTACCCCCGAGACGACACCCCCGGTTGCACCAAGGAGGCCTGCCAGTTCAATGACAACCTCAAGGAATTCACCCGGGCCAAGGTACCGGTGGTCGGGATCTCAGCTGACGGGGCCGACAAGCACCAGAAGTTCCGGTCCAAGTACGGCCTCAAGTTCTCCCTGTTGACCGACTCGGACCATTCGATCGGCGAGGCCTACGGGGCGTGGGGTGAGAAGACGCTCTACGGGAAGAAGTCGATCGGCGTCATCCGGTCCACCTTTCTCATCGACGAAAGGGGAAAGATCGCCCGGGCCTGGTACCACGTAAAAGCGGACGGCCACGCGGCCAAGGTCCTGGCCGAGATCGGAAGCTGAGCTCCCTGAGCTGAGCTCCCTTCGGCAGAGGTCGCTGGGCTTAGCGTCTGGCTTCGCTCGTCTGGCTGAGCTCCGCCGGCTGAGCTCGGAGGTTCCGCCTGCCTCCGGCGGTCAGCCCGACGTCGCCGCGCAGACGGCGGTGGACTCCAGGTCGCGCAATGCGGTGAACACAGGCGATACCGGCTTGTTGTTGTTCAGCTGGATGTTGACGGCCACGACCACCGACCGGCTCCCATCCGCGGTCGCCGCCGCGAACATGGTGTAGCCGGGGAAGTTCCCGGTATGGCCGTACACCGTGCCGCATCGCGTCTGGTACCGGAAGATGGCCAAGCCGGCGGAGTTGGTGCCCGGTCCCGGAGGGCCAGAGGATCCGGGCACGAACTGGAATTGCTCCTTTTGTACCGCGGGCCCGAACAGGCGACCGGCCACGTAGGCCCGCATGAACGTGTTCAATTCGGCCGTCGTCGACACCATGCCGCCCGAGGCCCACGCCCCCGAGGGGTTCAGTGCCGTGGTGACGTCCTCGGGCGGGTGGTTCGTCTCCAGGGCATAGCCGTGAAGGGTGGGCGGGCCGATTGCCGTGGTGTTGGGCAGGCTGGTGTGGGTCAGGGACAAGGGCGTGTACACGGTGGCGGCCAACTCGGACTCATAGGACTGACCGGTCACGGCCTCCACGATCAGGCCGACCACGATGTTGTCGGTGTCCGAGTATTCGTACTTGGATCCCGGGGCGAAGTGCAGCGGCTCGGCCGCCACGAAGCCCACGAGTTGTTGCGGCGTGAAGGTGGCAAGCGGGTCGGCCGAGAACTGGGTCTGAAAGGCGGGGGACTTGGTGTAGTCGGGTAGGCCGCCCGTGTGATGGAGCAACTGGGCCACGGTCACGGCACCCCACGCCGCGGGCATGCCCGGGAGCCGCTGCGCGATGGTGTCGGTCAGGGCGAGCTTGCCATCTTGTACCAGCGACAGGGCGACGGCGCCGTTGTAGGCCTTGGACACGCTGGCGAGTCGCATCGAATCCCCGTCGGTAATGGGCTGTCCGGTGGCGCGATCCGCCACTCCGGCGGTCGACACACGAACGTTCCCGTTGGTCTGGACGAGGGCGATCGCACCGATCGGGCCGTCGGGCATGGTCACCAGCTGGTGCAACGCAGTGGCGACTCGCTGAGGTGGCGATGGGGAAGGCGATGCCGAACTGGAGCACGCGGCACACAGCGCCCCGAGCCCGACAAGAGCCGCCATCACTGCCGCCACCCGCCCCGCCATTTTCAACACCCGCATACGGTAGTCCGAACCCGGTTATCACGGATTCGGGGCGACCACCAGGGGGACAGAGGCCCGAACCGGCACAGCTAGCGGCTGGTTGGGGGGCTGATCAGGGGCTGGTTGGGGGGCTGACCAGCGGCTGGTTGGGGCCTGATCAGCAATTTATCAGGCCGGTACCGGCTCAGTGCTGGTGGAGTGGGCACCAGTAGGTGGTTCGGCCCCCGACGGTGGCCCGCGACAACAGGGTGCCGTCCTTCGGGCACCGACCGTCTCGATGACGTTCATCCATCAGATCGCCGAGATGCGATCCTCCGCGCTCGAGCATCTCGGTCAAGGTCCGGCTCAAGGTGCGGTGCAGACGTCGGACCTCGGTCGTGGTGAGCGACCCGGCCGGGCGGAGGGGTGAGAGCGCGGCCCGCCACAGGATCTCGTCGCCGATCAAGTTGCCGATACCGGCCACCCTGGCCTGATCGAGCAGCCGAGCTTTCAGTGGGGCATTCGACCCCCGTAGCGCGGCCCCCAGCTGGGCCGCAGTTATGGAAACGGCGTCGGGACCGAGTCGGGAGAGATCAGGGTTGAGCGACACCCCTCCCAGACGCCGCGGGTCATGAACGGCCAGCGTGCCATGGTCGAATCGCAGCGTGAAGCGGTCCCAATCCCGCCGGAACTTGTCGGACGAGTAGATGAGTCGCTCCACCCCGGGCTTGCCATCGACTAGCAGCGTCCCGGTCATGCCGAAGCGGAGCCCGAGGGTATCGCCACTGTCGATGTCCAGCAGCACGATCTTCCCGATCCGCCTGGCCTCGACCACCTGGTGACCGACCAGGTGGCGGCGGAGCATCGGCGCACTGGCCCCCTCCTTCAGGAACCAGCGGTCCCGGGCGACGATCGATGTCACCGTCCGGCCCCGGACCGACAAGGCCAAACGGCGATAGGACTCCACCTCGGGAAGCTCGGGCACGCACCAGACGGTATCCGGGAGGCCGAGCCACCCGCCTGCCGACGGACCGTTCTGCCTGCATGGCCTCCCCGGCGCTTGACTGGCGCGGCCTGCCTGCCGCCTGCCCGTTCTGCCTGCATGGACCCTGCCTGGCGCCTGAAAATACCGAACCCCGAAGCCCTCGTCCTATGGTTGTGCCATGCCTCCCGAAAAGCCGCAATGGGCTGAGCTCTACCGCGAAGTCGTGATGTCGGGACTGTGCACCGGCTGCGCCGGCTGCATCGTCGCCTGCCCCCACGACGTTCTCTCCTACGACGACACCGGTGGCCGGTACAAGCCGTTCCACATCGATGCGGACGGCGGCAAAGAGGACTGCACGTGGGGGATCAAGGGATGCACGATGTGCACCCGGGCGTGCCCCCGGTTCCGACTGTGGGAACCGGAGATCGAGACGCACCTGTTCGGACGGGAGCGGACCGACGAGGAGGTCGAAGGGATCTCATCCGACATCCTCCTGGTCCGGGCCACAGACCCCGAGGTCCAAGCGGTGGGACAGGACGGCGGTCTGGTGTCGGCCCTCCTCATCTGGGCCTTGGAGCACGATGTGATCGACGCGGCCCTGGTCTCTGACCTTGAAGGTGACGGATCGACCTGGAAGGCCGTCCCCGCCGTGGCGACCACCCGGGCAGAAGTGCTGGCCGCGGCCGGTTCCCGGTACACGTACTCGGCCAACACTCTCGGTTACACCAAGGCCATCGAGGGGGGCGCTGAGCGGATCGCTCTCGTGGGCATGGGCTGCCAGGCATCTGCTCCCCCGATCATGGCCGCCCGCAAGGCCGGGAAGATCGCCCGCCGGTTGTCGCTGAGCATCGGTCTCATGTGCTCCAAGACCTTCGACGACGCCATCTTCCCGGAGTTGTTCGAGGCGAAGTACGGGATACTCCGCGCCAACATCACCAAGATGAACATCAAGGGCGTCTTCCAGGTCTGGACCAAAGACGGTGGTTACCACGAGATCCCGCTCAAAGAAGCCCACGCCTGGACCCGGGAGGGATGTACCACCTGCCCCGATTTCGCGGCCGAGCATGCCGATATCTCCACCGGTGGCATCGGCGCGTTCAACGACTGGACGCTGACCATCGTCCGCACTGAGCGCGGGCGAGAGCTCCTGGACGGGATGATCGCGGACGGTGCTATCGAGACCCGCCCCGGTGACGAGGATCCCGGTGCCATCGCCCTCTTGCGGAAGCTGGCCAAGGTGAGCCGGCGTCGGTGGCCGGAAACGGCGGTGCCCATGCCTCGCCGCCTCCCGGCAGTGTCCCCCTCGCCCTCGTAACCAGCAGGGCTCAGTCGGCCTCGTACCAGCAGGGCTCAGTCGGCCACCTGGCGGGCCCGGGCGAAGACGGCGTCGAGCATCGGCTCGGTCAACACGCCGGTGAAGGTGTTCTGCTGGCTCGGGTGATAGGAGCAGATCAGCAGGCGACCATCGGGTAGCCGGGCCTCAGTCAGGTGCCCGAACTTGGGCCGAGGCTTGAGCCCGAACAGGCCGGCAACCACCTGATAGGCGAAGGCCCCGAGGGCGACGATCACCTCCAGGTTCTCCAAGAGAGCAAGCTCGCGAACCAGATAGGGCAGGCACGTGTCGCGTTCCTCGGGAGTCGGCTTGTTGGCTGGAGGGGCGCACCGAACCGCCGCGGTCATCCACGCGCCGGTGAACTCCAGACCGTCGTCGACCGCCGTGCTCGTGGGCTGGTTGGCGTAGCCGGCCCGCCATAGAGCAGCGACCAGCCAATCCGCCGAACGGTCCCCAGTGAACACCCGTCCGGTGCGGTTGCCGCCATGAGCGGCCGGCGCCAACCCGACGACGGCCAACCGGGCATCGGGGTCCCCGAACCCGGCCACCGGACGCCCCCAGTAGCTCTCGTCGGCGAACGACGCCCGCTTGTCGGCGGCGACGGTCTCGCGCCACGCCACCAGGCGCGGGCACGCCCGGCATGATTCGATCTCCTCGGCCAACGAACCGAGCTGGCTGACCCGGGAGGGCGTCTGAGACCGCATGCCGACAGAGTACGGTGAACGGGCGTGCCGAGCCGACGGACCATTCGAACCCGCCCCTTTTCGGCATCAGGAACAACCATGCCGATGACCACGCCGAAGACCCCTCGATCCGCCACCGGATCGCGAGGGCGATCAGGGGGCCGGGGGTCGCGATCGGGACGCAGTGCGCCCCGCCCCACCGTGGTCCTGCTGGTGCGGCACGGTCGGACCCCGACCACCGGCTCGGTCCTCCCCGGTCGGGCTCCCGATCTCCACCTCTCCGACGAGGGGTTGGCCCAGGCCGAAGCGGTAGCGGCACGCATCGGTGCTCTGGCCGAAGGCGACCGCACCGGCCCCACCGCGGTCTACGCCTCGCCGCTGGAGCGGACCTTCGAGACGGCCAAGCCCATCGCCCGCCGGCTCGGCCTCCGCGTCCGGTCGGACCGGGGCCTCATGGAGTGCGACTTCGGATCCTGGACCGGCCAACAGCTCAGCGTGTTGGCCAAGAAGCCGGAGTGGAACCAGGTTCAGCGCTTTCCCAGTGGCTTCCGCTTCCCCGGTGGTGAGTCGTTCGCCGAAATGCAGGTACGGATGATTTCCGCGCTGAACCGGCTGGTCGGGCTCCACCCCGGCGAGACCATCGTGGCCGTGTCCCATGCCGACCCCATCAAAGCTGCAGCGGCAGCGGCGGCCGGTACCCATCTTCGACCTGTTCCAACGCCTGGTGGTCTCGCCGTGCTCGGTGACCGCCATCGCCTACGGCGAATCGGGGCCGTACGTCCTCAGCATCAACGGGACCGCCTCCCTGACCGAACTGGCCATCTCATGAGCGGGGGCTACGACCTCTCGTCGCCGGATCGGTTCGCGGTGGGGGCCATCGGCGAGCCGGGCCAGCGGCTCTTCTTGCTGCAGTGCCGACAGGGTCCCACACTGCTGACCCTGAAGATCGAAAAGCAACAGGTCGCCGCGCTGGCCGAGTACCTGGGCCGGATCGTGCGGGATCAAGAGCGCCCTGGACACCTTCCCGAAGACCTTGCCCTCGAAGAGCCCACCGAGCCAGCCTGGGCCGTCGGCACCGTCGGCGTCTCCTACGACGAAGGGGACGACCGCGTGGTCATCGTCATCGAAGAACTGGTGGCCGAGGACGAGACCGGAGCAATGGCCCGCATCGCCGTCACCCGGGAGCAGGCCGGGGCGTTCGCCATCATTGCCACCCAGCTGGTGGAGTCGGGACGTCCCCCGTGCCCGCTTTGTGGAGCCCCTCTCGACCCATCCGGTCACGAGTGCCCGAGAACCAACGGCCACCGGCCCCCGATCGCCTGATCGGGTGGCGTCCCGATGATGCCGTAGGCATCGTCGAGGCCACCGATCTCTTGTCCCATGGGGAGGTCTCCGTGGAGGGCCGTCTTCCGTGGAGCTCCAACCAGACGTTTCTGGTCACGGTGGGGGAAGGCGACCGCCAGGTACGAGCGGTCTACAAGCCCTTTCGCGGCGAGCGGCCCCTGTGGGACTTTCCCGACGGCCTCTACCGCCGGGAAGTGGCGGCCTACCTACTCTCCGAAGCCTTGGGTTGGGGGCTGGTGCCGGTCACCGTAGAACGGGAAAACGGACCGTTTGGCGTCGGGTCTTTCCAGCTGTTCGTGGATGCCGAACTTCGAGCAGCGTTTACTTCCCCCTGTTCGAGGGGGGTGCCCACCATGCCGCCTTGCAGGCTGTGTCGCGTTCGACCTTGCCGCCAACAACACGGACCGCAAGAGCGGGCACGTGTTGTTGGGAACCTGCGGTGATATCTGGGCCATCGACCATGGTGTCTGCTTCAACGCCGAGCCCAAGTTGCGCACCGTCATCTGGGACTTCGCCGACGAGCCGATCCGGCGGAATTGCTGGCTGACTTGGATCGGGTGGCTGGCGACCTACCCGACGACCTCGTCTACACCCTGGGCCACGAGGAGGTCGAAGCCCTCGTCGATCGCCTGGGATACATCGTCGCCACCGGCATCTTCCCGGAACCGGACCCGAACCGCCACGCCTATCCCTGGCCGCTGGTTTGAGGGCGGGCGGACCCGGGCCTGCCGGTGCGGCTCTGAGCCGAGTGGCGGTCTGAGCCCGGCCGTGCGGCTCTGAGCCGAGTGGCGGCTGAGCCCTGCCGTGCGGCTCTGAGCCGAGTGGCCCGAGCCCTGCCGTGCGGTCTTGAGCCGAGTGGCGGTCTGAGCCCGGCCGGCGGGAGCTGAGTGGGGCTGAGTCCTTGGCCCTCCAGCTTGGGGACCACCTTGTGGACGTCGCCCACAATGCCCAGGTCGGCCACTGTGAAGATCGGGGCGTCCTGGTCCTTGTTGATGGCCACGATGTTCTTCGAGTTCTTCATGCCCACCAGATGCTGGGTGGCCCCCGAGATGCCGCACGCGATGTAGACGGTGGGCTTCACCGTCTTGCCGGTCTGGCCGACCTGGTGGGAGTAGGGAACCCACCCGGCGTCCACGATGGCCCGGCTTGCTCCCGGTGCGCCATGCAGCAGGGTGGCCAGCTCTTCGATCATGGCGTACTGATCTTGCTGACCGAGACCACGGCCGCCGGAACAGACCACGTCGGCCTCGTCGAGCTTCGGACCGGTCCGTTCCTCGACATGGCGGGCCAGGATTCGGGCCCCATTGGTCGCCCCGTATCAGGGGCGGCCAGTGCCGACACCTCGGCCGGGCCACCACCCGACGGCTCGGCCGGGAAGGATTTGGCTCGGATCACGAAAAGCCCAGGACCCTCGCCGGTGAAGTGCGCCGTCACATTTGGAGACCGCCGAAGATGGCGTGCTGGGTGAAGAGACCGCCGTCGTTCTCCGTCAACCCGACCACATTGGTGAGCACCGGTCGATCGAGCTTGGCCGACAGGCGACCAGCGATGTCTCGGCCGTCATCAGGTGGCCGGGAACAGGATGGCGTCAGGCCCGCCACCGGCTTCGATAGCCGCAGCCAGCGCCGCCGGCCACCGGGGCACCGGGAAGGACACCGGCCGATCGCCGACATCATGGACGACCGTGGCGCCGTACTCACCGAGCGTGGCGGCCACTGCGGCTGTGTCCTCACCCCAGGCGACGGCTTCCACCGTGCCCAGCCAAGGACCCGGCATGCAGTC
>CAVQVK010000072.1:0-4491 GCA_963717035.1 uncultured Acidimicrobiaceae bacterium | reverse complement strand
GATCTGTCTCGGCCTCGGGAAGACCAGGTCCCGGTGGACCTGTTGACCGACGACGCGGTGGCGCTGGTTGCCGACCCGTCGATCGACATCGTGGTCGAGCTCATCGGCGGCCTGGAGCCGGCCGGGAGCTTGATCCGATCGGCGCTCAAGTCCGGGAAGCCGGTGATCACCGCGAACAAGGCCCTACTCGCCTCGCCGGACGGTGTTGCCCTTCGGACCCTGGCCCACGAGCGCGGCGTCGACCTTCTCTACGAGGCCGCGGTGGCCGGAGCCGTCCCCCTGGTCCGAGCCCTCCGGGAATCGTTGACCGGTGAGCGCATACATCGGGTGACCGGAATCGTGAACGGCACCACCAACTACATCCTCACCAAGATGGGAGAAGACGGGTCGGACTACGGCGAGGTGTTGGCCGAGGCCCAGTCGCTCGGGCTGGCCGAGCGCGACCCGACCGCAGACGTGGAGGGACACGACTCGGCGGCCAAGGCGGCCATCCTGGCCGGGGTCGCCTTCGGCTACGACGTGGCCGGCGACGATGTCTTCCGGGAAGGGATCACCGGCATACGGGCGGCCGACATCGAGTTTGCCGACCGTTTCGGCTACGTGGTGAAACTCCTGGCCGTGGTGGAGCGGACCGCTGACGACGAGGTGTCCGTCCGGGTACATCCGACCATGGTTCCCAAGGCCCATCCGCTGGCCGGGGTCCGCAATGCCTTCAATGCCGTCTTCATCGAAGGCGAGGCTGCCGGCGAGCTCATGCTCTACGGCCTGGGCGCTGGAGGCCGACCCACGGCCAGTGCGGTGCTCGGAGACCTCATCGACGCCACTCGGAACCGACTGGCCGGCACCACCGGACCGGCGCCCGAGCGCCTGCCGGCCAGCCTCCGGTCCATGGCCGATGCTCGGTCGCCCTTCTATGTGACCTTCGATGTCGAGGACCGCCCCGGGGTTCTCGGCACGGTGGCAGCCATGTTCGGCGATCACGGGGTCTCCATCCGGTCGATGGAGCAAGAGGGACTCGGTGACGACGCCCGGCTCATCTTTCTCACCCATGCGGCCCGAGAGGGTGACGTCCAGGCCACCCTGGAAGACCTGGCCACGTTGCCCGCCGTCGGGCGGATCGGTGGCGTGCTGCGGATCATCGGAGAGGACGACAGGTGAGCGGGAACCCAGGCGGGGCCTGGCGGGGGTGATCGAGGAGTATCGCGAGTTCTTGCCCGTTTCTGACGGTGCGCGTGTGATCACCCTGCTGGAAGGGGGTACGCCGTTGCTTGCCGCCCCGCGCTTGTCGGAGCGGGTCGGCGCACGAGTGCTGCTCAAAGTGGAGGGGGCCAACCCGACCGGGTCGTTCAAGGACCGGGGGATGACGGTGGCCATCACCAAGGCCGTCGAAGAGGGTGCGAAGGGCGTGGTGTGCGCCTCTACAGGGAACACGTCGGCGTCGGCGGCGGCGTTCGCCGCCCGAGCCGGCTTGACGTGCGCCGTGTTGATACCCCAAGGCCATATCGCCCTGGGCAAACTGGCCCAGGCTCTCGTCCACGGGGCCACGGTGCTGCAAGTGCGGGGAAACTTCGACCAGTCGCTCGAGATCGTCCGGGAACTGGGCGAGCGAGCGCCGGTGACCGTGGTCAATTCGGTGAACCCGTACCGGATCGAAGGCCAGAAGTCCGGAGCGTTCGAGATCGTCGACGAATTGGGGGATGCACCGGACGTGCACTGCATCCCGGTGGGCAACGCCGGGAATATAACCGCCTATTGGAAGGGTTATCTAGAGTTCAAGGAAGCAGGGCGGTCGACACGGCTGCCCAAGATGTTGGGATTCCAAGCTGCGGGTGCCGCTCCCATCGTGGAGGGCCACCCGATAGAACACCCCGAAACGGTGGCCACAGCCATCCGGATCGGAAATCCGGCGAGCTGGTATGGAGCAACGTCCGCGGCCAGCGAGTCCGGTGGCGGCATAGCCGCCGTCTCCGATGCGGAGATCCTCGATGCCTACCGGTTCTTGGCCCAAGAAGAGTCGGTGTTCTGCGAGCCGGCCTCCGCCGCGTCGGTGGCTGGGCTCTTGAAGCTGGGAGTGCCCGGCGACCTGGGGCCCGGGGCCACCGTGGTCTGTGTGCTCACGGGACACGGCCTGAAGGACCCCGATATCGCCATCAGCCAGATCTCGGTTCCTACGGTGATCGATGCGGATCTCGGAGCGGTACGGGCCGAGCTTTCGCTGTGATCCAGCCTTCAGACGGGTTGTCACCTGGAGGTTGTTGCCTAACACCGGCACGGCGGGTAACATAGAGGCACCTTCGCTACCACGACATGCCCGGTTGGGCTCGTGGGCGGGATCCTCTGAAGCGCATAAGTTGTCGCGTGCTCAGCCCCTAGACGGCGTTGGGGGGAGTTGCTGACGAGAGTTCTTCTCGGACCATGCACTCCCCACCCTGTTTCCCTGGCGGATGGTTCAACCCATTCGCCCACGAGGAAGTTGAAACGAGGAGGGCGATGACTGCCGAACAGCAGCTCGAGCGCTCGGTGTTGGAAGGCAAGGAGCGCGATGAGCTCCATGCCATTGCACAGGCACTGTCTGTGAAGACCACCACCAGGACGAAAAAGGCGGACATGATCGACGGCATTCTGAAGGCCACTGGCGTGGCTGTGGATGACGGAGGCGCCAGCAACGGTGATTCACCGGCCGGGGCCAGCAACGGCTCCGGTTCAACGGAGACTCCGACGACCGCAAGGGCATCGGGTCGCAAACCCCGGGCCGCGGGCCGGTCCGATTCAGACGCCGTCGACACATCGGAGACCGATGGCGACAGGGACGGCTCGTCGTCGACGGCACGAGCGCGCCAGTCCGCTTCTGAGACGCGCCAGTCCGCTTCTGACACGCGGCAGTCCGCCTCGGAGAACGGTTCCGACCATGAGGGGTCGCCGTCCGCTCGGAACGGAAACCGATCACAAGTGCGGACCCGATCTTCTGCCGGTGCCACCTTCGAAGATGGCGGCGCCGATGATTCCGAACCGAGCGAGAACGGATCGAACGGTCGCGGTGATGCGACTGGTGTCCGGGAGACCGATGATGGTCGGACCAACGAGGACAGCCACGACGACCAGGGTGGGCCAGACCAGGCCCGCCAGGAAGTTCAGGCCGATCGCGGAGATCGCAACGATCGGGGAGACCGTCAGAACAACCAGGGCGGACAAAACAACCAGGGTGGCCAGGGCAATCGCCAGAACAACCAGGGTGGCCAGGGCAATCGCCAGAACAACCAAGGCGGCGGTCAGGGTAACCAGGGTGGCCAGGGCAACCAAGGCAACCAGGGCGGCCAGGGCAATCGCCAGAACAACCAGAACAACCAGAACAACCAGGGTCAGGGCAACCGGCAAGGTGGGGGCACTGATTCCGAGCTCGGCAACCGCCGGAGCAACCGGCGCCGTCGGGGTCGCGATCGCCAGGGCGGCGGAGAGCGAGAGCTGCAGGGTGCCGGTGGCGCCCAGGAGCAGCAGTACCAAGGTGAGCTCATTCCGGTGCGCGGACTCCTCGACCTGCGGGACGAGGGCTATGGATTTCTCCGATGCGACGGCTACCTGCCCTCCAACAAGGATGTCTACGTCTCGATCAGCCAGGCCCGTAGGTTCGCCCTTCGCCGGGGGGACTACATCGAGGGCGCGTGCCGCCCGGCCGGCAATACCGAGAAGTTCCCCGCGCTGCTGCGCATCGACACTGTGTCCGGGCTCGACCCCGAGGCGGCACGGGACCGACCCCGGTTCGAGGACCTGACCCCGCTGTTCCCTGACTCCAGGCTCAACTTGGAGATGCCCGGCGAGAAAGAGAACATGACGGCGCGAATCGTCGACCTGTTGTCGCCGATCGGAAAAGGCCAGCGCGGGCTCATCGTGTCGCCGCCCAAGGCGGGCAAGACGACAGTGATGAAGCACATCGCCCACTCCATCGAGGCGAACAATCCCGACGTGCACCTGATGGTGCTGCTGGTGGACGAGCGGCCCGAAGAGGTCACCGACATGCGTCGTTCGGTGAAGGGCGAAGTGGTGGCCTCGACCTTCGACCGGCCGGCTGACGAGCACACCGCCGTGTCCGAGCTGGCCATCGAGCGGGCCAAACGGCTGGTCGAGATGGGCCGAGACGTCGTCATCATCCTTGACGGCATCACCCGCCTGGCTCGGGCCTACAACCTCGCTGCGCCGGCCACGGGCCGGATCATGTCCGGTGGTGTCGACTCGGGTGCCCTGTACCCACCCAAGAAGTTCTTCGGTGCAGCCCGGAACATCGAAGAGGGCGGTTCGCTCACCATCCTGGCCACCGCGCTGGTGGAGACGGGTTCGAAGATGGACGAGGTCATCTTCGAGGAGTTCAAGGGCACCGGCAACAAGATAGCAGAAAGCAGATTGTAGGTGACCATAAGCTGTATTTCTACGCCTGCTGCACTGGCGGTAACGGTGACGGGTACATTCGTATTGTTATGTACCTGTAAAAGAGATGGG
>CAVQVK010000071.1:0-19619 GCA_963717035.1 uncultured Acidimicrobiaceae bacterium | reverse complement strand
GAGGTGGTCGTAGGAGACCTCGCAGACCAGCTCAGGTCGCAGCGGCTCCCAGGCCAGATCCTTGCCGGCATTCCAGCGGCTGACGCCACCCGGGATGCGGCTGGTCTCGGTGGCTCCCCATCCATGGATGGTCCTTCGCTGCGTCGGCTCGGTACGGCTCGAGCTCGTTCACCAGCTCCGCCCGACGCGCTTTGGTGAAACCGGACGCCACGCCGACGTGATGGAGGACACCCCCGTCGTCGTAGAGACCGAGCTGCAGGGACCCGACGATCCCGCCGTCCTTGTGCCAACGAAAGCCGGCCACCACGCAATCGGCCGTCCGCTCGTGCTTCACCTTCATCATCGCCCGCTTGTCCTGGAGGTACTTCAGGTCGCCCGGCTTGGCCACCACACCGTCGAGACCGGCTCCCTCGAACTGGTCGAACCAGTCGTTGGCCACCTCGGGATCGTCTGTCGCCGGCGTCACGTGTACGGGCGCCTTCGCCTTCTTGAGCGTCTTCTCCAGCACCTTCCGCCGTTCGGCGTACGGCGTGTCGCACAGGTCCTGGTCGTCCAGGCCAGGATGTCGAAGGCCACGAACGACGCTGGCGTGGTCTCGGCCAGCAGGTTGATCCGGGACTCCGCCGGATGGATGCGCTGGGACAGGGCGTCGAAGTCCAGGCCGTTGGGGCCGGCGATGACGATCTCACCGTCGAGCACGCATCGTCGGGGAGGTTGTGCTTGAGCGCTTCGACCAGCTCGGGGAAGTACCGGGTGAGCGGCTTCTCGTTCCGGCTGCCCAGCTCCACGTCGTCGCCGTCGCGGAAGACGATGCACCGGAACCCGTCCCACTTGGGCTCGTAGAACATGCCTTCGGCCCGAGGGTAGCTCCCGGGTGAGCTTGGCCAGCATCGGTGCCACCGGCGGTTGAACGGGGAGGGTCACCTGCTGATCGTATCCAGGATCTGCCCGGTGCTCTCAGGCTGCGTGGGTAGCCGCCCAGGCCACGAGATCGTCGGCCGACTTCCGATTGACGATCCGCTCGCGGGCACATCGGCCTTGACGGCGTTGGTGCACCCTCGGCCCAGCCACTCGAGCTGCCCGGGAGCATGGGCGTCGGTGTCGATGGAGACGTCGCACCCGAGCTCGATGGCCAGGCGCAGCAGATCCTCGGGGGGGTCCTGGCGCTCGGGACGGGAGTTGATCTCCACCGCGGTGCCGGTCTCGGCGCAGGCGGCGAACACCGCCTCGGCGTCGAACGTGGACTGTGGGCGCCCCTTGCCGGTGATGAGCCGGCCGGTGCAGTGGCCGAGGATGTCGGTGTGCGGGCTCTCGATGGCGGCGAGCATGCGCTTGGTCATGGTCGGCGCGTCCATCCGCAGCTTGGAGTGGACGCTGGCCACCACCACGTCCAGCTCGGCCAGCAGGTCCTCGTCCTGGTCGAGCGCACCGTCCTCCAGGATGTCCACCTCGATCCCGGTGAGGATCCGGAACGGGGCCAGCTCCTTGTTCAGGTCGGCCACCACCTTCAGCTGCTTCCGGAGCCGTTCGGCGTCGAGCCCGTGGGCTACGGTCAACCGGGCGCTGTGGTCGGTGAGGACGAGGTAGTCGCGGCCGAGGTCCTTGGCCGTTTGGGCCATCACCTGGATGGGGCTGCCGCCGTCCGACCAGTCGGAGTGGGAGTGGCAGTCGCCCTTGAGCTGCTTCAGCAGCTTCTTCGCCGCCGCATCGAGCTCGATGGTTGGCGGTTCGGATTCGAGCTTGGCCAGATACTCCGGGACGTCGCCGGCCAGCGCTTCCTCGATGGCCTGTGCGGTCGACTTGCCCACGCCGGAGATGCTCTGGAGCCGTCCGGCCTTGGCCAACTTGGCCACCTCTTCCTCGGGCATCGGCTCCAGGGCGGCAGCGGCGCCACGGAAGGCGCGGACCTTGTAGGTATCGGCGCCGTTGCGCTCGAGGAGAAACGAGATGCGCTTGAGGGCTTCGACCGGGTCCATAACTACGCTTTCTTCGCTCGGCTGGGGCCACCCGCGGCGGCTCGTCGGGGGCTTTGGGGTACTCGGGCGGCCACGGCGCATCGTGGAGCCCTGCCGCCTTGTCCCGCTCGACCAGCTCGAGCAGTGGCTCGAGGGACTGCGGCTCCTTGGCGATCTCCGACCAGGGATCGCCCCGCTTTTTTCAGCAGGTCGGGCACGGTCCGGATGGTCAGGTCGTCGGGCACCACGGCCCGACTTCTTCCCACGACAGGGGGGTCGAAACCTGGCCGCCGGTTCGGGGCCGGGCGAACCACGCCCCGAAGACCGTCTTGTGCGGGGCGTTCTGGTTGAAGTCGACGAAGACCTGCTTCCCGCGCTCCTCCTTCCACCAGTTGGCGGTGATGAGGTCGGGAAGCGGCGCTCGAGCTCTCGGGCCACGGCCACGCGCAGGCCCGCACAGCGGTGGAGTCCCAGTTCGGCTCCAGCCGCATGTAGATGTGGATGCCCGCGGTTGCCGGTCGTCTTGGCGTAGGCGACCAGGCCGAGCTCGGTGAACAGGTCCCGGCAGTGGTAGGCGGCGGTCCGCACCTCGTCGAAGCCGACACCGGGCTGGGGGTCGAGGTCGATGCGGAGCTCGTCGGCGTGCTCGGCATCGGCGGCTCGGTACGGCCAGAGATGGAGGCCGAGGCATCCCAGGTTGACGGCCCACAGGACGTGGGCGACGTCGGCCACCACCAAGGCGTTGGAGGTGGTGCCGTTAGGTGTGGAAACGATGGTCGTCTCTAGCCAATCGGGGGCGCCTGGGCACGCGCTTTTGGAAGAACGACTTGCCGGTGGCGCCGTGGGGGAACCGCTGGAGCATGGCCGGACGGCCACCGGCGGTGTTGAGCAGGGCGTCGCCGACCTCGAGGTAGTAGTCGACCAGGTCCGACTTGGTGGCATCCAGGGCAGGAAAGTAGACCTTGTCCGGGCTCGAGATCCTCACCTCTCGGCCGGCGACCTCCACGATCCGTTCCGGGTCATCGGGCACCAGGTCGAACTCTACCAATGATGGCGTTCGGCCCTCGTGGGCGGTCTGGACGACGTGTGGTTCCGCAATTGTGGAAACGGGGCTGCTTGTCCGTGTAATGACCTAGCATTAAAGTCCGACCGGCCAGCGATGTGAGGGGCGGATGAAACCAGGATCTGAGGGGTTCATCGATCGAGTTGGGTCGGTGCCGGAGCGCCAGGCCGTCAGTGGACCCTGGTCGAGTCCACGGACCAGATCAGCCCTCGGGTCCACCCGCGGAGCCCGTCAGGTCCACCTTTGCGTTGAGTCCGGCGTCGATGACCTGGATCGTGCCATGCACCCATTTTGCCTTTTCGCTGAGCAACCAGAGCACAGCCGGCGTGGTGCCTTCTTCCGGCTTTATCGCTCCCGCTCCCAAGAGGTCGAGCCCCTTCAGTTGCTCGAGCATGGCTTCACGATCGGGCTGGCCGTCTCCGTCGTCGGTGGACCCGATCATCGGCGTGTCGTGCGCGCCCGGGACGATCATGTTCACCCTGATCCTGTAGGGGGCGAGCTCGTTGGCTAGGCACAGTCCGAGGCCGATGACTCCGTGCTTTGCTGCGCAGTACTCGCTGCCGTATGGGAAGGCATCGATCCCCGCCCCAGAGGAGATCATGATGATCCCGCATCCCGGGCCACGGTCGATGAGATGAGGGATCGAGTGCTTCAGCGTCAGCCACTGACCCGTGAGGTTGGTCTCGAGCGAGCCGCGCCAGTCCTCGGTGGGGATGGTCCACGACTGCTGGTACTTGCCGATGATCCCGGCATTGGCGATCACGTAGTCGATGCCGCCGAACGTCTCGACGGTCTGGGCTACCGCCGCTTCGACCTGGTCCTCGTCCCGGACATCGCAGGGAAGGGGAAGGCCTTTGCCTCCCTCCGCCTCGATGAGCCGGACCGTCTCGTACAGGTCCTCCCGGGTGGCGACCGTTGCCGGGGGATGGGTCCGCTCGCCGTTGGCGATGTCGATCAGGGCCACGCTGGCGCCCTCCGCGGCCAGAGCCACGGCATGGCTCCGACCCTGGCCCCGGGCCCCTCCCGTGATCAATGCGACCTTGCCCTCGAATTCCCCCATGGCATCTCCTCCGTTTCGTTCGGTTCCGACCGAGCCACCATGTCCATGATTGCCGACCTGGCCGTTGCGACCGAGGCCCCCGGATTCACCGCCCACGCGCCATGACGGGATCCGGATCGAAGCGGCTTCAGACATCCGGCGCGGACCTGGCCTACGACGACGTCGGAGCCGGGTCGCCGCCGATGCTGCTCCTGCACGGGTTCTCCTGCGCTCGGTCGGACTTCGTGCACCAGCTCGCCCACTTCTCGGTACAGCATCGGGTCGTGGCCTTCGACCAGCGCGGCCACGGGGAGAGCTCGTTGGCGAGCGATGGTGCCTACGGCTTTGCCGTCGACGCCGACGACGCCCGTGCCCTCTGCGAGGCGCTGGGTCTCGTCCGGCCTATCGTGGTCGGGCACAGCCTCGGCGGCGTCACCGCACTCCGCCTGGCCGTGGAGCCCGGGTTCGCCAGCGCGCTGCATCCTTCTCGACTCCACCGTCGAGCTGCCCGACGAAGTGGAGGGACAGCTGATCGCCTTCGTCGAGGAGCTCGAGCGCAGCAGCGACGATGTCTTCCGGGAACAGGTCCGGGGGTACGCACGGGCGCAGATGATCGACCCGAGCGACGACTCCGAGGTGGCCGGCCGGCTCGTCGAGCGTTCGGCCGGCGTTCCCAAGGAGGTGTATATCCCCGGCGTGAAGAGCGTCGTCGGCGTCGACGTCCGCGCCAGTGCGCTCGCCGTCACCGTCCCTACCTTGTTCATCGGCTCCTCGCTGCCATGGATCGACCTGGGACGCGTCCATGAGCTCCGGCCCGATTGGTTCCTCGGGCGGACGGTGGGGGCCGGGCACTTCCACCACCTCCTTGTGCCCGATCAGGTGAACGGGATGATCGATCGGTTCCTCGCCTCGGTCGATGCCGGCTTTCCCGAAGCGGCTCCCAGCCCATGGTGACCCCGACGCGACCGGCGTGTCGGGTATGCGTCCTGTCCCGTCAGCCGTGAGCATCGTCCGCATCGCCGGCCATCTGCTCGGCGAAGGCGGCCGTGTCGACGTGCTCCCACACCTCGGCGATGGCGCCGTCCTCGAAGCGCACGAGGAAGTGGTACTCGTTGGAATAGGGCCCGCCTCCGGCCGTCTCACCCTGCAGGTTGGCGTGCACGGCGACGAGATCGCCCTCCTCCACCAGGTGATGGACGGTCCACCGACGGGTCCCCGCCCGGAAGAACATCGTCGGCTCGGCGATCAGGGGAATCACCTGGGCCCGACCGATGAGCGGGCGGGGCAAACCCTGGGCGGCCGCCGACGGAGGGACCCACCAGGCGACGTCCTCGGCCAACAGGTCGGTGAGGTCGGCAGTCTTGCCGTTCGCCATCGAATCGAGCAGGCGCCGGGCATCGGTTTTTCGGGATCTGGTCACGTCGATCACCACCTCTTTCATCTGCGTGTTGGGAAGATTTGGTCTCGTCTGTACTAAGTATTGCAATCATTCGTTGTATATGCTCTGCGAATAGGAGGTCGGGGGGTCGCGGTGCGGTTGTCCGCGAGCGTGATCACAGAAGGGGAGACATTGCCGTACAGCGCGGAGCACCTCTCGAACATCGAGAGCATCAGAGATATGGCGCGGCGCTACTGCCACTCGCTCGACCGCCTGGACGCAGAAGGCATGCGGGCGGTGTACTGGCCTGACGCCACCGACGACCACGGCGCCGAGTACCGGGGCAACGCCTGGGGGTACGTCGATGTGGCCATGGAGTCGCACAAGCGCTGGGACCCGAGCATGCACACTCTGCAGAACCACCTGGTCGAGCTCGACCCCGCCGGGACGACGGCGCGAGGCGAGATCTATGTCATCGCCTATCTGTTCGAGGCGGCACGCCCCGTGCTGCACACCTGGTTCGGGCGCTACCTCGACCGCTACGAGCAGCGCGCCGGGGAGTGGCGCATCGCCGAGCGCGTGTGCGTCCACGAGGGTTCCCGGACCGACGACCCGCTCGTGCGGATTCCGTTCCCCCAGGAGTCGTTCCGCCAGGGCACTTTCGACCGGCCGTCGACGGCCCGACCCATCGGGCCCTGATTACCTGCGCCCTGGCGCCGAGCCCAACTGTCGTCACCCACAGGAGGATCACCATGGACGTGATGTCGCCAGCCGCTGAAGAGGCGGGAGCTGTGCTCGCCGCCGAGCCCCGGATGCTCATCGGGAGCGAGTGGGTGCCCGCCGCCTCGGGCGAGACGCTCGCGGTCGTCGACCCGGCCACCGAAGCGGAGATCGCCACCCTGGCGTCCGGCGACGCCGAGGACGTCGACCGGGCCGTCCACGACGCCCGAGCGGCCTTCGAATCGGGCGTGTGGCGCAAGATGGCGCCGTCGGCGCAGTCGCGAATCCTCTACCGCCTCGCCGATGCCATCGAAGCCGAAGTCGAGCTGCTGGCCCATCTGGAGACGGTCGACTCGGGCAAGCCGCTCACCTTGTCGCGCCAGGAGGTCCTCCAGGCGGCGGAGTTCGTGCGCTACTACGCCGGGTGGCCGACCAAGATCTACGGGACGGTGAACCCGGTACCGTCCGACCTCCTCTCCTACAGCGTGCGCGAGCCCATCGGGGTGGTGGCTGGTATCGCCCCGTGGAACTGCCCGCTGATCAACGCCGTCTACAAGGTGGCTCCGGCCATCGCCTGTGGGAATTCGGTCATCCTCAAACCGGCCGAGCAGACGAGCCTGACCTCCCTGCGTCTCGGGCAGCTGTGCCTGGACGTCGGCGTCCCCCCGGGCGTGGTGCAGGTCGTGACCGGCTACGGGGAGACCGTCGGTGACGCACTGGTCACCCACCCCGGCGTCGACAAGGTCGCCTTCACCGGCTCCACCGAGACGGGGAGGGCCATCGCCCGGCGCGGTGCGGACACCCTGAAGAAGATCAGCCTCGAGCTGGGCGGAAAGAGCCCTGGCATCATCTTTGCCGATGCCGACCTGGACGCCGCGGTCAAACACCTCTTCTCCCCGTTCGGCGTCTGGTACAACAGCGGGCAGATCTGCGTCCAGGCCTCACGACTGCTGGTCCAACGGGAAGTCCACGACGCCTTCGTCGAAGCCGTCGTGGCTCGCAGCGCCACCCTGCGCCTCGGGTCCCCCTTCGAGGAGTCCACCGAGCTCGGACCGCTCGTCTCCAGCGACCAGCTGGGCCGCGTCCTCGGCTACCTGGACATCGCGGCCGACGAGGGCGCCGAGGTGCTCATGGGTGGCCACCGGGCCGACCGGCCGGGGTACTTCGTTGAGCCCACCGTGCTGGCTTGTATGCGGCCCGAGATGCGTGTCGCCAACGAGGAGATCTTCGGGCCGGTGGTGGGCGTCATCCCCTTCGACACGGACGACGAGGCGGTCGCCGTGGCCAACGGCACCGAGTTCGGACTGGCCGCATCCGTCTGGACCTCGGACATCTCGCGGGGCCACACCATGGCCGACCGGCTCCGGTCGGGCGTCGTGTGGATCAACACCTTCGCCGACACCGACTCCTCGGTGACCTTCGGCGGGACGAAGCAGTCGGGGTACGGCCGGGAGTGCGGTGAGGAGTCCATCCACACCTACACACAGACGAAGTCGGTCTACTGCCGGCTGCGACCGCTCTGGGACTAGCCCGGGGACGCTTCGGCCAGCTGTGCGAACGTCGGCATGTGGGCCAGTGCACCGCCGTCCACCCGCAGCACCTCCCCGGTGATGAACGAGGACTCGTCCGAGGCCAGGAAGACAGCGGCGTTGGCCACGTCGTCGACCGTCCCCAGCCGGGGCACCAGGCAGTTCGCCTCCAGGGCCGACCGCACGTCGGGAGGGACGGTGGCCAGGAAGCTGGGCGAGGCGATGTGGCCCGGTGAGATGGCGTTGCACCGGATGCCCTGTCGGCCGAACCCGGTGGCGATGGTCCGGGTGAGCTGGTGCAACCCCGCCTTGGCCGCGGCATAGGCGGTGAGCCCCAGGTCCCCTCGCAGTCCCGAGTTGGACGTCGTGTTGATGATCGAGCCCCCCTCGGGAAGCATCAACGGGATCAGCCCTCGGCACATCAGCATCGAGCCGGTGAGGTCGACCGCCAGGGTGACGTCCCAGGTCGTCAGGTCGAGGGTGAGCACGTTGCCGTCCCCGGCCTGGTGGGCCGGGCCGGTGGCGGCGGCATTGTTGTGGAGGATGTCGACCCGGCCGTAGCGGGCCCTGATCTCGGCGGCGAAGTCCCCGACCGACCCGACATCGCCGATGTCGACCGAGATCGCCTCGACGTCATGGCCGGAGTTGGTCAGCGCGGAGCCCGCCCGCTCGGCGCCCTCGCCGTCGATGTCGGCGATGACCACGCGTGCACCCTCCCGGGCGAACGCGGTCGTGATGGCCAGGCCGATGCCCGAGGCGCCGCCGGTGACGACGGCGATCTTTCCGGCCAGCCGACCCGGGCTCACGAGCCGAGCTTCAACAGCGCCGCTCCGTTGTCATGGGAGACCAGGCGAACCGCGTCCTCGTCCAGGCCGGCGCCATCGAGGAAGTGGATGGGGTCGGGGTGCCCCTCGGGATGGGGGTAGTCCGAGCCGAGCAGCACGCGCTCGGCGCCGATGAGCTCGACCAGCCCGCGGATGTCATCGTCGTCGTAAGGCGCGACCGAGACGTGCTGACGGAACAGGTCGGTGGGGCTGTCCTCGAACCTCCCCCCGATCCATTCGCCGAACTGGCCCGAGCGCACCCCGTGCTCCATGGCTCTGAGGAGGGCGGGCACCCACGCCGAGCCGTTCTCGACGCTGATGGCCTGCAGCTGGGGATGCCGGCCGAACACGTTGTGGAGGATGAGATCGGCCAGCGTGTCCATGATGGGTCGCTCCCCGAAGAACATGGCTCGCTGAAATGGCGACTGCTGGTGGGCGGCTGGCCGGGGCTGCTCGCCCCAGTGCACGGACAGCATTTCGTTGTACCCCGACTCGGCCCCGTGGAAGGCGACGGGGACCCGGGCCTCGGCCAGACGGGCCCAGATCGGGTCGAAGTACGGGTCCCCCAGTGACCGGCCCCCGACCGGAGCGAAGAGGACCGCCACCACCCTCGCCCCGCGCTCGAGCACTTCTTCGACCTCGGCTACGGCCTGGTCCAAGTCGACCAGGGTCAGCCACGGTGCGGCGAAGATGCGGCCCCTGTAGTCGAGACCCCATTCGTCATCGAGCCACCGGTTGAAGGCGTGGAAATTGGCCGCGCAGGCGTCGGGGTCTTGGCGCAGCTGCACTTCGACGGTGAGCCCGAGGCCGGGCCACATGGCTGCCGCCTCCACCCCTGCTTGGTCCATCCACTCGAGCCGGGCCTCGCGTCGGGCGAAGTGGGGAACCTCGCCGGGCACGAGCATGTCGTCCTCGGGCAGCGGCTGGTAGCGGCCGTCCTTGTCGTGCCGCCAGGCCCCGGGCTTTCCCATCCGATCGATGGGCGATGCGTGCATGAAGTACGAGGGTTCGGCCCCGATGTAGGGCTGACCGGTGCCGTCCGGACCGCGCACGATGTGCACCGACCGGTCGGCGAAGGCGGGATCGAGGTACCGGGTGAAGGCGTCGTCGGGCTCGTAGTAGTGGTTGTCCATGTCGACGACCCGGGTCGGGAGGGCTGTCTCGGGCATGTGCTCCTCGTTTCGTGATCGAATGAGCTCCAACAACTATAATCTTTACAAGAGTAGCGGCGAGGGGGCGGTTGGACCATGACCACATCACCACGCACCGTGCTGAGAGGTGCGACCGTCATCGACGGCACGGGCTCGGCCCGGCGCCGGGCCGACGTCGCCGTCACCGGGGCGCGAATCACCGAGGTCGGCGAGAGCCTCGACGCCGGCTCCGCCGAGACGGTCGACCTGGACGGGCTGGTCCTGGCCCCCGGCTTCATCGACCCGCACACCCACTTCGACGCCCAGGTCCTGTGGGACCCCGATCTCACCCCGTCGTCCTGGCACGGCGTCACCACCGTGGTCATGGGCAATTGCGGGTTCGGCATTGCGCCCACCCGTCCCGAACAGCGGCCGACCATCCTCCGCACCCTCGAGAACGTCGAGGGCATGCCCCTCGATGCGCTGGAGGCGGGCCTGCCGTGGACCTTCGAGACGTTTCCCGAGTACCTCGATGCCGTCGAGGCCGAACCGACGCGGTTGAACGTCGCCGCCATGGTCGGCCACACGCCCGTCCGTTTCTACGTCCTGGGCGACGAGGCTACCGAGCGGGTGGCCACCCCGGCCGAGTTAGCCGAGATGCGACGCATCGTCCGGGAGGCGATCGACGCCGGCGCGGTGGGCTTCTCCACCTCGAGGTCCGAGTCGCACCGGGGTGCCTACGGGCGGCCGGTGCCGAGCAGGGCCGGGACGGTGGACGAGATCCGGGCGCTCGCCGCGGTACTGGGTGAGGCGGGCCAGGGCACCCTGGAAGCGACCTGGGGCCCGGACCTCTACGTCGAGGAGTTCGCCGACATCGCCCGTCGCATCGGGCGCCCGGTGAGCTGGGCGGCGCTCATGACCCTCCAGTCGGACCCCGAGATCGCCGGGCGGGTGGCTCGGGCCGTGGAGGCGGCCGGCGGCCCGGTCTACCCGCAGATCTCCTGTTCCCCCATCGTCGTGCAGCTCTCCCTGGCCGAGCCGGCGCCGCTGGCCAACGTCCCCGCCTTCGGGGAGGTACTGGGCCTTCCCCATGAGCAACGTGCGGCGCGCTATGCCGATCCGTCGTGGCGAGACCGGGCCCGGGTGGAGCTGCGCGAGCGTTGGGGAGACAAGCTCGAGTTCGCCACCGTGCAGGAGACCGAACGCCACCAAACGCTCCGAAACGGCGAGACGCTCGGCGAGCTGGCCGCCGCGGCCGGGACCGACCCGCTCGACGTCATGGTCGACCTTGCCCTGGAAGAGGGGCTCGCCACCAGGTTCCGGCTAGTCATGACCAACGACGACGACGACCAGATCGGCGAGCTGCTCGGCAACCCACGGTTCCTGCTCGGGCTGTCCGACGCCGGGGCCCACACCAGCCAGCTGTGCGACGCAGGCAATGCCACCCGCCTCCTCTCCTACTGGGTCAGAGATCGCGCCGCCCTGACCCTCGAACAGGCGGTTTGGCGCCTGACCGGGCATCCCGCAGAGGTCTACGGGCTGGTGGGGCGAGGGCGTATCGCATCAGGCTACGTGAGCGACCTGGTGGCGTTCGACCCGGACACGGTGGGCTGCGGGGAGCTCGAACGGGTCTGGGATCTCCCCGCCGGCGCCGACCGGCTCGTGACCCGCAGTTCGGGGATCAACACTGTGTTGGTCAACGGCACCCCCGTGTGGCAGGACGGCAAGGAGGTCGCCGGCGCCCGGCCCGGCCAATTGCTCCGTGGCGGCCGGCCGCGGGGTAGCGCGCGAACGGCTGAGCGGAGCCTCGAGCTGAATGCGGCGGTTCCTGTCGACCTCATCTTGTGGACGCGACGGTCTAGTGACTCAGGGCATGTACGGCCGGCAGCACCGACCCGGCGAAGGCCTCGATCTGGGAGACGATCTGGTCCGGCGGAGCCAGGTTGAACATGACGAACTCGTCCAGTCCGGCCTCGGCATAGGCGCCCATGCGATCGGTAAGGAACGCGGCGTTCCCGTGCAGGGGAACCATGGCCTCGCTTGTGTCACCGAGGAGGAGCGGCGCCCACAAGACGGTTCGGAACTCCGAGGGGTCACGGCCTTGGGCTTCGGCCCGAGCCCTGATGGTGGCCAGGCCCTGGGCGAACTCGTCGACGTCGAGCCCGTACGGACACCACCCGTCGGCGTAGTCGGCCACCTTGCGCAGGGCAGAGGGCGCGTTCCCGCCCAACAGGATGGGGATCGGCTGCTGCACGGGATGGGGCAGCACACCCAGGGGACCTGCCTGCCAGTACGTCCCGTCGAAGGTGGCGGGCTGGGTGGTCCACGCCGTCCGCAGCAGCTCGATCATCTCGCGAGTGCGAGAGGCCCGGTCGTCGAATGACGCGCCGAGAACCTCGAATTCCTCGCGCATCCATCCCAGGCCGACCCCGATCACCGTTCGGCCTCCGTTGAGCTGGTCGAGGCTGGCCAGCTGCTTGGCCAGGAGCCACGGTTCCCGCTGGGCAGCGACGAGGATGCACGTCCCCAGCCGGACCCGCTGCGTGCGAGCCGACAACCAGGCCAGTGAGGTGACTGCCTCACACAGTGGCGTGTTCTCGTCGCCGGGATACTTGCCGTCCTCGCCGTAGGGATAGACCGGCTCGTACTCGCGAGGCCACACAACGTGGTCCGACACCCAGAGGGAGTCGAACCCGGCGTCCTCCGATGCCGTGGCCAATGCACCCATGTACGCCGGTGTGCCCACGGTGTTGTTGCCCATCCAGACCCCTATGTCCATCACTGCACCTCTGCTTTCTCAGTCGGAACCTGTCCTCGGCCCGGTCGTCGTGCCGCCCGTCGCCATCAGGTGGGCGTAGTGGGGGAGATGGGCCAGCTGGCCCCCGTCCACCCGGATGGTCAGGCCGGTGATGAACGACGCCTCGTCCGAGGCCAGGAACAACACGGTGCTGGCCACGTCCACCGGCTGGCCGTGCCGGGCGAGCAGGTTGCTCTGGCCGATGACGTCGAGCTCGTGGGGCGACCACCGAGCTTTCGCCGCGGCAGTGAGGATGACGCCGGGCGACACGGCATTGCAACGGATGCCCTGCCTCCCGTACTGGGTGGCCACCGACCGGGTCAACGAGACGACGGCCCCGGCCGCGGCGGCGGTGCCCGTGTCCGTCCGGTCACCGGCCCACGCCCCTGCCGACGCCGTGTTGACGATGGATCCCCCGCCACCGGCGATCATGCGGGGCACCGCGTATCGGCATCCCAGCAGGTGTCCGTCGAGGTTGACCGAGAGCAACCGGTGCCAGCCGTCGACATCCAGGTCGGTGGCGGCCAGATCGCCGCCGAGCGCAGCGGCCCCGGTGACGGCGGCGTTGTTGTGCAGGATGTCGAGCCGCCCGAACTCCTCGACTGCGACCTGCATGAGCGCTTCGACCTGGGCCGGGTCCGAGACGTCAACGGCAACGGCGGTCCCGATACCGCCACCGGCGGTGATGGCCGAGGCGACCCGGTCTGCGGCGGCGCCCTCGATGTCGGCGACCACCACGCTCGCCCCCTCCCGGGCCAGCAGCTCCGCGCACGCCCGACCGATCCCGGACGCCGCACCGGTGATGACGGCGACCTTGCCGGCAACCCGCCCGCCCATCACCCGCCTGCCCTCAAGGCCAACGGCTCCAGCGGGCGAACCGGCAATGCTCAGTCATGGGCCGGTGCCCCCGGAGGTGGCTACGGCGTCCACCTGGCCCAGGTACGAGGCCAATAGCGCCGAACGGTCCTGGAGCTTGGCTGCGTCGCCGCTCAGCACGGCCTCCCCGTCGCTCAGGACGTACCCCCTCGCGCACGTCGCCAAGGCCAGTCGGGTGTTCTGTTCCACGATGAGGAGCGGTGTGCGCTCCCGGATCACTTCGAGCGCCTTGAAGACCTGCTTGGCCACCCGGGGCGAGAGCCCGAGCGACGGCTCGTCGAGCAGGAGGAGTCGCGGCGCGGCCACCAGGGCCCGACCGATGGCCACCATCTGCTGCTCACCGCCCGAGAGCACATATCCCTGACGCTTCCGGAGGTCGACGAGGGCAGGGAACAGCTCGTAGACGTCGTCGAGGCTGTAACCGTCAGTCCGCCCGGCTGCGGCCACCTGACCCATACGGAGGTTCTCCTCGACGGTCAGCGTCGGGAACACGTGCCTCCCCTCGGGCACCTGGATGAGGCCCATCCGAGCCACCCGCTCGGCCGGGACGCCCGAGAGGTCGTGGCCGTCGAACCGGATGAGGCCCGTGCTCGCGGACTACCTGGGAGATGGCGGCCAGGGTCGAGCTCTTCCCCTCGCCGTTGGGCCCGAGGAGGGCGACCGCCTCCACCGGACCGACCTCGAGGTCGAGCTGCTTCACGGCGATGGTCGAGCCGTAGGCGACGTGGAGGCCGGTGATCTCAAGCATCGTCGATGTCGACTCCGAGATAGGCGTCGGCCACACGGGGGTCGCTCCACACCTGATGTGGGGGTCCGTCGGCGATCTTCTCACCGAGCTCCATGGCCACGATCCGCGGGCAGATGCGGTCGACGAAGTCGACCTTGTGGTCCACCAGGATCAGGGTAACGCCGGTCTCGGCGAGCCCTTCGACGATGGCGGCCAGCTCTGAGGTCTCCGAGTCGTTGAGCCCGGCGCTGGGCTCGTCGAGAAGCAGCACCGTGGGCCCGGCGGAGATGGCCCGGGCCAGGTCGAGGACCCGCTGCTGCCCGTAGGTGAGCAGGGATGCGGGCAGCTCGGCGTGGGGGGCCAGCCCCACCCGGTCGAGGGCGGCATAGGCGGTGGTGAATCGATCCTGTTCGTGGCGCCACATCCTGCGCCGAGCGAACCAGGCGCCGGCCAGACCGGCGTGCCCACGATCGCCGGTGGCCAACAGCACGTTCTCGAGACAAGTCAGGTTGGTGAACGTCTGAGGCGCCTGGAACACGCGGAGCACTCCGGCCCGTCGCGATGCGCCCGGGTGGCCGAGCCGTACCGGGGACCCGCCGACGGACAGCGTCCCAGTGGCGGCCACGATGCCGCAGAGGGCGTTCAAGAACGTGGTCTTCCCGCTCCCGTTGGGGCCGATCAGCCCGACGTACTCGCCCGCGCCGACGTCGAGCGAGACGTGGCGGACCGCGTGCACCCCGCCGAAGGCCACCGAGATATCCGACGTCTCGAGTACCGGTCGAAGACCTTGTTCAGGCATCGGTCTGGGCGGCGGGCAGGTGCCCGCTCACACGCTCGATGGGCCCGGGACCAGGCGTGCCCGGGCGGCGGCGCACCAGGTTGTACACGCGCTCGACGGCGCCGATGAGCCCTTCGGGGAGCGCGATCACGATGACCAGGAGCAGGCCCCCGTAGATGATGGTCTCGTAGCTCTGGAAGGACGCCAGCACCTGGGGGGCGAGGACGTAGAAGCCGGCGCCGAGGATGGGTCCCCAGATGGAATTGACCCCGCCCAAGAGGAGCATGAGGAAGATCCCGATGGCCAGGTTGATCCCGAAGGAGCCGGTGCTGACGTTCCCGGTCGAATGGCCGATGAGCGCCCCGGACAGGCCCCCGGCTGCCGATCCGAGCATGAAGAGCTCGAGTTGGATGCGAGTAAGCGGGATCCCGAGTGTCTTCGACACCATGGCGTTGTCGCGGCTGGCGATGGCCTCTCTGGCCACCGGTGACCGCTCGATGGTCGCACCGACGAAGAGCACGACGGCGATGATGACGAGCGACAACCAGAACACGTCGATCTGGGAGATGAGGACCGTGTTTCCGATCTGGGGCGGGGAGACGCCGATCGTCTCGCCTCCCGGGCCGGTGAACGACGTGAGCAGTGGGAACACGGTCAGACCGATCTCGGTCACGGCCAACGTCCCGATGGCGAAGTAGAAGTCCTGGGCCCGAGCCGTCGCCGCACCGATCAGGAGTGCGAACACGGCGGTCACGGCCATGGCCGCCACCAGGCCCAACAGGAACCACTGGGGGCCGAGCTTCTCGGGTGACCCAGGCGGAGGTGTAGGCGCCGAACAGCATCATGAAGGTCTGGCAGAAGGCGAAGCGGCCGGCCAGACCGAAGACCCAGTAGAAGCCGATGGCCGTGATCGAGTAGGCCAGCCACAGATCGAGAAGGTTCTGGTCCGGGGGACTGGTGATGACTTGTGGCGCAACCAGGCCGACCACGGCGATGAACGCGACCACGGCGCCGTATTGGTGCCGCCGGTAGGTGGGCGGTCGCAGGTTCTTGCCCCGGTTCCCGCCGAGGGAGAGCGTGGGAATGGCGGCCCGCCAGCGGCCGGCACCGGTGGTCGAGGAGGGCGCTCCGGTCGTCACAGCCGCTGCGTTCGGATGGCGACGAGGCCCTGGGGGCGCACGGCGAGCACGGCGAACATGATGATGAACGGGAGGGCCGGGGCATAGCTCTGGAAGACGTAGCCCCCGACGACCTGTTGGATCATCCCGATGACGAACGCACCGAGCACGACGCCTCCGAGGCTGCCAAAGCCGCCGAGCACGGCGGCGGCGAAGGCGTTGATCATGAGCGAGAATCCAAAGGTCAGGTTGACGGTACTGAGCGGGGCCACGAGCACACCGGCTAGGCAGGCCAACGACGCCGAGGCTCCGAATGCGGTAATGGAAAGCAGCCTGGTTCGTACCCCGTAGAGCCTCGCCGTCCTCGGATCGGACGCCACCGCTCGCACCTGGCGGCCCAGCGATGTTCGATGGAAGGCGAAGAGCAGGCCGGCGATCACCACCCCTGACACCACGACCACGGCGACCTCCTGATAGGAGATGTGGGCGCCGGCGATGGTGAACACCTGGTTGCCCAGTGGGGACGGCAGCGACGTCGGGTTGGAGCTCTGCCACACCGCGATGCACCCCTCGATCACGATGGCGGCAGCCAGCGTGGCGATTACCACGACCAAGGGCGGTCTGGAGCGGAGCGGCGCGTACGCCACCCGCTCGACGAAGACCCCGGCGATGAAGAGCAGGAAGATGGCGAAGGCGTAGCCGGCCACGATCGGGAAGTGGAGCTGGGTGATCGCCCACAGGGCCACGTAGGTGCCGAGCGTCACCAGGTCGCCATGGGCGAAGTTGAGCACACCCGTGGCCTTGTACAGCACGAGAAATCCCAGTGCGACCAGGGCGAGGATGGCGCTGTAGGCCAGGCCGCTGGCGAAGAGGGCGATGAAGCGGCTCACGCGAACCTGCGATCTCTTCCGTTGAGATTGCGGCGCCGACCGTGGTGAAGCTGACCGATTCTTCACGTCCGGAGACCCCCCAGCTCCTCCTCGCTTGCCCGATTGCAAGACCGAGGGCAGTATCACAAAGCCCCTCCTACTCTGTCAATTATCACCCATATAGTGGCTTCAGGCACGAACGGGATAGAGCAGCGACCGCGCCAGGCACGCAGGATGGCTCCCAAGCTGGCTCCTAGAACCAAAATGATTGCTGGTATCGGCGACGACCTCGCCGGAGAGGGGGAAGGCATGGCCAAGTGGGACTGTGTCGTCGTGGGCGGCGGTTCGGCCGGAGCGGTGGTGGCCGCTCGTCTCAGCGAGGACCCCGACCGGCGCGTCCTGCTCCTCGAAGCCGGTCCCGACTACCGACCGGCGAGTGCCCCGTCGGAGATGAAGACCGGCCACTGGACGTCGATCCTCGACCTCGAGCGGTTCCCCCAGTACCAGTGGCCTGCCCTTGTAGCCAGCAGAACGCCAGACCGCCCACCCGAGGCGTACTGGCGGGGCCGGGGACTGGGCGGCAGCTCGTCGATCAACGGTCAGGTGGCGATCCGGCCCCCGCTCGACGACTTCGACGAATGGGCCGCGTACGGCGGGCCGCTGTGGGCACGCGAACGCGTGCTGAGCTCGTTCATCCGCTTGGAGGACGACCTCTGGTACGGGCCGTCGGCCACCCACGGCACCGGCGGGCCGATACCCATCAGCCGGGCCGCCCTCGAGTCGTGGGCGCGCTCGACCTGGCCTTCCGTAGTGCCCTGGTCGACGCCGGCCATCGCTGGACGCCCGACTGCAACGATCCCCGCGCCACCGGTTGCTCGATCTTCGCCTTCAACGCCCGGGACGACGTCCGGGTGAGCACGAACGACGGGTACCTGGAGCCCGCCCGGTCCCGGCCGAACCTCGATATCCGTGGGGATCACCTGGTGGACCGGGTGTGCTTCGAGGGGGACCGGGCCACCGGGGTCGTCGCCGTCGTCGATGGGAATGCCCGCGTGTTCGACGCCGACCATGTCGTCCTCTCCGCCGGAGCGATCCACTCGCCGGCCATCCTCCTGCGCTCGGGCATCGGCCCGGCCGACCAACTTCGCTCACTCGGCGTCGTGGTCGTGGCATCCCTCGCCGTCGGAGCGGGCTTCCAGGACCACCCCCACACGTACTTCGGCTTCCCGATCCGCGATTCCGCGTGCGACCTCCCGTCAACGGCCGGCACACCAACGCCTGCGTGCGGTGGACGTCCGGCCTGAGCGACGTGCGTCACGACATGATGGGCCTGGTGAACGGCCCGGCTCCGGCCATGCCCGGTTACGCCGGGATCGGGCTGTTCGTGAACAGGCCGTTCTCTCGGGGAGCGGTCCGGCTGTCATCGACCGATCCCACCGTCGATCCGATTGTCGACATGCACCTGGCCGAAGACCAGCGTGACCGGGTCCGCTTGCGCCAGTGCGTTTCGATGACCCGAGACCTGTTGGCCTCCGAACCCTTTCGAGCGGTGATCGCCGGCGACGTGCAGGGTGCCGACGGCACCAGGCTGTCCGACCTGCGAGATCCGGCCGCGGTCGACGTGTGGATCGCACAGACGGTCGACGGATCGGCGCATGCCTCGTGCACCTGTCGGATGGGCGCCCCCGAGGACAGTGGTGTGGTCGACGGATGCGGGCGTGTCCACGGCACGACCGGGCTGTCCGTGGTCGACATGTCCATCTCGCCGTCCGTCCCCCGGGCCAACACCAACTTGACGGCGATCATGATCGGCGAACAGCTCGCCGCTGAGCTGTGACGAAGTCGGCTCAGGCCTCGGTACCGGCGGAGCTCATGAACTGGGCGTAGGTGGTCGAATGGCTGAGCATGCCGCCGTCGACGCGGATGACCTCGCCATTCACGTAGGCGGCATCGTCGGATGCGAGGAAGGCCACCAGACGGGCCACGTCCTCGGGGGCTCCGAGCTTGCCAGTGAGGGAATTCGACACCATGATCGTCCTGGCCTGGTCGGTCAGGTTCCCGGCCAGTGATGGGGTCAGCACCGGGCCGGGTGAGACGGCGTTGCAGCGGATGCCCTGCGCCCCGTACATGGTGGCGATGTACTGCGTCAGGGTGTTCACGCCCCCTTTGGACGACCCGTACGCGACCAGAGAGAGGTCTCCGGCCAATGCCGAGTTCGAGGAGGTGTTGACCACGACGCCCCTCTTTTGGGCGAGCATGCCCGGCAGCAGGTACTTGCAGGCCAACATGGGCGCCCGCAGGTTGACGGCCATCGTGCGGTCCCAGACACTCACGTCCATGTCGATGATGCCGGTATCCCGACCGATGGTGTCCGGGCCTGACGCCGCCGCATTGTTGTGCAGGATGTCGATGGTCCCGAACGCCGCTTCGGCGGCAAGGGCCATCTCCCGAATGGACTCTTCGTGCTCCAGGTCGACATGGACGGCCACTGCCTCGCCGCCTGCTTCGTTGATGTCGGTAACCACTCGCTTCGCGCCGTCGAGGTTGATATCGGCAACGACCACCTTGGCCTCCTCCCCGGCCAACAATCGTGCCGTGGCCTCACCGATACCGGAGGCTGCCCCGGTGACCAGGGCCGATCGGGATGTGAAACGAGCCATGTTCAGGTTCCCTTCGTATGTTCGGATCCAGGTGCCCCAACAGTTGCACCTGGATGCGATGGAAGCCCGCACGGACGCTCCGGCAGGTGCCGCCATCATCGGGGTTGACACTCTCCCGTAACACTGCCATTATTGCAACTGTTAGTGTTATTGACA
>CAVQVK010000070.1:0-6756 GCA_963717035.1 uncultured Acidimicrobiaceae bacterium | reverse complement strand
AAACGCGACTTTGACTGTCACATCCACGCAGTTAACGGTCGGTTCCAACGCCGTCACGGCGGTGTACAGCGGTAGCGGAGCTCTGAACGGTTCGTCTGGTTCTACGATGGTCACAGTCACGCCGCCGGCTTCGGGCTCCGCAGTGGTGGCCACCATCAGTCCCAACCCGGTCTTTCAGCAGCCCGCCGATCCGGACGGATACACCTGGATTTACACCATCACACTGAGAGAGGAGGCAGGAGTCGCAACAACACTTACCGCGTTGACCATCGCGGGCATCAACGAGACCTCGCAAATTGTAAATTTCTTTGGAAGCGCCACCATACCGGCCAAAGGAACACTGTCCGCAGTAATCCGAACGAAGAATCTCACCCCGCCGGTGAGTCCCGTTTTCATCTTCGCGGGCATCGACGCAAATGGACAAGCCTGGAAGCAGCAGTTTACAGCGGTCTGACGACAGCGACGATGTCATCGTGCATCGGTTCAAGGTGTACGACACCGAGACGGAGCCGCTTCTCGACTTCTACCGGCAACGTGGGTTGCTCGTCGACATCGATGGCGAACAGCCGGTCGAGAGCGTTTTCGCCGACATCACGGCCGCGATCGACACCCTCGGGTGCCGATCAACGTCCGGAAGTCCGGACGAGAAGACGCCTAAGCGCGGGGACGAGCTCGCCCCGGCGGTCCTCTGTGCCCTGACCCTGGAGCCCGACGCTCAGGTCACCGGCGGTGGTACTCCCTCGACACTGTCTGTCAAGGAAGGGTCCCAGCTGCACACCCGGCAGGCATGGAGGATGGCGGACCGGCCGAAGTCGATGGCGGCAAGCCGTGGGTCGGGAACGCCACGGACGTCGTCCCAGTCGAGCACGTACTCCTGGAGATCCGGGTTCCAGCGGGCGGTTGGCGGTGCGAGGGTAGCGGTCTCGAAGCCGGCCGGAGCCGGAAGCGAACGCGAAGAAGGCGGCGTGTGGGTAGCGAGCGTCACCGGGCCACCAGCCCACCTCGATCTGTTGGGCGTTGCCGGAGTTGCGCATGATGAACTCGCTCGACGGCGGGTCGACGGTAAGCCCCGAGAAGAGGCCGACGGCAAGGTCGAACGAGCCCCACCAGGCGTTGACCGGCGTCGATCGCCCCCGGTAGGGGGCGCGGAGTGCCGCCAGCACCAACGCGGCCTGGCTCGCGGCGGTGAAGTACGTCTCGACCTGGGTGGCGTCGTAGGTGGCGTGCTCGTCGTCCTCGTCGAGTGGTGTGGCCCAGGGCGTCTCTTGAGGATGCATGTTGATCCGCACCGGGCCGATCAGGTCGTCGACGGCGGCGAGGACGTCGCGCGTCACCTCTCCCACGGACCGATCCGGTGCCAGCGGGACGCGGCGAACGCGTCCGTCGCTGTGTTCGGCCACCGCCTCGTGGCTGTGCAGGTCCAACGCGACGACGAGGGCCCCTGAGCCGTCGGGGGCTGGGAGCGGCAGCGTCTCCCACCCGCGCGGTCAAGCGCAGCGCGGCGTGTTGGAGCTGCGGCTCGGGTGGGGCCAAGACGACGGCCAGCTTGCCGAGCACCTGGGTGTGGGCATGCAAGGTGTCGCAGGTAGCACTCCAGGCCTCGTAAGGCAGCGCCGGCCATCCGGCGGGCATCGAGGTCACGCTAGCGGTCCGGCGGGACCCCGAGCGTCGCTGCCATCGCTCAGGTCAACTCTCGTTCCATTCCGATGCCTCGATTCGAGCGACGATGCGCTCGAGTGCGGCGCGAAGCCGAGGGAGCTCAGCGGCGTCGAACTCGTCGATCACGAGCGCTCTGACTGCGGCCACGTGGGCGGGCGCGCTCGCAACGAGCTTGGCATAGCCCTTGTCGGTCAGGATCGCATTGGTAAAGCGCCCGTCGGTGGTATCGGGTTCCCGGTACACGAGTCCCCACGACTCGAGCCGTTTGACGAGGTGCGACAGACGGGAAAGCGATGCGTTGGTGACGGCGGCGAGCTCGCTCATCCGCAGTGTGTGGTCGGGCTCTTCCGACAGGCGGGCCAGGGCGTGATATTCGATGAAACTCAATCCGGCGTCCCGTTTGAGTTGGCACTCGAGGGCCCATCGCAGCTTGTGCAACACCGACGCCATCGCCCTCCAGGCCTGCTGTTCGTCGTCGTCGAGCCACCGCACCTCGTGCGGATGCGACCCGGTTCGTTTCGGTCGTGCCATCGCGCCCATCCTACGAGCATCCTGATCACACTTGACAGTTCAAGTCACGGCTCCTATGTTACTTGAAGGTTCAAGTTCACGCGACTCGTGCCCCCGAGGAGGAACCGATGCCCGCCATCACGGTCGAGAACCCACTGGCGCTACCCCGGGTGGCCGCTCCCCCGACGGGTTCGACCCTGGCCCGACCGGTGATCCAGGTGGTCACCTCGCATCAGCAGACCGAAGGGGCGGGCATTCGGATCTGGCGGCCGTTCCCGGGAGAGCTCCCGCTCGAAGCCGCCGACCCCTTCCTCCTCCTGGACCAAGCCGGCCCGACCGTCAACGGGCCGGAAGAGGCCCTCGGTGCCCCATGGCACCCCCATCGAGGTATCGAGACGGTGAGCTACATCATCGACGGCGAGATCGACCACCACGACTCCAACGGCGGCGGCGGGGTGATCGGTGAGGGTGACACCCAGTGGATGACCGCCGGCGCCGGGATCCTCCACGACGAGCTGCCCACCGAGCGGTTGTTCCGACGAGGCGGGATGGTGCACGGTGTACAGCTCTGGGTGAATCTGCCCGCCCAGTTGAAGTTCAGTCATCCTCGGTATCAGGCCATCACCGCCGATGCGCTGCGTCTCCTCACGACGCCAGACGGCGGAGCGTTGATCCGCCTCATCGCCGGCGACCTGGGCGAGTGCAGCGGTCCGGGCGTCACCTTCACCCCGATCACCTACCTCCATGCCACCGTGGCTCCCGGGGCGGAGCTGGCGCTTCCCTGGAACCCGACGTTCAGCGCCTTCGCCTATGTGCTCAGCGGGCGGGGTCTCGCCGGCCGGGACAACCGACCGGTTCTCGACCACCAGCTCGCGGTGTTCGGACCCGGCGACGTCGTCGTGCTGCACGCTCCGGAGTCCCAGACCCAGGACGCGCCAGCCTTGGAGGTACTCGTCCTCGGCGGCCTTCCCCTTCGCGAGCCGATCGTGCACTACGGCCCTTTCGTCATGAACAGCCGTGAGGAGATCATCCACACGATCGAGGACTACCAGCAGGGGCGGCTCGGCACCATCCCTGCTGACCAGATCGCGCCGCGCCATTTCGCCTGACCGATCAAGGAGCCCGAATGAGCACCACCGAAACACCTGGCCGATTCACGGCGCTGCCCGACGACCAGACCCTGGCCGCGACCGTGGTCGCGCTCGAAGAGCACGGCTTCAGCGTGGAGGTCGTCGACGACTTCGGCGCGGCCCGTGCCGCTGTCCTGGCCCGTATCCCCTCAGGTTCCTCGGTGATGACCAACACGTCGGTCACGCTCCAGGAGACCGGCATCGCGGCTGCCATCAACGAGGGCGGGCAGTACGACTCCGCCCGCACGAAGATGCTTGCGCTCGACTACGCAACCCAGGCACGGGAGATGAAGGCTATCGGAGGACAGCCCGAGTACGCCCTCGGCAGCGTCCACGCGGTCACCCGCGAGGGAACGCTCGTCATCGCCTCCGCGTCAGGAAGCCAGCTCGCCTCCTATGCCTGGGGCGCGGCCAACGTCATCTTCGTCGTGGGAGCGCAGAAGCTCGTGACCGATCTGGACGAAGCACGCGAGCGCATCTACACCCACAGTCTGATCCTGGAGGATGCCCGCGCCTACGCGGCCTACGGGCAGAACAGCTTTGTCGGGAAGGTCCTCGAGATCCATCAGGAACTGCCCGGCCGCATCCACGTCGTCCTGATCCGGCAGGCGGTTGGTTTCTGATCGTCTAGAAGGGTCCGGACAGCTCGCCCAACGCGTCGGTGAGCCGCAGGTTCTCCGTGTAGTCGACCGGACAGGCGATGATCGACACGGTGTCGGCGGCCAGCGCCTCGCGCAGCATCGGCAGGAGGTCTGCAGCCGAGGACACCTGGTAGCCCTGGGCACCGAAGCTCTGGGCATAGGCCACGAAATCAGGGTTCGAGAACCCGACGGCCACGTCGTGGCCCAGCTCCAGGTCCATCTTCCACTTGATCAACCCGTAGGCGTCGTCCTGCCAGACGAGCACGGTCAGGGGGATGCGTTCCCGCAGGGCGGTTTCGATCTCCTGTGAGTTCATGAGAAACGCCCCGTCGCCCACGGCGGCCAGGACGCATCGGTCGGGTGCGGCCAGCTTGGCTCCGATGGCTCCGGGCAAGGCGAAGGCCATGGTGGACAGTCCATTGGAGATGAGGCACGTATTGGGCTCGTAGGTCGGATACAGCCGGGCCATCCACATCTTCACCGCCCCGGTGTCGGCGAGGACGATGTCGGATCGGTCCAGGGCGGCTCGGGTGTCGGCCACGACCCGCTGGGGCTTGAGCGGGAAGCTGTCGTCGGCGGCGCCGAGGGCGAGCTCGTCGGCCAGCAGTTGGCGGATCTTCTCGCCGCTCGCTCCCAGCTCGAAGCGGCGGGTCGTGGCTCCGGCCAGGGCGTCGAGGGTCCGGCTGATGTCGGCTTGCACGCCGACCTCGACGTGATAGTGGGTGTCCACCTCGGCCGGAAACCGACTCACGTGGAGAATTTCGCTTGTCACCACGGGGGTTGATCCGCACCGGATCGAACTCCTGGAGTTCGTAGCCGACACAGACGATCACGTCCGCCTCGTCGAACCCGAAGTTGACATAGTCGTGGCTCATGAACCCCACCGCCCCGAGCGCATGGGGATGGTCGTCGGGGAACACGCCCTTGCCGTGGAAGGTGGTGGCAACGGGAAGGCCGAGCTGCTCGGAGAAGCGTCGCAGCGCCTCGGCGGCGCCAGTGCGGGCCGCGCCGTGCCCGGCCAGGACGAGGGGCCGACGGCTGCCGTCGAGCACCGCGGCGGCGCGCCCGATCTGCGAGGGCGAGGGCTCGTCGGGCCGGGGGACGTTGAGCTCCAATGGGACGAGACCGTGTGGCACGGCCATCGCCTCGAGGTCCTCGGGCACCGCCAGGTAGACGGCGCCGGGGCGCTCGGTCTGGGCCAGCTTGAAGGCCTTTCGGACCATTTCGGGGACCGCCCCCGGCGTCAGCACCAGGTCCGCCCACTTGGTCACCGGGGAGAACATCGACACCAGGTCGACACTCTGGTGGGACTCCTTGTAGATGCGATTCAGCCCCACCTGCGCCGAGCCTATCTGTTCATCGACGCCCGCAGCTGGAAGACCACCCGCCCGGTCGCCTCGGCCTGGATCGGCCAGCAGCTCGCCATCTCCGCCGAGCACATCCGCCTGATCCGCATCTACCAGGAAGTCGAGGCCACCGGCGAGAATCCGCGCCTTGTGCGACCTGTTCGGCATGTCCATCGCCAACGCGGCCCGCTGGGCAACGGTCATCAACCACATCAACGAACCCGCCGTCTTCAGCGGAAACAGCGCACACGACCCGCCAGGGACCCGCTGAACACTTACTGGGAGCTCCATCATGACCACCCCCAGCCCAGTCACTCTCCCCGGTGACGAGGACCTGAGCGCAGCCGAACGTAACCTGCTCGGCAATGCTGTAACGGGCTGTCTCACCGACCTCCGAGATGGCGATGCCGAGCATGATGACCCGGCCAAGGAGCGACCTGGGATGCCAGCCGACAGGTGCGGGCAGAATTGCTGATCGAGCTGCTCTGTGGGACACGACATCCCGACGGCAGGCCATTGCGAGCGGTCAAGCTGCGCGGCGCCCGCATCACCGGTCCCCTCCACCTCGAAGCAGCCACCATCACCTGCCCGTTGCTGCTGCACGAGTGCTACATCGGTGAGCCCGTCAACTTCGATGAAGCGGCGGCTTCGGCGATCCGACTGCCTGGTTGCCATCTGCCTGCCTTCACAGCCAGGCAGCTTCACGTCACCGGCGACCTGAATCTGGACTCCCCACATTCACCAGAGCCGGTGAAGTCAGACCTGGAAGGCGCCCGCATCGGCGGGCAGCTGAGCCTCGACGGCGCCAGCCTTACCAACCCTGGCGAAACGGCGCTGAACGCCGACAACCTCAGCACCGACCAGGGCCTGTTCTGTAGCGGCGGGTCACCGCCACCGGCGAGATCAGCCTGCGCGGCGCCCGCATCGGCGGTGAGCTGGACCTGAACGGCGCCAGCCTTACCAACCCTGGCGGAACCGCCCTGTTGGCCAGCAATGTCACCGTCGGCCACAGCATGTCCTGCGGCTACGGGTTCACCGCCACCGGCGAGATCAGCCTGCGCGGCGCCCGCATCGGCGGTGAGCTGGACCTGAACGGCGCCAGCCTTACCAACCCTGGCGGAACCGCCCTGTTGGCCAGCAATGTCACCGTCGGCCACAGCATGTCCTGCGGCTACGGGTTCACCGCCACGGCGAGATCGACCTGGACGGCGCCCACATCGGCAGCGAGCTGACTTTCGCAAAAGCCAGCCTCACCAACCCCGACGGAACCGCCCTGTCCGCCGAAGGCCTCACCGTCGACCAAGGCGTTACTGCGGCGACGAATTCACCGCCACCGGCGAGATCAGGTTGCCCGGCGCCAGCATCGCCGGAGAACTGAACCTGAACGGCGCCCACATCGGCGGAGAACTGAACCTGGACGGCGCCCACATCGGCGGGCAGCTGAACCTGAACGGCGCGACCGTTACCAAC
>CAVQVK010000069.1:0-24819 GCA_963717035.1 uncultured Acidimicrobiaceae bacterium | reverse complement strand
ATGTTATGTGTGACGCCTTGGTTCAGCGTATTGCTGTGGGTATTGGTCGGTTGGGACAGTATGGGCGGTGACACGAGCAGGCTTGGGGAAGAGCGTCCTCATCATGAGCATCACATTCACTCGTCGGACCGTAGTGTAGCAGCTGATCTCGCCACGTCTGGCCATCTGACACCCTAGACAATACCCGCTGTAAAAGCCTGACAGCCGTAAAACAGGTCTCGAGGTATCGAGATGTGTTGCGTTAGCGGCGGTGAGTTGAGCGTAAGCATGCTCTAGGATCATCGGTTAGTCAATCCCACTTCCCCTCAGACGCATAGCGGGATGACTACATTCATCCTCTCCTTCGACACTCCTTTCCAGTCCATCCGCAGGTCGCCCGAAGCAATACCGATACACCTGAGTGTGAATGAATTGAAGGATCGGGATGAGACGGTGTTCTCTTCTGGGGTCCTGGATGGATCCGGGTGTGGCAGCACCCGAACAGTGCCTAGATCGATCGTGGGCAGAACTGTGCCTCTCAGTGTTCGGATAACCACCCCGACGAATGTTTTGTCCCACGGTGGGTATACTATGACGGTAAGTAGTTGGAGGAGCACGATCCGCGGTCGGACGCGGTCGATAAACAGCACGACCCTTTCGTCTGTCGCGTCCTATAGGGGAACGTGATGCAAGCATTCAGTACCGTTGATGGCTACCAGATCCATAATTTGCAGGCACCGACATTCCCCATTCCCGGCCGGTGTCAGGCAGCGTCCGAAATCCAAGGCGCCGGCCAGCTTTCGAAGGGCCGGTCGAGCCGATTCGCCGGCAAAGTGCCTGGTCGAGTCCATAGAGCAGCGGGCCCGACGCCTCGGTGTCTCCCCGCTCACGATCCGGCGTCGGATCCGGAGTGGACAGGATCTCGCCTTCCGGGTCGGTGGCACGTGGCGGCTGCCGCTCGCCGGCGCCGCCTTGCAGGATCTGCCCCAGGAGTGCTCGGTGCGTCAGATCGCCAACACCCTCGGCGTTTCCAGCTCACCGTTCGCAGGTGGATCGCCTCCGGGCAGGTTCCGGCGGACAAGGATGGGGGAATATGGACGATCTCCCGGCGCTTTCTCGAGGACCTGTTCGAAATCCCGGCCCATCGGGCCGGGTCCAGGTAGGGGCCGATCCGAAGTTCGCCGATCAGCCTCGGTCGGCCAGATCCCGCTTCCCCTGCCGGGAGGCACGGGCGGCATGGTTGAACAGGTTCGCGGCCATCGACGACCGTTCTGCTGACGCTCTGGCCTCGTAGACCTCGGCCCGGAGCTGGTGCACCTCGGGGGAGTCGGGTTCGGCGTAGAACGCGGTCTCGACGAGGTGGGTGGCCAGCTGGAGGTCGTCATCGGCCGACAGGGCTCGCACCCGATTGAGCACGGCGGTCACGCCGCCGGCCAGTGAGACCCATTCGTGTGCCTGTTCGGCCCGAGAGGCGGGGAGGAGCTGGTCGGGGTCGCCGTCGTACCAACCGCCGTAGAGGCGCCAGATGTTGCGCACGATGAACTGGGGGTGGTCGTAGACCGGCTGCAGGTAGGGCCGGTCCGCCAGGTGCTCGGGCATCGACACCTCGTGGAGGACCCGGTCCAGGGCCACGCCCTGGTTCATCAAGGCCAACGTTTGGTGCTCGAGCGACTCGAGCAGCTCGGCCGTATCGGTGAGGGCCTGGTGGATGCGGGCGCTCCCGATGATGGGGGCGCCGTGCCCGGTGACCATCACCTCGGCCCCGAGGGCGGCCATCTCCCGGAGGGCGACGGCCCATTCGCCGGCGAACCGCTGCACCTTCTGGGGATTGCCGGCGTTGGGGACGGCCCAGATGAACAGGTCGCCCGGGTGGAGGACCCGGAGCTCGGGTATCCACGTCCAGGTGGCGTCGTCGGTCTCGCCCCGGGCGTGATGCAGCTCGAAGGTCAGCCCACCGTGGGTGACGGACATCCCGACGTCGTAGGTCACGTCGGGGTGGCGCCAGTGCTCGGGCCAGGAGAACCCTTCCAGGCCTTCGAGCGCGAACTGGCGGACGTTGATGGCCGTGTTGAGCCCGCGGGTCTTGACGTAGCGGTCGAAGTTGGCGTGAAGGTCCTGGTGCCCGTAGACGATGGGTGCCGGCCACCCCTGCTCGGTGGCCTCGGTCTCGAAGCGGGCCGTGCCGAATACGTGGTCCAGGTGATGATGGGAGAACACGGCGGCGGCCAGCCGGGCGATGGGGACGCCAGGCCCGAACCCGGTCGTACAACGGTGCGACGTCGAAGGGGCCGCCCGAGTCCAAGAGGACGAGCCCGTCAGCGGTCTCGACCGCGCGTGGCGCTGGCCAGGCTCAAGTAGACCAGGACGCCCGGGACGATCTCTTCGGAGATGAAGCCCGATGCCTGCACCGGGTGGTCGGGACCGTTGATGTCGATGTTCCCTGACCAGAGGCGCTCCGACAGCTTGCTGACCGGTCCGTCGCCGCTCACGTCGCGCCCCGCAGCGCCGCACCACACTGATCCCCCAAGGCCCCCCATGGGCCAACTATTGGCGGCCGATCCGGGGAAGTCAAACATCGGTCGTGTGGCCATGAGCGGCGTCGAGGACAGCCGTTCGCCGGAAGGACGGTGCCGTGCAAGGTGGCGGCCAAGGAGAGCGGGCAACCCCCGGGCAAGGTCGTCCCGGCATGGTCGTCTCGTCACCCGTGGTGGGTGGTGCGTCGGATAGGACCGTCATGGGCGGCTCGTCGACGGAGCGCAGGAGCGCGGACGAGAAGGGAACGAACCATGAGCACAGCGACTTCGATCACCGGGAACCTGACCCGGGATCCCGAGATCCGCTACACCCGGGACGGGCAGGCCACGACACCCTGGGCGTGGCCGTCAATCGACGGTGGCAGCAGCGTGAGTCGAAGGAGTGGGAGGAGTCGACCTCGTTCTTCGACGTGGTCTGCTGGCGCGAGCTGGCCGAGAACGTGGCCCTGTCCCTGACCAAGGGCATGCGGGTCGTGGTCACGGGCCGGCTCGAGCAGCGGAGCTGGGAGAACGAGGACGGCGACCGCCGGGTGAAGGTGGAGATCGTGGCCGAGGAGATCGGCCCGAGCCTCCGCTTTGCCACCGCCGACGTGCAAAAGGTGGAGCGCCACAGCGCCCTCGATGAAGAGGCCAAGGAGGCCAAGGCGGGTACGGGCGACGAGGCCCTGGCGGCCAGCGCCTGACGATCGGTGTGCGGAAGGTCCGGGGTCGAGCCGGTGCTGCCTTGCCGGTGGCGTCGCACCCCCTCCCGGCGGCCACCCACGTGCACGGCACCGGTGACGGACCGGACCTTCCCGCTCACCCCTCCGGCCGGTTCGCGCCGGTCGGGGCGGGGCCCCAGGCAACCGAGAGGACGACGAGGAGAAGCAATGGCGATCACCACTTCAACCGAACGACCTTCAGGGACCATCGAATCGGTCGGCACCACGACGATGGGCCGCGAACAGGGGAGCACGCAAGAGGCGAGCACAGAACAGGGGAGCACGCAAGAGGCGAGCACAGAACAGGGGAGCACGGAACAGACCGCCAGCGATCCCGTTAGCTTTGCGGAATCGGTGGTCCTGTCCAAAGGAGAGGTGTTCGGTGCGTGCCAGGCTCTCGCCGACGCCGACCGCCTACTGCTCAGGAACGGCGCGATGAGCGAGGCCTCGGCGCTGGGCGATCTCTTCGAGCTGCTCGAAGCGCGCCTCGCTCACTGAATCCCTCCGCTCACCGCCCTTGCATCCCGACCACGGGCCAGCGCGATCGAGATGCTCAGCCGCCGGCAATCCCTGCAATGGGTTGGTTGAGGGGCTTGCCCAATTCAGAGCCGTAGAAGTTGGCATCGCCGAATTCGAAGACGTCCCCGTCTTTGGCCACCAACCAGTATCCCTTGCCGTCAGGAGTGGCGGCGATCCCGGTCACCACACCGTTGACGCCCGAGCCGTAGGAGACGGCATCCCCGTAAGGGAAGACGGAGCCGTCGGTGCCGACCAGCCAGTAGCCCTGGCCGTCAGGAGTGGCGGCCATGCCGACTATCGATTGGCTGAGCGTGGAACCGCCCTTGGAGCCCAGGAACGGAGCGTCGCCGAAGGTGAAGACCCCACCATCGGAGGCCACCAGCCAGTAGCCCTTGCCGTCGGTGGTGCGGGCGATGCCCACCACCGGCTTGTTCAGCGGCTGGCCGCCCATGGAGTTGTAGAACCCGGCGTCGCCGAAGGTGAAGACCCCACCGTCGGAGGCCGCTTCGGTGTAGCCCTGACCGTCGGGGGTGGCGGCGATGCCCACCACGGATCCGTTCAGCGGGTGGCCGGCCATCGAGTTGTAGAACCCGGCGTCGCCGAAGGTGAACACCCCGCCGTCACCGGCACCCAGCCAGTAGCCCTTGCCGTCAGGGGTGACGGCGATGCCCACCACCGGCTTGTTCAGCGGCTGGCCGCCCATGGAGCCATAGAACCCGGCGTTGCCGAAGGTGAACACCCCGCCGTCACCGGCACCCAGCCAGTAGCCCATGGTGGGAGGCGGACTCGGAGCGGGGTAGCTCACGATGATCTCGCCGTTACCGCTGTTGACTTTTCCATCGTTCTCGTAGTCAGAGTTCACGGTGAAGTTGCTGCCAGGGACGCCGAACGACGAGCCGCCCCCGCCGCCGCCTGCGCCCGCTTGATTCCCACCAGCGTCGGTCGCCCCTTGACTGCCCTGCCCGCCGCCGAAGTAGCCGCCACCACCGCCACCGCCGGCCAAAGTCGGGCCGCCGCCTCCGCCGGCTGTGCCGCCACCCTGCCCGGCGGTGCCGTTTTCTCCCTGTTCCCCGGAGGCCGTCGCCCGCGTGCCGTTGCAGGAATCGCTGGGCGCGGTCGCTGTCCCTACCGTTCCCGCTGCCGAGTTGCCGACCGGGCTCCCGGCGTGGCCCCCGCCGCCGCCGATGAGGGTGACCGCCGCCGATAACGCGCTGGTCGCCGCCGCCGCCCATCCCGTCAGCGTTCCCTCCCGTGCCACCCAAGGAATAGAACGTGGCACTGGGACACGGTCCGCCCTCTGCTTCGCCGGCGCCGCCGCCGCCGCCGGCGACCAGTTGATCGGCGCCGCCGAGTTTGATGTCGCTGGCGCCGCCTCCGCCGGACCCGCTGTTGCCCGTCCCTCCGCCATTGACCCCGCCCGTCACGACCTCACCAACTCCTCCACCGACATCGACGGTGACCGTGGTACCGGCAGTGAGCGACAGGGAGCCGCTCACCCATGCGCCATCACCGCCCTTGACCGAGCTGTTCGAACCACCTTCGGCCCCGTAAAGGGTGAATGACTCAGAACTGATCCCGGCCGGCACCACCCAGCTCTGGCCGACGCCAACGGTGGTGAAGGTGACCGTGCAGGTTCCCCCCGTGCACACCGGAGTCGGCGACGCAGAGGCCGGCGTGCTAGATGCGAGGACGGCGAACCCGACGACGCTCGTCACCAACGTTGCCGCGGTGGCTACACGCAGGAGGGACCGACCGAGCCGAGGCTGCGTCGTCTGATTGGTTCGTATCCTCATCGAGATCTCCCGTCCGATCCGCTTGGCGACAACGTCTAGTTCGTTAATATACACAGATATTGTGGTATATACAACTCGATTTGTAGAAAAGACACCGATTCGAGCGTATACTTGGACAGGGCCGAGTTTTGAAGGAGGATGCACCCATGTCGAGCACGTTCATGCGAGGTCTGAACCTGCTGGAGGTCCTCGACCACAGTGGACCGCTCACCATCACCGAGCTGGCCAGCCACACCGGCATTGACAAGGGGACCGTGTCCCGGACGGTCAGCGCTTGCGTGGCCGACGGCTGGATGGTCAGGGTGGAGCGAGGAGTGGTCCTCGGTCCCCGCTGCGCCCTGCTCGGTCGGCGAGCGTTGGGCTCGGACGTCATCGACCGAGCCGAACCGCTGGTCCACGCCGTGGCCGGTGCCACCGGCTTGATGACCCAGGCCTTGGGACTGGTCGGCCCCATGGCCGTGTTACTGGCGTCGGCCGGTGGACGAGGGGGCGACATCCGGTTTTCGGGACTGGATGTCCCGGGTCCGATACACGCCATCGCCGCGGGCAAGGCGATCGCCGCCCAGCTCACGCCGGCCGAGCTCGACGCCGTCCTGCCCCCGGAACCCTTTCCCGACGGGAGCGACTTCATCGAGTCCATGGGCGAGTCCAGTGCCGCCCCGTTGTTCACCCAGTTCCTCGCCGAGGGGGACTTCCCGGTACCCAAGGATGTGGCCACCACCCGGCACGAGCTCGATCGCCAACTCGACCAGGTCCGACAGGTTGGGGCTGCGTTCGACCGGGGTGATCTCCACCCCGCCCTGGCCTGCATCGCCGTTCCGTGGCCGCACCTGAGCATGCCGGCGGCGCTCGCCTGTCTCGGCACCCCGGCCGAGATCGCCGCCAACGAACCGCTGGCTTTGCGTTGCTTGACGGCGGCGATACGACCGGCGGCAACGCCCCGGGAGGTGATCGCCGCCGCCGTTGAGACGACAAGCGCAGACGACCGGCGACCTCAGCTGGGCGGGTGACGCGCTTCCACCTCGATGACCGGCCACCGCGTCGATGAGGGCCGTGTGAGCGACAGCGCCGCCGTGCCTACCGATCCGCTCGGGGCGTTCGTGATCGGGCCGCGCCTGATCGAGTCGGGTGCAGCCGGTGGCTCCTTGTCCGGGACGCGTTTGGCGGTGAAGGACATCTTTGACGTGGCCAGCACTCGGACCGGCGCGGGCAATCCCGACTGGCTGGCCGACGCGCCGCTGGTATCTGTCAGCGCACCGGCGGTGTCGGCCCTGGTGGCCGCCGGCGCCGACCTCTGGGGCAAGACGGTCACCGACGAGCTGGCCTACAGCCTGTCGGGCACGAACATCCATTACGGGACGCCGGTCAACCCGGCCGCTCCGGGGCGGGTGCCGGGGGGCTCGTCGAGCGGATCGGCTGCCGCGGTGGCCGGCCGAGCGGTGGACTTGGCTCTCGGCAGCGACACTGGGGGATCAATCCGCATTCCCGCCTCCTACTGCGGGATCTACGGCCTTCGCACTACGCATGGTCGTATCTCCGTCTCCGGCACGGTGCCCCTCGCTCCCAGTTTCGACACCGTGGGCCTGTTCGCCGCCGACCCGGCGGTGTTGGCCACCGCACTCCGGGCTCTTGTCGTCGGGGCCTCGGTCGAACGGCCGAGCCCGACAGCGACGACGGCCAGGACCATCCGGCGGCTGGTGGTGGCCACCGATCTCATCGACCTGGCCGACGACGGTGCCGCCGACCCGCTCACGACCGCGGCGGGCGCGCTGGGCGACCGCCTCGGAATCCCGGTGGTCGAAGCGACTCTGGCCGCCCCGGGTCAGGTGGAGGGCTGGAGGGATGCGTTCCGTGTCCTCCAGCAAGTCGAGGCGTGGCGGTCGGACGGGGAGTGGATCACCTCCCGAGAGCCCGCGCTAGGCCCCGGAATTGCCGCCCGATTCAACGTTGCTCGATCGACGGACCCGGCCGATGCCGACCGGGCCATGCCCGTGCGCGCCGACGTCACCCGGGCCTTCCAACGGGTGATGGGCGAAGACGGGTTGCTGGTGCAGCCGGCGGCCAGCGGGCCGGCCCCGCCGCTGGTGGCCGAGCAGGCGACGAAGGACGATCTTCGAGCCCGGACCCTGGCGTTGACGGCGCCGGCAGGCTTGGCCGGCGTTCCGGTGGTATCGCTCCCGCTCGCAGTGGTCGACGGCCTCCCCATTGGACTGGCTCTGGTCGGCCAGCCGGGGGACGACGAGGTGCTGGTGGCTGTGGCCGAACGGGCGGCCCGGTGACCCGCAATAGGGCTCGATCGGCTCAGGCCTGGTCGGCCGTCTCCGAGCTCTCGTTCGGCTCGAAGTCAAGGGCCAGTGAGTTCATGCAGTAGCGGAGCCCGGTGGGATTGGGCCCATCGGGGAAGACATGTCCCAGATGGCCGCCACAGCGCGCGCACGTGATCTCCGTCCGCACCATCCCGTGGGCGCGGTCCGGGTGCTCCTCGACTGCGGCCTTGTCGACCGCCTCGTAGAAGCTGGGCCAGCCCGACCCTGACTCGAACTTGGTGCCCGCCTCGAACAGCGGGGCACCGCATCCGCCGCAGACGAACATTCCGTCGCCGTCCACGTGGAGGAGGTCTCCCGACCAGGCCGGCTCGGTCCCCTTCTGGCGCAGATACGGCGTACTGCTCGGGCGACAACCGCTCCTGCCACTCCTTATCGGTGAGCTCAACCTTCCCGGTTGTGCCTGTCGTGTCGGTCGCGTCTGCCATGCCAATCCTCTCCCATCTGTCCCACCACCACCCGCCAACAGGCGGGTCCACTTACTCTCAACAGGTTAAACCTCCACCTAGCTGAGGATGTTCCCGCTAGCTGAGGATGTTCCGGCCCAGCCCGAGCGACCAAGCCCCAGTCGGCCTAGCTGAACGGAAGGAGAGGAACTCCCCTCCATTTTCGTGCTATACCTTACGCTGTACGGTCCGGTCGCACCTAGCGATTAGGTTTGCGTGTCTCGCTCGATCAGCAGGCTCCTCCAAACCAACGTCCAGCTCAATTCGTAGTCCGGGACCATGTGCGGTTCGGGGGCTATAGCGCGGGGACGTAGGTCAGGATGGCCACGCCGCTGTCGGTGGTCCGCCCCTCCTTGAGGGTCAGAGCGCCCTGGGGCCCGCTGTCGTCGAAGAGGCGCTTTCCCACGCCCACCAGGACTGGGTAGATCATCAAGCGGTACTCATCGATCAGGCCATGGCCGCCGAGGTAGTTGACCAACTGCGCGCTGCCGTTGATCAGCAACGTGTTGTCGCCGGTCCGCAAACGGGTGACACCCTCGGCCACATCGCCGTCGATGAAGGACGCATTCCACTCGGGCTCGACCAAGGTGGTCGTGGCGACGTACTTCGGGAGCCCGTTCATCCGGTCCGCGAAACCGGCCTCATCGCTCATGCCCGGCCACGCTGACTTGAACCCCTCGTAGGTCACACGACCGAGGAGCAACGCATCGCTCTCGAACAGGTTCTCGTATTGAAAGTTCTGGAGCTCCTCATTGAAGTACGGCCCACTCCACGCCGGCTCCTCCATGACTCCATCCAACGAGACGTACTCCACTGCGACGATCTTTCCCATGATCTTCATCCTTTCGTGATGGCCTGTTGGCGATTCCCAGAGGTCCGATTTCTTCGGCCCTCTACCCTCACTACGATTGCCCGATCCAGAATTCGACATCGGCGGTCGCATTTCTTCGACCCGCACCGCATCATCGGTTGGCCAGCGTTCGGGGCAGTCCGAAGCGGGCCAGGATCCCCTTGTCGCCAAACCGAGTAATCGTGGAGATCCGATCTTCGGAGAGAGTCAGGACGATAAAGCCACTCGCCCTCATGATGGAAGAGGTTGGGTCCGGGAAGTAGTAGCCAAAGGCGGGCTGGTTGTTGGCTCGAGTGGGTACCAGCTTGAGGTCCTGACCCCAGAAGCCCCGATCTTGGAGGAATTCGGCGATGGCATGAGGCCCATTGCACTGGATTGGCTCTGGTGGCATCGCCAGCCGGGCGTCCTCGGTCAGGAGCGCCACCACTCGGTCGACATCTCCGCGTTCGAATGCTTCGACGAAGCGATCGACGACCTCTGCCTTCCTGTGCGGAGCGGGGGAGGGGCACGAGGTTCGGGTCCCGATCTGGCCGAAAGCCGCCTCGGGCCCGCACGAGGGCGCTGTTCACCGCCGTTGGCGTCGTGTCGAGCATGTCGGCGACCTCCGACGCCGGAAAGCCCAGCACGTCGCGTAGGACGAGGACGGCCCGCTGTTGGGCGGGCAGGTGTTGCAAGCCCGCCACGAAGGAGAGGGCGATGGATTCTCGGGCCTCGTAACGCGCCTCGGGACCCAAGGCCACATCGTCGAGCAAGACGTCCGGGTAGGGCTCGAGCCACCATGGATCGTCCGAACTGGTCAGTCCCTCCGATGTCGATCTCGGCTCGGAAAAGCGGGTCGGTTGGGGACGGCGGGTCCCGTCTCGGAGGTAGTTGAGACAGCGGTTCGTGGCAATGCGGTACAGCCATGCTCGCAACGAGCGGCCGTCGAAGCGGTCAAGTGCGCGCCAGGCCGACAAAAGAGCCTCCTGTAGTACGTCCTCGGCGTCTTGGACCGATCCGAGGGTCCGGTAACAGTGCACGAGGAGCTCGCGGCGGTGCGGTTCGACGAGCTCCTGGAAGGCGTCGCCGTCACCGGCTCGGGCCCGCTCGAGGGTGGTCTCGTCCATCACGGCGTAGTCCCTTCTCCCAGTCTGACCCCCGAATGTAACAACACCACCGGAGGGCCGAATTCATCGGTGAATCTTCGAAAAGGTCGGTGTTTCAACCGGTACAGGACATGATCACCACGATCGGAGGCACACCATGACCTCGCCGGACCACCAGAACCACACAGGGGTCGTCGTCGATGAGCGACTGGACCACCCTCGCTCCCGTCTAGCGGCCCAGGCCCAGGCCGGGGCCCGGCCCGGTCCCGCGTCGAGCCGTCGACGACGGCGACCGGGGCCCCGGTCCGCCGCTGGCGGGCCTTCGCGCTGTTGGTGGTTGCCTTCTTCATGACCATCGTCGATCTCACCATCGTCAACGTCGCCCTTCCCACCATCGGTCGCAAACTCCACTTCCCCGAGTCGGATCTGCAGTGGGTGGTCACCGCCTATGCGCTCACCTTCGGGGGGTTCCTGCTCCTCGGCGGCCGAGCGGCCGACCTCCTCGGTCGGCGACGCTTGCTGATGATCGGCCTGGCCATCTTCACCGGAGCGTCTCTCGTAGCCGGGCTGGCCACCAGCGACACGTTCCTCATCGTCATGCGCGGCATCCAGGGCTTCGGCGCGGCGCTGGTCCTCCCCGCCGCCCTCTCCATCGTGATGAACATGTTCGAGGAGGGCGCCGAGCGGAACAAGGCACTGGGCATCTGGGGTGCGATGGGGGCCGCCGGGGCCACCGTCGGGTTGCTCGCCGGCGGCCTGTTGACCCGCTACGCCGGCTGGCCCTACATCTTCTTCCTCAACGTGCCGATCGGCGCGGCCGCCCTTCTGTTGGCCCGGCGTGTGGTGCCCGAGAGCCGGCTCGACGCCGTCCGTCGACGCTATGACCCCTTCGGGGCGGTGACGATCACCGGTGGCCTGGTGCTGCTGGTCTACGCCATCTCCCAGGCGCCGCAAGTGGGCTGGGTGACCACACGAACCTTGGCCCTGCTGGCTGCGTCAGTCGTTCTCTTGGTCGCGTTCTTGATCCTGGAGACACGAGTCGAGGCGCCACTGCTGCCGCTGCGCCTGTTCCGCATCAAGACGATCGCCGGGTCCAATGCCGTCGGGTTCCTGTTGGGGGCCAGCTTTTTCACCTTCATCTTCGTGGGCACGCTCTACATGCAACAGGTTCTCGGATACTCAGCGCTCAAGACCGGCTTCGCCTGGCTCGCCGCATCGGTCACCTCAGTGGCCCTGGCCGGGCTCTCGCAAATGCTGGTCACCCGAACCTCGGCCAAGCTGGTCATGGCGCTCGGGATGACCATGATCGGGGTCGGAGTTCTCTGGGCGACCCAGGTTCCGACGAACGGGCACTTCTGGCAGAACCTGGCCGGACCGTTCCTGATCGCCGGGGCCGGCACCGCCTTCGCCTTCATCCCCGTCTCGATCGGAGCGCTCGCCGGCGTCGCCGAGCGCGATGCCGGGGTCGCCTCGGGACTGATCAACACGTCCCAGCAACTCGGCGGCGCCATCGGCGTCGCCGTGGCCTCCACGGTCGCGGCAACGCACTTTCACGCGCTCGTCGCCCACGGGCACTCGACGGCAGCGGCGCTCACCGGCGGGTTCCAGTGGGCACTGTGGGTGTGTGGACTGACCGGACTGGTCGCCGTGCCCGTCACCTTCGTGCTGATTCGCCGTAGAGAGCTGGCCCGGGCGGTCGAAAAGTCGATGCAACGCGAAGTCCCGGTGCCGGCATCGACCGAGTAACGGTGCCATTGTCTGGTCGAGCTCGTGAAGGTCCGAGAAGTCCAATCACCAATCGCCTATTTACCAATCACCTATAAGGAGGCATGCAATGTCCAGTACCGAGTTCCCCGGCAGCACAGCACTTTCCGGGAGCACAGCACTTTCCGGGAGCACAGCCATCGTGACCGGGGCCAGTCGCGGTTTCGGTCGGGCCACCGCTCTCGCTCTCGCAGCCAACGGCGCCCATGTCGTCGGCGTGTCCCGAAGTGAAGCTGCGCTCGGCGAGCTGCACCAGCAGCTCGGGACTTCCTTCACCCCGGTGGTCGCGGACGTGGCCGACACCATGCTCGCGGCGCGGCTTCTTGCCGCCTACCGGCCCCGTACGTTGGTGCTCAATGCCGGCGCCACGCCCCACCCCGCGCCATTGTCGGAGCAGACGTGGGAGACGTTCAGCCAGAACTGGGGAGTAGACGTCCAGCATGTCTTCCAGTTCGCGTGCCAGGCGTTGCTCATGCCGCTCGACCCCGGAGCGGCGGTCGTGAGCCTCTCCAGTGGCGCAGCACTGCGTGGATCCCCCATGAGCGGCGGCTTCGCCGGAGCCAAAGCAACAATCAAGTTCATCAGCTCCTACGCGGGCTCAGAAGCCGAGCGAAACTCCTTGGGCATTCGTTTCCTTTCGGTCCTGCCTCAGCTCACGCCGGCCACCGATCTCGGTTCTATGTACGTCGACGCGTACGCGGGCTACGCCGGCCTGAGCCGAGAGACGTACCTTGGTCAGGTTGGCTCGACGCTCACCGTCGAACAGGTGGCCGAGAGCATCGTCGAGCTCGCCACCGACGACGGATATAGCGCGCCGGCTTACCTGCTGACGGCAAGCGGAGTCAGCCCGCTCGACTAGCACGACAGCTACGCGCCATCGCGGATGGCTCTCGGTCCGCGCATCAGCGCTCGGCGTCGGCGACCATGACCGCCGCAGCCAGCACCGTGAGTTGTGTGGCCGCGTCCAAGGCTGAACCAGAGATTCCCTTACCCTTCAAGGAGGTTCGCAGCGCTGCCACGCTCGACGCCGAGATGAGCGGGTCTGCGGCGCGACCTGTTCGGCGATCCAAGCTCGCTTCCCCGAGGAGACCGATCCCCTCGACGCCGGCCACGAGATCATCGGGGCCGAAGAGCGTGCCTCCGACGGATTGAAATATGGACGGAACGAAGATCAGTGCGGCGGCCACGAACAATAGGGCGATCGGTACCCCGATTGGTACGTGGGCCGGGTTGTCCTTGTGCTGCTGGAGCGTGGTGAGGATCGCCCCGACAAAGGCCAGGCCCGCGACGTATGACCCGACTCGGAACGCCTTGGCCAGCTCCTCCAACGCGTTGGTCACCAAGGGGAGGTTGGTGCGCTCGAGGTCGGCGATCGTGACCTGGCCACTCCCTGGGGTCAGCCCCAGCCGAGACGCGACCCCCTCGAGTTCGTTGACCAGCGCCGCACCCTGTGTCCCGGCCTGGGCGGTGAACACCGACGTGAAGTTCTTTGCGTTCGAGGGAACTGTGGTCGTTGTCTGGGCGCTTGCCCCGCTGCTCCAGCCGGAGACCATGATCGCCGCCACTACGGCAACGACCAAGGTGGCGCGCCACCGATGGGTCGCACCGTTGTGCCGTTGGCCTGTGATGTTCATCCTGGTCACCCCAGACCTCCCGTGTCGCTATGCCTCGGCACCATCCTGGCCTCGAGGCTCGATCCGAATGTGAGCCTGCCAGGCTTTCATCAGCAGGGCACGGACCAAGACGGCGAGGCCGGATTCGCTCACCCCGGATTCGTGGTGGTAAAGGGGCTCGAATCCTGGCCTCTTACGTTGCGAAGATAGAGTCCTCCGGGACCTCGGTTCCCGCCTGGACCTATTCCCCCAGAAGAGCGATCGAACCCGACGAGCACATTCACCCATGGACCTACGAGACAACCCAGAGGACGAGGCCTTCCGCAAGGAAGTGCGAGCCTGGCTGACCGACAACGTGGTTGGGGAGTTCGCCGCGCTCGGCGGCCGCGGGGGCTCCGGGGACGAGACCTACGGGTTCGAGACCCGCCTGCGCTGGGAGAAGGTGCTGGCCGACGCCGGGTGGACGGGACTGGGCTGGCCCACCGAGTACGGCGGCCGAGGGGCGTCCATCGCCCATCAGGTCATATTCAACGAGGAGTACGTGAAGGCCAAGGCCCCGGGCCGGGTGAACGTGATGGGGGAGGGGCTGATCGCCCCGACCATCATCCACTACGGCACTCCCGAGCAAAAGGAGCGCTTCCTCCCCGCCATCCGCAACGGCACCGAGCTGTGGTGTCAGGGTTACTCCGAGCCCAACGCCGGGAGCGACCTGGCCAACGTGTCGACCAAGGCCGTCCTGGACGGGGACGAGTGGGTGGTCACCGGCCAGAAGGTGTGGACCTCGCTGGCCCACACCGCCGATTGGTGCTTCGTGGTCTGCCGGACCGAGCCGGGATCGACGCGTCACCACGGCCTCTCCTATCTACTCGTGCCCATGGGCCAGCCGGGCATCGAGGTCCGCCCCATCACCCAGCTCACCCGGACCTCGGAATTCAACGAGGTGTTCTTCGACGGCGCCCGCACCGCTCGGGAGAACGTGCTCGGCGCGGTGGGAGATGGGTGGCGCGTGGCGCTCGCCACCCTGGCCTTCGAACGGGGCGTGGCTCTCCTCGGCCACCAGCTGACCTTCCGCCGCGAGCTCGACCATCTCATCGAGCTGGCTCGGGGCAACGGCAAGGACAGCGACCCGGTCATGCGCCAGCGCCTGGCCGGCGCCTACGCCGAGCTCGAGATCCTGCGCTACAACACGCTGCGGAGCCTGTCCAACATCGACGGTCCCGTGGCCCCACCGGAAGCGTCGATCATCAAGCTGTACTGGGCCACCTGGCACCGCGCCTTGGGCGAGCTGGCCATGGACCTCATCGGCCCCGCCTCCATGGTTCTCCGGGCCTTCCCCTACGAGCTCGACGAGGTGCAGCGCTCGTTCCTGTTCAGCCGGTCCGAGACCATCTACGGCGGCTCCAACGAGATCCAAAAGAACATCATCGGCGAACGGGTCCTGGGGCTTCCGCCCGAGCCCAAGCCCGACACCGAACCCCGAGCCAAGCCCGAGACCCAACCCGATCCCAAGGGGGATTCCCTATGACCGACACGGCCGACGAGGGCAGCACCGACGGGAGCACCGGACCCACGGCGGCGCCGGCTCCGCCCACCCCGCCGCCCGGGCACGGCCTGCTCGAAGGCAAGATCGTGGTGGTCACCGCCGCAGCCGGCACCGGCATCGGGTTCGCCACGGCCAAGCGGTGCATCGAAGAGGGTGCCACCGTCGTGGTCTCCGACGCCCACGAGCGGCGGCTGGGGGAGACGGCCGATCAGCTGGCCGAGCTGGCCGGGGGCAACCGACCCCTGGCCCTCCGCTGTGACGTGACCGACGAGTCCCAGGTCCAACACCTCTACGACGCCACCGTCGAAGCCCACGGGCGATTCGACGTGGCCGTGAACAACGCCGGCCTGGGGGGACAAGTCGACATCGTGGAGATGACCGACGAGCAGTGGTCCAAGGTGCTCGACATCACCCTCACCGGAACGTTCCGGTGCATGCGCGCCGCCCTCGGCCATCTCTACGTGCTCGGCGGCGGGGTGATCGTCAACAACGCCTCGGTCCTCGGCTGGAGAGCCCAGGCCGGCCAGGCCCACTACGCCGCGGCCAAGGCCGGGGTCATGGCCCTCACCCGCTGCAGCGCGGTGGAGGCCGCTCCCTACAACGTGCGGGTGAACGTGGTGTCGCCCAGCCTGGCCCACCACCCCTTCTTGAACAAGGTGATGTCCGACGAGGAGCTCGAGGAGCTCAGCCGCAAGGAGCTCCTCGGACGGGCGGCGGAGACCTGGGAGGTGGCCAACGTGATCGTGTTCCTGGCCAGCCAGTACGCCACCTTCATGACCGGGGAGGTCGTCTCCGTCTCCTCCCAGCACCCATGAGCCGGCCACGGTCGGCGGCTTCCGGGCCGTTGCGATCCGGACGCGTCCCGCTGATGGCGTTCCTCGCCGCGCTGCTCACCGTGTCGACGGTGATCGTCGGTGCCGCCAACACGACGGCGTCGGCCACTACCGCGCCGACTACCACTGTGTCGGCCACCACGGTGCCGACCGGGCCTCGAGCCATCGTCCAGTTGGGTGACTCGATCGCCTCCGGCGAGGGCACCCTCTACGGGTTCACCTTCAACACCACGACGGGCAAGTGGGTCGGACCGAAGAACCCCGACCCGACCTGGGCCGGCCCCTACCCGGATTGCCATCAGTCAGTCGACGCCTACGGCCATGTGGTGGCGTCGACCTATCCGGGGGCGTCGTTCACCCAGCTGGCTTGCACCGGCGCCACGTTCGACAAAGGGATCTCGGGACCGTGGAGCGCAACAGTGCCGGCCGAGTTCGGCAACTGGGACACCCGCACCGACCTGAACCCCCGCTATAGCGCGGCCCGTCCCGACCTGGTCCTGGTCACCTTGGGGGCTGACGATGTGCAGTTCGTCGACATCGTCACCCAGTGCGCCGAGTACGTCTACTACCACCCGTTCTCGGCCACCGCCTGCACGGCGACGAATCCGAACGGGCCGGACGACGTGGTCAAGAAGGACTTCATCGACTACATCCCCACCTTGGAACAGCACCTGACCACGCTCGCCGGCTGGATCGAGGCCCGGGCCAAGCACCTCGGAGGCGGTGGGCAGCCACCGAAGATCGTGTTCACGACGTACGCGAACCCGCTTCCGGCCAACGCCCCGGCCGGCGGCAAGAACTTGTGCCCTGACACCTGGCTGTTCTACAACGACCAGCTGACGTACTTCTCCTCGCTGGTCAGCCAGCTCGACCAGGACATCGTGACGACGATCGACGCCTACGCGGCGCAGCATCACGACAAGAACATCGCCGTGGCCGATCTGGCCCACACGTACGACGGCCACCAGTGGTGCGCCCAGAACGCGGGGACCTACGTCGCTCCGTTGGCCTATGGGTTCTCGATCTATCCCCATTACTCGGACCTTCGCAACCCGAACCCGGCGGCCTTCCACCCCACACCGGCCGGACAGAATGCCATCGCCGCCCAGGTTGAAATGGTGGTCAGCCAGCTCTTCAAGTCGTAGGGCGCCACCGGGAGACCTGCGGGGACCACGGGTGACCGGGCGGCACCAAGCGGTTCGCCGGTGAGCGGCTCGACTACCCTGACCGGAGTGCCGATTCTCATCGATCCGCGTGGCGATCTCCAGTGGGAGACCATTCCCGGCCTGGTCGAGGACGCCGCGGCACGGTTCGGGGAGACCGAGGCCCTGGTCGACGCCCACGGTCCCGGGGGCGCGACCGTCCGGCTGACCTTCGACCAGCTGGCCGAAGACTCGGCCGCGGCCACCCGGGCGCTGATGGCCAACGGGATCGAGCGGGGAGATCGGGTGGCCATCTGGGCGCCCAACAGCGCGGCGTGGGTGGTGGCCGCCCTGGGCGTGGTCGGCGCCGGCGCCGTCCTCGTGCCCCTCAACACCCGGTTCAAGGGGGCCGAGGCGGCGTACATCCTCCAGTCCTCGGGGGCCAGGATCCTGTTCACCGTCCAGGGGTTCCTCGGGATCGACTATCCCGCCATGCTGGCCGCGACCGTGGCCGAGGGCCACGCGCTGCCCGACCTGGAGCGGGTGGTCGTCCTGCGCGGCGGCGACGAGCCCGGGTCGAGCCGCAGCCGCCGGGGTGACCCGGTCATCCAGTGGTCGGACTTCGTCCACGAAGGCACCTCGATCGGAGAGGACGTCGCCGCCGGGCGCACCGCGTCCATCGTCGGCGGCGACCCGTCCGACCTGATCTACACCTCGGGCACCACCGGTCGCCCCAAGGGCGTGCTGACCACCCACGCACAGACCCTGCGGACCTTCGCCACGTGGGCCGAGGTGACCGGGCTGGACAAGGGCGACCGATATCTGATCGTCAATCCGTTCTTCCACACCTTCGGCTACAAGGCCGGCGTCCTGACCTGCCTGATGCGGGGGGCGACCATCGTGGCCGAACCGGTGTTCGACGTGGACGCGGTGCTGGCCCGGATCGTCTCCGAGCGGATCTCGGTGCTGCCCGGGCCCCCGACCATCTACCAGTCCATCTTCGACCACGCCGAGGCCCGATCCACCGACCTGTCCTCGCTGCGCCTGGCCGTCTTGGGCGCTTCGGTGATCCCCGTCGAGCTCATCCGGCGGATGCAGTCCGAGCTCGGGATCGAGACCGTGCTCACCGCCTACGGGTTGACCGAGGCGACCGGGGTGGTGACCATGTGCCGGCGGGGGGACAGCGACGAGGTCATCGCCGGGACATCGGGTCGGGCCATTCCCGATGTCGAGGTGGAAGTGGTCGGGCCCGACCACGGTCAGGTGCCTCGGGGCGAGCCGGGGGAGATCGTGGTCCGCGGCTACACGCTCATGTCCGGCTACTGGAACGATCCCGACGAGACCGACGGGGCCATCGACGCCGACGGGTGGCTGCACACCGGCGACGTCGGCACCATGGATGACGACGGCAACATCGCCATCACCGACCGGCTGAAGGACATGTACGTGACCGGGGGCTTCAACGCCTACCCGGCCGAGATCGAGACGGTGCTCCGCGACCATCCGGGCGTCGAGGAGGTGGCGGTCGTCGGCGTGCCCGACGAGCGATTGGGCGAGGTCGGGTGCGCCTTTGTCATCGTGGCCCCGGGGGCGTCGGCCGACGACGTGGTGTCGAACCTGGCCGCCTGGTCCCGGGAGCGGCTGGCCAACTACAAGGTGCCTCGGGTGGTGAAGGTCATCGACGCCCTGCCCTTCAACGCCGCCGGCAAGGTGCTGAAGCGAGAGCTCCGGGAACAGTTCGCCGCACCCTGACCGCTGCGGGAGGGCGGGCCTAGAGATCCCGAAGCTGGCTGGGTGATGCCTTGCCGATCGTTCGTCCCACCACGAAGACCACGCCCGCGCCGACCACGACCACCGCGCCCACGAGCACGCTGACGAAGACGGCCGGGACGTTCAACCCGTCAGGTGGGGGGTCGAAGATGCCGGTCAGGATGGCCACCAGGAGGTATCCCAGGGCCACGCCGACCACGCCTCCCCCCACGATGCCCGCGCTCAGCAAGGTGGCCCCCTCGGCGTTGAGGAACCGCGAGCGCTGACGGGTGGTGGCGCCGAGTGCCCCCAGAACGATGAGGGCCCGCCGGCGCTCGGCGATGCCGAGGCCGAGCGCCAGTCCCGAGCAGGCGAAGGCGAAGGCCAGGGCAAAGCCCAGTTCGAGGCGGGCCAGCGCGCTGAGGTCGGTGGCGGCCAAGCCGGAGGCGGTCACCACCGAGCCCCGCGCCGACGTGATGTCCTGGACGTGCCATCCTCGGCTCAGCGCCGCCCGCAAACCCGCCGCCGTCTTCGATGGGTTCGACGAGGCCACCAGGAAGGTCGAGACCGCGTTCGAGTGCGTCACGGCGTCGACGTAGGCGGAGTTGGCGACGATGAAGCTGTCTTTCGGCGCGGTCGGGAATTCGCTGATGGTACCGACGACATGGAAGGGCACGGGTTGATAGCCGGCGTGGCCGACGGGTAGGCGGAGGCGGATCGTGTCTCCCGGATGGAGTTGGTAGTCCCGAATGGTCTCGGCTGACAACAAGACGCCGTCCCGGGTCGTGGCCATGGCGCCCAGGGTCGACGCAATGGTCGAGCCGGGGACGAAGGAGTTTTGCAGAGCAGCCGCCTGAGCGATGGTCCGAGGCTGTATGCCGAACAGGTCCTGGAGGTCGGGTCCGACGTAGGCGAATCGATGGACCAGCGGTTGCACGGCGGTGACGGACGGGGCGAGCGCAATGGTGCGAGCCACCCCCGGCCCGACGACTGTCCCCGGTAACGCAGTGGCCGACACGTCCGACCCGACGGTGAGAGCCACGTCGAGGCGGGACTGCTGGTCGTAGGTGGCCGTGAAGATTGCGGTGGAGACCCCGAGCCCGATCGCCGCGGCCAGCCCCGTTGCTCCGCGGGCGATGATCTGACGGCGACGACGAACGGTGGCGGCGACCAGCTCGGGGGCGGCGCCCCGGTCGTGTCGCATGGCTCGATTTCCCGTTCGACGGGCGGCCACCATGGCCGTGACCCGCCAGGCCAACAGGAGGAGCCCGGGCCAAGCCAACGCCGGCCCGAGGAGTGCGCCGTAGTTGACCGCCGTCACCGGGACACCTTCGGGGACGACCACGACTCGATACCCGTTGCGAGCGTTCAGGGCGCTGATCAGCGCGGCCGCGGCCAACAGGATGAAGTCGAGGCCCATCCGGAGGAACCAGGGCTGTCGGGTCGACGGCACCCGAGTGGCGGCCACAGCTACAGATTCGGGTGCGAAGCGAGTGGCGGCCCGGACGGCCGGGAGGCTCTGGGTCACCACGGCCAGCAGCAGCCCGATGGCGGCGGCGGCCACCAACCACGATGTCGAGACGGCCACCCCCGAGAGGACCAGGTGGGTGCACAACACTCCGAGGAGGACGCCCACGCCGATGCCGCCCACCGCCACCACCAGGCTCTCTCCCATGGCAATGCCCGTGACCGTTCTGAGGTCGGCCCCCCGCAACAGCAGCAGGGCTGATTCCCGCCTCCGGCTGTCCGCTCGCAGTCCGACCAGCAAGGAGGCCACGATGAGGGCCAGGGCCAGACCGGGGAGGCCCAGCAGCAAGAAGAGGAGCCGCGCGTAGATGGCGTCCTCCCGGGCCGCCGAGAGGGACGCAGCCAGGTTGTCTCCGACCAGCGCACCACCGGCCACGGCCACGGCCAGGTGGTTGGCCGGAACGGTGACGCTGTCGGCGGCCGCCGCGGGGTCGGCGGGGAGGGCGGCGTGGTCGAGCACGGTGTGGAACTGGTGCACCACCGTGACGCCGTTGGTAAGTCGGGCGAAGGTGGCGGGAGGAACGATGACGACATTGTCCGGGGGTGCGGTGGCGCCGGCGCCAGCCGCGCGCCGACGACCTGGAAGAACGAATCGGCCTGGGGCAAGTCGACGACGCCGCCGACCACGAGCGGAACCGGGCCGGTGGGCGTCTCGGCGGTGATCACGCTGCCCGGTCCCGCACCCAGGTTGGCCGCGGTCTGCTGTTGGAGCAGCACGCCGGAGTGGGCACCCACCAGGTAGCGGATCTCGCCGGGAGCCATGGCGGCATAGTCGCTCGGGAGCGACACCACAGTGGCCGTGCCCGTGGTCCGGGTCGTCGAGTTGACGCTACCGGTGAGCCCGGCGATGCGGGCGTAGTCCACCGGGAGGACGCGGCGTACCCCGGGGACTTGGTGCAAGGCCCGGCTGACGGCCGCCGGGCTGCCCTGTGGGGTCACCTGCACCTGCCAGTCGATAGCGACGCTCCGAGCCGCCCGGCTGGTCAAGGACGACTGGCTCGACGAGGCGAACGAGCCCAGGCCAGACGAACGCGACCGAACGCGACGCTGGCCGCCATCCCGACCAGGATCCACGGCCGACGTCGCAACAGACCCCAGGACCATCTGGCGCTGGCCGCGATCATGCCGGCGATGAGAGTACCATCGGACGAACCGGTCCTCGACGACGAGGTGCTCGGAAAAGGCCTCGGCCACCTCCTCGTCGTGGGTGGCCACCACCAGTGAGGACCCGTTCTCCCGAGCCGACTGCTGCAGTGCGGCGATCACCGTGGACCACGTTGGCGCGGTCGAGCGCTCCGGTGGGCTCGTCGGCCAGGAGCAGGCGCGGCTTCATGGCCATGGCCCGGGCCACCGAGACCCGTTGCTGCTCGCCTCCGGACATCTCGCTGGGCAGTACTCGGCCGTCCGCGGCATCGAGCCCGACGTGTTCGAGAGCATCGGAGGCAGCGTCGGTGGATGCCTCGATCGTGTTCCCGCTCAGACGCAGGGGCAGGCAGACGTTCTCGCTCGCCGAGAGCTCGGGGATGAGAGAGGGGGCCTGGAAGACCATGGCGATCTGGCGTCGACGACGGATCGGGTCCGGATCGAGCCCGGGCCAGGCCACCGTGCCTGTGCTCGGGGTGATGAGACCGGCCAGCACCAAGAGCAGGCTCGTTTTCCCGCTCCCTGACCGTCCGCTGATCACGAGCTCGGCGCCGGCCTCGATGTCGATGTCGACGTGGTCGAGGACGGTCGAGCTCGCGGTACTCGATGCTGACATCGCGCGACCGCGGCAGCCACCGGGTGCGAGCCGACCGGTCCCGTCACTGCAGCATCCCCCCGTCCAACTCGAGAACCCGATCGGCGGCGCTGGCCACCGCCTCGGAGTGGGTCACCACTACGGTCACCCCATCCGGCGGTCGCAGCCGGGAGAGCAGGGCGAGCACGTCTTGTTCCTCCGAACGGCTGATCTCCGCGGTCGGCTCATCGGCCAACAGCACCGCCGGTGCCCGGCCAGCGCAACCGCCAGGTTGGCGCGGGCAGTTCCCCTCCGGACAGGGTGGATGGGCGAACCTTTCGGCGCCGCTCCAGGCCGACGCCACCGAGCAGCTCGGCCGTTCCTGCGGCGGCGGCAATGTCTTGCCCCGGGCGCCAAGGCCCAGTTGACCAGCCCGGCGCGACGAGCGGGCCCGCTGGCGCACGTAAGCGGCCAGATCGACGTTTCCCTCGACCGAGAGGTGCTCGACCAGGCCACTGGCCTGCGTGAGCACCCCGATCATGGCCCCCCGGAGTACGGCTTGCTCACCGCGATCCCGATGGCTGATCCGGCGTCCACAGACCCAGACGCTGCCGCCGTCGGGATTGTCCAACCCGGCCAACAGGTTGAGCAGCGTCGACTTACCCGAACCGGAATGACCGATCACGGCGACGAACTCGCCGGGGGCGACGGCGAACGAGACGTTCTTCAGCGCAGCCACTTCCGAGTCGTCGCCGCTGAAGAAGAAGCGATGCGCTCCTCGTACCTCCAACACCGGGTCCGGGGGTGTCCGGGTGGCCGTCACGAGAGGCGGAGGCTCTGGCTCATCTTGGTGTACGGGTCGACGTTGTCCGCTCCGACCGCACCGAAGAGGTCGAGCCCGACCACGCTGCGGTTATGGCCGTATATCTCGTAGCGGTGGACCTCTTGGCGCACCGAGCGACCGGTCACCGGATCGGGTGGGGAGTTGCGACGGTAGATGATGAGGACGCCCGAGCCGCGGGCAGCCTCACAGCGGTGACACTGGTCAGCGCGAACGCCGGCTCCGACGCCTGGAGCTTTGGCACATCGACGCTCGTCGCGCTGGTGGCCGTCGGGGGTGCTGTGGCCGGGGCACTGCCGGCGGCGACCCCGTTGTACTTGTCGGTGAAGCTGACCGACGTGCCCTGCCCGGTCTGGGCCCAGCCCTCGGGGTGGGTGAAGCTATAGCCGCCGGCCGCGTTCGAATAGGGGATGTACGCCACGGTGTCGGGTATGTCGCCGGGCGTATTGGTCTCCGGGGCGGGGGCAACCGACGTCGGGCTCCCGCCGGTGGACGAGGAAGCTGGCGGCGACTTCGCCGGGGCCGTGGTCGGAGCGGCGGCTGGGCCCCCGCTGGCACAGGCACTCAGGACGGCTGCGCCGAGCAACCCCAGTCCGGCCAGACGCGGAGGCCCGCCGGAGGCGCCGTTTCTTCTTGTATCTTCCGTCGTTCACGTCGGGTGCCATCAGGATGATGCCGAGGGTACGAAATGGCGGATGTGAACATCATGAGAGCTCCGGCGCGGTAGTCGTGTCAGGGTCAGGAGCAGGAATGTGCAGCGTGACCCGAGCTCCTCCATTGGGAGCGTTCCCGATCTCGACGTGGCCCCCGTGGGCCTGCACGATGGTCTGCACGATGGCGAGGCCGAGCCCCGCGCCCCCGTGGCTTCGGTTGCGGTTGTCGTCCGGCCGGGAAAACCGTTCAAATGCCCGAGGGATGAAGTCCGGAGTTACTTGTCAGGTAAACCCTGACAGTGTCAGGGTTTACCTTACGCCGCGAGGAACGGAGATGCTACCGTCGCTGCCCGCCCTCGCCTAGCGCCTCAAAGTGAGAACACGCTCGCCCGCCGCGGGACGTACGTATGCGGTATGAGTACTCTCGACGAACCAAGTGCCCTGACCACTCAGCCGCCCGCGTCCCCGCAGGGTCCGCTCGCAGGCGATCCGATGGTGCTGGGCCTGCCCTGCTTCATCGCCGGATCAGTCTCTCTCGGCCTGGCTCTGGTGGGCGTCGTGCCAGCCAGCGCTGTCGGTGCGGCACTGCCAATCATTCTCACCGCCACCTCGCTCGGCCTGTTCCTGGCCACCATCTGGAGCGCGTCGCTCGGCCAGTCCGCGGTGGCCAGCGTGTTCGGCATCTTCGGCGGCTTCTGGCTGAGCTACGCCGTGCTTGTGCTCGGCCTGACGCACAACTGGTTCGGCATCTCGGCCAGCGCGGTCCAGGCAACCCAGGAGCTGTTCCTGGTCGCCTGGCTGGTCGTCATGCTCATGCTCACGCTGGCCACGCTGCGGCTGCCTGCCGCGTTCACCGCCGTGTTCACACTGGTAGACATCGCCCTGCTGCTGGTATTCCTCGGCGTCAACCAGTCGTCGGCGGGCCTGTCCAAGGCAGGAGGGTACGTCGTGCTGGCGTTCGCCGCGCTCGGTGCGTACCTGTACGCCGGCACGGCGTCGCAGGCGACCGGGGGCGGCGGCTTCCCGCTGGGCAGGCCGATGATGCGGTTAACCGGCTTGCGCCGCCGTCGGCCCGTGATCTCGAGCGGGCGCGCATGAGGTACGCCGACCTAGGGCCTGTCCAGAGTCGTGATCACATGGCGGGAACGCCTCGATGAGCTTGGCTCGTGCCGGTCCGATGCCGTGTGGCCGACGCCCGGAAACCCG
>CAVQVK010000068.1:0-25182 GCA_963717035.1 uncultured Acidimicrobiaceae bacterium | reverse complement strand
GTGGACAGCCCGCATCTTCTCGTCGGTCCACTCCATGAAGTGACGGAAGCCACCGCCGGCGGCATTGTTCACCAGAATGTCAACGGGGCCCAACGCGGCCTCGACCTCTTCCACGATGAACCCACGGTCGTGGGACCCATCGGCCAGGTCGGCTTCCACGGCAAAGGCCTTGGCCCCCATCCCCTCGATGTCCGACACCGTCAGGGCCAGGGAGCTTCCCCACTGTTCGGTGGCCAACGACCGGGAGGTGACCGCCACGTCGGCACCCTCGGCGGCTAGCCGGGTGGCGATGGCCCGACCAATGCCACGGCTCGCACCCGTGACCAACGCCACCCTGCCGTCGCACGCGCCCATCAGGCGGTCCTCCGCAACGCGCAGATCCTGCGACTCAATCCAATGATAGCAAGTGCGATGACTTTAACATAGCAAGCACGATGTCGTTTGGCAATAGATGCGGGACGGCCTGCCGACTCGAGCGATGTACCCCGCAACATTTCCTGGCGGTGACGAACCGCCAATGCCAATCCATCGATCAGCATCTCCCGTTGGACGGTGTCGTCTGACATCTTTGCGATGCTCGATGCGATCATGTTGCCGGTCAGATAGCCCCGGGCCGCCAGGAATACGTAGCGTGTGGTCTCTAGATCGCTGGCCATGTCCCCCAGTACCTGCTCGAAGAGGGAGGGCCATAGCCGGTTCAGCTCCGCCCCGTGGAGGGCGGATGCTTTCTTGGCCGTGGTAGAAACCCGAGGGTCGAGACTGAGATCCAGCAGTATCTCAACGTGCGCCAGATGATCCGGATGTGAGTAATGAGCGGCGAGGAGCTCGAGGAGTGACTCAAGTCGTTCCTCGAGCGTGTCGCCGACAATATGAGCCGAGCGAAGCTGCTCCTCGAGCCGTTGCCACGCCGCGTTCAACACCTCCAGGAGGAGTGACTCCCTGTTGCCGAACTGATACTGCAACGCACCCCAGGTGACTCCGGCCCGACGGGCAATCTCGTTCGAACTGGTCCGGTAGTAGCCCATCTCCAGGATGCACTCGGTCGCGGCGCGAAGGACGCGCTGGCGTGTGTCCTCCCCGTCCGAACGCGCTCGACGCCCGCCGCGACGTGGGCTCTTCGGTGGAGGTGCGTACGCGGGGCGTTCGTCCTCGGCATTGTCGCGAATGGCGTCGCCTGTCATCACCCCACTATCCCATTTCGGTCGGCGGGACTCTTCCGCCCCCGGTCCCAGCCGCATCCATCCAGGTCATCGGCTTGGCCCAGCACCATATCAACCGCTATGGCCACTTGAGCACAATCATCGATGCATCTATGGTAAGTGGATCGGATCCAGGGAAGGCCGACGTCGAGGAGCTGCCGATGAAGGATGACATCGTTGTCGAGTCGGATGGCACGATTCACGTACCGAGCTTCCGGCTGCCGCTCTCGTCGGTGGCGAGCCCCGAGGCCCGCAGCTCGATGGCCGCCATCTTGGGTCGATCGCCGATCGACCTGCCGTCGCTCGCCGGCCTCGAAGATGAGGACGCATTCGTCGAGTATGTCGAGCGGTACCGGCGCGAGATCGACGAGGGTTACCTTGCGCCTCTGGCCAAAGCGCTCATGGATGCCTTTCCTGTCCGCATCGACAGCGATGTGATCGCAGGGGTCCCGGTGGAAGTGGTCACACCCGTCGAGGGCGTTGACGACGAGACCGTCCTGATCAACCTCCACGGGGGAGCCTTCATGTCGGGCGCCATCCACGTGGGGCGGGTCGAGTCCATTCCCCTGTCCCACCTGGGCGGGTTTCGCGTGATCGCTGTGGACTACCGCCAGGCGCACGAACACTCGTATCCCGCGGCCACTGAAGACGTCGTCACCGTCTATCGGACGCTCCTCGAGACCTATCCGCCATCGCGTGTGGGCATCTTCGGCGGCTCTGCCGGTGCCCAACTCACCGCGCAGGTAACCGTGTGGCTACTCGATCACGACTTACCGGCGCCGGGAGCCATCATCATGGGTGGGAACGGTGCGGGAGGTGCGGCCGGCGACTCGATCTTCTTTAGCGCCGTCGGCTCCGCCAAACCTCCGCCCGATCCATCCGTGGCCGAGTTGCTGATCAGTGACCCGGACCGCCGGGGTTACTTCCGAACGGCTGAACTGGATGACTACCTGGCGCAGCCGATTCTTGCTCCACCGTCACTCCTGGCCGGATTCCCGCCCACCCTGCTGATCACGGGCACCCGAGCGTTTGACATGAGTCCGGCAATCGCGTTTCACCGAGCGCTGACGCCGCGCCGGCGCCGATGCGATCCCTCCATGTTTTCGACGGCATGGGGCATTGCTTCTACTACAACGCGTGGCTGCCGGAATCACAGGACGCGTACAACACGATGATCCGATTCCTTCGCCGTCACCTGACCTAACGGGCGGCCTCTGCGCCCACGCATCTCATTGACGTCGGTCCGTGTCTGACTTCCGTACTCCAACAGCGGCAACGGCTCGACCGACCGCTGGACTGGTTCGCACCCCGGATCCGGCACCTCTGAGCCTCCAGAGAACCAATCCGAAGTTTCCCTCTCTCAAGCGGCTCAAAGGTCGTTCTCAGCTGGCATTGAGGTCACTCGTGGAAGATCCGCGGAGCGAAATGCGCCAAGAGACCGGCTCGAGAGGAACATAGATGAGTGGACGAGGACGCAAGTTGCGCCGATGGATCATCGGAGGAGTTGCAGCCCTTGTGGTCCTGGCCGTTGGAGTGCCCTTCCTCTACATCCATTTCATCGAGGGCCAAGCGCCGGCAAAACTGAGCCTGCCCAAGAACACGGGGTCCAGCTCGATTGCCGGCGACGGGGCCGACCTCCAACTCGGTTGCGGGAATCTGGAACGCCGGGTCGGGATCGATCGTCGGCTACCGGGTGCAAGAAACACTGATCGGCCAGCAATCGACAGCCGTCGGCCGCACCAGCAAGGTGTGGGGCTCGATCACGATCTCCGGGGCCTCCGTGACGAAGGGGTCGTTCACCGCGAACATGGCGAGCGTCGTGAGCGATCAGAGCCAACGCAATGCCCAGTTCGACGGTCGGATTATGGATGTGAGTATCTACCCGACAGCCACCTTGGAGCTCACGAGTCCCATCGACCTAGGCACCGTCCCCACCGACGGCACCACCGAAGCAATTTCCGGCTTCAGCCAACCTAACGATGCACGGAGTGACGAAGCCGGTGAACTTCACCGTGTCTGCGGAGCGCACCAGCGAGACCATTTACGTCCTAGCGGATATCCCGATCGTCTTCGCCGATTGGAACATCACCAACCCGAGCATCGGCGGCTTTGTCACCACACAAAGCTCAGGGACGTTGGAGGTGCTGCTCCATCTGACCCAAAGCGCCGGGAACGCCGCTACCACCACCTCCCCGGGCAACTCGGGCTCCGGTGGCGGCGGAGGTCAGATTACCGTCCCGAGTACCACGGTTCCCCCACTGTCTGTTCCCAGTAACTGACCGATTCAGGCCACACGATGGTTCCGGTCTCCCAATAGATAGCCCAAGTTCGGAATGGCAAGTGGGTCCGAGTTAGCCGGAGACCCAAGACAGGGTTTGCCCGTAGGCCGGCAGGCTACTATTACCGACCTGGTCACAATGCATTTGTGCGGTCCAACTGAAGATGCCCATGGCGTTGACGTTGATCGGCGATGCCTGAATTCCGGTTGAGATTCGATGTCCCATGGTGCATGGCACTGAGTCCGCCCGAAGCGTCAACAGGATCGCCCCGTTGCAGTGACTGCTCTCGGCGCAACAGAGACGATCCGCGTCGTCCAGTGGACGACCGGCAACGTCGGACGCCGATCGGTCGTCGCCATCATGGCCAATCCCGCACTGGCGCTGGTGGGATGTTATGCGTGGTCGGCTGACAAGGTGGGGCGAGATGTCGGGGAGTTATGCGGCATCGCCGACACGGGCATTCTGGCCACCGATGACGCCGGCGCCCTCCTCGCTCTGCAGCCCGATTGCGTTGTTTACAACCCCAAGTGGCCTGACGTCGATGAGCTGGTGCGCATCCTGGAAGCTGGCGTCAACGTTGTGACGACGGCGTCATTCATCACCGGGCATAACCTCGACCACAACCGCCAACTGTTGATCGATGCCTGTGAGCGTGGACAGAGCTCGATATTCGGGTCCGGCATGAACCCAGGACTGGCGAACCTGCTGGGCCTCGTATCTGCCGGTCTGTGCGATCGGGTGGATTCGATCACCGTCCTCGAGTCGGTCGACTCGACTGGGTACGACTCGCCCGAAACGGAACTGTCCGTGGGATTCGGCCGTCCAATCGATGATCCCTCCCTGCCGTCGATGACCGCGGCCGGGACCGCCATATTCGGGGAGGCTGTACTGCTGATGGCCGACGCGCTCGGCGTCGAGCTCGACGACGTCCTTTGCGAGGCGGAGTACGCGCAGACGACTCAGCATCTCGACCTTGGGTCGTGGTCGATCGCTCCCGGCTGCGTTGCCGGAGTGGCCGTGAACTGGCAGGGCATCGTGGCCGGTCGGCCGGTTGTGCAGCTGAAGACGCGATGGCGAAAAGGCAGCCACCTCGAGCCGGACTGGAAAATCGAGCACGGCTATGTCGTCGATATTCAAGGCCAGCCATGCGTAAAGACCAAACTCGAGGTCTATCCGGCGGCCGACTTCCCGGCGACGACCTTCGCCGACTACATGGTCCTCGGGATGATTATGACGTCCCTACCGGCAGTCAACGCCATCCCCCAGGTGTGTCGGGCGCGGCCAGGGATCGTTACCTACCTCGATCTCCCGTTCATAGCGCCGCAGGGCTGGGTTCCCTCGCCCTGAGCAAGCGCGGGTGTTCGCACCATGACACCTTTGGCAGTCCCAGCCCTCACCCACCGCAGAGATGCGACACGGCATGGCATGGCGGCGACCTGGTAGAATCACACTGTCGCAAAAGGTAGACCGCCATAGTCTATTTGGGGGGCTTGGCTGTGAATTACGGAAATTCAGCGTGATGACCAGGATGGTTGGACTCGTCTGTCATCCATGGCCTCAGCTCGCCGGCGCCGTTCTCCACGCCCCGGACTCCCGGTGAGAAGCGAGCTGTCTGGCCCGTTCGATCAGGTCCCGGCGAGCCTGGACGACGTTCTCGATGTCGATTGGCTGAGCAATGCCCTCAGCATGGGCCATGAGGGCTGTCGGGTGAGCACTGTTTCCGTCCGCGGCAGCCGCACAACCGTCGCCAGCAAGCACTTCCTCGACGTCGACTACGAGGACCCTGGTGTACCCCGAGCGCCGACCCGACTCTGCGTCAAGGCGTACTTCGGGGAGGCCGAGGGCCGCTCCCGAGCTGGCGAATCCGAAGCCCGCTTCTACCGTGACTGTGCGCCGTCCACTGCGATCAAGATCCCCGCATGCAGCTACGTCGGGTTGGACGAAGTATCCGGATCATCGATCTTGATTCTCGAAGACCTCGAAGCGGCAGGCGCAACCCCGCTGGATGCCCTTCATCGGTTCACTCCCGAGCTCTCTGCGGCCACCCTTCGCCAGCTGGCCCGCCGGCATACCGAGACGTGGGGGCATGCCGAGCTCTACCAACCATGGCTCGCCCCTCGCATGCTGTCGCTGTCCCAGAACGTTTCGTCTGAGCACTTGCAAGTGCTCCTGGAACGCCCACGGGCCGACGGCCTGTCGGCGACCACTCGCACCGGCACACGAGTGCAAGCGGCGATGCAAGCCCTGGGCCAACTACCGGAGGACTCGCCTCGCACCATGCTCCACGGCGATACGCATGCCGGCAACATCTTCGACAGCCCGTCTGGACCGGGCCTACTCGATTGGCAGCTCGTCCAGCGAGGCTCGTGGGCTACCGACGTCGCGTATCACATCGGTTCGGTGCTCGAGACGGAGGACCGACGACGCTTCGAGTGGGATCTTCTTCGCGGCTACCTGGATTGCCTGCGCGAGTTCGGCGTGACGGTTCCACCATGGGAATCGGCGGTGACGGCCTACAAGCAACATCTGGCCTACGGATTCTTCCTGTGGGCCATGACCCAGTACACGCCCGAGGAGCTCACGACGGCGACCCTGAGGCGGCTCGGCCACGCCGTCGAGGACCATGGGACCTTCGAGCTGCTGGGGGTCTGACTTCGCAACGGATCGGTCCAGTCCGCAGCACCCATTCAGAAATCCGGTCCCATGGTCAGTGCGACGTCAATGGCCCGATTGCCGTCCTTCGAGGGTCTGTAGAGACGGGCGCCGGTCTCCCCCGCCCTGGCCCTGATTGCTGCCGCCCAGACCGCCCAGGCAGAAATTCCATAACCGATCGGCGATGTCTTCGAAGCTCTCATCGGCGCCGGCAAAGGCGTGGTAGTGGTAGATGGCCATGACCAACTGGGTGACGAGCAAGGCAGTGTGGGCGGAGTCGGTTGACCGCAGCCGACCGGCGTTCCCCGCCGCCTCTATTTCCTCGCGGACGAGATCAGTGAACGGCTTGATGGCGACGGCAACCTCGACGGGATAGAGCGATTGGAGCCGCCAGTGCTCCGCGGTGACAAAGCGAGCGCTTTCGGGGTCACTCCCGGCAAGGTCATTCACCACCGCGGTGACATAGACGCGCAGGCGGGCGACGGGATCATCAAGATCACGCGCTGCCTCCCTGTACCTGACGCAGCCTTCGCTGATCATGTCCTCAATGACGGCCAGTATGAGCTGGTCCTTGCCCGCGAAGTACCGGTAGAACGTCTTGAGGGCGATGCCGGCCTCTTTGACCAGCTCCTGGGTGGTGAAGGCGGTCCCCTTGACCACAATGAGGCGTTGTGCGGCTCGGACGATCGCCGTGGCTTGCTCGACTCCTCGAGCGCGAGATCGCCGCACCACCGGCGATTGATCGGCGGCGCGCTCGGCCCAGGACACGTCCGGGATTGTATCCGTGGCCTGGGTCACGGCTGCTTGATCGATGGGAGTCCCGTGGTCGTCCGGCATCAGAACGGCTCGGCGCTGTAGACCACGGCGCCACCGAAGTGGGGTGAGGAATGACAAGCGACGCCGATGGTCGCCTCGAGGCGCTGGCGTTCGGCCGCCCGTCGGGAAAGCTGCAGATAGCACTCGAGCATCTGGGGCACACCGTGCATCCTTCCGTTCCCGAGGGCACCACCTCCGGATAGCGCCGGGAGCGCCCCGGGTCGATCGCTGTCGATCCCTCCTTCCAAGACGAAGCGATGGGCCTCCCCGACAGGGCAGAAACCGAGGGCCTCCAGCCAAAAATAGACAAAAGGCGAAAAGCCGTCATAGACCTGGGGCAGGTCCACCTCTGCTGGCCCGATCCCCGCGGATTCCCATAGACGCCGGGCGGTCTCGCTCCCGACGCCCATGATGTCGTCGAGCGGCCAGTGCAGCGGCAGCCTGGGTGTCACCGGAGCGCCGGTGGCGTAACCCGATACGTAAACGGGTCGATGCGGCAGGTCTTGGGCCCGTTCAGCCGACGTGAAGATGAAGGCGGCCACCCCGTCGATGGGAATGTCGCAGTCGTAGCGGCAGATCGGGTCGTTGATCATCGGAGCGGCCAGGTACTCCTCCGCGCTCAACGGCCGATCCCACCAGTAGGACCAGGGAATTCGGGCGCCGTTCTTGCGCGCCTCCACCAGCACCTCGGCCATTGCCTCTCTGGATGCACCGTAACGCTGGACGTACTCGTTGTAGGGAAGAGCGATCATGGCCAGCGGCCCGAAATAGCCCTGAGGGACAATCCACTGCTGGCTGCCACGGACTTCGCGCATGTCGTTCCCGTGGTAGCTACCTCGAGGATTGTGCAGGGCCCGGTGGACCAGCACGTGGTCGGCGGCACCGCTGGCCACGGCATTGACGGCCATGGACACTGCGCCCGGTATCTGTCCGAAGCCCTGGAACCCGGCGGCATAGCGAGGGTTGAGGCCCAGGTGCGCTGCCAGCCAGTTGGCCGTGACCACGCTGACGCCATCTTCAAGGGCGTGGCTGCCGGCGGTAGGAAAGAGACTGCCGGTCACGAATCCGTCAATCTGATCGAGGCCGGCATCGGCCATGGCCCGGCGGGCCGTGTCCACGGCCAGCACACCGAGAGTCTGTTGGGCGTGCCGTTCTATGGAGCTCTGGGCGTAGCCGACGATCGCCACTTTGTTACTGGCGGCAAATCGTCGGCTCATCGGTCCCCCTCGAGGGCGAACGCCGGCACCGCGATGTCCGAGCCGAGGTCCTCAAAGGTGACCCGGACGGAGTCCCCGATCCGGAGTTTCGCATCGGGACCATCCATCAGCCTGCCGATGATCCGGAGGTCGGGCTGCTCCACCAGTTCCACGTCGACCAGGACGAACGGCACGTCCTCGTCGAATCCGGGCAGGAAGGATTGGTGCATGACCGTCCACGACTGAACGGTTCCCCGGCCACTGACCGGAGTGAACGCGAAGGCCGGGTCGGTGCTGTGGCAATGAGGACAGACGACGTCGGGCGGGAGGCAAAGCGACTGACAGCGCGAGCACCGGGCCACGGTGAGGACGCCTTGGGCGGCGGCCTTCCAGAACGGAGCCGAGTGCTCATCAGGTATGGGGAGGGGTCGTTCGAGTCTGGTCACAGAATGACTTCAGCCTCCTTGAGCGCGATGATCTCATCCCAGTCGTAGCCGAGCTCAACCAGTACGGCCTCGGTGTCCTCGCCGTGCTCGGGGGCCCTCCGTAGTGCGGGCGGCTGCCCATCGAACTGGACGGGGACCGCCGGCAACCGATACGCCGGTTCCCCATCGACCACCACGTCACCGACATAGCCGTTGGCTATGACCTGTGGGTCATCGAGCAATTCGGGAACCGATTGCACCGGGGCCCAGGGTGCGTCCAGCTGGCGGAGGAGCTCCTTCCACTCGGCGAAGGTGCGTTTGGCGAATTCGCCGTCGAGCTCGGCTAGACAGGCCTCGGCGTTCTCCCCACGGGCACGCAGGTCCGAGAACCGTGGATCGTCGATGAGGTCAGTGCGGCCGATGACCCGGCAGAAGTCGGGCCAGTAGCGATCGGCTTCGAGAAAGACGAGCTGGATGTGGCGCCCATCCTTCGTCCGGTACATGCCAACCACGGGGTTGACCGAAGGCCCTCGGCCGCTCGACGCCTTCGGGTCGTCTCCACCAAGCGCGGCGAGGACATCGGAGGACAAGGTCCACATGGCCGTGGCCATGAGCGACACGTCGACCACGGATCCCGTCCCGGTGCGGGTCCGTTTGAGAAGAGCCCCGGCGACGCCAAAGGCCAAGGCCATCGCCCCGTTCCTGATCGCCCATGGCGCCGCGTTGGCCGATGGGGTATTCCCGCTCCGGGGGGGTCAGCATGTGAGCCAAACCGCCGCGCGACCAAAAGGCCGAGGCGTCATAGCCCGCTTGATCGGCGTCGGGGCCACGGACCCCGTAGCCATGTCCCCGGGCATAGACCAGGCTCGGATACCGGTCCGTCAACGACTCAGCGTCGAGGCTCAGCCGTTGCAGCGCCTGCGGGCGCATATTGGTGAGGAACACATCCGCCGAACTAAGCAATCGATGCAGGGCCTCAATTCCCTCGTCGAGTTTGATGTTCAAGGCGATCGAGCGCTTGCCCCGGTTCGCCAGTGCGAGCGAGAGGTTCACCCCGCCGCGGTCACTGCCTATCCCCTGGGTGATCAACCCTCGGTACGGGTCGCCCTGCGTGCTCTCGATGTGGATCACATCGGCACCCCAGTCGGCCAAGAGGGCGCCGGCAACGGGAACGAATACCCACTGCGCCAACTCCACCACTCGCACGCCGTCGAAGGGACCTTCAGTCGTCATGTTGCGTATCGTCCTATTTCGTCGGGGTGAGGATGACCAGCGGGATGTCCCGATCGGTCCGGGACTGATAGACGTCATAGTTCGGCCAGGCGTCGGTCATGACCTTCCACAGGCCGGGTTTCTCGTCCGGCGTGGCCGTTCGGGCCATCACCGGTATCTGGTCGGCCCGTACCTGGATCTCCGCTTCCGGTGTGTCCGAAAGGTTGAGGTACCAGTTTGGATGGGTGGGCGCTCCGCCCTGCGAGGCGACAACCAGATAGTCGCCACCGTGGCGGCCGAAGATCAGAGCAGACGTCCTCGGGCTGCCACTACGACGCCCGGTGGTCGTAAGGAGGAGCGCGGTGACCCCGTTCCAGTCGTAGCCGACCTCGCCACCGGTCTCCCGGTAGCGCTGGACGTGCTCTGCACCCACCAGATCGAGGTCGGGGCTTTTGTACTCAGGTTCACTCATGAACGGGTCCTCTCATTCGAATACGACTGTCATCCGAACACGACGGGAATGGCGGTGGCTCCCCGCTCATAGAGCCCGATGAAGCTGGGGGGTTCGGCGTCGGGGTCAAGCCGAAGGTTGGGGAGCCGGTCCAGTAGAGCACCGATGGCCACGGTCATCTCCGCACGGGCGACGTGCTGGCCGATGCAGACGTGGGGACCGCTGCCGAAGGCCAACGTCGGCTTCATGGGCCGGGAGAGGTCGTAGTCGTCAGCGTGGTCCCAGCGCTCGGGATCGCGGTTGGCGGCACCGACGCACAGGTGCAGCACGGCCCCTTTGGGCAGATGGACCCCGTGGAAGTCAATGTCTCGGGTGAGCCAGCGGGAGAACATGGGGTCGGTCGGCAGCCAACGCACCGACTCCTCGATGGCCGGGCGGAGAAGGGTGCGATCCTCGCTCACTGCCTTCAGCACGTCTGGTCGCTGGAGAAGGGCGGCCAGGGTGGTACCCATCTGCTTCCACGTCGTCCCCGACCCCGCGGCCAACAACAGCATGGCGAACGAATAGATCTCGGCATCACTCAGGCGGTGGGTCTGGCCACCCTCGTCGGTGATCTCCGATTGGACCAGGACGCTGATGAGGTCGTTCTCGGGCTTTTCCCTGCGAGCAGCAACGATGGGCTTGATGATCGCCACCACCTCGTCGGGTCGGCTCAGAGCTTCACGAATATCCAGGGCCTGCTCGACCGGTACGCCGAAACTTCCCGTGATCGTCAGCACGGGGATGGCGGCGCAGAACTCGACGTTGAGCTCGGCCCGACCGGTGGCTTCGAAGGAATCGATCAGCGCGTGCACCGTCTGTTCGATCCAGTTCTCGATCCACCACCGCACTCGGGCGGGCCCGAACGAGGACTGCACCAACGCACGGTACTGGCGGTGCTGGGTGCCCCCCATCGAGAGCATGCTGTTGGTCGGCGCTGATCTCGCCGCTTTCGAGGTCAACAACCCCGGCCGAGGAGGCAAAGACCTCGTCATTGCGGTAGGCGGCATCGCAGGCGGCCCAGCTGAACGCGGAGAAATGCGGCTGGTCCGGGTAGGGAAGGCCGTGGAAGAAGAGGTCATCGGAGACGCCCATGAGCTCGTGGACCACCCCGGGCTGTACAGGAGCTTGGCTGCGCAATGCGTGCCAGCTCGGATACGGGTCGTCTCTGTAGTCGCCACCGGTCCAGGTCATGAAGCTCCCGGCCAGGTCGAAGAGCTCCCGCACCCGGTCGAGGTCGAGGATCGGTCTGGTTTCGGTCATTGGGCGACGTACCCCCCGTCCACGGGAAGCAAGACGCCGCTGACGTTCATGGCGCGGTCGGACACCAGGTACACGGCGGCCTCGGCGCAATCCTCGGCCGTGATGGGGCGGCCCAACGGGTGCATGGCGCCGGACTGCTTACCCAGCTGTTCCCTGTCGACGTTGGCGGCGTCCAGGCCGCCGGCGGCCATGAAGTTGGTGAAGGGCATGGCGGCCGGGCAGATGGCGTTGGCCCGGATCCCGAATGGGGCGCCCTCAATGGCCACGGCCCGGGTGAGCTGGTGAATCGCCCCCTTGGTCGCCCCGTAGACGGAGCCACCCCAGCCGACCAGGCCGGCCACGGAGCCGGTGTTCAGGATCACCCCGGCGCTCTCCTGGCGCTTGAACTGGATCACCGCGTGCTTGGATCCGAGGAACACACCACGGAAGTTGATGCCCACCAGGCGCTCGAAGTCCTCCACCGTGTGGTCTTCGAGCTTGGCCCCGAGACGCGGGGTGGGCACGCCCACGTTGTTGAACATGATGTCAAGACGGCCGAATTGGTCCACGGTGGTGGCGATGGCGGAAACGACGTCGTCCTCCACTGAAACGTCGCACCGTTCGGCGACGGCTACGCCGCCTGCCGCCTCAACCAGCGCGACGGTCTCCTTGGCCCGGTCCAGATCTATGTCGACGCAGACCACGTGCGCGCCCTCTTCGGCGAAGCGCAGACAGGAGGCTCGCCCCACTCCCGAGCCTCCGCCGGTCACGACGGCGGCCTTTCCCTCGAGTTCCGTCACCACACTCCCCTGTCGTTGTCGGCGAGGCTCAAGGCACCGGTGGGACGGATCGGTCGCTCTCGATGGTCAGGCACGAACCGCTACGGGGGGCTCGGCGGGAGTGAACCGGTACAGCTTCTCGGCGTTGCCCCGCAGGAGCTTGTACTGGACCTCAGGCGACAGGTCGCCGATCAGCTTCTTCACGACACTGATGCAGTTCGGCCAGGTCGAGTCGGAGTGGGGGTAGTCCGTCTCGCACATGATGTTGTCCTCACCGATCTCGCCGATGCTGGCGATCCCGTGATAGTCCTCGATGAAGCAACCGAACACGTGGTCGCGGAACAGCTCGCGGATATTGATCGTGTTGAGGTCCACATCTGTCCCGGCGTGCTCCATGAACGTCACGCCTCGCTGCACCCAGAACCGCTGCTTGTCCAAGACCTGCTCGGCCCGCTCCAAGAAGTACGGTATCCAGCCGATCTCCCCTTCCGACAGGGCGATCCTCACTCCGGGGAAGCGGGTGAACATCCCACTGAACAGCCACGACAGCATGGCCCCCGAGGTGCGGACCGCCCCCCAGGCCAAGTTGGCCATGAACGGAGAGTCCGGCGCGATCTGGGGCACTTGGGATGAGGACCCGACATGCATGGAGACCACCATGTCCAGTTCGGAGGCGGTGGACATCACCGGGTCCCAGTAGCGACCGGGGTCGTGAATGGTGGGCAGACCAAGCGGAGCCGGGTTCTCCGAGAAGGCAAAGGCTGTCGCTCCCTTGGCTGCGCAACGCTCCATCTCCTTCGCGGCCAACGGCGGGTCCCACATCGGGATGAGGATCAGCGGTATGAAGCGACCCGGTGCTGCCCCGCACCACTCCTCGATCATCCAATCGTTGTAGGCCTGCAGGCACACGAAACCGAACTCCCGGTCGCTGGTCTCCATGAACAACTGGCCGCAGAACCGGGGCAGCGTGGGAAAGCACAACGAGGCCAGGATGCCGGCCCGGTCCATGTCCTCGATCCGGGCCTTGGCGTCATAGCAGCCCGGCCTCATCTCGGCGTAGGTCACCGGTTCAGGGCTGAACTCCTCCTTCGACTTGCCCGCCACCGCGCTCAAACCGGAGCTGGGGTAGCGCTTGCCGTCGTAGACCCAGAACTCCATGTCGCCCTCTATGACCTGGTGTGGGGCCCGATCACGATCCTTGGCCGCCACCCGCTCGGTCCACAGGTGCCCCGGCTCCAACACATGGTCATCCACCGAGATGAGCCAATCCAAGTTCAGTTCTGGTGCCATAATCCCCCCCTTGTCCGAGCTCATGTTGGGAGCTCGCCGATGGACATGTGCTTCACTTCCTGAAAGGCGCGGATGCCGTCGATGCCGCGCTCACGACCGAGACCGCTCTGCTTGTAGCCGCCACCCGGGGCATAGGCACTGAACATGGCGGTATTGACGTTGGCCGCCCCCGTCCGGAGCCGCCGGGCCACCGCGGTGGCGGCCGAGGCGTCGGCGGAATAGACCTGTCCGGACAACCCGTAGATCGACTCGTTGGCCATCTGCACGGCGTGGTCGATGTCGCGGTAGCCGATCACCCCGATCACCGGACCGAAGATCTCCTCTCGGGCGGCGGGATTCGCATTGTCGGGCAGGTCGAGGATCGTCGGCTCGAAGTAGTAGCCACGGTCGAGGCCGGCCGGCCGCCCACCGCCCTGTGCGACCTTTCCCCCGTGCTCTTCGGCCAGGGCGACGAATCGCTCGCACCGCTCCCGCTGGGCCGCGCTGATCACCGGTCCCATGAGCGCGGTCGGATCGCTGGGCGGGCCCACTGTTATCCCGGCGTAGGCCTTGGTCACCGCGTCCAGCACCTCGTCCTTTTGTCCTTGGGGGACGAACATGCGGGTGGCGGCCACACAAGCTTGGCCTGCCGTCATGGCCACGACGGCGGCCGCCCCGGCCCCGGCACGGTGCACCGCGTCGGGTAGGTAGATCTGGGCTGACTTCCCGCCCAGCTCCAGGGCGACTCGCTTCACCGTGAGCGCTGCTTGAGCCAGGATTTGCCGACCAACTGTGGTGGAACCGGTGAACGACACCATGTCGACGGCCGGATCGGAGGTGAGGACTTCCGCGCCCGCCGACCCCGACTCGACCACCACGCTGAGCACCCCGTCGGGTAGTTCCGCGGCCTCGGCCGCAGCGCCGAAGGCCAGCGACGAGATGGGGGTCAACGGGCTCGGCCGGAGAATCACCGAGTTCCCGGCCATGAGAGCAGGGATGAGCTTTTGGAAGGCCATGATCACTGCGGCGTTATAGGGAGTGATGGCGCTGACCACGCCGACGGGCTCGAACCGCCGGATGCTGATTGCCACCCGGCCTCGCACCAGCTCGTCGACGGGGACGGGGTTGGCCTCTTCCTCCGGCAGCGACTGGTAGAGGTCGATGGTGTTGCGGGCCAGCGTGATGCCCGCGGAGAACTGGGCCATTTCGGCGAACATCCGGGGTTGGCCGGCCTCGGCCACCATGGTGGCGATGAAGGGCTCCCGTACCGACTCCAGGTAGTCGACGAAGGTGTGAAGGACCTTCGCCCGTTCTTTGGCGGTGAGGTTGGCCCATCCGCCTTCATCGAAGCTCCGACGTGCTTCTCCGACCGCCCGTCGGATCTCCTCCACCGGAGTGGTCGTGAGCTCGCAGACCAGGGTCTCGTCGGCAGGGTTCTCCACCGCCAACCCTTTTTCGCCGTCGATCCACTGGCCGGCCACATAGGACCCACGCTGGGTTAGGAGACCTGGAGCGGTCATGCGGAGCGGAACGTGGAGTAGATTGCCATTCTACTTAAGGAGTATATGTAGTTAGGGCGCACAAATCCAGAAGTCTTGGCGATACAGCACATGTTGCGCGAGATAGACATTCGGCAAGGAGATCGAACCCATGTTGACAAAAGCGGCCGTCCTGTTCAGTGCCCCGGGCAAGTGGGAAATTGCGGAGCTGGAGCTCGAACCTCCCCGCCAGGGAGAGCTCCTGGTCAAGATGGCGGCCGCCGGACTGTGTCATTCGGACGACCACATGGTGACCGGCGACCTTCCCATCCCTCCCGAAGCCCTACCAGTAGCGGGCGGCCACGAGGGAGCCGGCGTCGTGGCCGAAGTAGGTCCGAACACGCCCGGTTGGAAAGCGGGTGACCGCGTGGTGCTCACCTTCCTCCCCATGTGCGGCCTGTGCCGGTGGTGCGCCTCGGGCATGCAAAACCTCTGCGACAACGGAGCTCGCATACTGGCCGGAGTCCGGGAGGACGGCAGCCGTCGCATGACCTTGGAGGGCAAGCCGGTGGGACAGGGTGCCGGGGTGTCGACCTTCAGCGAATGGTCGACGGTGTCGGTCCAGTCGGCGGTCAAGTGCCCGGACGACGTCCCCCTTGACGTGGCCGCATTGACCAGTTGCGGCGTCTGTACGGGGTGGGGCTCCGCCGTCCGGTCGGCCGACGTCGGAGTGGGTGACGTCGTCATCGTCATGGGAGTCGGGGGTATCGGTATGAACGCGGTGCAAGGGGCCGCTCATGCGGGTGCGTCCGTGGTCATCGCTGTCGACCCCGTGGAGATGAAGCGGACGGCCTCTATCGGGTTCGGTGCGACCCATGCGGTGGCGACCATGGACGAGGCCACCGAGATCGCTCGCAGCTTCACCAACGGCCAAGGCGCCGACTCGTGCATCGTGTGTATCGGGGTGACCACCGGGGACCACGTCGCTCAGGCTGTCGAGTCAATCCGTAAAGCGGGTACCTGCGTGCTCACCGGGCTTCCCCGCGCCGCCGACGACCTCAGCCTTCCCATCTCCCTCCGCCATATCGTGCTCTACCAAAAGCGGCTGCAGGGTTCACTGTTCGGAGCCTCGAGCCCGTCCAAGGAGATTCCCGCTCTGCTCGAGCTCTACCGGCAGGGGCGCCTGCAGCTCGATGAGCTCATTACCCGGCGCTACAGCCTGGAGTCCATCAACGAGGGCTTCGAGGACATGCGGGCGGGTCGAAACATTCGCGGCATCGTCACCTATCCGACCTGAGCGCTAGGCTGCGTCGCCGTGCCGGCGTGGAAGGCGATCGAGCAGGCGGAACCAGAGTTCGCGGGCGGGTGCGGGCGCTGTTCGACGCCGGTCGCCACAAGTCGATCGCCACGTTGCGCGCCGACGGCTCGCCACGCATCTCGGGTATCGAATGCGAGTTCACCGACGGCGATCTCCGATTCGGGTCGATGACGGGCGCCCGCAAAGGGGCGGACCTCAGGAGGGATCCCCGCTTCGCCCTGCACGGCCCGACCTTCCACCCTGTGGAGGGCAAGGATAACGAGTGGCCGGGCGAGGCCAAGATCGCTGGACGAGCCATCCCCGCCGGCCCGGTGACTTCGGACGAGGCGGGCGAGCAACCTGACGGGGAGATGTTCATAGCCGACATCGCCGAGGTCGTCATCACCGGCCTCAACGCCGAGGCCACCAAACTCGTCGTCGAGTCATGGACGCCTGAGCGAGGACTACAGCGCGTCGAGCGGGACTAGCAAGCGGCCTTTTGGGGGTCCGGCCCGGCGGCATTCGCCGGAGGGCTACGGGATGTCCGAGAGGGATCGGTGCCGTAGCGTGGGCGGCATGACCGATCAATCAGATCTCGGCGATGCAGAGGGCGAGTGGTACTACTGCTTCAAGCACAAGAAGGTCGAAACGCAGGACGATTGCCACCAAATGGACCGGATGGGACCGTACCGGACCAAGGACGACGCTGAGCACTGGCGGGAGCACGTGGCCGAGCGCAACAAGGAATGGGACGACGAGTAGGGACCTGGCCGGCCGCGCATTCCAACCGAGATCGTCGTGTCACCGGCAGGCCTGCAGGACTACCGGGCTCTTCTCGCCTACCAGGACGAGGTTGATCGCTTGGCGCATCTGGTCAGGCTGAGCGTGCACGCCAAAGCCATACGGCTGATCGAGGCTGGCCAAGACGGCCACGACAACGGTCATGAGCACAGCCACGGTGGCGAGCGACCAGATCCGGCCGGGTCGGCGTGTAGCGTAGTGGCCAGCGAGCAGAAAGAAGACGAGAAATGCGCCAACGTAGATCACCACCCACAAGGCGGGCGGAATCCGCGGCTCGGTGAAGAACAGCATTCGTTGCCGGGACGCGCTGGCATCGCTGATTTGGGTGTTGGCGCGCCCATAGGCTGATCCCTGTTGCGCATTGCTGTCCGGAAGGCTGCGAAGGCTTGCGCGAAGCTGGTCACCGTACGCCAGCGTGCGCGGCGCCTCCAACTCGCTCCCTCGCTCCATCGAGGGCCACTCGTCCTCGACGATCGAACGCATGTAGCAGACGAGGTCGTGCCGAATGGGATCGCTCGTCTGGGCGGGGTAGACGCCCACTGTGTCATAGAGCGAGGTGAGCGAACTCGCCTCCTGCTGAGACACGCTCTGGACATCGTTGTAGTGGCCTACGGCGAAGACCACCAAGAGACCCAGCAACAGTCCATAGGACGCCCCGACAAAGGTCAACGCAGACTGGTATTCCGGCGCCTCATCGGTTGTTCCTCTCCTGTGGAACCACAGCCAGCCGCGGTGCCGGCGCCGATCACCCCCCAGAGGATCAGCACATGGACGATCACGGATGGACCTGATGGACGACTAGGTCGAACCAATGTGTTACGCCAATCCGGCCGCCGTTTAGCGGGGTGTTGAGAACCCCCGGAACCGCAGGTGACTGAAGGTGCTGCCGCTCGACCGCTCTCAGCGCGGGCCAGGATTCGTTGCCGGAAAGGTTGCGTCGAGCCGGCGAAACTGCCGGCTGGCCGACCCGCTGCCGCTGCTGCCGTTCACGGATGGCAGAGCCGGTGGCATCGCTGAACAAGTCGCTGCGCTGGTATCCCGCCGACACGACTACGGACTGTAGTGCACGTGCCACGGATCAGGACGACTCCGCCCGCCCAACAGGCGGCACAGAGCAGTCTGATTTCTTCGGTCCGCTCCCAGAACTCGGTGTCGACGTCATGCCAGCCCGAGGGCCGGCTGATCACTGACGCTCGGCCAGGGCGGCGAGTCGGTCGAGCGAGATCTGAAGCTTGTCGGCCGTGGTGGCCCGAGCACGAGGAAATCGCTTCTCATCAGCCAACTGGGTCCAGTCGTAGGTGTGGGTGACCCGCGTGCGCGACGAGTCGATCGGCTCGAGCTCCCAAAGCCAGAGGTGTCCTGGCGGTTCCTGACCCGGCTCTGCGGGTCTCCACCCAATGCGCCTGCCCTCCTCGAAGTCGACCACGTGATTCTCTCGGACGCTGCCCACGGTGATCGTCATGGTGAACACCTCACCGACGGCTCGGACTCGCTGCCCGTCGGCAGCCTCGGCCAGGTTGTCGTTGCCATCCCAACGAGGCTGTTTAGCCGGGTCGGCAATTAGCTCGAAAATCCGATCAGCGTCGGCGGCAATCTCGAGGCCCGCGCTGGCAATACGCGGAACTTTCTCGTCACTGACCATGCTTATATCCCAGCATCAGAGAGATCCGGCCTGCCACCATGTGTCACTGGTCTCCGGCGTTTAGCTGGTGCTCGAAAGCCGTCGCCTGCTCGTAGCGACCATAGGTCGGTATCCGTCGGTATCCACGGCATTCGTACATCGTCCGAGCTTCGGGCTGTGCCGGACCGGTTTCGAGTCTGAGGTAGGAGTACCCGCGATGCCTCGCCACGTCCTCCAGCCCGTCTAGAACGACCGAGGCATAACCCTTACGACGATGGCCCGAGGCCGTCCACATGCGCTTGACCTCACAGGTGTCACCTGACAACCGCCGCAAGGCTCCGCCCGCAACGGTCACGCCGTCTTCAAGAAGGACCAGGAATGCTCCGTCTGGTGGCTCGAATTCTTGGTCATCGACCGACGCCATCTCGTCTCCAGACCCATATCTTCTCTCGTACTCGTCGGCAAGACCCTCCAGAAGAGGTGCAACTTCCGGGTCACTGAGTCGAAACGGGCGCAGCTCCACGCCCCCATCATGGACCTAGCAGAGCGTGCAGCCGCCTTCGATGGGGCACTCGGCTAGAACTGGGAAGGTGCGGTGCTCGCAGTTATTTTCCTTCGGGCTTGTCACAGTTGCGATCATCGGCCTCAGTGGCTGTGTGGATGCTCCTCGGAGCGGTACGGCCGAAAAGGCTGGGGTGTCGACGACGACGACAATCCCCCCAGCCACAACGTCGGTGCCGCCGACCGTTGCGTCCACAACGACACCGACCACGCCGTTTGCCATGGAAACCTGCGGCGGCATTCTTACCGACCACAACCTTCGGCCAACAGTCACCCTCCGCGGGTTCCTTCTCAGTTCCAATGACGTTCCGATCGGGTACACGACGAAAGGCGCGGAAACGACAGGTTTGGCTGGACCTGAGTTCGTTGCGTCGGTTCCTAGCACGGTGCCCGTGTGGTACATCCACTTCAACATGAGTTCCGGCGCGGGGCAAGCAGAAGCCCGGATCCTGCCGTACTACACGATCTCGGAGACGATCGGCGAGGTGGGTTCGGCCGAGGAGGCAGCCCAACAGGTCACTCGCATCATGGTGGCGGCCGAACAGGAACAGTGCAATCCAGATGGAAGCACGGTAGCCATCACCGGGTCAGTTCCCGGTCTAACTGCCATTGAGGGATTCGGAGGAAGTAGAGCTGGGTCTCTTGCCGATGCCACGGTGCTGGTCGCAAAGGGTCCGTACGTACTCAACTTGATGTGGTCGAGCCAATCGACATCTAAGACCGCAGCGCTGACGCAACCTGCCCCTGCCGAGATTGCTTCGATCGTGGACACCGCACTCGCTCGTATTCCGGGCTGAGAGACGATGGGCGAACTCTCACATTCATCGGTGGAGAGGATCGACCTGGCGAGTACCACTGAAGCCCTGTGGCTGGTGGCGATCGACGCGAACGCTCACGAAATAGCATTCTGATCGAGTCGGGTCGGTCAGGCAGCGCCGATTTGCTTGAGGAACGTCCCGTTGTCGTAGAAGAGGTACTCCTCGATGATCCGGCCGTCGCGCCACTTCGCTGCGGTGGAGTAGAGGACGTCGAATGACTTGCCTGTGGGCTTGGTCACACTGCCGTCGGGCTGCCGCAACGGGGCAGTGAACGTGCCGGCGAAACGCGTGACGAAACACGTGAAGTCACCCTCACCGAACAACACGTCATAGGGTTGATTCTTGACCTTGTTGTCAGGGAACGCGTCGCAAAATGCAATCGCCTCGGCTCGATGGTCTTGGCCGCCATGCGTCGGGTCCGCTTCCCTGCCGGGCCAGTAAACAACGCACTCGGGGTCGTGGAGCCTATCGAAGGCGTCCCAGTCTCGACCGTTCCAGGCGTCGTCCGTTTGCTGCATGCGCTTTGTGTTGTCCGGTGTCATGAGCCACCCCTTAGAGCAGCGGTCATTGATGGTTGCGGGCGGGGAGCACGCCTGGAGGCTGTTCGTGCCCCTCCGACGCGGGGGTCCCCCGCGGGGATGGTTCCGGCGGTGACCATCCAGCGCGGCTCGGGATTGGGATCGCTCAGTCCCGAGAACGTCGAGGTGAGGCAAGAGAATTGCCGGGGCGGCGCGTTCGGGTCGGTCTTGTCGACGGAGCACTGGAGCTCGCCGTTGCTGCCGCTGGCTGTGCTGAGTGTGACATGACCGGAGACGGAATAGCCACTCGGCACAGAGCTGCCGTCCGCCCCGGAGACCGCGATGGCGTAGACGAAGCTGACCTCGGTCTTGAACTGCCCCACCACTCCCTGTGGACCAGGTCCGCTCGGGAGGAAGTATGGCTTGTCCTCGTAGCAGAACGAGGCCGATGCTGCTGCCGGCACGGAGCTCGGCAACGGGTTCGCGCCGGGACAGACCGGGTTTCTCGACTCTGCGCTGGTGCCGACCCGCGTGAGAAGCACGCCATTTCCGGTGACGATGGTGCCTGCCGCCCTCGTGTCGAAGCTACCGCCTGGGGTGACACCCGCTCGGGCCGGGGCGCTTCCGACGAGGATCGACAGGGCCGTCAGGAGAACGGTGACCGCCAGGAGAATCGAGGTGCGTAGACGTACCTGCCACGTGGTCCGCTCCGCCACCTGGCACCGGGGCGACCGGCGCCTACCTCGCATCCACACAGTCCACCGATCATCGCGTCGTGGCGGCCCGCCGAGCTGGAGGGACCGTTGGAAAAGAACACAATCGACCCCACTGAGTCGCTTGCAGAGGACGCTAACCTACGTAACGCCTATTGAGCAGTCCCAACGCGGCAATGTGCGAACACCCCGGCGCGACGGCCACCACACGCTACTTGCCCCGTCTGGCTGCTCAGCGTGCCCACGACCCGCTTTTGGACAAGAAGCACCCAAACCACTTGAAGTAGTGGCTTGCTAAGAAGAACTTGCCCTTGGTGAAGTAGTTGTCCTGGAAGAACGGTTTCTCGTCGATCCCGAGGCCACCCTTGTTGTAGTCCCCCCCGGGGTCAACCGGCCCGAACATGCGGTCGAAGGAGGATCTGCTGAGCGCTTCCCACTTGCCGATGCCGTTCTCGTTGGTGAGGATGTAGACCCTCACTCTGGGTGCGTCCGGGTCCTCTTTGTCGTAGGCGCGCACAACCCAGTCTCCGGTCGAGTTGTCGAACGGGGGGATCCCGTAACACCAGTTGTCCAGATTCTTGGCCCTCTCCGGGCTTGGATTGTCAGTGTCGTTTCCCAGCTGCATCAAGACGTTGTACTTGTCAGGAACCAGCTCCGAGTAGAGCCCTCGCTCCAGGCCGAGCTTCAGCGCGCTCTCCATGTGGGTCTCGTCGTTGACGCTGATGTTCCACCCGGGGTTGTCGTCGGCGCAGCCCTTGGCCGACGTGGAGCACAGGGCCACCGTCTCCAACTTGCCGTAGTCGGCAACGATGGCGTTGCGCCAGCGGGTCATGACCATGGTCTCCGTCTGGTTGAGGCGGGTCTGATACTCGCGCCCGAGGTCGCCGGCCTGCACGGCGAACGCCGCGTCGCTCTTTTTGCTCCCGTTGCTGGCCATGGTCATGGCCGCGCCGTAGACAGAGGCCACCACGGTCATGACCGTCTTGACCGACCCGATGGCGCGGGCCACGTTGAGCGCCTGCTTGATGACCTCGAAGGCGGCGGTGGTGATGGTGGCGCTGGTGCCGTTGGCCGTCCCGGCGTTCACGTTCGCCACCACCTGTCCGAAGGTGGACCACAGGTCGGTGGAGGCACCTTGGTAGGGGGCGGCCACGGTCCTCAGGTAGCTGTTCACGTCGATGACGTAGCCGATCTCCTTGTTCAGCTCCGTCTTGGCCCAGCCGAAGTCGTCCGGTTCGACCCCGGTTGGGGTGGGCTTAGAGTCGATCGTCCGTTGCACTTGGCCCCATTGCGCGTCGGTCCTCGGGCTCGAGTAGTACTGGGCGCGGGGGTCGGGACCCAAGCCCACGTCGGTGCCCAGCACTGAGAGGGCAGCCTGCTGCTTGGGAGTGGCCGCCGGCCAGGAGGTGGGCGGCTGGACGAGGACCTTGTTGACCGGCGAGCTCTTCTCGTCACCGACCGAGGTCGGCAGGACAGGCGTGTAGGTGGCCAGGTTGTCCACGATCAGCTCGGCCACCAGCGCGCCGGAACCCCACTGGTCGGGAGTGTCGGAATTGATCGAGACGCCCCCTGACGTCCAGCCGGGCACGCCGATGGCCGAGACCGTCCCGCGGACGGCATTGGGCAGATGGGCCCCATGGTCGGGAGCGTTGGACCACGAAGGCGTGGTGCCGATCCCATGGTTGGTGCCCGTGCTCCCCAGCACCGCTCCGACCCCGACCGGTGGTTGGGAGGTCTTGTTCCCCTTATCCCCCGGTTGGTTCACGGCGATCACCAGGTCATTGTCGTTGAGGCCGCCGATGGTGTCGGACAGGGCGCGGTTGCACGGGTTTCCCTGATAGTCGAACGCAGCCTCCTGCGGTTTGCTCGTCGCCTGGTCACAGGCGATGTCCGTGTTGGACACAAGCGAGAGGTTCTGCCGGTTGAGCACGACGATCTGGACCCAGCTGGTGCCGTTGCCCGGGTCGGCATAGAAGCACGAGTCCCCCAGCGGCGACGGGATGATGTCCGGGCACCCCGGGAGCGGCCGGTCGTTGTAGGTGTGCAGCATCACCCCGTCCAGGCCGTTGACCGTCGCCATGGTGTCGACGCCGACCAGCGGCGGGGTGTCGATCGTAGGATTGGCTGTTGGGGGCGTTGGAGCCGTGGGTGATGGCGTCGTGGTGGAGGTCGGCGGCTCCGTGGATGAGGTCGACGGCTCCGTGGTAGAGGTCGACGGCTCCGTGGTGGTCTCCGGCGTTGTCGTGGTCGGCCCCGGAGCCGTGGTAGACGTCGTGGTGGTGTCGGCTGCCACCGGCGGGGCGATCCCTGCGACCAGCGCGGCGACGACCAGCGCCACCATCGAGACGCCGACGTGCAAACCTCGACGCGCCCGCCGGCCTCCCGAGGCCCTCCGGCCCGATCTGCCTGTGGCACGAGCGCCTCGTACGTGGTTCGTGCTCCCTGATGACCCCGCCACCAGACCCCCTCAAGTTTTCGTTCCCGACAACTTGGGGGAGGATGTTACTAGTGCAGCGGACCCCGGGCGTGGTCAGCAAGGGGAGCTTCCGGTCCTGATAGCCCGAGCGGCTTAGTCGATCGAGGCCGGTGGGCAGTCCCGAAGTGGCATTGTGCGAACACGCTTGCGCTGGTCAAAGGGCCACCGATCGCGCTCACGCCCCCGAATACCGTGATCAGGCCGAAGTGACACCCGCCATCGCCCGGTTGATGCTCTCTGGAATGTCGAGGTCGCCCACGGCGATCTCGACACCTGCGTCAGCCATCGCTTTGCCCTTCTCTGGGTCCCGCACCAGCACACGCACGGGCACTTGGCGCTGTGTGAGAAGACGTGCTGCTTCGGATCCGACCTTCCCGGCTGTTGTCACGAGTATCACTTTGGGCATCTCTCCGTTCGATCGGTGTCACGGACTACTGATGGTGGCGGCAGCGTTCTGGACGGCTTCGTGCGCTGTGGTTGCCGGCCGGCCGATGAGCTTCACCAGGTCGTCGCTAGCGGTAAACAACTCTCCGCGAGCCAGGCCGGCATCGGCGTCGGCGACGGCGGCGGCCATCTCCGGGGGCAGCCCCGCGGCGGTCAGGGCGCTGATGTAGTCAGCGACCGACATGTCCTGGTAGGCGATGTGGGTGCCGAGGACGTCACTGATCGTGGCGGCGAGTTCGGTCAGGGTGAACGGCGTTCCGCCGAGCTCGTAGGTCGCTCCGAGGTTCCCGTCCTGCGTCAGCACCGCAGCGGCGGCGGCCGCGTAGTCGCGTCGGCTGGCCGCACTGACGAGACCGTCGTGCGCGCTGCCCAACAATGCGTGGTACTGGGTGATCATCGGGAGCTGGTCGGTGTAGTTCTCCAAGTACCATCCGTTGCGCAGTATGACGAACGCTGAACCGCTGTCACGCAGGTAGTCCTCGGTGCGGCGATGTTCATCAGCGAGCGTCATTTGCGCGGTCGAGGCGTTGACGATGCTGGTGTACACGATCCGGGACGCACCTGCTCGGGCTGCCGCGTCGATGGCGTTGCGGGCGTTGTCGAATCGCTCCCCGACTGTCGTCGTCGAGACCAGCACCATCGCGTCGGCGCCCACGAAAGCATCGTCGAGGGTGCTCGGGTCGGCGAAGTCCGCGGCGCCGCACCGTGACCCCGTTTTGTGCGAGGTCGGTGAGTTTGTCAATGTCTCGGCCGGTGGCCACGATCTGCGCCGGCGGCGTTCCGGCGGCGAGGAGTTGATCGACGACGAGCCGGCCGAAGTGACCCGATGCTCCAGTGATGACAGTGGACATGGTGTTTCCTTTCGATAGGGCAGCGGCGGTGTGAGTGAAGGGCGT